>NZ_CP120368.1:60000-788125 GCF_029892045.1 Sinorhizobium numidicum
TGAAAGAAGGGCATTTGGTGGATGCCTTGGCATGCACAGGCGATGAAGGACGTGATACGCTGCGAAAAGCCGTGGGGAGCTGCGAATGAGCTTTGATCCATGGATCTCCGAATGGGGCAACCCACCTTAGATGCTTGGAAAATTTAAGCCGTGCGAAAGCACGGCTTAGGTTTCCAAGCATTGTTGAAAGGTATCTTATTCTGAATACATAGGGATAAGAAGCGAACGCAGGGAACTGAAACATCTAAGTACCTGCAGGAAAGGACATCAACCGAGACTCCGCAAGTAGTGGCGAGCGAACGCGGACCAGGCCAGTGGCAATGAGGAATGAAGTGGAACCGTTTGGAAAGGCGGGCCGTAGAGGGTGATAGCCCCTTACACGTAGAACACTCATTGTCCTTGAGTAAGGCGGGACACGAGAAATCCTGTCTGAACATGGGGAGACCACTCTCCAAGCCTAAGTACTCGTGCATGACCGATAGCGAACAAGTACCGTGAGGGAAAGGTGAAAAGCACCCCGACAAGGGGAGTGAAATAGAACCTGAAACCGGATGCCTACAAACAGTCGGAGCCCGCAAGGGTGACGGCGTACCTTTTGTATAATGGGTCAACGACTTAGTGTGACATGCAAGCTTAAGCCGATAGGTGGAGGCGTAGCGAAAGCGAGTCTGAACAGGGCGCCTTAGTATGTCGCATTAGACCCGAAACCGAGTGATCTAGCCATGAGCAGGTTGAAGGTTGGGTAACACCAACTGGAGGACCGAACCCGCATCTGTTGCAATAGATTGGGATGACTTGTGGCTAGGGGTGAAAGGCCAATCAAACTCGGAAATAGCTGGTTCTCCGCGAAAACTATTTAGGTAGTGCGTCGACCGAATACCCTCGGGGGTAGAGCACTGGATGGGCTATGGGGACTCACCGTCTTACTGATCCTAACCAAACTCCGAATACCGAGGAGTACTAGTCGGCAGACACACGGCGGGTGCTAACGTCCGTCGTGAAAAGGGCAACAACCCTGACCTCCAGCTAAGGTCCCCAAGTCATGGCTAAGTGGGAAAGGATGTGAGGATCCCAAAACAACCAGGATGTTGGCTTAGAAGCAGCCATCATTTAAAGAAAGCGTAACAGCTCACTGGTCTAAATAAGGGTCTTTGCGCCGAAAATGTAACGGGGCTAAAGCCATGCACCGAAGCTGAGGATGTGCGCAAGCACGTGGTAGCGGAGCGTTCCGTAAGCCTGTGAAGGGATACCCGTGAGGGGTCCTGGAGGTATCGGAAGTGCGAATGTTGACATGAGTAACGATAAAGAGGGTGAGAGACCCTCTCGCCGAAAGACCAAGGGTTCCTGCTTAAAGTTAATCTGAGCAGGGTTAGCCGGCCCCTAAGACGAGGCGGACACGCGTAGTCGATGGGAACCACGTTAATATTCGTGGGCCTGGTGGTAGTGACGGATCGCTTGACCTGTCTGGACTTATTGGATTGTCCAGGCGGGGACGCGGTTCCAGGAAATAGCTCCACCATATAGACCGTACCCGAAACCGACACAGGTGGTCAGGTAGAGCATACCAAGGCGCTTGAGAGAACTGCGTTGAAGGAACTCGGCAAATTGCACGCGTAACTTCGGAAGAAGCGTGACCCTTTTCTACGCAAGTAGGATGGGGTGGCACAGACCAGGGGGTAGCGACTGTTTATCAAAAACACAGGGCTCTGCGAAGTCGCAAGACGACGTATAGGGTCTGACGCCTGCCCGGTGCTGGAAGGTTAAGAGGAGGGGTGCAAGCTCTGAATCGAAGCCCCAGTAAACGGCGGCCGTAACTATAACGGTCCTAAGGTAGCGAAATTCCTTGTCGGGTAAGTTCCGACCTGCACGAATGGCGTAACGACTTCCCCGCTGTCTCCAACGCAGACTCAGTGAAATTGAATTCCCCGTGAAGATGCGGGGTTCCTGCGGTCAGACGGAAAGACCCCGTGCACCTTTACTATAGCTTTACACTGGCATTCGTGTCGGCATGTGTAGGATAGGTGGTAGGCTTTGAAGCAGGGACGCCAGTTCCTGTGGAGCCGTCCTTGAAATACCACCCTTATCGACATGGATGTCTAACCGCGGTCCGTCATCCGGATCCGGGACAGTGTATGGTGGGTAGTTTGACTGGGGCGGTCGCCTCCGAAAGAGTAACGGAGGCGCGCGATGGTGGGCTCAGAGCGGTCGGAAATCGCTCGTCGAGTGCAATGGCATAAGCCCGCCTGACTGCGAGACTGACAAGTCGAGCAGAGACGAAAGTCGGTCATAGTGATCCGGTGGTCCCGCGTGGAAGGGCCATCGCTCAACGGATAAAAGGTACGCCGGGGATAACAGGCTGATGACCCCCAAGAGTCCATATCGACGGGGTTGTTTGGCACCTCGATGTCGGCTCATCGCATCCTGGGGCTGGAGCAGGTCCCAAGGGTTTGGCTGTTCGCCAATTAAAGCGGTACGTGAGCTGGGTTCAGAACGTCGTGAGACAGTTCGGTCCCTATCTGCCGTGGGTGTAGGAATATTGACAGGATCTGTCCCTAGTACGAGAGGACCGGGATGGACATATCTCTGGTGGACCTGTTGTCCTGCCAAGGGCATAGCAGGGTAGCTATATATGGAAGGGATAACCGCTGAAGGCATCTAAGCGGGAAACCCACCTGAAAACGAGTATTCCCTTGAGAACCGTGGAAGACGACCACGTTGATAGGCCGGGTGTGGAAGTGCGGCAACGCATGAAGCTTACCGGTACTAATCGTTCGATCGGCTTGATCGTTCTTGTTGCCTATGCTCATCAAACGAAGTTTGATGATGCTATTGTTCTGTCCTGACGCGCCAAACGCGCTCCGGACGGGCCGCGCCGAAAGGCGCGACGGCCGCTGGCCTTGCGGAGCCAAAGCTCCGGCAAGTGCCACAGGCGCCGTCAAAGACGTGTTCAAAAAGAGGTGCAAACCTCGCCAGCTTCTCAATATGGTTTTGCCATGCAACGCATGCGAAACTTGTTCTTGGGCCGACGGTGCATCCCCTCAAAAGGGTGACTGTATGGCCAGCGCGGCTGCCCTTCGAGCGACAAGCGAGAAGGACAAGCTAGCCGCGCCAGCAAAGAGCAAGATTGCGTTGCCGGCCAAATCTTGCGCTTTGCCGACCTGGTGGTTCTGGCGGGGTGGCTGCACCCGTTCCCATTCCGAACACGGCCGTGAAACGCCCCAGCGCCGATGGTACTTCGTCTTAAGACGCGGGAGAGTAGGTCGCTGCCAGGTCTGCAAAACGCAAGACAAACAAACCAACATCTTCTCTCACAGCACCGGCGCAAGGCCGGACAGACACGCCGCAACAAGCGACAACCGATAACGCGGGGTGGAGCAGCCCGGTAGCTCGTCAGGCTCATAACCTGAAGGCCGCAGGTTCAAATCCTGCCCCCGCAACCAACGAGACTTGCATCGCAAGTCGCTTCTATCGAGCTCCTCCGCACAAGCGCCGAGGAGCTCTTTTTGTTTGACCTCCGGGTCAAGCGCACCAGCCGCCAGGATATGACGCAACAGGAACTCGGCGCTGTAGCCGATGAGGAGCACGAGAGCGAAGCCCCTGAGGATGGGCATCGTGCCGTGACCCTGCATGTCCGCCGCAATGCGGTCCTTCGTCGCCACCCACTCCGGCACGATCCGCGGCACGGCATCGCGCATGCAGATGAGATGGTTCCTGATCGCGGCGACCCATCGCGAAGCGACGCCCGCGGGTGGAGCCGTAGCCGCACCGTCGGCGTGGCGGACTGCCTGGCAGCAAGCCGTTGCCGCACTTCCGGGTCATCCAGCAGCTCGATCAGTTGCTGGATCTTTGCAGGCGGCGCGACGGTCGCCGGTTCCTGAGCGGCCAGAGGTGCAGCAAGCACGAGCTGGAGAAACAGAAGGATCGAGGCGTAAAGGCTATCTCTGCAACCATGCCTGAAGACAGCGCTCATCCGTTACCCCTTCGCCCAGTATCCCGACGGCCGCGATTACCTGGCCAGCGGAGACATCGTTGTGCAGGGCGACCGTGAGAGAGGGCGGCCGCGGTATAATCAACAGCATCCGGCGACCCCCAGCTCAATGCCCGGCCAGAACCAGCGTCTGGACCGGCAGGAGCAAGGCCTGCAGCCTGAGGATCATGGCGTGCACCAGCCCCACGGTATCGACCAGATGCAGGAAGAGCCAGCGCCCAGTGCTTATGTCCGGCGAATGCAATTCGTCGTGGTTGCTGGTGTATGCGTTGGCGATGCAACTGCTTCCCGGCGGGATGCCGGCGAACTGGCCGTCGAAGAGCGGCTCGAGGAAGGTGGTCAGCGTTCCGGGCCGCGCCATCTGCTGCACATCGGCGAGCTGATCGGTCGGACGAACCTGCCCGGTGGCGATCACCTCCTGGACCTCGGTGACGACCATCGGTATGACGGCGAAAGGCTTGCCGACGCAGGTCGCTTCGGCGATCATGCCGGGCTTCATCACCTGTGCCTCGATCTGGCCGAAGCCGGCGACCAGACCTATCCGGCGATCATCCGGCACGAGGATGCCGGCCGTGCGGACCATCGGATTGACGATGTCGCCCGGCCGCAGCGTGAACTGCTGGACTATACCGGCGGTGCCGGCGCGCACTAGGGTCTTGTCGAGCTCGACCTGAGCCTGGGCAAGGGCGGCTTCGGCACTCGCCTTCTGCGCCGGCAGCAGCGAGGCGATCTTCGTCTCAAGTGTCCGCTTGTTCGAGACGGCGGCGTCGAGTGCGCCTCTGCGGCCGTCCGCTGCCACCTGGCGTCGTTCGATCTCCCGTCTTGCCACCACATCCGGATTGCGCCGATTGAGTTCCTGCTGTGCCTCGAGTTCGTCCTGCGCCTGCTGGTAGGCGCCTTGCGCCTGCGCGATCATGCCGTCAGCGGCCGCCAGTTCGGTTTGCGCGACTGCCATCTCGGCATCGATTTCGGCCACGCGCCGGCGGGCTGTCTCAAGTGCTGCCCGCTGCACCGCATTGTCCAGGCGGAAAAGCGGAGTGCCGGCGGCGACCTTCTCGTTCATGCCGACGAACACCTCGGCCACCCTCCCGTTTGACTCCGGCAAGATGGTGACCGTGCGGAAGGCTGCCGTGACGTTCTTCGTCGAGGGATGATAGTAGAAAATGAGCGTGATCAGCGAAAGCGTGAGAATGACGCAGGCGGTGATGCCCCAACGCAGCTCGAACCACATGGAATAGAGATTGATTTCCCGGCCGATCCTCTTGCCTTGGACGTAGCGGCGGAAGAGGAAGTCAGGCAGGATCGTCAGCAGGGAGCAGATCATGAATTCCAGCATCGCTCACCCCCTCCGCTCTGACAGACTGTCGCTGGCCGATGATTCCGGTGAGACCGGTGTCCATTGCGGTTCCGTCTCGATCGGTTGAGGCTTCGCCGGCGCCATGCGAAGTTCCGCCGGCACAGTTTCCAGCGGCCTGTCGTCTCGATCGGCAATTCTGCGGAGCGAGTCGGCCATCGAATTCACAGGGCTCGAAAAGTCCGGAAACTCGATCAGCGCCAGCAGCAGCGCCGCGATCCAGAACAGGTGGTTGTGCGTGAACAGCGCAATCAGCGACAGAACGGCCACGAGCTGCAACTGAACCTTGTTGGCGCCGTACGCCATGTGTTCCGGCAGCGCGTGCAGGCGCAGATACAGCACTCCAATAAGGAAGATGAGCAGCACCACGAAGACGGTCATGACGTTCATCAGAACGTCCGTCTCTCCCGGAGCCGTGATGAACGCCGGCAAATGCCCCAATGCCGCAGGATGCAACGTTTCTTCCATATCTGCGATCCCAGATAATACTTGTTATGAAGGCCCTTCGCGCCGCGCTGCTTGCACGGGCAGGCGTTTCAGCAGTCAAGAAGAAAGCGCTCGGCCCCGGCGATCTGCCGGGGAACGGGCGAGGCTGGCGAGACCAGTTCATCCTTGGTGAACGGCTCGGGCGCGGTTCGCTCCTGAATGGAGGAGGCGGATGCGGCCCCGGCAAGGTCGTCGGTTGCCCGGATATGAACTGCCAAATGCAATGATCTTGTCTGGATCATCTTTTCACTCCCATGGGTAGCCGAGCTCCGCCATCCCCTGCATTGCTGCCCGTCAGTTGATCAATCGATGTAAACGACGACATAGCGCCCGCCATACGGCTGGTAGTAGGTTCCGCCGCACCGCCAGATGACCGTGCCGTTGACGATTGTTTTCGCGCAGGCCGCTGGCAACGTGCTCACATAGACGGTGGACCGCCGGATCACCCGCCGCGTGGTGCGCCGTGCCACGCCTGCGACGCTGCCGGGCGTTGCGGGTCGGCCGACCACCGCCTGAGCGTCCGCGATGAAGGACAGTTCCGGCATCGCCACGCCGGCGATGTCGGCCAGCAGGAAAGCGAGGCGACTCCCAAGATCCACTTGCGGATGCCTCGTTTCATCGCAGGATCTCCTCGAAGAATTCGCCTCAGCTCGGCGGCGATTTCTGGGGCATTGGTAGCCGTCATTTGCATTCTGCCTTCCTGATCCCACGCTAGTGCTTCGGTGATCGCGGAATCAGGAAGACGTTCGCCCGCTGCAGCGCTTTGGCGATCTCCTTGGCGAGATCCGCGACAAGATCCTCGTATTCGCGGCGTCGCGCCGCGCGGAGGCTCTCCGGTAAGTGCTCGACGGTTGCGAGAGCCTCTTCGGCGGCGGCAAGATCGTCGCACATGCCACGAAAATTCTCGTCCCGCTCCAGCAGTTCCTCAATCTGAGGGCCTCGTGAAGGGAAATGCCGAGTCGCGACTTGCAACCTGGTTCCCCCACCACCGCTCTCCGAGTGCCGGCCCATTTTAGTGTAGCCTTTGCAACCTGAAATTATTCAAGTGCGATCATATTGCTTTAAATCAATGCAGGGATGTAATTTACGCGAGCAAACGGGAATATCCGGCGGGTATTGAACCTGCGGCGACCTGTTGGGGGCACAATGCAATGGTCCAGACCCGTTCAGTCGACGTCGACCCGGCGGCGGCAACCTCATCGCCGACGGAACGCGACATTCGCGCACAGTTGAAACGGATTCAGACGAGTCCGGAATTTGATGTGCCCGAGCGAGCGCACCGATTTCTTACCTATATCGTCGATGAAGTCGTGGCCGGACGAGGGGACCGGATAAAGGCTTTCTCCATTGCGGTGGAGGTCTTTGGCCGCGACTCGTCGTTCGATGCACAGAATGATCCCGTCGTTCGAATAGAAGCAGGGCGCATCAGAAGGGCGCTTGAACGCTATTACCTCGTTGCGGGCCAGAATGATCCGATCATTGTCAGCGTGCCGAAAGGCGGATACGTCCCGGTTTTCAGCCGGAACGATCGCGGCCCGGTCGCACAAGCGAACGCTGAAAATACGGAAGAGGCTGACAAGAATGGTGAGCGGCGGAAGCGTCGCTGGAGACCGGTCTTGCTGGCTGCTGCTGGCGTTCTCATCCTGGCGGTGATCGCCCTTGTTGCGCTCTGGCGTGCCGATCAGCCGGCGAATGGTCTGCTCGGCACGGCGAATGCGGTGCGCGCGAGACCGGATGTGCCGCGATTGATCGTAATGCCGTTCGAGGACCTGTCGGGAACCGACAGCTCGAAGATCGTCGCGCGAGGCTTGACCGACAAGGTCATCGAGCAGATTTCCAAGTTCAAGGAGATCGCCGTGATCGCCGGCAGCCCCTCGGGTTTGTCCGGCGAAACGCTTTCGGGCGCCACGTCGTCCGCGCGCTATGCCCTTTCGGGCGGCGTGCGGCTTGACGGCGACAAACTCTTGCTGACCAGCCGCCTCACCAATCGCGACGACGGTTCGGTTCTGTGGGCGGAAACCTATGGGGAGAGCCTGCAGGCCCGGAGCCTGCTCGATCTTGAAACCAACGTAGCGCGCGCGGTCGCTACCGCCCTGGCACAGCCCTATGGCGTCATTTTTCGCGCGGACGCGTCGAAGGCCGCAGACGCAGCGCCGGACGACTGGGAAGCCTATCGATGCACATTGGCGTATTATGGCTATCGCGCCGATCTCAATCCGCAGACGCATGCCTCGGTTCAGGGCTGCCTGAAACGGGCAGTGGAGAGATTTCCCGGTTATGCGACCGCCTGGGCGCTGCTCTCCCTCACCTACATCGATCAGTTCCGGTTCCGATACCGGCTCAACGCTCCCGCTTCGCCGCCGGTCGATCTCGCCATGGACGCGGCCAGACGCGCCGTCGAGCTGGATCCGCAGAATGTGCGCGGTCTGCAGGCCGAGATGCTGGTCTTCTTCCTCCGCGGCGACGTCGAGACAGCGTTGAAGATCGGCGCGCGGGCACTTGAGATCAACCCAAGCGACCCTGAACTGAGCGCAGAATACGGGCTTCGTTTGGCGCTATCGGGCGAATGGAAGCGCGGCTGTGAACTCGTCGCGGGAGCAGTCAGCAGAAATCCGGGACCGCTCGGCTACTTCGAGGCATCACTCGCCCTATGCTCCTACATGCAGGAAGACTATGTCGTCGCTGAGCAGTGGATCAGAGCGGCCGATGTCCGCGCCAACCCTCTTTATCATTTCATTGCCGCGGCCATCTTGGGACAACTGCAAAAGACGGCGGAGGCTACCAACGAACGGCAGTGGATCGAGACCAATGCGTTCGACCTTCTGAAGAATATCCGCCGCGAGGTTGCTTTGCGCATCCATCGGCCCGAGGACCAAGCCCATTTCATGGACGGGCTAGCAAAGGCAGGCCTTCCCATACGGTAGGCCGATCGGGCGTATCATGTTCCCTTGGAGGCGAGTTCCGCACCTGGAAGACGCCTGCCCACAGGACAAAATCCGGGCTTGCGAGCGCATGGGATCGGCAGAGCTTACGTGATGCTACATGTGCTCGATTAAACTTCATACTAGAAACCGCTGCCTAGGAGAGCGTTTGGGCTGCGGCCCGGATTTGCCAAGAGGAGGCAGCAGTGAACAGCTTGCCGAATGACCGACCATGCAACGCCTTTCGAAAGAACGGCACGACTTACGTCACTGACCTTTCTGCTCGTCGTAGCGGTTTGGTCGCCGACACGCGCTGACGATGCGGACGCGAAAAAGATCCTGAAAGCGATGTCGGACTATGTCACGGGCCGACAGCATATTTTGTTGCAGTATGACGTCGATATCGAGGTGATCACGCCGCAGTTGGAAAAGCTGCAGTTCGCCTCCTCGGGCGAGATGAGGCTGAGCCGCCCCGACAAATTGCGAGCGACGCGGACCGGGGGATACACGGATGTCGAACTTGTTTTCGACGGAAAGACCGCCAGCTTGCTCGGCAGGGACAGCAATACCTTCGCACAACTCGATACACCGGGGTCGATCGACCAGATGATCGATCGGCTGAGAGCCGAACACCATATCGAATTGCCAGGAGCGGACCTGCTTCTGCCCAACATCTATGACGAACTCGTCGCCGGTGTGATCGAGGCCAAGTACATCGGCCACAGCGTCGTGGATGGCGTCGAGTGCGAGCACCTGGCCTTCCGCAACCAGGAGACGGATTGGCAGCTCTGGGTGGAGCGCGGATCCACGCCGATTCCCAGGAAATACGTCATCACGAGCAAGACGCTGGCCGCGGCGCCGCAGTACACCTTGCGGATCACGGACTGGGATACGGATGCATCGCTTGACGCGAAGACGTTCGCCTTTAATCCGCCTGCGCGGGCGAAATCCGTCGAATTCACGGCATTGGCTGATGTCGGCGAACTGCCGGCTCCGGCAGAAGCGCTGAAGGAGTAGTGGGATGGCTATTCATCGAACTGCAACATTCGTACTCGCAATTGGTACAGGCACCTTCGCATTGTTCTGGAGCGGCGTGTTCCTTCCCGAACGGCCGGCGGACCTCGTATCGCAGGCGGAAGCCCGAATTGGGCGACCATTGACGCCCATCAGCTACGCCGGCGTCGCGCGCCGTACGACACGGCGAGCCGTTTACGCTGGCGCGGCTGCCGCGACCTACTATGCGCCTGCGTGCGTGCCGGTCAGGGATGCCTACGGCAACATCATCTCGTATCGATGCCCGTAGGCGGCTCGGGCCTGGCGCGACGAAAGCAGCCGCGAACGAGTCGGTTCTGTTCGATCAACGATGCGAGGCTGCTCCTCTTGGATCGCGGCGAGGCGTAGCCGGAAGCATGAAAGGGGTGGCCTCACTCCCCCCGCCCGAAGAGTACGCAACTAACAGGTCATATCCCAACAAACCATGGAGAGTTCAAATGCATTCGATGAGCTTGATCGAGGACTGGACCCTGTTCAGCAGACTCGGCGCGACAGTTGTCCTCGCGGCCGGTCTTACCGCCTGTCCCATTGCCGACGCATGGACTGCCGAAGCAATCACCGAGGAAGAGGCCCACGCGATCGGCGTGGACGCTTACGTTTATTTTTATCCGCTGATATCGATGGATATCACCCGCAAGCAGCTAACAAACGTCGAAGCTAAGGCGGGTGCGGTCGGCGGCCCGCCCAACAGTTTCAACAACGTCCTCGAGTTTCCGCCGGCGGACATGAAGGTGGTCGTCCGCCCGAATTTCGACACGCTATATTCAAGCGCCTGGCTCGATCTGACGAAGGAGCCTGTGGTGGTCGCGGCCCCGGACACCGGCGGGCGCTTCTATCTGCTGCCGATGCTCGATATGTGGACGAACGTCTTTGCGGCACCCGGCTGGCGGACGACTGGAACGGCGGCCGGCCACTTTCTCGTCGCCCCTGGCGGCTGGCGGCCGGACCTGCGGGACAAGTTCGACGAGTTCAAGCTGCCGCAGGGAACCCAGAGAATCGACGCGCCGACACCCTATGTCTGGATCATTGGTCGCACCAAGACCGATGGCCCGCAGGACTATGACGCCGTCCATAAAATCCAGGACGGCTACCAGATCACCCTGCTGTCGGAGTGGGGGAAGGAGGCCAAGCCGGCCGAGGTGAAGATCGATCGTTCCATCGACATGAAGACACCGCCGAAGATCCAGGTCGATACCAGTTCGGCTGGAGACTATTTCGCTTACGCTGCCGAACTCTTGAAGCTTCATCCTCCGCACATCACCGACCAGCCGATCCTTGCCCGGATGAAGCGCATCGGCATCGAACCCGGCAAGAGCTTCGATCTGTCAAAGGCTGATCCGATCGTGCAGAAGGCGCTCGCCACCGTGCCGCAGGACGCCCAGGCACTGATGGCCTGGAAGGTCAAGACACTCGCACGGGTCGATAATGGCTGGTCGATGAACACCGACACGATGGGCGTCTACGGCAACTACTACCTCAAGCGCGCCATCGTTGCGCAACAGGGCCTTGGCGCCAACCTGCCAGAGGACGCCATCTACCCGCTCAACCTCGCCGACAAAGACGGCCAGCCGCTCGACGGCAGGAACAAGTACACGATCCATTTCGAGAAGCACGAAATCCCGCCGGTCAATGGCTTCTGGTCGATTACGCTGTATGACGATCAGGGCTTCCAGGTCGCCAATCCCCTCAACCGTTTCGCGGTCAGCAGTTGGATGCCGTTCCAGTACAATGGCGACGGTTCGCTCGATCTCTATTTCCAGCACGAGAGTCCCGGGAAGGACAAGGAACAGAACTGGCTTCCGGCTCCGCAAGGGTCGTTCAACCTGACCATGCGACTTTACGGACCCAAGGCCGACGCGCTGATCGGGAAGTGGAACCCACCGCCGGTCGCCAAGGCCAGTGCTGTTCAAGCGCTGACCGCTCAGTGAGCGCGTGCCGAGAAGCGCGAGCGTCCGTTTTTCCGCTGGCGGTACAGGTTCCATCGTCAGCCGGAAAAAGCGGACTGCTCGCAACCAATCACCAAGAGCGTTGCCACGGCACCTTGTCGGCGCCGGCACTGGGAAAACCCGTGAGCAAAAGTCACCATCCGCCGGTCCGCACGAAGCCCGTTCCGTCTATCAAGATGGCTCAAGGCATTCTGGTGGCCGCGGCTCTGATAGGTTTTCTGCCTGGATGCGCGAGCCGCCCCACGGGCGTGCTGCAGCCGGTGGCGGCGGCACCGTCGGCCAACAAGGTGGAGATGCTGGTTGCGACGATGCGGGGCCGCTCGGAAAACCCCGGCGAAATGTTCAGCGGCGAGCGTGCGCTTCATCCGGCCTTTGCGGAGATCACCGTGTCGATCCCGCCCGACGAGGTTCGCAAGGAGGGCGAGGTCGCCTGGCCGCGCAGGCTTCCGCCGAATCCGGCCACGGATTTCGCAACGCTCAAGGCTGCGGAGGTCGACCGGCCGGCCGCCGAGAAGTGGCTGAGCAGTTCCGTGCGCAGGAGCCCGGACCGCAGCGTTCTCGTCTTCATCCATGGTTTCAACAACCATTTCGAGGATGCCGTCTTCCGTTTCGCCCAGATCGTCCACGATTCGGGTGCCCGGAGTGTCCCGGTGCTGGCGACATGGCCGTCGCGCGGCAGTCTTCTCGCTTATGGCTATGATCGCGAAAGCGCCAACTACACGCGCAATGCCGTCGAAAACCTGTTCCAGTATCTGGCGCGCGATCCGGAGGTCAAGGAAGTCTCAGTCCTGGCGCATTCGATGGGCAACTGGCTGGCGCTGGAGTCCTTGCGCCAGATGGCCATCCGCAATGACGGGCTGCCGGCCAAGTTCAAGAACGTCATGCTCGCAGCACCCGATGTCGATGTGGACGTCTTTCGCTCGCAGATCGCCGACATGGGCCGGCAGCGCCCGCGTTTCACGCTGTTCGTTTCGCGCGATGATCGTGCACTCGCTGTTTCCAGGCGGGTTTGGGGCAATGTCTCCCGCCTGGGAGCGATCGATCCGGAGCAGTCCCCGTACAAGGAGGAACTGGCAGCGAACAACATCGGGGTGATTGATCTCACCAAGGTCAAAGCCGGCGACAAACTGCACCACAGCAAGTTCGCGGAATCACCCGAGATCGTGCAACTGATCGGCACCCGCCTTTCAACCGGCCAGACATTGACCGACAGCCGGCTGGGGCTTGGCGATCACATCGTCGCGGCAACCGCCGGGGCGGCGCAGACGGTCGGAACCGCGACCGCCTTGGTCATTGCCGCTCCGGTTGCCGTTGTCGACCAGCACACCCGGCAGAACTATGCCCACCATGTCGAGGCGCTGGTCGCGCCTTCCGGCCAGGCGGCGCAAAGCACGACGGGTGCCGCGTGCAGCGACAGAAGCCAGATGGGGACTGGAAGTTGCAGCCGGTAATGACGCCTAACGAAACGTGTCAAAAATTGTTTGGCCGAATCACGGCGCGCGATCATGATCACGCCGGAGAGTTGAATTCGCGCCTCACAGCGGAACGAACTTTTGTCGGGGGAATAATGACATCTTGCCTCATTCGAACTCTGGCGTCCGTCGGAAGCCTTCTGTGCGCCGGCAGCGCTATCGCCGCGGACATCCATTCGCCAATGACGCCGCAGGTTCAACAGACCACGACCGAGAACGGCTGGACGTTCTCCTTTGCACCCTATTTCTGGGCGGCGGGGCTCTCGGGCGACGTCGCACAGTTCGGATTGCCGAAAGCCCATGTCGACGCCAGCTTCAGCGACATCTTCGATCATCTCGATTTCGGCGCGATGGCGATCGGTGAGGCCCGTTACGGCCCCTACAGCATTTTCGGCGACGTGATGTACACGAAAATCTCCGGCCAAGCTGGTACCCCGAGGGGGATTCTTGCAACCGACGTCGAGCTCTCGTCCGAGACTTTCGCGGGATTGCTTGGGGCGGGCTATGCGATCTTTGAAGACGGTTCCGCGCGGCTGGATGTCGTCGGTGGCCTGCGCGTCTGGTCCGTCGAAAGCGAGCTCTCCTTCAGGGGCGGTATTCTCGACGGGCGTTCCAGAACGGACGACGCGACCTGGGTGGACGGGTTGGCCGGCTTTCGCGGCACCTATGCGCTCACGCCCGAGATTTACCTAACCGGATGGGGGCTTGTCGGCGCCGGCGGTGCGGATCTGGACTGGGACGTCGCGGCGGCGATCGGCTACCGGTTCAGCGACACCGTTTCGGCCGTGGCCGGCTACCGCGCCCTGGGGGTCGACTACAGCAATGACGGATTCGTCTTCGACGTCGTGCAGCAGGGCCCGATCCTCGGGCTTGTGGTGCGATTCTAGGGCCGCCCCTGTTGACCCGTCGTAGACGCGCCAAAAATCTGAAGGGCACGCATGGAGCCGCCACCAATCGTGGATGATTTTGCGTCGATCATCCAAACATCCCTCGCACCTGTCTTTCTCCTTGCCGGGACGGCCGGGTTCGTGAGCGTCTACGCGACTAGGCTCGGCCGGGTATCGGATCGCGTGAATGAGGTGGGGGACAAGGACGAGCAGAGCGAGGCGCGGCGCACGCAACTCGCTTATCTGCGGCGACGGACGCTCGCCCTGGAGATAGCGGTCGGCTTAGGGACACTGGCTGCGATCTGTACCGGCTGTGCGATCCTGAATCTGCTGGCTGGTGCGCTCGCGTTCGGTTTCCGCGAGGAAAATCTCTTCTGGTTCTTCGGCGGGGCGATAGTCTCGCTCATCGGCTCGCTCGTGGCGTTCCTGTTTGAAATGCTCGCCGCCGGACGGAACATGCTGCGCCAGATGCGCAGCGACAAGCCAACCCTCGAGGGAGATTGACTGTCTCGCTACGAGGGCAGCCGGCGGGCACCCGCGGCGATCTCCGCACGCAGCGCTAGATCAATGGCGCTTCCGGTGCCCACAGCCGGGACGCGTTCGGCAGATGTAAGCGATGTTGCAGGCCTAGAGCCGCGGCTGAATGGCGTCATTCCGATCCAGCCTGCGGACGTTCTGCAAGGCATCCCTGAGCCGCGATGCGTACTCTGTTTCCCGCCCTGCGCACGCTGCCTTCCAGCAATAGCCTACGCCGAGCTCCCGTCCCACCTGCATCACGTCTATCGCGCGTCCCTTGTAAACGAAGCTCGAATCTGGGCGACGACGCTAAGCGCTGACACTTTCGAGAGGTCGGTGATGATGTCTTCAGTGATGCCGTCGCTGAAGTATTCCTGCTCCGCATCGCCGCTCATGTTGGTGAACGGCAGGACTGCGATCGACGCGCCTTCGCCATTTGTGGAGGTTGCCGCCGCAGCAGGCCATGTCCGGGGCGTGTCGCGCCATGGAATGTCCGAGGCGCGCCATGTGGACCCGTATCGGCCGCTCGATGTTCTTCACGGTATGTTCACCGAAATCCTCGAACTCGGCCGCAAACTTGCTGCCGATGTGCTCGCATACGATACCGGAGATCGCGACGCCGCCGGGATCGGCGAGCGATTGCAGGCGCGCCGCGACATTGACCCCGTCACCATAGATGTCCTCACCGTCAACGATGATGTAACCGAGATTGATACCGATACGATAGACAAGGCGGCTGTTCTCGGCCTCCTGAGTTCTCGAGCAAACGCTTCACAACGACGGAAATCCGCCAGCCGGCCCCCAGAAAACCGCCGCCGAACAAACCCGCCGCACAGCGGCAACCTAAAAGTCGCCCGGAAAAGCAGCGTAGAAGCAAAAGCTCGAAGGCCGCCATCGCCGCGATGCTGGAGTCAATGCAGTTTGAACCGGCGTCATCAGTGGGCGTAGGTGCAGGCGCTTTCATGACTTCCACTCTCGTGCCCCGCTTTGAAGCTCCCGAAACAGGCGCCGTTTCTACGGCATCATCACTGGCCTTTAGCCGCGAAGCTCGTCTCTCCAAGCAATCGCCAGAATATGCCAGACGGCGAGCACCCCATGGCGTGCGCGCCGCACACAAAAACGCCCGTCCGTCCCTCGTGGCGGAACCTGCTTTGACGCAACTCGTTAGGTGCCTGAGTCGTCCGCGAAGAGGTACGTCTGTTGCATCAACTGGGTGTGCTGACCTTTCATCAATGCATCAATTACGGATCGTTCTGGCAGACGCGCTGCCTGGTCGATGGTCTTCGTGCGTACGGAGCGGATCCTGTCATTCTCAATCATCACTCCGATCGCATTCGCCGCGCCGAGTGGCGCTGCGCGCTGCAACCGCTCCTGCCGGTGGGGACGAAGCGTGAGGATTTTCCGCTGTATGCGTCGAAGATCAGGAAGTTTGTCGAGGCCTTTGCGTCGCTTCCGCTTACCCCTCCGTTCGCGCTCGACAATCCGGCCGATCTTGAAGACTTCGATCTCGTCATCGTCGGCAGCGACGAAGTGTGGAATCTCCGTCATCCCTGGTATGGAGGATATCCGCTGTTCTATGGCGAAGGGCTCGCGGCGCGCCGGCTGGCATCTTACGCTGCAACATTCGGCAGCTATCCTGCGTCCAAGGGGCTCGAGAGTTACTGGGCGGACAGCCTGCGGAAATTCGACGACATTTCCGTTCGTGACGAGAATTCACGAAGTATCATAAAGGACGCGCTCGGGCTCGAACCCACACTTGTCCTCGATCCTTGCCTCCAGTTTCCCGAAACCATCCCGCGCAGTCAGGACGACAGCTGCGTCTCGTCCTATCTCGCCGTCTATGGGCACTCGTTTCCATACTGGTTTCAGCAGGCGGTTCGCCGCTCTGCGGCATCGCATTCCGTCTCCGTCGTCAGCATAGGATACCGCAACGATTGGGCAGATGCCCAATGGATCGACGCAGGGCCCGATGATTTCGCCCGGTTCATTGCGGGCGCCCGTGCGATCGCCACGAACTTCTTTCACGGCTGCGTGTTTTCGCTCGTCAACACCAAGCCTTTCGTCTGCGTCCTCTCCGATTATCGTTGCCACAAGATCCACGATCTGGCGCAGATGGTACGGGCGGAGCGACACGTGGTCTCGGAGGAGACGCCGCAGGCGGACTATGACGCGCTCCTTGGCGGGGCTCCGGATCCGGTCACCGCAGACCAGCTGGCGAGCCTTCGCCTGCGTTCGAGGACGTATTTGAACAATGTCCTCAATTGATCCGCCGTCAGATGCCGTTCCGCTCGGTCCAAAGGAGATCGTGAAGTCCGGCCTGTGTATCGGCTGCGGCGCCTGTGCCGCGCAGATACCGGGTAACGCAGCCCGAATGCGGCTCGACCGCTATGGCGAGTTCAAGCCGGCCGCACCCAGCAGGCGGGCCGAAAGCGAGATGCCGGGTTTCGCGCATATCTGCCCGTTCTCGCCACGTTCCCATGATGAAGACGAACTTGCCGCCGAGCGTTTTCCCTCGGCCAAACACCGTGACCCGCTGATCGGCCGGTTCGAGGCCGCCTATGTCGGCTATGTGCGCGAGCAAGACTTTCGGGCCGTCGGCAGTTCCGGAGGTATGGCAAGCTGGATGGCGGCTGAGCTTCTTGACCGGAAGCTGGTCGATGGCGTCGCTCATGTGGTCCCCGTAGCTGTCTCGGATGACCGCGGCGACCTCTTCCGCTACCAGATATCGCGCACGACCGGGGACGTGCGCGGAGGCGCAAAGTCGCGTTATCACCCCGTGGAACTCTCGGCAGTTCTTGCCGAGATCAAAGCCTGGCCGGGACGCTATGCGATCGTCGGAATCCCGTGCTTCATCAAGGCGGTGCATCTCCTTCGCATGCAGGATTCCCTGCTTCGCGAGCGCATTGTCTTTACGCTCGGCCTCTTCTGCGGACACATGAAGAGCGCGCGCTTCGTCGAGAGCTTCGCATGGCAGATGGGTGCGACGATGGAAGCGGTGGAGAGCGCGGATTATAGGCTTAAAGACCCACGCAGACCGGCAAATTGGTACACCGCGCAATTGCGCCTCAAAGATGGGCGTACTCGCAGCAAGGATTGGTGGCATCTCGCCGATGGCGACTGGGGTGCCGGCTTTTTCCAGAATTCAGCCTGCAACTTCTGCGACGATGTCACGGCGGAAACCGCGGACATTTCGTTCGGGGACGCTTGGGTGGAACCTTACTCGTCCGACGGTCGCGGCACGAATGTCGTCGTCGTTCGCTCTCCTCTGCTGCACGGCGTCATCAGTGGTGCCATCGCTGAGGGCCGGCTGGAGCTCACGGAGGTTGACAGCGAATTCGTCGTCCGAACGCAGGCCGCCGGCTTCAGGCAACGGCGGGAGGGCCTCTCCTTTCGCTTGAGCTGGCCACGTTTGGGAGTGCAGCCGAAGAAACGCGTCGCGCCTCGATGCCGGGGCCTGCCCGCCAGACGCATGCTGATCTACTGGATGCGCGCTCGGATCAGCGCCTGGAGCCATCGCATGTTCTGGCTTTCCCGGCTGCTTGGCACGCCGAGGCTCTACATTCGCTGGGCCCGAGCTGTGCTCGCCCTTTACCAAGCTATCACCTATTCGCGAGGGTGGCTCGGAGCGATGGTCGGCGCGGGACGTCGCGACGAGGATGAGAACGGTTGACGGTTTCCGGCTCGATCAATCGATGTCGCTGAGGCCGGTGCATAGCGGGCGGTCATCTCGGCACAGAATTCGGCAAATTCCTCCGGCACGATCGGCGCGCTGGTGTGGTGCGGCGCCAAGCCCCTATGCTCCGGCGTGAAACAGAAGGTGATGGTGACCTCGAAATCTTCGAGAGCTTTCATCTGGCGATCGAACCATTCAAGCGCATTTGGACGGAACCGGTCGGCCCAGGAGAGGCCGGTGCGGAGATAGGTCACGCCCAACCGCTTCATCCACGAAACCGCCTCGTCGAGCCGAGGGTCCTCGAAATGGAACCATTGCACCAGACCGACGTCCGGTGTCTGCCGGGCAAATTCGTCAAGAGCAAGCTTCGGCGAGCCGTCCTCGCGCAACAAGCCCATATAGAAATGCCGATAGTAGGACGAGCCTTCCGCTTCTTTGTGGCGGGTCGTCACTTCCCAGGTGTGCGGCAGATCATAGAGGCTGTACCATTGAATCCGCTCCGCCGTGCCCTTCAGCAGTTCCGCCGTTCGTTTTAGCCCCCAGAGCTGCACCTCTTCGGCGCCGAAGCTCGATACGCCGACCTCGCTCACCCAGATCGGCAGATCCGTGACGGCTCGTAGTTCATCGAGCTTCTGCGGCCATTCATGTATCTGCCAAAGATTCCAGTCGAGCGGAAAACCGTGAGCGGCCACGGCATCGACATGGTCGAGCACACCATAATCCTTCATAAGGGTCATGAAGGCGGGATCAATCGGGGAAATGCCGCCGAGCACCCTGCTGAGACGAGGATTGATGGTGCGGATCGCGTCCGCAGCCAATTTTGCCATATGCGCAAAGCGGCTCCAGTCGGGGTCGATCTCAGGATCCCAATGGGATTTGTTGTTCGGCTCGTTCCAGATCATCGCGGCTTCGATCATAAGTGGTCTCCGATATACCGCCTCATTTGTCTTCGGTTGCGTCTCTCGGGATATGCTGGTGCCTCACCCGCTCTTTCAAGGTACGATTTCATTCAGCGTCAGAACCTTGGCGCCCCAGTCCCCCGTCGCGACGATCGAGATTGAGGCCGGCGCGATATCGAAGCGCTGCCATGCATCCGTCGGCAGTCCGAGGATGTGGCAGACGGCGGTTTTGATGACGTCAGCGTGGCTGACAAGGACGACTTTTCTGTCTTCGGCGCGTTCTGCGAGCGTTGCGATCAGATCCATTATGCGCGACTGTACGTCCAGCATAGTTTCGCCGCCCGGAGCGCGCATCAGGCTGCGCATGCTGTTCCATCGACCCCAGAGCGGATCGGCATTGAGCACCTCGAAAGTCTTGCCGGACCAGGCGCCGAAGTCCACCTCATCCAGAGCATCGGTCGTTTCTACGCGAGCTATCCCGGAGGCGGCGGCGATAGCGGCCGCCGTTTCCTCGCTGCGCTTGCGCGGGCTTGCGTAAATCGAAGCGATATTCTCGCGCGCCATACGCGTCGCCAGGCGCTCGGCTTGATCGCGGCCTTGGCTCCCCAGCGAAACATCGCTGGTTCGACCGGCGAGGAAATTGCCGAGATTGTCATGAGCGGCGTGACGCACCAGAAAGAACGTGGTCGTCACTCTGCCGCCCCCAACAAAGCGCCCGTGTCGCCGGCGATGAAATCCTCCAGATGCCTGCGCGCTTCGGCGTCAGTGAATTGGCGGGGCGGAGACTTCATGAAGTAGCTCGACGGCGCGATCAACGGGCCGCCGATATCGCGGTCGATCGCCAGCTTCGCGCAGCGAACCGCGTCGATGACGACGCCGGCGGAGTTCGGCGAATCCCAGACTTCGAGCTTGAGTTCGACGTTGAGCGGCACGCTGCCGAATGTCGTGCCTTCGACGCGGATATAGGCGAACTTGCGATCGGCAAGCCATGGCACATGGTCGCTCGGCCCGACATGAATATCACCGGGCGAAAGCGTTACGTCCATCTGGCTGATGACGGACTGCGTCTTGGAAACCTTCTTCGATTCCAGCCGCTCGCGCTCCAGCATGTTGAGGAAGTCGGTATTACCGCCGAAATTGAGCTGGTAGGTCCTGTCGATGCGCACGCCGCGATCGCGAAACAGATTGGCGAGCAGGCGATGGACGATGGTTGCGCCGACCTGGCTCTTGATGTCGTCGCCAATCAGCGGCAGGCGACGCTCGGTGAATTTCCTTTGCCACGACTTGTCCGAGGCAATGAAGACCGGAATGCAGTTGATAAAGCCGCAGCCGGCGGCAAGCGCCTGCTCCGCATACCAGCGCGTCGCCACCTCAGAGCCGACCGGCAGATAGGAGACCACAACATCCGTTTCGCTCTGCCGCAGGATATGCGAGACGTCGACGGCGGGTTCGTCCGATTCTTCGATTTCCTCCCGGAGATATCGTCCGATACCGTCGAGCGTCCGGCCGCGCTGGACGAAAACGCCGGTCGGAGCGACCTCTGCGAAACGATAGGTATTGTTCAGCGGGGCATAAATCGCTTCCGCTACATCGCGGCCGACCTTTGATGCGGCAACGTCGAAAGCCGCGGAAACTTCGATGTCGCGAATGCGACACCCGCCGAGATTCGCATGCATCAGCCCGGGAACCGGCTCGTCCTCGCTGGCATCTCGATAGAAAGTCAGGCCCTGGACGAGGGAAGACGCGCAGTTCCCGATCCCGACCAGCCCGATACGAATGGATTTCGATCGCATATCTGCCGCTCCCGCTAGCATCTACAATGCTTGCCAAACCCGCTCCGCGCGGATTGGTTCCTTGATGGCCACCGGAGGTTGGCGACGGATCGAAACCGCTCGTCCATGCGTTCAGCATTTTTTCGAGCCGATGAGGATGAGGAGCATGCTGATCTACGGCGATGCGAAGCGCTTCGAGCGCGCAGACGCCATAGGCGCCGCGATTGCGTCCGAGTTGCAAGCCCTTGCGCGCCAGCCACCCGGCGTCGACCGCCACGCTGCGCTCGTCCGCATCCTGATCAGGGTCGGTGAATTGGTTCAGGGCCTATGCGATGCCGAGTTCGACAGCGTCGGGGCCGACGACTTTTCCGCCGCGCAAGATTGCGGCGGGCGCCTCCTTCTCGATTTGGCGCAGCTCGTCGCCCACTCGTGGCGGCAAGGTTTTAGAGGGCCGCTGCTCGTGCCGTCCCATGTACCGACACTGCTCCGCAGCCTTAAATCTCCCTTGCCCCTCTGCGTCAAGGAGGCGGAGGGCTATGCCTTTTATGCGCTTTATCCGGAAAGTTACATCGAGGCCGCCGCCTGCTCCGGTCTTGCGGCGGATACCGTCGTCATCGGCATTCGCAGCATAGGGACCAGCCTGTCCGCCGCGGTCGCAGCAGCGATCGGCGCCCGTGCGCCCGTTTCGGTGCGGCCGATCGGCCATCCGTTTCAACGGCGCATCGGGGTCGGTCCGGGACTGACGGAGCGGATACTTGCCGACCGGACGGCGAATTTTGCCATTGTCGATGAGGGACCGGGTCTCTCCGGCAGTTCCTTCGGAGGCGTCGCCGATTGGCTGGAAGAGCATGGCGTCAGCGAGAAACGCATCCATTTCTTTCCCGGTCACGGAGGAGCGCTCGGGCCGCAAGCGAGCGATCGCCATCGTAAACGCTGGGAGGCAAGGCCGCGTCACTTCGTCGACCTGGACGATCTCGTCCTCCGACCCTCCTTGCCGGCCCACCGCCTCGAGTCCTGGATCCGCGAGCTGGTCGGTCCGCTGGTCCGGCCGCTTGAGGATCTCTCCGGCGGAGCCTGGCGGCGGATGCTTCCCGTCGAGGAGAGCGGCTGGCCCCCGGCCGACCGACGGTTCGAGCGGAGGAAATTCCTTGCACATACCGCCGACGGGCCGTGGCTGGTCAAGTTTGCGGGGCTTGGCGAAACAGGCCCGCGCAAGCTCGCCAAGGCGCGTCTCCTTGCCGAAGCCGACCTCGCGCCGCCGGTCGTCGGACTATGCCATGGGTTCCTGGTTCAGAAATGGATCTCAGCCGGGAGGATCGAAGGGGCGAAGTTCGATCGCGCAAAGCTCATTGGGCATGTAGGCCGGTATCTGGCCTTTCGGGCACGTCATCTGCCGGCGGCGGTGAAAGGAGCTTCTCTTTCCGAATTATGTGCGATGGCCGTGTTCAACACCGAGGCAGTGCTGGGTGCCGAGGCCGCATCCAGACTGAAGGAAAGAATTTCCGACGCCGGGCACTTCGATGCCGTTGTGATGCCGGTCGATACGGACAATCGGCTTCATCGCTGGGAATGGCTCGTCGATGGGCACGGAATACTCATGAAGACGGATTCGATCGACCACAGCGCGGCCCATGATCTTGTCGGGTGTCAGGACATCGCATGGGATATCGCGGGCGCGAGCATCGAGTTCGAACTTTCGGCGGAAGAACGCAGCGATCTTCGCGCCGCCGTCTCCGAAGGCTGCGCTCGCGCCGTGAGCAGGGAGCTGCAGGCAATTCTCGAAATCTGTTACCTGGCCTTTCAACTTGGCTTGTGGACTTCCGCCAAAGCGGCGTCGGACGAAGAGGAAGTCCCGCGGCTGGAGGCGACCGCAACACGCTATGCGCAAAGCCTGATGCGGATCATCGACGGCCAGGCCGAATAACGCATGCTGCGCTTATGCATTGCTCCAGACCGGGATCACGATCGCGGAAACCACTTGCCTGTTCCGCCTCGTTCATCGCCCGTAGATCATGTCGAGCACGTCAGCCACGGCGATCAGCCCCTCATTGTCTGGATCGAATCCTTCCCCGGCGGCAAGGCGCCTCGCCCAGGCCGCCGCTGCGCGTCCACCCCATCGATCCGGAGGAGATACCAACAATTCCCTCTGTGTCCCGCGGTGTCGTTCGGCAATGAAATCGAGAAATGATCCATCAACGTTTCTGAAGCTGGCGCCGCCTTCGGTGCCATAAAAATCCGCGCCGATGACGGCATCACATCCGGCCTGCAGACGCCAGGAGCAGGCGAGCCGAGCGACGACGCCGGAGGCAAGCTCAATCGTCGCCACGGCATAGTCCTCGACCTCGTCGCTGTCTCGGCGAATGGGTGACCCATGCGAAAAAAGTCTACTGTCCACCCGGGCGACTTCCGGAAAATCCAGCATCCAAAAAAGGAGATCGACGAGGTGCACGCCGAGATCGATGACGCAGCCTCCGCCCGACAGTGCCTTGTCATAGAACCAAGACTTGCCGGGGCCATAGGCGTTGTGGAAGACAAGATCGACGGCGAAGACGGTGCCGAGCTCTCCCGAGACGATCAGATCGCGGATCCGTCGGATGCCGCTGGTGTGGCGATAGGACAGGTCGACGGCCAACAGCTTGCCGGCGCGCCGGGCCGCTTCAACGACAGCCGCCGTTTCGTCCCTCGTTCGACCGAGCGGTTTTTGGCAAAAGACCGCCACGCCCCGCTCCAGAGCCGCGATCGATTGGGCGGCATGCAGGGCGCTCGGCGTGGCGATGACGACGCCATCCAGCTTCTGGTCGAGCAGCGCTTCGAATGAGCTGACGATTTCGGCTTCGGGCGCAAGCTCGCGCGCCGCTGCGGCCATTTCCGGCGAGGGATCGAGAATGGCGGCCGCTTCGATGGCACGGGTTTCGACGATGGCTTTCATCCGGTCGCGGCCGATCCACCCGACGCCGAGAAAGCCGATCCGGGGCCGTTCCGTGCCTTGTGCGAGCGATTCGACCGGCTGGGTGTCACTCATGGCAGATCACCAGCGCTTTGACGAAGCCTTCGGGTCGATCGCGGGTCATGTCCAAGGCCTCCCCCAAGCGTTCGAGCGGGAACTTGTGCGTATAAAGCGGGAACGGAGAAAGATGGCCTGCGACCACGGCCTCGATCGCTTCGCGAATGCCATGCATGTAGACGGACGGAGCGCGCTCGTGCGCATTGATCACGTCAAGGCCGCGCCAGTTCCAGAGCTGCATGTTCACCTGCCGCGGCCCATCCTGGTGATAACCGGCAATGACGAGACGTCCACGCTCCTTCGTCAGTTCGGCGGAAAGATCGAGCGGCCACTGCTTGCCGACCGCCTCGATGACGCAGTCGCAGAAGCGGCCGGAGGTCAGTTGCTTCACCTTCTCGATGATCTGCCAATGATCGTCCATGGCAATCGCCTCGCTCGCGCCCGCGCGCCTCGCGAGAGCGAGCGAGAACGGCCGGCGTGAAACCGCGATCACACGCGCACCGGCGGCACTTGCCATCTCCGTCAGAAGAGTGCCGAGGAAACCTATGCCGACGATTGCCACGGTCTCCCCCGCTTTGATGGCGCTGCGCCGAAAGATATTGAAGGCGCAACCGAGCGGCTCGGCCGGAAAAGCTTCACCGGCGAGTGCGGCGGGCAGGCGAGCGACCGCGCTCTGATCCGCGATGTCGTGCGTCGCATAGGCGTGATAGGAAAGCGCGGCAACCCGGTCGCCCGGTGCGAGATCGCGCACGTCCTCGCCAACCGCATCAATGGTCCCCCATCCTTCATGGCCGAGCGCTCCGGGCTCCGTCGGAAACTGCATCCAATCCGGCCCCGCCCAGGGCACCAGGTTGGAGGCGCAGACGCCGCAGCCTTCAAGCCTGAT
The DNA here is from genome assembly GCF_029892045.1 of Sinorhizobium numidicum. Lineage (NCBI taxonomy): Bacteria > Pseudomonadati > Pseudomonadota > Alphaproteobacteria > Hyphomicrobiales > Rhizobiaceae > Sinorhizobium > Sinorhizobium numidicum. The sequence goes on from NZ_CP120368.1 coordinate 84,858, forward strand.
CCTGACTTGTCCGGGTCCGGGCTCCGGCAGCGGAAGCGTTTCGATCTGCACCCTGCCCGGGCCGGTAATGATTGCCGCCGACATCGTCTCGGTTCTTGGCTGCGCCGCAATATCCATGTCCTTCCTCCCGGCTCTGGAGACCAACTTTTTGGGCGGGCCGACGCGATATCCAGGCTCTCGCCAGCCCAAGACGGAAACGCACGCCCCTCGCAGCGGAATTGAAGGAATCGCGATCGGCTGCCCTCGCGGCGTTAACTTCATGTTCTGGCTTTTGTTCCTGGCAGATACCCGTCCGCATGGAACCATGACGGCGGAGTGAGGTTTGTACCTCAAGGGACGCGGGCGGGGATTAGCTTCGTAGATGTCATAGAAGAAGTCATAGAAGAAGGAACATTTGCGTCGCACGTTTGTTGGAGCTTTGTCTCTATCTCTGATTGATGATGGTCAGGTGCATTATGACAACGGTTCTCGTTACCGGCGGTTGCGGTTTCATTGGCCGACATGTGGTCGAGGAACTTCTTTCCGGAAATTATGAATTGCGCGTCCTGGACGTGCTGAATGAACAGGTCCATGCGGACGCGAAAGTCACCATGCCCTCTCGAGTGGAGGTGCTCCGCGCCGATGTGCGGGATGCCGACGCGGTGCGCAGCGCGCTGACCGGCGTCGACTCCGTCGTCCACCTCGCGGCCGAAGTCGGAGTCGGCCAGTCTATGTACGAGATAGCTCGCTACGTCGGCGTCAACGATCTTGGAACAGCCGTCCTGTTGGAAGCGATGATCGGGTTGCCGATCAGGCGGATCGTGGTCGCTTCATCGATGAGCGTTTATGGCGAAGGTCTCTATGAGGCAGAGACGGGCGAGCATTTCGCGCATGTCCGGCGCTTGCCGGCGCGAGTAAAGGCCGGTCAATGGGATCCGGTCGGACCAAGCGGCGAGCGCCTGAGACCGATCGCGACCGACGAGCATAAACCTGTCGACCTGGCATCGATCTATGCGCTGACGAAATATGTTCAGGAACGTCAGGTGCTGATCTTCGGCGAGGCATATGGCGTCGAAGCTGTCGCGCTTCGTCTCTTCAACGTCTTCGGGGCGGGCCAGGCGCTTTCCAATCCCTACACGGGCGTTCTCGCCAATTTTGCCTCGCGTCTCGCGAACCGACAGCCACCGATGATCTTCGAGGACGGCGAGCAGCGGCGCGATTTCGTTCATGTTCGCGACGTGGCGCGTGCCTTCCGCCTGGCGCTTGAGCAGCCGCAGGCGGCCGGTCACGTCATCAACATCGGCAGCGGTCAGGCCTACACGATCGCCGAGGTCGCCTCGCTCATCGCAGAAGCGATGGGCGTGCCGGAGATTCAGCCTGATATCATGAACAAGGCTCGCTCCGGTGACATTCGCAACTGCTTCGCCGACATATCCAAGGCGCGGGAACTCCTTGGTTTCGAACCTGCCTTCAGGCTCGAAAGCTCGCTCGGGCCTTTCGCGGATTGGGTCCGCAACGTCGGCGCCATCGACCGCGGCGCTGAGATGAAGCGACAATTGGAAGCGCGGGGGCTGGTATCATGAGCGCCGGGGCTCTCAGCGCCGGCAAGAGGCTGGCAACGCCGTCGGTCTCGAAGAGGGTGGCCCCGATCGTTGTGGTGGGCGGCAGCGGCTTTCTCGGCTGCAATCTCGCTGACAGCTTTCTGCGCGACGGCGAGGACGTCATCATCCTCGACAATCTCAGCCGCGCCGGCGTGGAGCGAAACCTCGAATGGCTTGCGGGCAACCACGGCGCTTCGGTCCACGCCGCCCTGATCGATATCCGCGACTTCGCCGCGATCGAGCCCGTCTTCAGGGAGGCGAAGGCCGTCTTCCATTTCGCCGCCCAAACAGCGGTGACAACGAGCCTCCTGCAGCCGATCGACGATTTCGAGACGAATGCGCGCGGCACGATAAACGTGCTGGAGGCGACGCGTCGCGCCGGGCGTAACGCACCCGTCATCTTGGCAAGCACCAACAAAGTCTATGGCGCACTGGCCGACATGGAGATGATGGAGCTCGACGGGCGCTATATGCCGACGGACGAGACAACAAGGCGGTTCGGCGTCAGCGAGAAGCGGCCGCTCGATTTCTGCACCCCTTACGGTTGCTCGAAGGGCGTCGCGGACCAATACGTGCTGGACTATGCGAAGTCCTATGGCTTGCCGACTGCCGTTTTGCGAATGAGCTGCGTCTACGGTCCGAGGCAGTTCGGCACGGAGGATCAGGGCTGGGTCGCCCATTTTCTCCTCTCCGCGCTCGCGGGTGAGCGAATTTCCATCTACGGCGACGGCAAACAGGTCCGAGATATCCTCCATGTCAGCGACGCGGTCGCCGCCTACCGTGCGGTACTCGGATCGATCGACCGATTCAAGGGCCGTGCCTTCAATCTCGGGGGTGGCCCCGCCAACGCTGTCAGCGTCGCCGAGGTTTTGCGCGAGATCGAACTGCTCCTGGGGCGGCCGCTCGCCACGATGAAAAGTGAGTGGCGAGCGGGAGACCAGTTTTTCTTCGTTGCCGACACGCGCGCCCTGCGGGAGGCACTCGGCTGGAAAGCGCGTATGGCTTGGCGTAGGGGCCTCCGCGATCTCCACGCATGGCTCGTAGAGCATCGCGTGCACGCCCGCGCAGCCCTGCGCCAGCCGAGGAGGATCATCGCATGAGCGATCATGGCGCAGCCGCTCCTCAACCTACCGGCCTGACAGCTGATCCGGCTCGCACCCCGCTGCCGCAGCGCATCATCATGAGCGTGGATGCGATCGGCGGTGTCTGGCGCTATGCCATGGATCTTGCCGGGGCTGTTCGCACCGCCGGCGTGGAAACTGTCTTCGTCGGTTTCGGGCCTGCGCCATCCGAGCAGCAACGACGTGAAGCCGAGCGCATCGGCATGCTTGAATGGACGAATGCGCCGCTCGATTGGACAGTCGCCGATGAAGAGGAACTCGACATCGTCCCCGATCGGCTGGCGGAGCTGTCGATCAAGCATTCCGCCGAGCTGCTGCAGCTCAACTTGCCGTCTCAGGCCGCGAGCTGCGGGAATGGGCTACCGGTCGTCGCGGTTTCGCACTCATGCGTCGTCACCTGGTTCGAGGCGGTACGCGCCAGCGCTTTGCCGCCGGAATGGCTCTGGCAGAAGCGACGCAACCGGCAAGGCCTTGACCGCGCCGACGTGGTTCTGGCGCCAAGCCGAAGCCATGCCGCTGCTTTGGCTCGCTGCTACGGACCGATCGGCAATCTCTCGGTCGTTTACAATGCGAGTCGGCAATCCGGCTATGTCGAGGCCAGGGAAAACTTCGTTTTTGCAGCGGGCCGCTGGTGGGACGAGGGCAAGAACGGTGCCGTACTGGACCGGGCTGCCGCGGCGATCCACTGGCCCGTCGTCATCGCAGGATCCTGCGACGGCCCCAGCGGTCAGCGGTTGACGATCGAGCATGCCGACCATCGCGGCGAACTCGCCCACGACGATACGATGGCGCTGATGTCCCGGGCCGCGATCGTCGTCTCGCCTTCGATCTACGAGCCGTTCGGTCTCGCCGCGCTCGAGGCTGCGCGATCGGGTACGGCGCTTGTGCTCGCCGACATCCCGACCTATCGCGAGCTCTGGGACGGTGCTGCACTTTTCGCCGACCCGGCCGACCCCGGTGCACTCGCTGCGGCCGTCAACCGGCTCGTGGATGACGCGCGCCTCAGGGCCGAACTCGGCCGGCGAGCGCGATTGCGTTCACGCAGATTCACGATCGAAGCGCAGCGCAATGCGATGCTCGACGTCTACCGCCAGGCGGTGCGTGAGCCTCGCCGAATGACTGCAGCGGAGTGACCGATGAGATTCCTCTTCTACACCCATTCCCTTGTCTCCGACTGGAACCACGGCAACGCCCATTTCCTGCGCGGCGTCATGCGTGAGCTGTTGCGGGCCGGCCATGAGGCGACAGCACTCGAGCCGAGCGACTCGTGGAGCCGTCTCAATTTGCTGGAAGACCAGGGAGTTGGGCCGATCGTAGGCTTTCGCAAACACTTTCCCGAGCTGCGGTTCGAAGTCTACGACGCGGACTTCGACCATGAGGCGGCGGTGAACGACACGGATGTTGTCATCCTGCATGAATGGACGGAGCCGGCGCTGGTTGCGCGCCTCGGGCGGGCACGCCGCGACGGCGGCCGTTTCACGCTGGCCTTTCATGACACTCATCATCGAGCCATCACCGCCGAGGCCGAAATCGCCCGCCTTGATCTTTCCCATTACGATTTTGTCCTGGCTTTCGGCGAGGCGCTCCGTCAGCGCTATCTTCGCTCCGGCTGGGGCAGACATGTTTATACCTGGCACGAAGCGGCCGACGCCGCTCTGTTCCATCCAATGCCGGAGGTGGAGAAAACGGGCGATCTCGTCTGGATCGGAAATTGGGGCGACGATGAGCGGAGCGCCGAGATCGCATCCTTCCTGATCGAGCCGGCACGAAAACTGAAGCTGAAGACGACGGTGCGCGGAGTGCGATATCCTGTTGCGGCCCTTGCGGCGTTGCGGAAGGCGGGCATCGTCTACGGCGGCTGGCTCGCAAATGCCGCCGTTCCACGCGTCTTCGCCGAATGTCGCGCGACCGTCCACATCCCTCGACGCCCCTATGTCGAGGCACTGCCCGGCATACCGACCATACGCGTGTTCGAGGCGCTTGCCTGCGGCATTCCGCTGATCTCGGCGCCGTGGACCGACGCGGAAGGTCTGTTCCGCCCCGGCAAGGACTTCCTTTTTGCTCGCGACGGCGAAGAGATGACCCGCCTCCTGCGGAAGGTTCTCTCCGACGCGGCTTTCGCCGAAGAAATGGTGGCATCTGGATTGGAGACGATCCGAGCACGCCATACCTGCCGCCATCGCGTCGACGAGCTTCTCGACATAGTCGCTGCCTATCGCCCTGGAGGGGCCAAGCGCAAACCAACCATTTTGAAGGAGGCTGCGGTATGAGGATTGCCTTCTATGGATCGAGCCTGGTTTCGGCCTACTGGAATGGCGCGGCGACCTATTATCGCGGATTGCTCCGGGCGCTCGCTGCGCGGGGATACGAGATCACCTTCTATGAACCCGACGTCTACGATCGGCAAAAGCACCGCGATATCGATGCGCCCGACTGGTGCAGGGTCGTGGTCTATGAGGGAAGCATACCGGCTCTCAAAGCTGCCGCGAAGCAGGCAGCTCAGGCCGATATAGTCGTCAAGGCAAGCGGCGTCGGCTTCGAGGATGATCTGCTGTTGCACGAAGTCCTGTCCGCCGCCCGCCCCACGGCATTGAAGATTTTCTGGGACGTCGACGCGCCTGCTACCCTCGCCATGCTTCGCGCCGATCCAGACCATCCTTTGCGGCTTGCGCTTTCCTCCATAGACCTGGTGTTGACCTATGGCGGCGGCGACCCGGTGGTGGAGGCCTATCGCGCTATCGGCGCCCGTGAATGCATTCCCATCTATAATGCCGTCGATCCACGGACACACTATCCGGTTCCTGCGGATCCGCGTTTTGCCGCCGATCTGGCTTTCCTTGGAAATCGGTTGCCGGACCGGGAGGCGCGCGTTGAGGCTTTCTTTCTCGATCCTGCGGCTCGTCTCATGGGTCGACGGTTCCTGCTGGGTGGTGCCGGATGGCAGGACAAGCCGATGTCGGAGAACGTCGCTTATATCGGCCATGTCCCGACCGGCGATCACAACGCCTTCAATGCGACACCAAAAGCCGTGCTGAACATCTCGCGGACGAGCATGGCCGAGAACGGCTTTTCCCCGGCGACTCGCGTTTTCGAGGCGGCAGGGGCTGGTGCCTGCCTGATTACGGATGCCTGGGAAGGCATCGAGCTTTTCCTCAAGCCGGGCGAAGAAGTGCTTGTGGCGAGAGATGGGCGGGACGTTGCCGATCTCATGGCGATCCCCGATGAGCGCGCGAAGGAGATTGGAAAGCGAGCCCTCGCCCGTGTCTTGACAGTGCACACCTACGATCACCGCGCGGCAGAGGCTGACCGTATTTTCCGCGCAAGGATGCGCCCGAGGGAGGCTGCCGAATGAGCCGCCCTCTCGACATCGTCGTCCTCGGTCTCTCGCTGTCCTCGTCTTGGGGAAACGGCCATGCAACGACGTTCCGCGCTCTTCTCCACGGCGTCCACGCCGCCGGGCACAAGCTCATCTTCTATGAACGCGACGTGCCCTGGTACGCGAGCCACCGGGATCTCGCGGAACCGGACTTCTGCAATATCGTCTTTTATACGAGCGTCGACGAGCTTCTCACGCGCCACGCGCGCACGATACGAGAAGCGGATGCCGTTGTGATCGGCTCCTATGTTCCGGACGGAGTCACCATCATAGATGCTGTCGCGAATCTCGCACCCAAACGGCTTTGCTTCTACGATATCGACACGCCGGTGACGCTCGCAAAGCTTGAACGGGGTGACGAGGAATATCTTGCGCGGCGGCAGGTCCCCATCTTCGACGTCTATTTTACCTTTTCCGGCGGAAAGGCGCTCGATCGCTTGCGAGATGATTTTGGCGCGGAGCGCCCGCAGCCCCTCTATTGTTCGGTCGATCTCGACCTCTACCGCAATACCGGCGAGGAGCTCACATGGGATCTCGGATATCTCGGCACCTTCAGCCCCGACCGCCAGCCGACGCTCGAACGCCTGCTGTTCGAGCCTGCGCGAAAATTACCGGAGATGCGATTTGTCGTCGCCGGGCCGCAATATCCCGACAACACCGATTGGCCTGCAAATGTCCAGCACATCGAACATCTGCCGCCTTCCGAACATGCCTCGTTTTACAGCCGCCAGCGTTTCACGCTGAATGTGACACGCGCCGACATGATCGCCGCTGGCTGGTCGCCGAGTGTGCGCCTGTTTGAGGCGGCAGCCTGCCGGACTGCGATCATCAGCGATCATTGGCCGGGCATCGAGACTTTTTTCCCGCCCGGACGAGCGGCCGTCGTCGCATACGGTACCAACGACGTGATCTCGGCGCTGACGAATCCCGACGATTCCCGCCGCAGCAGGCTTGCCGAAGAAGCCTATGCCCGGATCGCGACCACGCACAGCGGTTCGGCGCGGGCCAAGACCTTCCTCGCAGCGATCGAGAGCGTCGCTCCGCACGACGTTTGGAATGAAGCATTCCGAACAGCACAATCTGGCTGAGCACCGAAAGGAGAAACGGCCGATGGCAGAAAGAAAGAAAGCAAATCGCAGCAAGGTGATTCTCGTTGCCGGCGGTGCCGGGTTTGTCGGGTCGCATCTTTGTACTGTGCTTGTCCGGGCTGGCCACCGCGTCATCTGCGTCGATAGCTATCTTACCGGTTCGCCTGCCAACGTGACGCACCTGTGCAGCAATCCGTATTTCACCGCTATAGAGCAGGACATCTGCGACGAGGTCGAAATCGACGAACCACTCGACCAGATCTACAATCTGGCATGCCCTGCATCGCCACCGTTTTATCAGGCCGATCCGATCCACACGATGATGACCAGCGTTTCCGGTACTCGCAATCTGCTGCGTCTGGCGGAGCGGAACGGGGCGCTGTTTCTGCAGGCGTCGACAAGCGAAGTCTACGGGGATCCGGAAGAGCATCCGCAGCAGGAAGACTATTGGGGTCACGTCAACTGCACCGGACCGCGGGCCTGTTATGACGAAGGCAAGCGCGCGGCAGAGGCTCTGTGTTTCGATAGCCTCCGCACCGGCAGCGTCGACGCACGGGTCGCCCGCATCTTCAATACATACGGGCCCTGCATGCGGCCGAACGACGGTCGCATCGTCTCGAACTTCATCGTGCAGGCACTGCGAAACGAGCCTTTGACGATCTACGGCAGCGGTGAGCAGACGCGCTCCTTCTGCTACGTGTCCGACCTTGTAGACGGCCTGATCAAGCTGATGAACCGGAGGCCGAATCCGGGCGCTCCCATCAATCTCGGCAATCCCGGTGAATTTACCGTCATGGAGCTCGCGGATTTGGTGCTTTCAACGGTCGAGACGAGCTCGCGCGTTGTTCACGCGCCCCCGGCTCCGGACGATCCGCAGCGGCGTCGGCCGGACATCTCCCGCGCCAAAACGTTCCTCAAGTGGGAACCGAAGGTGCCACTGGCGGAGGGGCTGTCACGGACGATTCTCTGGTTCCAGAAGTCGCTCGCTATGGAGCGGCCGGTGCATCGAGTGCGCCGTCCTGCGCGCCAGCCGCAGCCCTCCATCCTTTCTCAGGACCTCTGACCATGATTGAGGAAACGAAGGACCGAGCGATTATCGAGAGCCAGATCGCCGCTCTCGGCCCCTGGTTCCACAACATGCGGATCGCAGGTGTAGAAACTTCACCCGACCATTTCCTCGGGGATTATCCCGCGGTGAAATGGGCGGCCTTCAAACATATCGTCCCGGAAGATCTCGACGGCAGAAGCGTTCTCGACATCGGCTGCAATGCCGGCTTCTACGCGCAGGAAATGAAGCGGCGCCATGCAGGCCGCGTGCTTGGGATCGACTCCGACCAGCGTTATTTGCGGCAAGCAAGGTTCGCGGCCGAACATGTTGGAATAGACATCGAGTTCAGGCAGATGTCGGTCTACGACGTGGGCCAGCTCAATGAAAAATTCGACCTCGTCCTTTTCATGGGCGTTCTCTATCACCTGCGCCATCCTCTGCTGGCACTCGATCTGCTCTATGAACACGTCGTGTCGGACAAAATGCTCTTCCAGTGCATGCAGCGCGGGGAGGAAACGGTCGCGCCTTTGGAGACCAATTATGATTTTCCAGATTGGAAGATCTTCGATCGTCCGGATTTTCCCAAGCTGTTCTTCGTGGAACACCGCTATGCCGACGATCCGACCAACTGGTTCATCCCGAACCGGGCTGCCGTCGAGGCGTTGCTTCGCAGCTCCGGCTTTGTCATAGAGGCCAACCCCGAGCGGGAAGTTTACCTCGTTCGTCGCGGAGAGCGCCCTTACTTGACCGAGCCGCCGCCGCGCGTTCTCGGCACGTTCGACAACGTTTAACGGGGCGGCGAGATCGAGTACTACGGATCAGGAATAACGCCGAAGCTGCTCCGCCTCCGCCTCCAGTACCTGTGCCACCTCATCAATCGGCATGTGGGTGGCGCAAAGGTGGATGGCGCATTCGAGGAACCGCATGGACGACCTGCGCAAGTAGGCGGCCTTCTCCCGTTCCGTCAGTTCGGTAAGCGGATCCCTTTTCCGGGGGTGATGATCAGACATTCGAACACTCCATTCAGTTGCGGCTCAAATGCGGTTTGCGCCATGCCGGACAGCGGGCGGACCGGCGACGGGGCCACTCCTCTTTAAACACTATGTCGGACGGGATGTTCCCTCGCGGGTCACTGCCAGGAGACGGCGATGGCGTAGACAAGTATGGCGGCCGCAACAATGGCGCCGAGAACAAGCAGCGTTCGTGATCGGTGCGCCGTTGTCTTACGCCCCATGAGATCCGCAAACGGTCGCATCGCATCGCCGTATTCGAGCGAACGGTCGGCGGGCCTGTTGCGTAGCTGTTCGGCTCTGTCGATTTGCGCCTCTTCCGCAGTAAGCGGCGCGCCTCCAGCCTCGCTGTCGGTTTCCAAGGGTGCGGCGGCCGGGTCGAAGCCGCGCTTCTTATCTCCGGTCAATCCGCGCTGGATATCGCCGCGCACCTGGGCGGGGTTGTTTTCCCTTTCAGACGGCATTGGCGCTCCTTTCTGCCGCGTCAGCAGAACCGGCCCGGTTCGTTTTTGTTCCCCTCCTGCCTGCCCGGCTTCGCGGACGCCGCAGGGAACATCCCGGGCGGGGGAAAGTTGGGCACCTGCACAAGCGAGCCTGACCTCTGATGAAGTCGATACCCCGCACATCGTCGTTCGATAGTAGCTTGGCGCTGCTTCGAGAGGGCTACGCCTTCATATCGAGGCGCTGTGATGAACTCGGGACCGATATCTTTCGAACCCGGCTGATGCTTCGGCCCATCCTCTGCATGCGCGGGGAGGAGGCAGCGCAGCTCTTTTACGGCGGTGACGATGTCACGCGTGTCGGATCGATACCGTGGACCGTGCTGCGCCTGCTTCAGGACAAGAACAGCGTTCAGCAGCTCGAGGGCGAGATGCACCGGCAGAGGAAAGCGATGTTAGTACACCTGGCGATGAACGATGGCGCGGTCGCCGCGCTCGTCGAACGCTTTCGCCAGCGCTGGCTTGCTCACTTCGGCGATCGCGAGACGGGTCATTCCGATCTCCGCGAAGTCGCCAATCTCATCCTGACGAAAGCTTCGGCGGATTGGATCGGCATTCCTGAGCGCTGCCGTGATGACCGCAGGCTCGCGGAAAGCCTCGCACGAATGATCGACAACACCGGCCGTCCTGGCCCATCGGCATGTCTGGCGCTGATTTCCCGCCGGCGAACCGAGCGGTGGCTCGTATCGATCGTGGAGGCGGTGCGCGACGACTCACTCGACTTAGGCGAGGACCGTGTGCTGAAGACGATTTGCTTGCTTTACAGGGACGCCGACGGACGAGCTCTTTCGACGGAAGCCGCAGCGGTCGAACTTCTCAACCTGCTGCGTCCGATCGCGGCAATCAGCCGCTGGATCGTTTTCCTGGGCCTGGCGCTTGCCCGCAGTTCCGACTGGCACGAACGGTTCCGCGACGGGCACGAAGAGGAGATCGAAGGATTCGTCGAGGAGGGGCGGCGTCTCTATCCGTTCTTTCCGTTCGTTGGCGCGCGGCTGAGAAAGGATCTCGTCTGGCGGGAGCACGCGCTCGGCAAAGACGATTGGCTGCTGCTCGATCTCTATGGAACGACCCACGACCCTCGTCTTTTTCCTCAGCCTGCAACCTTCAATCCCGAACGTGGATTGTCGTGGCGAAACGGAGACTTCCGCTTCGTTCCGCAGGGCGGCGGCCGGCCCGAAACAAGCCATCGCTGTCCGGGCGAAAAGATCACGGTCGAAATTCTCAAAGAGACCGTGAAGCTTGTTTGCCGAAGCCGCCCCGCTCGAATAACGCCTGCAGATGCGGACATTCCCCTCGGCTCAATCCCAGCTTCGCCAGTGCCGCCGATTTCGATAACGCCCGCGGATGCAGCGGCTTATGGCCAGCCGGACGTCATTGCAGCGAGGCCTCGGAAATGAGCGGTGATGTGGCGAACGACAGAAAGGCGTTCTACGAAGAATGCTCGCGAATACTCGGAACGCCGCATGCATACAGGAACCCGCCCGGCAAGATCACGCGGTGGAATAATCGAGCCCCGGGCAACGGGCGTTTCCCGGGTCGCGGCTTGATTCGGATGTTCGGATCTCACCACATACAGATCGCGCTTCGACGGCCCGTGGAGCTCAATCTTCTGTGCCACTCCGAGGCGGAAGCGCTCACGGCTCTGCGGGCAGCGTGCCAAGGCACCAAGTCGTAACAAAAGCGCCGACGAAGAGCATTCCCCGACCAAAGCGACTTAGATCACGATGATTTTAGGTCGGATCGACCTAAAATCATGAACGTGATCGATTCTAATAAGTTAGCGCGGGATGCGGGCGGAAAACCGCGCACATTTTTCATCATCCCGCGCTAGCTCGCGCCGAGTTACGTCCGTTCAGCGGGTTCCGTCCTCGGACGAACGGCCGTATTCCTTTTTTATCTTGCGCTCTTGCGCCTCCTTGAGGGCCGGTGGAAGCGGTTTCTGCTTCGTGACCGCGTACATAAGGGCACATCCGAGGAGGAAGGCACCACCCGCCGTCGCGAAAAGCCATAGATAATCCGTAAGCATGTCGCGTCTCCTTTCAGGGCGCTCGCATCAATGTTTTGCCGTGACATCGCGCTGATCCCGATCGAGAAAGGTCCGCGTGATATCCGTCACATGCTGTTCGAGCCATTCGGCCATTGCGATTTCCTGCTGCAGAATGGTTTCGCAGACCTGCTTTGCTTCTTGGTCGCCGGCATAGTTGGCGGCAGCGATCAGTACTCTATAGCTGACGATTTCCATGTGCTCGAACGTATAGTTGGCGAGCGTCCCCTTAACGACTTCGTCGCTGACGAAGAGACCGCTCAGGCCTTGTCCGACAGCGACGATCTTGCCGCTGATATCCTTGAGGGCCGAGGTGCCGCCGCCGCCGCGCTCCAGGCATTGCTCCAGCATTGCCGCCTGATCGCGCGTTTCCTGGAGATGCTTGTCGATCCTGGCCTTGAGCTCTGGATAGTTTTCCAGCCGCCTGGATTGGCTGGTGAGCATTGTGATCGCCTGTTCTTCCATCGCATGCGCATCCCTGAGCCATGCCTGCAAATGTTCAGCCGCGGCACCCATGGCCCGTTCCTCCCTTCCGACAGTCCGCGCGTTCGGAACGAACGCGCTAAGATGCTCTAGTCCTTTGAATCTGGAGCATCTTTTCCGCTTGATGGTTCCGTTCTGAAGCGGATGACTAGCCGTGCTCCAACCGAAGACTTGGGGAATTGTTCCGCAGCGGCACGCCCTTGGATATCAAGCAGGCAAGGCTTTGCCGCCGGAACAATTTTGGCCTTGGGCGATTGGGGCCACACTCGCCAGGATTCGACTCTGGCTCCGAAAAGAGAAGCCGATGTCTAGGTTTTCAGGCGGCGCCGGTGACGGGACGCCATCAACTGATCGCCGGAGGTGAGATGCCGAATTCCGTAGTAGCAGCGGTGATTTTTGTCCTGGTGCTGATTGCAGTGATCTGGGTGGTTTTTCCACTCGAGCAGCCACCCGCCGAAGGACAGCCTTCGCCGCATGCGATCGACCAATCGAAGTGAGAGGGGCTTTCGAGGAGCGCCATGCAGGAAGAACTCAAGATATACCGCTTGTCGCCGCTCGCGGCACCTGACGACCCCAACTGGCAGAACGCCACGTATCAAGGCGAAGTGACTGTGGTGGCGAGATCCCCAGGCGATGCTCGCATCGTCGCCTCGCAGGCTGAACTGGATTTCCTGGAGATCGACGCAAAGCCCGCGGAAGGCGTTACGACCGATATGGCGAGCGCCTTTCGCAACGAGAAGCTCTATACCGTCACCGAAGAAGGGCCTGCCCCTGCAGGCGCCAAACGAGAAGTGATCGGCGGCACCGTCAGGGTCGACAACATCATCTCTACTCAGAAGTGAGATTATTCCCACTGGGACAGGAGCGACTCAAGGTCAGCCGCGCTGCTCGCCTTCGCGCTTGGCCTCGGCGAGATCCTCGTCCGTTAGCACGCGAACGTCGAGGTCGGCCCCGCCTCGCTCCGCTGGCGTGAAGCGCAGCTTCTCCATGTATGGAGTCGGCTTTTTGCGTCGGTAGTTCGCGAACTCCTTGGCATAGTAGGAACGAGCCTGCTCGACATTCTTTGCACCGGTTACGATGTCATGCATCAGGTTGAGCGCTAGAAAATTTGCCTGCTCGTCATGGCAGCGCGCGGATACTTCGCCGGCGGTGCGTTCCACGATTACGCTGCCGTCGAACTCTGCGAGTTCGGAAAACTTTTGCGGAGGAACTCGATAGTCGATTACCGATTCCACCGAGTCGTTGTGAGGCGCGGGGAAGTTGTGCTCGTAGAATGTCTTCGACGCCACGATCCGCTTCCATGGCCCCGGCTTGTGCCAAATCAATTGGCTTGCCGTTACCTCGTCGGGCTCGCCGTACTGGTTGATCACCAGTTGCGCGGCGTCGCGGGACTCGTTCGGCCAATTCTCGACATGTTTCGATATCTTCTGTCCAGGCATGACACATCTCCACGATCGACATGCGACCAACCGCTGCTGGCCGGGAGAGTTCCGCGGAAGCGGCTCTCCCGCGGCGCTCGGAAGGAGAACGCGCTTACTGCATGTTTCCTTAAAACGGAGCCGATTTAAGGATGCAGCAATTCGAGGTGCTACAGCGACCTTTGTGCGTCTGAAAAGACGCGCCACGCTATAGGTGATCGGAACATTTCGTCCGGCCGTCGGGTTACATCGAAAACTGCCGCGCAAAGGCGAAGGAAGGAACCTTGGAGCCTTCGCGGAAGATGCGGTCACGTGGTCAGGTGCAGGTGCCATGCAGGGGCTCACGAACCATCGAGCCTAGACGTGGCAGACCAATGTCGGTCGCGAAGAACAAGGAGAGATATGCCCGTGGCACCAAGGGCTAACTGGAAAGGTTTCATCAAGATCGGCGAGGTGAGTTGCCCCGTGGCTCTCTACACCGCCGCATCGACCTCGGAACGCATTGCGTTCCATACCGTGAACCGCGCGACGGGTCATCGGGTCCGTCGCCAGTTTGTCGACAGCGAGACCGGCAAGCCGGTCGAGCGTGATGACCAGGTCAAGGGGTATGAAACGGCGTCCGAAGAATTCATCGTGCTTGAGCCCGAAGAGATAGAGGCTGCTGTCCCCGAGAGCGACAAGACACTTTCGGTTTCCGCCTTCATCGCTTGCGATGACATCGACGACGTCTACTTCGACAAGCCGTATTATCTTGCGCCGGCTGACCGTCACGCGGAGGAGGCCTATGTTCTGATCCGCGAAGGAATGCGCTCGAAACAGGTGGCCGCGCTTGCGCGCACCGTGCTGTTCCGGCGGGTTCGCACCCTGTTGATTCGCACCCACGGACCGGGCCTGATCGCAACGACGCTGAACTTCGACTACGAGGTCCGCTCCGCCAAGAACGCTTTCGCGGATGTGCCCGATCTTAAGATCGAGGGCGAGATGCTGGACCTGGCCGAGCACATCATCAAGACAAAAAAAGGCAAGTTCGATCCAAAGGAATACGATGACAGGTACGAGGAGGCGCTTGCCGAGCTGGTCAAGGCGAAGCTCGAGGGCAAGAAGATTGCCGCCCGGAAGGAGCCGAAGCGCGAGAAGGTCGTCGACCTGATATCGGCGCTGCGCGAAAGCGCCGGGCTGATGCACAAGCCTGCAGCGGCATCCAAGACGAAACCCAAAAGGGCCAGCAAAGCCAGCAAGGAAAGTGCTTCACGGCGAAAGGCGAGCTGATCGATGGCGACGCTCAAGACCTATCGCCAAAAACGCGACTTCGGGACAACGCCGGAGCCGAAGGGCAGACGGGCGCGCAAATCCGGAAACAGCTTCGTTGTCCAGAAGCACGACGCCACCCGGCTGCATTACGACTTCCGGCTGGAGTTGGACGGCGTCTTGAAGAGCTGGGCGGTCACGAAAGGGCCGAGCCTCGTTCCCGGGGAAAAGCGCCTGGCGGTCCATGTCGAGGATCATCCGCTCGAATACGGGGATTTCGAGGGCACCATCCCGAAAGGCGAATATGGCGGCGGCACAGTCATCGTCTGGGACCGCGGAACCTGGACGCCGGTTCACGACGCGGCCAAAGGCTATGCCAAGGGCCATATGGAATTCGAATTGAAGGGAGAGAAGCTTGGCGGCCGCTGGCATCTCGTCAGGATGCACCACAGGCCCGGTGAGAAGCGCGAGAACTGGCTGCTGATCAAGGGCGAGGACGATGCAGCGCGATCGGAAGGCGCGCCGGATATATTGGAGGAGCGGCCGGAATCGGTGAAGACCGGCCGGGATATAAAGGAGGTGGCCGGCGAAGAGCCCGGATGGTCGTCGAAGACCGGCAAGATCAGCAGGAAGGGCAGGTCGCAGGCGAAGAGCAAGCGCCCGGCCGCGACGGATGAGCGAGAGGCGCCGGTTCTTCCGGATCTGTCGCGGATCAAAGGGGCGAAGAAAGCGCCGCTTCCCGCGTTCGTAGAGCCGACATTGGCGACGTTGATGAAGGCGCCTCCCACCGGTCCCCGCTGGATTCATGAGATCAAGTTCGATGGCTATCGGCTGCTCGCCCGGATCGAGGCGGGCCGCGTGAAGCTTCTGACCCGCAGCGGTCTGGACTGGACCGAAAAATTCGGCAAGGCCATCGTTGCTGCCTTGCAGGCAATGCCGATCGGCAGCGCGTTCATCGACGGTGAGCTCGTTGTCGAGCGCGCTTCGGGCGCATCCGATTTTTCGGCGCTTCAGGCTGACCTCAGCGAGGGCCGGTCCGACCGCTTCGTCTTCTACGTCTTCGATCTGCTCTATCTCGACGGTTTCGACCTGAGATCCTTGCCGCTCATCGAGCGCAAGCAATTGCTCAGCAAGCTCGCTGGTTCGGGGTTGGGGCTCATTCGTTACAGCGACCATTTTGACGAGCACGGCGCGCTGGTGCTGCGGCATGCCTGCCGCCTTGGCCTCGAAGGCGTGGTCTCCAAGCTCCGGGACGCAAGCCATCGTCCCGGTCGTGGCAAGGCGTGGATCAAATCGAAGTGCTCGGCCCGGCAGGAGTTCGTCGTCGCCGGCTACGTACCCTCCACCGTTTCGCGCCGGGCGATCGGTTCGCTCATTCTCGGCGTCTATGACGGTGATAGGCTCGAACATGTCGGCCGCGTCGGCACTGGGTTTACGGGTGCGGTAGCCGAAGAACTCTTCCGCCGCCTCGATGGCATGCGGATTCGGGAAAGCCCGTTCTCTGAGCGCTTGACGGCGGACGAGGCACGGCAGGCGCGTTTCGTTCGGCCCGAGCTTGTCGCCGAGGTGGAATTCGGCGCATGGACCGCCGATGGCAACCTGCGGCACGCCTCCTTCCGGGGTTTGAGGGAGGACAAGGCCCCCAGTGATGTAATGCGCGAAGGCTCGAAAGCTGCGGCCAAACTGCCGAAGCCGCCTCGCCGCAGGGTGACGCTCACGCATCCCGATCGCCTTTACTGGCCGGATGAAGGTGTGACGAAGGAGGGGCTTGCGGATTACTATACCGAAGTCTGGCGCTACATCGCTCCCTATGTCGTCGGCCGGCCGCTGGCGCTCGTGCGCTGTCCGAGCGGCATAACGGGCGAGAAGTTTTTCCAGAAGCATGCCTGGAAGGGCCTCAATCCCAATATTGTGCTGGTCAAGGACCCGAAGGAAAAATCCGAGGAGCCGCTGATTGCGATCGACGATCTCGATGGTCTGATCGGCCTGGTGCAGTCCGCCGTTCTGGAGATTCACCCATGGGGATCGACCGCTGCCGACTGGGAGCGCCCGGACACGATCATCATGGATCTGGATCCCGGCGAAGGCGTGCCGTGGAATGCCGTCATCGCGGCCGCGAGCGAAACGAGGGAGCGCCTTGCCGGCGAAGGACTGGCATCCTTCGTTAAGACATCCGGCGGCAAGGGTTTGCATGTGGTGGCGCCGCTGAAGCCAAAGGCCGAATGGCCGGAGGTGAAGGCGTTCACGAAAGCAATCGCCGATGCCATGGCGTTGGACAGTCCGGATCGGTTCGTTTCGACCATCACCAAATCGAAGCGGCGCGGCAAGATCCTGGTCGATTATCTGCGCAATCAACGCGGCATGACCGCGGTTGCCCCTTATTCCACCCGGGCGCGGCCGGGCGCTGCGGTATCCATGCCGCTTGCCTGGGATGAATTGAACGAGGGCATAGGCCCGCCCTATTTTACCGTTTCCAACACACCTACGCGGCTGGTAGCACTGGCAGCCGATCCGTGGGAGGAGTTTCGCGCGGCGGCCGCGCCGCTAGAAGCGAAGAAGAAAGGCAGAAGCGGCAGAGCCTTTGCGGAACATTGAAGGGTACCCCTGGCTTAGCGGCGCTTGGGCGACTTTCCCTCCGACGATATGCTCTTTCGCAGCGCATCCATGATGTTGATGACGTTGCTGGGCGGCTCGGTCTCTGCTTCTGTCTTCGCTTTGCCCGCGCGTTTCTTGCCCTTCTTTTTCGAAGCGATGATATCGAGCAAACGATCCTGTACCGGATCGCTGACCATGGCAGGATTCCAGGACTTGGTCCGCTCGTCGATCAGCTTTTCCACCAGCGTCATGAGCTTCGCGTCCGGTTTGCTCTCTTTGATATGGCCAAAATAATCCTTTTCACTGCGAACCTCGTCGCCATAACGAAGCGTCCAGAGGACTATGCCCTTATCGCGAGGCTCCAACATGACTGCGCGCTCGCGCCGGTACATCACCAGCCGTGAAATCCCGACCATTTTGGTCGAAGCCATGGCGTCGCGGATCACCGAAAACGCCTCTTCGCCGACGGGGTCATCGGGCGTCAGGTAGTGCGGCTTGTCATACCAGATCCATTCGATGCCATCGCGCGGAACGAACATGCTGATATCGATCGTGCGGGTGCTCTCAAGCGCCACTGCCTCGATCTCTTCGTCCTCGAGAATCACGTAGTCGTCTTCGCCACGCTGGTAGCCCTTGACCTCGTCGTCCTCGTCGACCGGCTTTCCGGTCACCGCGTCGACATACTGGCTGGCGAGACGATTGCCGGTTTTCCGGTTGAGAGTGTGAAATCTCACTTTCTCATTTTCGGAGGTGGCCGGTGTCATCGCCACCGGGCAGGTCACCAGCGACAGCTTCAGATATCCTTTCCAGAACGAACGCGGTGCCATGCGCAACGCCTCCCGCCCCAAAACGGCTCCTCCCGGCGTTTGTTCCGGTTTTTATGGGATGCGAGCGATGTTCTTGCTGGTAGGGCGATCGCCGGCGGAACATCTTCAGCCGCTCGCGGTTCCATCGAGACGCGCGTTCGAGATGGAGAGACGCCATGAAGAAACCCTTGAGAGACGCAGTGGTCGTTATCACAGGTGCTTCGTCCGGCGTCGGACAAGCCGCTGCCGAGGTATTCGCGCGGCGGGGGTCGAAACTCGTGCTTGCGGCGCGCGATGCCGCAGCGCTTCAACGCGTGGCGAAGACCTGTCGTGATCTGGGCGCCGAGGTCCTGGTTCAGCCGACCGACGTGACGGACGCAGACGCGGTCAAGGAACTGGCCAATAAGGCGATGAGTTTCGGCAAGATCGATGTCTGGTTCAGCAATGTCGGCGTCGGTGCGGTCGGCCGATTCGAGGAAACCCCCATCGAGGCTCATGAGCAGGTTATCCGCACCAACCTGATCGGCCATTTCAACGATGCGCACGCGGCAATCCCGATCTTTCTCAAGCAGCGCCACGGCACCTTCATCAACATGATCTCGCTCGGAGGTTTCGCCGCCACCCCCTTCGCGGCGGCCTACGGCGCCAGCAAATTCGGTCTGAGAGGCTTTTCCGAAGCTCTCCGCGCCGAGCTTGCCGATGAGCCCGATATCCATATCTGCGACGTCTATCCCACCTTCATGGACACGCCCGGGGTCGCCCATGGTGCGAATTACACGGGCCGCAAACTCAGCGTTCCTCCGCCCGTCTATGATCCGCGCCGTGCCGCGCGCGCCATCGTCCATCTCGCAGAACACCCACGCCCGTCGGTCACCGTCGGTCTGGTGGCCAATCTGGCGCGTTTCGCGCATTTCCTCGCGCCCAACACGACGACTTGGCTGACGGCGCGCCTGACGTCGCATTATCTGAGGCAGGCGCCGCCGGTCGCGAAAAGCAACGGCAACTTATTCAGAGCTCCGGCCGTGCCGGGCGGCATCGAAGGGGGCCTGCGTTCGAAGCGCAGATTTCCGATCGCGACAGTCGCGGCTGTTGCCGTCGTCGGTCTCGCGATCGCTGCTGTGATCGGTGGCATGCCCCGCACACGACCCTATCGCAGCTAGCGCGGGATGAGGAAAAGTGTGCGCGGTTTTGCGCCCCGCATCCCGCGCTAACTCATTAGAATCGATCACGTTCATGATTTTAGGTCGATCCGACCTAAAATCATCGTGATCTAGAGGGGCTGAGGAAAAGTGTGCGCGGTTTTGCGCCCCGCATCCGCTCTCGTGATCTGGACCGCAACGCGGGCGCTGCGCCTGCCTCGACGGACGCGGAAATCCTGCATTTGGGCGACATTCGACAAAGGAGGCCCAAGTGAAAGCCCTGACTTGGCACGGCAAAGGCGATATCCGATGCGAGAGCGTCCCTGATCCGAAGATCGAGGACGATCGGGACGCCATCATCAAGGTCACCGCCTGTGCGATCTGCGGCTCGGACGTCCACATTTTCAACGGCCTTATTCCTGCCATGGAGCGCGGCGACGTCCTGGGCCACGAGACCATGGGCGAGGTCGTCGAGGTGGGCAAAGGGACGACCAAGCTGACGGTCGGAGACCGCGTCGTCGTGCCTTTTACCATAGGATGCGGTGAGTGCTTCTTCTGCCGGCGGGGCTTCTATTCCGGCTGCGAGCGTAGCAATCCCAATCGCGAAAAGGCCGCAAAGTTGTGGGGCAACTCGCCGTCGGGTCTGTTCGGTTACTCACATCTTCTCGGTGGCTACAGCGGAGGACAGGCGGAATATCTGCGCGTGCCCTATGCGGATGTGGGGCCGATCAAGGTTCCGGACGAACTGGCGGACGAGCAGGTGCTGTTCCTCTCCGACATCTTCCCGACCGGCTACATGGCCGCCGAGTTCTGCAACATCCAGCCGGGCGACACGATCGCCATTTGGGGCTGCGGTCCGGTCGGTCAGATGGCGATCCGCTCGGCATTTCTGCTCGGCGCTGAACGGGTCATTGCGGTTGATACGGTTCCGGAGCGGATGAGGCTCGCCGAGTCGGCCGGCGCGATGACCCTCGATTACATGCAGGAGGGTATTTACGAGCGGATCATGGAGATCACTCGCGGTCGGGGAGCCGATGCCTGCATCGACGCGGTCGGGACGGAGGCAGACAGCAGGGCAAGCCTCGATTCCTTTGTCGACCGCGTGAAGGTCGCGACCTTCATGGGAACGGATCGCCCGCACGTGCTGCGGCAGGCAATACATTGCTGCCGGAATTTCGGAACGGTTTCCATCGTCGGCGTCTATGGCGGATATCTGGACAAGATCCCGATGGGGTCGGCGATCAACCGCGGGCTGACTTTCCGCATGGCGCAGACGCCGGTGCAGCGTTATCTGCCTTCGCTTCTCGAGCGCATCCGCAACGGCGAGATCGACCCTTCTTTCATTATCACCCACAGGGGCCGCCTCGATGATGGTCCCACACTCTACAAGACCTTCGGCGATAAGAAAGACGGCTGCGTAAAGGTCGTGCTGCGGCCATGAGCAGCTTCGTCCGTCCGATCAACGTTGTCGCCGCGATCAGGCAGACTTAAAGTTCAAGTATGGCATAGGGGCGGCCGGTGGGCTTTTCCACATGCGTGGCGACATTGAAAACGGGGGCACCGCCCGGCGTCTGCCCCTCATAGACGCCCTTGTGCGCATGGCCGTGAACGACGGCACTGACCTCAAAACGGTCGATTGTCTCCGCAAGGCGGGATGAGCCGAGAAACGGGTAGATTTCCTTGGGTTCTCCGGCGACCGTTTCGGCAATCGGCGCGTAGTGCAGAACCACCAGCGCACGCGGCGTCTTGGCCGTTCTCAAGGCATTTTCGAGCCGCATCGCCTCGTCGACGCTCTCCGAAACCATCGTCTTTATCGCGGCCTCGCCGAACGCCCCCAACATATGACGCCCAAAGCCGCCGATGAAGCCCTTCGTCCCGGCGAATTCCACGCCCGCAATTTCGACGGTCTGGCCGTCGAGAAGATGAACGCCGGCCTTCACGAGAATTGACGAGATTTCCTCGACCGCATTGCATTGGTGATCATGGTTTCCGAGAACGGCGACAACGGGGATGGTGCAGGACTTCAAGTCGGAGACCAGAAGCTCGGCTTCCGCGGGTTTGCCGAGATCCGTCAGGTCGCCGGCTATGACGAGCACGTCCGCGACGCGCGATATCTCTGAAAACAGCTCTGTGTAGGAGACCGACCGGTCCTCTTTCACGTGGAGGTCCGCCACGGCGGCGATCTTCACTTTGCTCATGATACCTGTTCCTCTATTCCGTCGCGCATCTCGCCGTCGCCGCCGACATCACCGAATCCCCATTCCTTGACGTCGATTTCGTAGTCGATATGGGAATACATCCTTCCACGGCAGATTTTCGTCTGCGGCAGCGGCAGGTCGCGTTGCGCCGCCAGCCTGCTCAGGAGCTCGTCCATCAGCCAGAGCGGAACCTTGTTGCGCTCCGAAGGGTATATCCATCGGAAATTGAGAAGATGGATCAACAGGACTTCCCAGTGAGCTTCCATGTATTCGAGCAATCTTGTCCAATCGATCCGGTCGTGCGCCTTGAGGATGACGTGCGCCACGTCGGCGCCGTCGTACCGGTCGCGAAACTGGATGAAGGATTTCGACCAGACCAATTCCGTCGGCGAAACGATCGAAACCGGGCAGGCGTTGAGTTCTACCGGCACCGCATGCGTAAACCAGGCATCGGTCACCAGCATGGTTCCGTTCGGCGAGGCGAAGATCACATCGAAGAAGAACCTTCCCTTGAACACTTTCCCGAGCCATCGGTCGTCTTCGATCTCGACGGCGTATCCAAGGGATTTGAAGTGCTGGAGGATGCGGGCGCAGTCGCCCGCCTTGCAGAACACGTCGAGATCTTTCGTCGGCCTCGATATGCCGGTATAGGCACTCACCGCGAAAGTGCCCGCGATCAGAAACGGAATTTTCGACCGCACAAGCTCCGCGATCGCTTCGGCAACAAAGGCTTCGGCTTCTTCATTGACGAGTTGCGGCAGGGCGAGGGGCTCGGCCGTGTTGGCATCCGGCTGCGGCGGCATGGCTGACGTCATGCTTTTCTCCCGAACGAACGAGATTTCTACGACAACACCTCAGCCTTGCGGAAGTTCCTCTATGGGCTCGGGGCCTGCCCCGATTGATATCGTCAGGAGGAACATGCATCATGATGCATTCGCGCAGCGCCCCGCGAGCGTTTGCGCCGGCATTGAAGAGCGGCCGCCGCTCGGTCCATGGTGGCCGCTCCTGAACTGCGTGGTAGTCCTTATGGCATCATGCTGCGATAGCGTTCCCGTTCGCGCCGCACCTGATCGAGCGTGTACGGATCCAGCCGCTCGTCGAACCGTGTCCACCCTTCTTCGGTGTAGACGCGCCGGCGCAGCGATGGGTCCACTCTGTTCCATTTCCTCATGATCGCGTCCGCTTCAGCGACCATCATATCATCCACCTTTGCGGTAACAAGCGTTCCGCCGCGGCGCACGCCTTCCGCGTAGAGCTGGGCGTCCTCTTCCCTGACGCCGGAATCGGTGAGCGCGCCGACAATGCCGCCAGCGGCTGCGCCGGCGACGGCACCCGCCGCAGCGCCTGCTGCCGTCGACGCCAGCCATCCTGCGGCGACAACCGGGCCGACCCCCGGAATTGCCATCAGGCCGAGCCCCGTCAACAGACCGATGGCACCGCCGCCGGCAGCGCCGAGGCCGGCGCCCGCTCCCGCCCCTGTCGCGGCTCCGGAGCTAACGTCGGAATAGCGATCGCCGGCATTGTTGGCGACGATACTGATGTTATCCGAGGGAATCCCGACGCCTTCCAATTCGCTGACGACCTTCCGGGCATCGTCGTAGTCGTCAAAGAGTCCTGAAATGGTTCTCATTCTTTTTCCTCCTCTGGACCCAGATGGGCGCTTCGCCGCCTAGAGGGCGGTAATGTTGCCCTGGAAGTCGAGCGCGACCGAGACGGACTCTCCGTCCTTCATTGCCGTCGCCCGCCAAACGCCCTGG
Organism: Sinorhizobium numidicum; assembly: GCF_029892045.1. Classification (NCBI taxonomy): domain Bacteria; kingdom Pseudomonadati; phylum Pseudomonadota; class Alphaproteobacteria; order Hyphomicrobiales; family Rhizobiaceae; genus Sinorhizobium; species Sinorhizobium numidicum. Next base: position 108,269 of record NZ_CP120368.1, read on the forward strand.
TGGTCGAGCTTCAGCCCTTTGACATCGGTGTAGCCGGCCTCTTCGATACGCTTCTTCGCCTGGTCCTCTGTGAAGCTGTTCTCGCCGGCGACCGGCGCCGCCGGGTTTTGCGTCCCGGGCGTGGCGATGGCCGGTGTGTTTCCGGAGGGAGATGCTGTCTGTGCAAGGGCCGGCATTGCAGCTGCGCTTACCAGCACTGCAACGCCAAAGATGGTATTTTTCATGGCCTTACCTCTTTTCGGGAATCGCGTTGGCTTCCCGCCATCCAAACTGGCCGCTCATGGTTTGGTTCCGTGGCGCTCGCCCGTGCGAAGGAGTGTCAACGCAGATGGCTCTCGTTCGCTGCAGACCGAAGCACGCGGAACTTTATTGACGTTCTTCGGTTGCGCTCCTCGTAAATCCAACTCTCTGAGGAGGGCGAAAATGGCCACCAATCTGAAGGACGGAAAGACCGCGAAAAGTTCCAAGGGAACGCACGGCGGAAACCGCGCAGGCGATCAAGCGAAAAAAGACGACGCAACGAAGAAGAGCAGTCAGGCTGCGGGCAAGGACCCGCACCGGGGCAGTAAATGACGAGCGGCGCTGCTGACGGCAGCCGCATCCGTCTACCGCCAGCGGAAGACAGGGAATCCGTGCAGCGACATCTTTCCGCCTTGCACCTCTAGTCGCTAGAGGTCGTAGCCTGCTTCGGGAGTCGCATGGAGCAGGCAATGGAAAGCAATGTTCGGGAAACGAGATACCGCGTCGAGGGGATGGATTGCGCCTCCTGTGCGGCAAAGATCGACACCGCGGTGCGGCGCGTCGCCGGTGTCGAAGACGTCAAGATTTCTGCGGCCATGGGGACGATGACGGTCCGGCATACAGGCGCTGTCGGTCCCGTCATTATCCGAAAGGTCGGCGGGCTCGGCTACGGGCTTTCTCCCATGGACGGCCTAACGCAATCGGAACTGCCGCACGCAGACGATCATGATTGCTGCGGCCATGCGCATGAACACGCCGGGTGCGCACATCGGCACGGCCACGAGCATCCGAAGGGCGGGGCATCCGCGTTTTTGAACGGTGTTTCTGTGAAATCGTCCGCCGGTCCTCGCGGACATGCCGCCGATCGCTGGTGGAGAACGGGGAAAGGCCGTCTCGCGGTCGCCTGCGGCATCGCACTTGCCGTCGCTTACGCAGCCGGAAAATTCGTTCCTGCGAGTGGTCCCTGGGTCTTCACGCTCGCCATGCTCGTCGGGCTGCTGCCGATCGCCAGAAGAGCGGTGATGGCAGCCTTTGCCGGCACGCCTTTTTCGATCGAGATGCTGATGACCATCGCGGCACTCGGCGCCGTCGTCATTGGTGCAGGCGAAGAAGCGGCAATGGTCGTGTTTCTCTTTCTCATCGGCGAGCTGCTCGAGGGAGTTGCGGCCAGCAAGGCGCGAGCGAGCATCGAGGCCCTGACAGCGCTCGTGCCGAAATCGGCGCTCATGGAGACCGATGGAGCGACGAGGGAAGTTCCTGCGGAAAGCTTGCCGGTCGGAGCTATCATCCTCGTTCGGCCGGGCGACAGAGTTTCCGCCGACGGTGTGATCGTCGCCGGCGAAAGCAGCATCGACGAAGCTCCGGTGACCGGGGAGAGCACGCCCGTCTCCAAGGAAACCGGTGACAGCGTTTTCGCCGGCACCGTCAACGGCGCCGGCGCCCTGCGGATACGCGTTACGGCCGCTTCCGCGGACAACACCATCGCCCGCGTCGTCAAGCTGGTCGAGGCGGCACAGGAAAGCAAGGCGCCGACGGAGCGTTTCATCGATCGCTTTTCGCGCTACTACACGCCTGCCGTGGTCCTCGTTTCAGTCCTGGTTGCGATCGTTCCGCCGCTTTTCTGGGATGGCATCTGGCAGGACTGGATTTACAAGGGGCTCGCCCTTCTGCTGATCGGTTGTCCCTGCGCGCTGGTGATCTCGACGCCGGCGGCAATTGCCGCGAGCCTCTCTGAGGCTGCGCGGCGCGGCCTTCTGATCAAGGGCGGAGCCGTTCTCGAGGATCTCGGACGGATCACGGCTGCTGCCTTCGACAAGACCGGAACGCTCACGCAAGGTAAGCCGGTCATGACCGATGTCGTCGGTTTCGACATGGCCGAAGCTGAGGTCGTCCGACATGCTGCCGCACTCGAACAGGGCTCCGGGCACCCGCTTGCGGGGGCGGTTCTTTCGCGCGCCGAGTCCGACGGGCTGACGCTGCCGCGGGTCGAGGATGCAAAGGCGATCGGCGGCAAGGGAATTTCCGGTTCGGTGGCCGGTGCGGCGCTTTTCCTCGGTTCATCGCAGGCCGCCGATCAGCGCGTCCCGCTGACCGCGGGACAGAAGGAACTGATCGCCGCCCTCCATGACCAGGGCAAGACCGTCTCCGTACTGCTTGCCGACGGCAGGGCGGCAGGGATTCTCGCGATGCGTGATGAACCGCGCGCGGATGCCGCGAAAGGCGTGAAGGCGCTGACGAATCTCGGCATTCGCGTGGTGATGCTGACCGGCGACAACCGGCGCACCGCGGAAACGATCGGCGGCCGGCTTGGCATCGAGGTGCGGTCTGAACTCCTGCCGGAAGACAAGCAGCGGATCATCCGCGAACTGCAGGCCGAAGGGTTTGCGGTTGCCAAGATCGGCGACGGCATCAACGACGCTCCGGCGCTGGCGGCGGCCGATGTCGGGATCGCCATGGGTGGCGGTACCGACGTCGCGCTCGAAACCGCCGACGCCGCCAGCCTGCACGCGCGCGTTTCGGATATCGCCGCGATGGTCGGTCTCTCGCGCGCGACGATGCGCAACATTTACCAGAACATCGGCATGGCGCTTGGCCTCAAGGCGGTTTTCCTCGCAACCACCGTGGCCGGCGTCACCGGTCTCTGGCCGGCGATCCTGGCCGATACCGGCGCCACCGTTCTGGTGACGGCGAATGCGCTGCGGCTCTTGCGGCCCATCGACAGGGTCTGAGAATTCCAGGCTGTTGCCGCCTTGGCGACCGGCAACAGCCTGATCTGCCTGTGTATATTCGCGCTGGACTCTCATCAGCGATCCGGGGAGAGTATAAGGAGATCACGATTGCGGGCTTTCGCACCCGGAAATCGATGATAAACTTATACCAAATGGTAAAAAATTGCCGGCACGGTTTAGGAAGGCCGAAGCGGGCAAGAATTGGGGATCGCGGGCCGATATGGACGATATTGCCATCGAATTACGTGGGATTGACAAGAGCTTCGGGCTTGTCCACGCCAACAAGAACATCAATCTCAAGGTTCGCAAAGGCACGATCCACGGCATCATCGGCGAGAATGGCGCGGGAAAATCGACGCTGATGTCGATTCTCTATGGTTTCTATCAGGCCGATAGCGGTGAAATTCTCGTGGATGACAAGCCTGTCTCCATGCGGGATCCCAATGCCGCGATCGCCGCCGGCATCGGCATGGTGCACCAGCATTTCATGCTGGTCGAGAACTTTACCGTGCTCGAGAACGTCATGCTGGGCGCCGAAGACAGTCAGATTCTCAACAAGGGGATCACCAAGGCGCGGGTCGAACTGAAGCGGCTCGAAAAGGAATATGCTCTCGAGGTCAATCCCGACGCGCTGATCGAGGAACTGCCGGTCGGGCTTCAGCAACGGGTGGAGATCCTGAAGGCTCTCTACAGGAAGGCCGATATCCTCATCCTCGACGAGCCGACGGGTGTGCTGACACCGCCGGAAGCGAACCATCTTTTTCGCATCCTCGGGCAGCTCAAGGCCCAGGGCAAGACGATCATCCTCATCACCCATAAGCTTCGCGAGATCATGGCGATCACGGACGAGGTTTCGGTGATGCGCCGCGGCGAGATGGTTGCAACCCGCAACACCCGCGAGACCTCGGTCGAGGAGCTTGCCGAACTGATGGTCGGTCGCCGGGTGCTGCTTCGGGTCGAAAAGGGCGAGGCAAGCCCCGGTGACGTGAAACTCGCCGTTCAAGGCTTGACGGTCAAAGACAGCCGCGGCGTCACCATGGTCGACGACGTCTCCTTCGACGTACGGGCCGGCGAAATCGTCGGCATCGCCGGCGTCGCCGGCAACGGCCAGTCGGAGCTGCTCGAAGCGATTGCCGGCATCCGCAAGGCGACCTCCGGGACGGTGTTTTTGAACGGAAAGCCTGTCGACGTGACGGGTCATGCCGATCCGGCCGCGCTTCGGGGTCGCGGCCTCGCCCATGTCCCGGAAGACCGGCATCATGTCGGGCTCGTCTTGAAATTCGAGGAGAGTGAGAATGCGATCCTCGGCTACCACCATGATGCGCGTTATTCGAACGGCGTGTTCCTCGACATCGATGCGATCCGCGAGGATGCCGAGGAAAAGATCGGCAAATACGACATCCGTCCGCCGAATGCCCGGCTGAAGACCGCCAATTTCTCCGGCGGCAATCAGCAGAAGATCGTTCTCGCGCGCGAAATGGAACGCGGGCCCGACGTTTTGATCATCGGTCAGCCGACCCGCGGCGTCGACGTCGGCGCCATCGAATTCATCCACAAGCGCATCATCGAGATGCGCGACCAGGGCAAAGCCGTCCTGCTCGTCTCGGTCGAACTCGACGAGATCCGCTCGCTTTCCGACCGCATTCTCGTGATGTTTGCCGGACGCGTTGTCGGAGAGCGCAGCCCGGAAGCGACGGAGGGCGAGCTCGGCCTGCTGATGGCCGGCGTCGAAGGCCGCAAGGAGGCCGCGGAATGAGCACCCCTTATGCGAAGCTTCCGGGATGGGTCGAATATGGCCTGATCCCGGTGATCAATCTCGCCGTCGCCTTCCTTGTGGCAGGCCTTGTCGTTTTGCTCGTCGGTGAAAATCCGCTTGAGGCCGCCTACCACCTGATCAACGGCGCTTTCGGTCGCGGCGAATATATCGGCTTCACGCTTTATTATGCGACGACCTTCATCTTCACGGGTCTTGCCGTTGCCGTCGCGTTTCATTGCGGCCTCTTCAACATCGGAGGTGAAGGGCAGGCTTACGTCGGCGGCATCGGCGTAGCGCTCGCCTGCCTATGGCTCGACAAGACCATGCCTTGGTACGTGGTTTTCCCGCTCGCCATCGTTGGCTCGGCATTCTTCGGAGCGCTCTGGGCTTTCCTGCCGGGTTGGCTTCAGGCGAAGCGCGGCAGCCATATCGTCATCACCACCATCATGTTCAACTTCATTGCATCGAGCCTGATGGTCTATCTGCTCACGCGTGTGCTGAAGCCGCTCGGCTCGATGGCTCCGCAGACGCGGACTTTCGCCGAGGGCGGACAACTGCCGAAGCTCGACTGGTTGCTGTCGATCTTCGGACTGAACGTCGGCACGGCGCCCTTCAACATTTCCTTTCTCCTGGCACTCGCGGCGGCTTTCGGCGTCTGGGTGCTGATCTGGCGCACCAAGCTCGGCTACGAGATGCGCACGATGGGGCATAGCCCGTCAGCCGCTCGCTACGCCGGCATTCGCGAGAGCCGTATCACGGTCATTACAATGATGATCTCGGGCGGACTTGCCGGGATGATGGCGCTGAACCCGATCATGGGCGAGCAGTTCCGCATGCAGCTCGATTTCGTCCAGGGCGCCGGCTTCGTCGGCATCGCCGTAGCGCTAATGGGGCGTTCGCATCCGGGCGGCATCATTCCCGCCGCGGTCCTTTTCGGCGTGCTTTACCAGGGCGGCGCGGAAATCGCATTCGAAATGCCGTCGATCTCGCGCGACATGATCGTCATTATCCAGGGCCTCGTCATTCTTTTTGCCGGCGCGCTCGAAAACATGTTCCGGCCGGCGATCACCCGTGCCTTCGCGATGCGAGGCCAGCGCGCGGCTGCCGTAGCGCAGACCAAGGGAGCTTGAAGCATGGATTTCTTCCACGTCCTCACCGTGCTTCTGGAATCGACGATCCGCGTCTCCGTGCCATTGGTCTTTGCGGCGCTTGCGGGGCTGTTTACCGAGCGGGCCGGCGTATTCGATATTGGCCTCGAGGGCAAGATGCTCGGTGCAGCCTTTGCGGCCGGCGCCGTCGCCGCGGTGACCCAATCGGTCTGGATGGGCCTCTTGGCGGCGATCCTCGTTTCGATCCTTCTGTCCCTGGTTCACGGCTACGCCTCGATCACCCAACGCGGCAACCAGATCGTTTCGGGCGTGGCGATCAATTTCATCGTCGCCGGCTCCACCGTGATCCTGGGCGAGGCCTGGTTCCGGCAAGGCGGGCGCACGCCGGCGCTGGCGGAAGGTGCGCGCTTTCAGACGATCAACTTTCCCTTCGCCGACGCGGTCCGCGAGCTCCCGATCCTCGGCCCGGTCTATGCGGACCTCTTTTCCGGTCATTTCCTGCTGACCTATGTGGCTTTCGCCATGGTGCCCGCCAGTTGGTGGATCCTCTACCGCACCCGTTTTGGGCTCAGGCTGCGTGCTGTCGGCGAGAATCCCGGTGCCGTCGATACCGCAGGTATTTCGGTGATCTGGCTGCGCTATCGCGCGGTCATCTGCTGCGGCATTCTCTGCGGCTTTGCCGGCGCCTATTTGTCGTTGGCGATGACGGCCGGTTTCGTCAAAGGCATGACGGCGGGCAAGGGCTATATCGCGCTTGCCGCCCTGATCTTCGCCAAGTGGCGGCCATTTAACGTGATGCTTGCCTGCCTTCTCTTCGGCTTTCTCGATGCCTTCGCCATACGCCTGCAGGGCATGCCCTTGCCGCTCATTGGCCAGGTTCCGGTGCAATTGATGCAGGCTCTGCCCTATATCCTCACTGTCATCCTGCTTGCCGGTTTTATCGGCAAGGCCATACCGCCCAAGGCGGGCGGCGTACCCTACGTGAAGGAGCGCTAGCCATGTCGAAGAACGAGCTCTTCGTTGCTGCGCGCGAAGCCATGGCAAAGGCGCATGCGCCCTATTCGAAGTTTCCGGTGGGCGCCGCCATTCGCGCCGAGGACGGCAAGATCTATACGGGCGCGAACATCGAAAACCTGTCGTTTCCGGAAGGATGGTGCGCCGAGACGACGGCGATCAGCCACATGGTCATGGCCGGCCAGCGCAAGATCATGGAAGTCGCCGTGGTTGCCGAGAAGCTTGCCCTTTGCCCGCCCTGCGGCGGCTGCCGGCAGCGCCTCGCGGAATTCTCCGGCGCGAGCACGCGCATCTATCTCTGCGACGAGACAGGCATCAAGAAGAGCCTCGCACTTTCCGACCTGCTGCCGCACAGCTTCGAGACAGAGATCCTCGGATGACGGAAGCAGCCGAATTCCTGAAAGGGAAATTGGGAGGGCTATCGCCGCGCTACGGTATCGTGCTCGGCTCCGGTCTCGGTTCGCTGGTGGAGGCGATGGCTGAACCGATCCGCATCTCCTACGCGGAAATACCGGGTTTTCCCGTGAGCAGCGTTTCTGGCCATGCCGGTGAGGTTGTGGCGGGCAAGCTCGGCGATGTCCCCGTCGCAATGCTCTCAGGCCGGGTTCACTACTATGAATGCGGCGACGCCAGGGGGATGCGGGTGCCGATCGATACGCTGAAACGGATTGGCGTCGAAAATCTCATTCTCACCAATTCGGCGGGATCTCTGCGGGAAGACATGCCGCCCGGATCGGTCATGCGCATCGCCGACCATATCGGTTTCTCCGGCGCCAATCCGCTGATCGGACTTGAGGGCGACGAGCGTTTCGTCGGCATGACGAGTGCCTATGACGCCGTGCTTGCTGAACGGATGCAAGGAGCAGCCGCGCGGCTCGGCATTCCGCTGCAGAGCGGCGTCTACATGTGGTTCTCGGGCCCGAGTTTCGAAACGCCGGCGGAAATCAGGATGGCCCGCATTCTCGGAGCGGACGCCGTCGGCATGTCCACGGTACCTGAAGTCATTCTGGCTCGCTTTTTCGGGTTGAGGGTTGCAGCGGCCTCCGTCATTACCAATTTCGGCGCGGGCATGACCGGGGCGGAACTCAGCCATCACGAAACGAAGGACATGGCGCCCGTCGGCGGCAAGCGGCTCGCCGCCATCCTGAAAGAGATGATTGCCACTGAAGCCTGAAATGCCGGTCCTACTGCATGATTCCTCAAATCGGTTCCGATTTGAGGAATCATGCAGCAATTCGAAGTGCTACAGCGACCTTGTGCATCAGAAAGACGCACGGCGCTGTAGTGGAGGGACGCCCATGATTGAGGCCACCAATCGGCAAGTCGCACAACTTGCGCTTTCGCTACTCGATCTCAGCGACCTCGGCGCCGATTGTACGAAAGAATCGATCAAGAAACTCTGTGCCGACGCCCATACGCCCTATGGCAGTGCCGCTGCCATCTGCGTCTGGCCGCGTTTCGTGGCCGAGGCTCGCCGGACGCTTGGTCCGGAGAGTGCGATCCGGCTCGCGACGGCGGTCAATTTTCCAGGCGGCGATGGCGCAGTCGCCGCGGTTGTCGCCGAAACGAAAGCCGCAATCGCCGAGGGCGCCGAGGAGATCGATCTCGTCATTCCCTATGAGACACTCATTCAGGGCGACGAACAGGCGACGCGCCGGATGATTTCGGCTGTCCGCGCAGTCTGCCCCGCATCGATCGTTCTCAAGGCGATTCTCGAAACGGGCGCTCTCAAGGACCTCGCCCTCATCCGCCGAGCGTCCCACATTGCCATCCGGGAGGGTGCGGATTTCCTCAAAACCTCGACCGGCCAGAGCGAGGTCAACGACACGCTGGAGGCGGCGGACGTCATGCTGACCTGCATCCGCGAGAGCGGCCGCCGGGTCGGCTTCAAACCTTCGGGCGATGTTCGTACTTTTGCCGACGCCAAACTTTATCTTGATCTCGCGATCACCATTCACGGGCCGGACTGGCTGATGCCCTCGACTTTCCGCTTGGGCGCTTCGGGATTGCTCGAAAGCATTCTGGCGGTCATCGAGGCAAGCGATGCAATGCGAAGAACGGCGGTCTATTGACGATGCTCCCACAGGAAGTGATCCGGAAAAAGAGGGATGGCGGCCAGCTTGAAGCCGACGAGATCGCTGGCTTCATTAAGGGCCTTGCCGACGGTTCGATCTCCGAAGGACAGGTTGCCGCCTTCGCGATGGCCGTGTGGTTTGCCGGCATGAACCGCGAGGAGTGCGTGGCACTGACGCTTGCAATGCGCGATTCCGGCGAAGCACTCGACTGGAGCATCCTTGGCCGCCCGGTCGTCGACAAGCATTCGACCGGCGGCGTCGGCGACAATGTCTCCCTGATGCTGGCGCCGATCGTTGCTGCCTGTGGTCCGGCCGTGCCGATGATCTCTGGCAGGGGGCTCGGCCACACGGGTGGCACGCTGGACAAGCTCGAATCGATCCCGGGCTATGATATTCAGCCTTCGCCGGCGCTGTTCCGCAGAGTGGTCGATGAGGTCGGCTGCGCGATCATCGGCCAGACGGCAAACCTCGCACCGGCCGACAAGCGCCTTTACGCGATCCGCGACGTCACGGCGACGGTCGACTCGGTGCCGCTGATCACTGCTTCCATCCTCTCGAAGAAGCTCGCCGCCGGTCTCCAGTCGCTCATACTGGATGTCAAACTCGGCAACGGTTCCTTTATGGCGGACGCAAGCGAAACGGAGATCCTTGCGCGTTCGCTTGTCGATGTTGCCAATGGTGCCGGCGTGCGCACGTCGGCATTGATCACCGACATGAATGAACCGCTCGCCGACGCAGCCGGAAATGCGCTCGAGATCAAGAACTGCCTTGCTTATCTCCGCGGCGAGAAGGCGGGCACGCGTCTCGATAAGGTGGTCATGGCCTTAGCTGCCGAGATGCTAGTGGCTGCCGGCGTCGCGGCGGGTCCGGCTCAAGCGGAGGCGATGGCGCGGAGAGCATTGCAAAGCGGCGCAGCGATGGAGCGTTTCGCTCGCATGATCCATCTGCTCGGCGGGGCTGCCGACTTCGTCGATCATGCCGAGACCTATCTCGCAAAGGCGCCTGTGGTGGTGCCGGTAGACGCCGGGAGGGATGGCTATCTGACCGCCTGCCGCACGCGCGAGTTGGGCATGGTAGTCATCGCCCTTGGCGGCGGCCGAACGCGTCCGGACGAGGAAATTGACCACAGGGTCGGCCTCGATGGGCTGAAGCCGCTCGGAACGAGAGTGCAGAAGGGAGAGCCAATTGCTTTCATCCACGCGGCCGATCGGCAGATGGCCGGGGAGATGCGAAAGATGGTCGCCGCGCTCTACACGATCGAGGATGAACAGCCGGCGCCGCGCCCGGTCATCGTTTCCAGGATCACCTGACGAGATGGAGCGCGCCGCCCTCAACCCGATAGGACGATAGCCGATTCAGGAAAGACATGCCGACGAGCGTGCCCGAAAGTGCCTTGTCCGGGAGAACCATGGCGTCGACATCCTTAAGCGAAATGCCGCCGATCTCGACACGGTCGAGTTTGACATAGGCGGCCTCCACGATGCCGTTGGCCGTCTGAGCCCGCGCGTCAAAGGCGAGGCTTGCAACGGAAATGCCGAACCGCCGGGCGGCGGAGGCATTGATGGCGATCGTGCTGGCACCGGTATCGACCAGCCCCCTTTCAGGTCGTCCATTGATCCGGAACGTACCGAAGAAATGGCCGGCGCCATCCGCCTCAAGTGCGATGGCTTTGCCGATTGCGTATTTGGCGGTCGCCGCTGGCCCTGTACTCGCGGCCTGCGGCGTTGGCGCGGCGCCGTTCTGAGGGGCGAGGTAGGTAGAGGCGAGCTCCGGAACGATCAGGGCCAGGGCGGCAAGTCCTCCGGCAAAGACGAGCAGGCGTGTGATCATTCGCAGGCTCCAGGCGTCGGCGCGCTCGCGGTGGGGCTCATTTGAGCAGATCATCGCTACTGCACAATTCCTTAAATCGAACCCGATTTAAGGATAAAATTATGCGTTAATTGAAAATGTTACAGCGACCTTTGTGCGTCTGAAAAGACGCGCGGCGCTGTAATGCCGCGCAAAAAAGCCGCCGGAAAACCGGCGGCGCTCAACTGTTTTGCGGTTCGGTTAAGGAAAAACCTACTTGGTTCCGTACATCCGATCGCCGGCATCGCCAAGCCCCGGGACGATGTAGCCCTTTTCGTTCAGATGACTGTCGATCGCGGCGGTGAAGACCGGTACGTCCGGATGTGCGGCCTGAAAATTGCGGAGACCTTCAGGTGCGGCGAGCAGGCAGAGGAAGCGGATGTTCTTCGCGCCGCGCTCCTTCAATTTTTCGATTGCGGCGATCGAGGAATTGCCGGTCGCAAGCATGGGATCGACCACGATCACAAGGCGCTCCGACAGGCTCTCCGGCGCCTTGAAGTAGTATTCGACCGGCTGCAGCGTCTCGTGGTCGCGATAGACGCCGATATGCGAAACGCGGGCCGAAGGCACGAGCTCGAGCATGCCCTCGAGCAGGCCGTTGCCGGCGCGCAGGATCGAGGCGAAGACAAGTTTCTTGCCCTCGAGCACGGGCGCATCGGTCTCCTGCAAGGGGGTCTCGATCCGCTCCATGGTGAGCTCCAGATCGCGCGTCACCTCATAGCAGAGCAGCGTCGAGATTTCCTTGAGCAGCCGGCGGAAGCCAGCAGTCGACGTCTCCTTCTTGCGCATGATGGTCAGCTTGTGCTGCACCAGCGGATGATCGATCACTGTAACGCCGTCCATGGCTCACCTTCCCGCGAAATTGCTCCGTCCGCCTCTTTTCCATGGAAAGAGGCGAAGCCGCAAGGGTATTGGTCCGCTTCCGGCGGAAACATGCATTAGCCACTCCGGCTTAGCAACGCCGACGCCCGATCGCCTCCGGCCTACATATGGAGCATTGCCAGCAGTCTCTGTCTTGTGGGCTCGTCCACGAAAGCGGCTTCGATCGCCGTTCGCGTCATCCGGTTTAACTCACCGTCTTCAAAACCCATCACATGCGCCGCGATCTCGTATTCCTGCGCCAGTGACGTGTGAAAGAACGGTGGATCGTCGGAGTTGAGTGTGACGCGAACGCCGGCCGCGTAAAGCGGGGGCAGCGGGTGTGCCGCGAAGTCGGGGAAGACTTGCAGCGAAATATTGGAGCCGGGGCAGACCTCCAGCACGACGTCTTCATCGGCAAGGCGCTTCACGAGGTCGCCATCTTCGATCGCCCGGACCCCATGGCTTATGCGCGACGGCCGGACATGGTCCAATGCGTCGCGTACGCTGAAGGCGCCAGAAAGCTCGCCGGCATGAATGGTCAGCCCAAGACCGGCGTCGCGGACGATATCGAAAGCGCGGGCGAATTCCGCGACGCTGTGCATCCGCTCCTCGCCGGCCAGATTGAAGCCGGTGACGAGCGGATGCCGTAGCGCGGCCGCATATTCGGCGGTGCTGACGACAGATTCCGGGCCGAGATGGCGAATGCCGGTGATCAGCATGCGAGACTCTATCCCGGTCTTCGCCTTCGCCGCCTCCATGCCGGCGGCAAGGCCTTCGATATAGGCGTCAGCACCGAGCCCGATCGTGTTGCCGTGGTCGGGCGAGACGATGATTTCGCTGTAGATCGCCCCCGCCTCGGCGAGTTCCGTCAGATAGGTTTCGGCGAGAAGCGCGTAATCGCCCTCGGTCCGAAACAGCGAGGCGACGCTGTCATAGCATTTCACGAAACTGGTGAAATCGTCCCAGACATAAGCTCCGTCGCGAATGATGGCACTGGTATTGACGCCGTATTTACGCGCTTGCCGGAGCGCCAGTTCCGGCGGTGTCGCGCCTTCGATGTGGCAATGCACCTCGGCTTTCTTCAGATGTGCGGTCAAACGAGGCTTCTCCCATACGGGCCGGGCGCGATGCCGAGGTGTCTGGCGACGGTTTCGCCGATATGCGCGAAAGTGTTGGCAATGCCGAATGAACGGCTGCGCAGCGATGGGCCGAACATCAGCACCGGCACGCGCTCCCGCGTGTGGTCGGTGCCCCGCCAGGTAGGATCGCAGCCATGGTCGGAGGTCAGGATGACCATGTCGCCGGGTTTCAGACGACGGTCGAGGTCCGGCAGGCGGGCATCGAAGGCTTCGAGTGCTGCGGCATAGCCGGGCACGTCGCGACGATGGCCGTGGAGCATGTCGAAATCGACGAAATTGGTGAAAACGAGATCGCCGTCTTCGGCCTCGTCAACAGCGGCAAGGCTCGCATCGAAGAGCGCCATGTTGCCGTTTGCCTTGGTGAGCTTGGTCACACCCTGATGGGCGAAGATGTCGCCGATCTTGCCGATCGCGTGGACGGCGCGCCCCGCCTCCTTCAGCCGGTCGAGGATCGTCGGCTGCGGCGGCAGCACGGAATAGTCACGGCGGTTTCCGGTGCGGGTGAAATTGCTCGGATGCTGGCCGACGAACGGCCGGGCGATGACGCGGCCGATATTGTAGTCGTCGAGGAGGCGGCGCACGACCTGGCAGAGCTCCAGCAATCGTTCGAGGCCGAAGGTCTGTTCATGCGCGGCGATCTGGAAGACGGAATCGGAAGACGTGTAGCAGATCGGCTTTCCGCTCCGCATATGCTCTTCGCCATGGCGGGCGATGATGTCGGTGCCGGAGGCATGGCAATTGCCGAGGATGCCGGGAATATCGCCTTCGCGGCAGATTGCCTCGACGAGCTCGGCCGGAAAGGCGTCGCCCTCGGCCGGGAAATAGCCCCAGTCGAACATCACCGGGGTGCCGGCAATTTCCCAGTGACCGGACGGCGTGTCCTTGCCGCGCGAGACTTCGCTGGCAGCGCCGTAGACGCCATAGACGCGCTCCGGCAGCGTCATGCCGGCGGGCAGTCGTCCCGTTGCAAGCTTGGCCGCGTGCATCAGGCCGAGAGCGGACATGTTCGGGAGCTGCAGCGGCCCCTCGCGCAGACCTGCCCGATCGCCGGCGCCGGCCGCGCAGAATTCGGCGATGTGGCCGAGCGTGTCCGCCCCAAGATCGCCGAACGCCTCCGCATCCGGCGCGCCGCCAATGCCGAAGGAGTCGAGTACGAAGAGGAATGCACGCGCCATGAACCACCCGGTGAACCGGAATGCGGCGACGGGAGGGCCGCTATCCGGTGCTGTTGAACTGCGCGAGAGAGCCGCGCAATCCGGCAGGAATAGCGCGCCGTCACACCCATTGCAATTCAGCGGTCGGTCAGCAATCCGTGCATTTGATCGTGTTGCCGAAGCGTTGGCGATAGTAGGACGTCTTGGAAAGATTGATCGTGTTGACGTTGCTCGCGAGATTCGGCGCAAAGAGCAGGAGCTCGTGCGGAACCACGAGTTCGGTGCGCACGACAAATGCGTTCACGGCATCAAGCTCAGCGGGGACAGTGGCGGTGGAGCCGACGGCATAGGGCGTCGCACCATTCTGGTCGCGTGACCACATGACCTTGCCGCTGGTGGTGCCGCTGACCTGGATGCCGGTGATTTTCAGCGCGTAATTTGCGCTGTCATAGGGCGCTATGATGCTTTTCGCCACATGTTTCATGTCGTCCAGCAGTGTCTTGTTGATGTCGGTCTGCTGGGAGACGATGTCGGAGATAGCGCTCGAGGCGCGCGCAACCTTGCGGGCGATGGTGAAGCCGAGCGAAATCTCGAAGGCCCCGATATAGGCCATGATCAGCAGCGGCGCGACGATCGCGAACTCCACGCCGCCGACGCCGCGCCGGTCCCTCCAGAACGAGGAGAATGATCCGAGCGCGCGCCGAGCAAGCGAGAATCCCTGCAAGCGTCTCATGGCGTCCTCAGTAGTCTTCGTTGCGGAAGGTTGCGGTCGCGACCATCAGGAAATCGCGGGGCATGCTGCTGCCGGCGGGGCGCAGGTTCGTGACATAGGGGCGAATGAGATCGGTAATCACTTCCCAACGGTAGTAGGCGCGCACCATGGTGAAAGCCTTCGGACCGCCAGGAGCGAACTGGAAGCCGCTGGTATCGAGATCAGAGGATGAAGCGGAGCCGACCCGCGGTACCGCCTCTGGAAAGTTCGTCAGATCGGTGATCTCACGGATATCCAGATGGAGCTTTTCAGCGTCGGTCACTTCCGTTGCGGAACAGGGCATTAAAATCGAAATCTCATCGCAGAAAGCCTGGCGGAACTGCTCCGGTGTCGTGGTGCCCAATCTGATTTCGCCGGTACGGATTTTCCGCGCCAGCGTGTCCGTTGCGTTCGCAAGCAGCTGTTCACCGGCAAAGGCGACGAAGGTTTCGATCGAGGCGAAGACGATCACGAAGAAGGGGAGCGCGAGCACCGCGAACTCGATCGCGGTCGCGCCCTGCCTGTCGCCGAACAGACGTCGCAACAGGCGGCGAGGCGAACGCCTGCGGGGGCCGGAAGTTTCCTCTTCAATCGCCATTGTGCCGTTCCGTCAGTCACATCTGATCGGCGGCAAAATACCGGGGACTGTTGAAAATTCGTTTTCAGTGGTCCGAAGAATTTTAGCGATTCGAATTTTAAGCTTCGGTCTCAGTTGCTGCTTGCGGCGGAAACCTGGCGCTCGGCGCGCTCGCAATTCGGGGTGCAGGAAAGAACGCTCCGCACCGTCTGCCTATAGACGCGCAGGGTATTGCCTTCATCGATCGATACCAGAATACGCTCGTCGACGATGGCGTTTCCATCCTGGTCGAGAATGACGAGATTGGTCGTGCCGAAATTGCGCCCTGTGAGCACGATCGTTTTCGCGTCCGCCACCGTCGCATCCGCAACCTCCGAATTGCCGATGATCACCTTGCTGACCGGCCGGTCGAGCTTCAGCACGCGCGCGTGATCCATATAGACGCGCATCATCTCTTCCGCACGCACCCCACAGGGAGCGGAAACCGCAACAAATGCGATCATGGCAAAGGCGAACGTGGCGATCCGCTTGGTCTCGACAGGCATGGTCATGGCGCTTCCTCATGACGGGTATCTGCCGCATCCTCGCGTCTTTTGGTGAATGAACCGTTACGTCGGTCGAGCGGAATTTAACACATCCCTTTCTGAAGCATTTACCCAGGAAAACGGGGTGGCGACTTAACTTCACGGTAACCGGTTTCCTTAAGTCGATGGCAATTAGCCCCCGCTAATTTGAGGGTATCCGATCAACGGCAAACAGTTGGCGGACGTGCTGAACAACAAACACGTGAAGTAGGAGAATCACCATGAAGACGATTTTCGCCCGCCTGCTGAAGGACGAGTCCGGTGCAACGGCAATCGAATACGGCCTGATCGCGGCTTTGATCTCGGTTGCTCTGATCACCGGCGCAACCACGCTCGGTGGCAAGCTGGACACGCAGTTCACCAATCTGGGCTCTTACCTGAGCGTAGCGCCGAAGGCCGGAGCCCCGGCAAATCCGTAACTGAAGTCGCAAAGGCCGTCTTCTTTGAAGGCGGCCTTTAATCAATTGGAGATAAGTAATATAATTGCCGGTCGTTCAATTTGTACGATCAAAGCCAGGAAACTCGAATGGTCGCAGCAGCCATCTTTGTGATTTTTCCATTCTGTCTGGCGTTTACCGCGTTTTCCGATCTAGTAACAATGACGATACCTAATCGCATATCCGCGATCCTGTTGGGCGCCTTCGTTATTGTCGCGCCGTTGGCTGGGTTCCACGTCGAACAAATCGGCCTGCATATCGCAGCGGCGGCTTTGGTCTTTGCCATTTGCTTCTGCCTTTTTGCGGCGAACGTCATGGGCGGGGGTGATGCCAAGCTTCTCACCGCCAGTGCCGTTTGGTTTGGCCTGACCCCTTCGCTCGCGGCGTTCCTCCTCTATGTCTCGGTGTTCGGTGGTCTGTTGACCCTCGCCGTCCTCCTGCTGCGCCGGCAGGAGAACGCGATCCTCGCTATCGGCATCCCGGTTCCGCGTCTTTTGCTGATGGCGAAGAAAATACCCTACGGAGTCGCCGTCGCTTTCGGCGGCTTCGCGGCTTATCCCTCATCGCCGCTGATGCAAGCCGCTTTCGCGCAACTTTCCTGAAGAGTTCCGCGGCGAGGCGGACCGGCTCTCGAGCTTTTCGTTAACCATCTATATGAGCGGCTCGTTAACTATAATTACACCAATTCCTGATCAATCTGGTCCCGGGGATTTCGAGGGACTTTGGGGCGATCATGAAACCGGTGCGCATCATCATTCTGGCCGTGGCCGTCGGCTCGGCGGCTATGGCCGGGCTGTTGGCGATGAAACTCACCCGTGGTCCCGCCCCGCAACTGGCAGAGCCGCTCGTCGAACAGGCACCTGCCATCAACGTGCTCGTCGCCAGCAAGAGCCTGCCGGTGGGTTCACGGCTCGCGGCGGATTCGATCCATTGGATGGCCTGGCCTAAGGACGGCGTCGTCGACGGCCTGATTACCGAGGAAAACCGGCCGAGCGCGCTTGAAGACCTTGCCGGCGCCGTCGTGCGCCTGCCGATCTTCAACGGCGAGCCGGTCCGCCAGGAAAAAATCGCCGACGCCTCGAACCGGATCATGTCGTCGCTGCTGCCGGCGGGAAAACGGGCCGTCGCCACCGAGATTACCGTTGCGACCGGGGCAGGCGGCTTCATTCTGCCGAACGATCGCGTCGACGTCATCATGGTGCGCAAGTCCGATGGAGACCTCTATCTGACCGAAACGGTACTGAGCAATGTCCGCGTGCTGGCGATCGACCAGCAGGTCGAAGAGAAGGACGACGGCTCGAAATCCGTCGTCGGCACCACGGCGACGCTTGAACTCACGCCGGATCAATCGAAGGTCATGACGGTTGCGCAGCAGATGGCGGAGCGTATCTCGCTGGCGCTGCGGAGCGTCGCCGACGCCCAGGAGGCCGATACGAATGCCGCCGATCATCTTCTCAGCGGCGACGGCCAGCCGACCATCCAGGTCATCAAATCGGGTTCCATCGTCAAGAGCGATGGCGCGGCCCTCCAGAACCAGAAATGAAGATCGAGCGGGGACGCAAGGTGAAGCGGAACGGAAACATATTTCGGACGTCTCTCGCAGCCGGTCTATCATTTTGTCTCGCATTGTCGGGCATGGCTTGGCCGCTGCAGACGGCTGAGGCGGCCGCCTCCTCTGTCGTCAGAATCGTCGAAAGCGGTCCGGGCGCCAAAAGGGTCGTCAATCTCGGTCTCAACAAGGCGGTGGTCGTCGACCTGCCGACGGATGCTCATGATATCCTCGTTGCCGACCCGTCGCTCGCCGACGCGGTCACGCGCACGTCGCGTCGTATTTATCTCTTCGGCAAGGCTGTCGGTCAGACGAATATTTTTGTCTTCGGGCCGAACGGCGAGGAAATCGTCAGCCTCGAAATCGCGGTCGAGCGCGATGTCGCCGGCCTCGAAGCGAATCTCCGCCGCTTCATTCCCGAGGCCGATATCAATGTCGAAATCATCTCGGATAACGTCGTCCTGACCGGCACCGTCCGCACACCGCTCGACTCCACCAAAGCCGTCGATCTCGCACGAGCATTCCTCAAAGGCGGCGAGGCGACGACCCGGAACATCACTGCACAGGGCACCAACGGCGACGCCGATATTTTCGCCGAAGACCGTCAGGATTCCCAAATCGTCAATCTGCTGACGATCGAGGGCGACGATCAGGTAACTTTGAAGGTCACCGTTGCCGAGGTCAGCCGGCAGGTGCTGAAGCAGCTCGGATTTAATGGCAGCGTTGCGGACGGAGAAAGCGGAATCGGCTTCCGCAACCCTGCCAACCTCGGCGATGCGATCAGCGTCGGCGCGAACGCGCTCGTGAAGGGCTCGATCGGCGGAACTACGATTTCGAGCTATATCAACGCGATGGAACAGGCGGGCGTGATGCGCACGCTCGCCGAACCGAGCTTGACGGCAATTTCCGGCCAAGAAGCCAAGTTTTACGTCGGCGGTGAGTTCCGGCTTGCTGGGGCACAGGAGGTCTCAGCAGATGAGGAAACAGGTGCGCCAACAGTCGCGCGTGAGGTGAACGACGTCGAATACGGCATAAGGCTGAACTTCAAACCTGTGGTTCTCGGCCCGGGCCGCATAAGCTTGCAGATTCAAACGAATGTCTCCGAGCCCACCTACGAGGGCTCGGTTGTTACCGGCAACGGCACGAATACTATTCCCGGCAACACTTTCCTCGGTATCCGCAAGCGCGAGGCTTCGACGAGCGTCGAACTGCCGTCCGGCGGCTCGATCGTCATTGCCGGCCTCGTCCAAGACAATATCCGTCAGGCGATGTCGGGCCTGCCCGGTGCCTCGAAGATTCCGATTCTCGGCACGCTCTTCCGCAGCAAGGACTTCCAGCGCAACGAGACAGAACTCGTGATCATCGCCACACCCTATCTGGTGCGGCCGGTTGCCCGCAGCGCGATTTCGCGGCCCGACGACAATTTCAATGCGGCCAACGATCTCGAGAGCTTCTTCCTCGGCCGCGTCAACCGGATCTACGGACGCCCGGAGGCGCAGGCCCCGGTCGGCCGCTATCACGGCAATGTCGGCTTCATCTACAAATAGGTCGGGCTATGAAACACCGAACCGCGCGGCAGAATAGTTTTGAAAGGCAGACACAGATGTCCTCGACCCGTTTCGGCCTTCCTGCGCACACAACATCCCGCGTGGCGATACTGGCAATCCTTGCCGGCCTGCTTGCAGGCTGCGGCACCAAGGATAAGCTGGCGACCGGCTCGATCCCGGACGATTATCGCACCCGCCATCCGATCGTCCTTGCCGAGGCGGAGCGGACGATCGACATTCCCGTCGCTTCCGGAGACTCACGACTGACCCAAGGCACGCGCGATGTCATCCGCGGCTTCGCCGCCGAATACCGCACCGCCTCCAGCGGCGTCATCCAGATCATGCTGCCGCGTGGATCGGTGAACAGCAATGCCGCCCATGCCGTGCGCAAGGATATACGCCGCCTGCTGGCAGCGACTGGCGTACCGGCAAACAGAGTGATCGAAACCAGCTACGAAGCCGGCTCGGCAGGGGATGCGGCGCCCATTCGCTTGAGCTATGTCGCGATTGCCGCGCAGACCGCGCCCTGCGGCGAGTGGCCGGAGGACCTGACGCTCAACACCGTGCAAAACCGCAACTACTACAATTTCGGTTGCGCCACCCAGTCCAACCTCGCCGCTCAGATCGCGAACCCGACGGACCTGGTCGGGCCGCGCCAGATGTCGCCTATCGATGCCGAACAACGTGGCGAAGTGATCAACACCTGGCGCGGCATCGAAAAGGGCGATGGCGGAACGACGATCGTCTTCAACTGATGCGGTGCTTAAGGACAAGAGATGAACGCGATTGAATACAGAATCGACGGTGAGGCGGACGAATTTGCTGCCGCAGACGCCGTGCGCACGGGCGATCTCGACCAACTCCGGCCGCTGCCGCGCATTTCGATCCACGCTTTCTGCGAGAGCGATGCCATGCAGCGTCTCATGGAGCGCTGCGGGCAAGACCGCCGCATGGCGAAGGTCAGCCTTCGGATCACTGCCGGCAACGTTGCGGCGGCCGCGAACATGTTCGCGAGCGTCTCGACACCCAACCTGATCATACTCGAGACCGCGACGGAGCCCCGATCGCTGCTTTCGGAGCTCGCGCCGCTCGCCGAAGTCTGCGATCCGAGCACCAAAGTCATCATCATCGGCCGGCACAACGACATTGCGCTTTATCGCGAGCTGATCCGCAACGGCATCTCCGAATATATGGTCGCCCCGGTCGCGATGGCCGATATTCTTGCGGCGATCTCGGCGATCTTCGTCGATCCGGAGGCGGAGCCCCTGGGCCGAAGCCTGGCCTTCATCGGCGCGAAGGGTGGCTGCGGCTCATCCGTGATCGCACACAATTGCGCCTGGGGCATTTCCAATCTGTTTTCGACGGAGACCATCCTCGCCGATCTCGATCTTCCTTATGGCACCGCCAATATCGACTTCGACCAGGATCCGCCGCAGGGAATTTCCGAGGCTGTGTCTTCGCCGGACCGGCTGGACGAGGTGTTTCTGGACCGTCTTTTGACCAAATGTTCGGAGCACCTGTCGCTGCTCGCCGCGCCTTCGATGCTCGACCGCGCCTATGATTTCGAGGCGGGCGCCTTTCATCCGATCCTCGAAATCCTCCAGCGTAGCGCGCCGGTTTCGGTACTCGACGTTCCCCATGTCTGGTCGGACTGGACCCGCTCCGTTCTCGGCGAGGCCGACGAGGTGATCATCACCGCTGTTCCCGATCTTGCGAGCCTCAGGAACGCGAAGAATCTTCTCGACGCGCTGAAGAAGCTTCGGCCGAACGATAAGGTACCGCATCTCGTTCTCAATCAGGTCGGCATGCCCAAGCGGCCGGAGATCGCGCCCCACGAGTTCTGCGAGTCGCTGGAGGCGGAGGCTGCGGCAATCATCCCCTTCGATGCGGTTCTCTTCGGCAACGCCTCGAACAGCGGACGCATGATCGCGGAAATCGACAGGAAATCGCCGGCAGCGGAGACTTTCTCGCAACTCGCCCATCTGTTGACCGGGCGCGCAACCGTCAAGAAAGCGCGCAAGGGCAGCCTCGGCAAGGTCCTCGCGAGACTCGGCAGGCGGTAGCCCGGTCAATGAAGCAATTGGAATGAAATGATGTTTGGCAAACGCGGAAATGAAGGGTTTGGCAAGGGTGGCGCGAGAGGTTCCGCGGCTCCGCCGTCCATGCCGGCTGCGCAGCCGGCTTCGATGGAGCGAGCGGCCGCGCCGGTTCTCACCGATCCCGCTGTCGCACCGTCTCGTCCGCAACCGCCCGCTCCCCCGGCGCGCCGCCGCTCGCCGCGGGCAGAGGACTACTACGACACCAAATCGCAGGTCTTTTCTGCGCTGATCGATACGATCGACCTGTCGCAGCTCGCCAAGCTCGATGCCGAGAGCGCCCGCGAGGAAATTCGCGATATCGTCAACGATATCATCACCATCAAGAATTTCGCGATGTCGATCTCCGAGCAGGAGGAACTGCTCGACGACATCTGCAACGACGTACTCGGCTACGGACCGCTCGAACCGCTGCTGGCGCGCGACGACATCGCCGACATCATGGTCAACGGCGCCGGCCAGACCTTCATCGAAGTCGGCGGCAAGGTCGAGGAATCGGAAATCCGCTTTCGTGATAACGCTCAACTGCTGTCGATCTGCCAGCGCATCGTCAGCCAGGTTGGCCGCCGTGTCGACGAATCGAGCCCGATCTGCGACGCGCGCCTGCCGGATGGGTCCCGCGTGAACGTTATTGCCCCGCCGCTCGCAATCGACGGTACGGCGCTGACGATCCGCAAGTTCAAGAAGGACAAGCTGACGCTGGAGCAGCTCGTGCGCTTCGGTTCGATCACGCCGGAGGGCGCCGTCCTCCTGCAGATCATCGGCCGCGTCCGCTGCAACATCGTCATTTCCGGCGGCACCGGCTCCGGCAAGACGACGCTGCTCAACTGCCTTACGCGTTACATCGACGGCGACGAGCGCATTATCACCTGCGAGGATTCGGCCGAACTGCAATTGCAGCAGCCGCATGTGGTCCGCCTTGAAACACGCCCGCCGAATATCGAGGGCGAGGGCGAAATCACCATGCGCGACCTCATCAAGAACTGCCTTCGCATGCGCCCCGAACGTATCATTGTCGGCGAAGTACGCGGGCCGGAGGTCTTCGACCTGTTGCAGGCGATGAACACCGGTCACGACGGCTCGATGGGAACGATCCACGCCAACACGCCGCGCGAATGCCTGAGCCGTATGGAGTCGATGATCGCCATGGGCGGCTACACGCTGCCGGCCAAGACCGTTCGGGAAATCATCGCCGGCTCTGTCGACGTCATCATTCAAGCGTCCCGCCTGCGTGACGGGTCGCGGCGGATCACCCACGTCACCGAGGTTGTCGGCATGGAGGGCGACGTGATTATTACCCAGGACCTGATGCGATACGAAATCGACGGCGAAGACGCCAATGGCAGGATCATCGGACGCCACGTTTCGACCGGCATCGGCCGCCCGCACTTCTGGGACCGCGCCCGCTATTTCAACGAGGACAAGCGGCTCGCTGCAACACTCGATGCCATGGAAAAGAAATAGGACCAGAGTGGCGGATTTCCGCTTGAAAAAAAGGAACTGACCAAGCGATGTTCGGCATAGACATCACCGTTCTGGCGCTAGCCGGCCTCGTCGCCCTTGCGGCTGCGGCGCTCGCTTACGGTGTGCTTTATTCCCGGATCGAGAATGACAAGAAGGCGGAAGGCCGGCTGCGCCGGGTGAGCGCGGCCGAAACCGACCGTGCCCAGATCAAGGCGGCCCGCGATCGCGTCAACGAAATGTCGAAGCGACGCAAATCCGTGCAGGATTCGCTGAAGGAACTCGAGAAGAAGCAGCAGGAGAAATCGGCGAAGACGGTGCCTTCGATGAAGACGCGGCTGGCGCAAGCGAACCTCTCGATATCCGTTACACAGTTTTACCTGTTCAGCGCCCTCTTCGGCCTATTTGCCTTCGTTGTTGTCGCGCTCGCCGGGGCGGGATTGCTGATCGCCGCGGGCGTCGGGCTGATTGCGGCCGCCGGCCTGCCGCGTTGGATCATTAGCTTCATGATCAAGCGGCGCTGCGGGAAATTCCTGGACGAATTTCCCAATGCCCTCGACGTCATGGTTCGCTCCATCAAATCCGGCCTTCCGCTGAACGACGCGCTGCGGTTGATCGCCAGCGACGGGCAGGAACCCGTCAAGACGGAATTCCGGCGAGTCGTCGAATCCCAGCAGGTAGGCCTCAGCGTCCCGGAAGCCTGCGGCCGCATGATCCAAAGCATTCCCCTGCCGGAAGTGAATTTCTTCGCGATCGTCATCGGCATCCAGGCGCAGGCGGGGGGCAATCTGTCCGAAGCGCTGGGCAACCTCTCCAAGGTGCTGCGCGAACGCAGGAAGATGAAGGCGAAGGTCAGTGCGCTCTCCATGGAGGCCAAGGCATCGGCCTGCATCATCGGCGCGCTGCCCTTCATCGTCGCGACGCTCGTCTATCTGACCTCGCCGGATTACATGATGGTCCTTTTCACCGACCCGCGCGGCCACATCATCATGGGCGCCTCCGCCGTCTGGATGAGCATCGGCATCTGGGTGATGCGCAACATGATCAATTTCGACATTTGAGGGGCTAACGGTGGACGGCTGGATAAAGACACTCACGGATCCGAATATCATCATCGCCGTTCTCGTTTCTATGGCTGTCCTCGCGACCTTCTATTCGCTCGCCGTCCCCTTCTTCGAGCGCGGCGATCTGACCAAGCGTATGAAATCGGTCGCCACCGAACGCGAGCAGATTCGCGCCCGTGAACGCGCGCGTTTGAATGCTGAGGCGACAGGCGGCAAGGCAAGCCTGCGAGCACAGCACAATACTTCGGTTCGCCAGATCGTCGAGCGGCTGAACCTGAAGAAGGCGCTGGTGGATGAAAACACCGTGAACCGGTTGAAGACGGCCGGCTATCGGTCGCAGAACGCTCTCAATACCTTTCTTTTTGCCCGCTTCTGTCTGCCGTTCGCGTTTCTGGTCGTTGCGGTCGTCTATATTTTTATTCTCGGAAACTTTGCCGACAAGCCGGTAATGGTCAGGCTGTTGTTCGCGGTCGGGTTCGCTTACCTCGGCTTCTACGCGCCGAACATCTTCATCGCCAACGCCATCTCCAAGCGTCAGCATTCCATTCGTCGCGCCTGGCCGGATGCGCTCGACCTGTTGCTGATCTGCGTCGAATCGGGTGTGTCCATGGAGATCGCGATGCGCCGAGTCGCTGACGAGATTGCGGCGCAGTCGCAGCCGCTGGCGGAGGAACTGGTGCTGACGACCGCGGAGCTCTCCTTTTTGCCGGACCGGCGCGTCGCGCTCGAGAATCTCGGCATGCGCACCGGTCTCGAAGACGTAAAATCGGTGATGCAGGCGCTGATTCAGGCCGACCGGTACGGCACACCGGTCGCCCAGGCTTTGCGCGTGCTGGCCCAGGAAAGCCGCGATCAACGCATGAATGCTGCGGAGAAAAAAGCGGCCGCCCTGCCGCCGAAGCTGACGGTGCCGATGATTCTCTTCTTCCTGCCGGTACTCGTCGCCGTCATTCTCGGTCCCGCCGGCATCCAGGTGGCGGATAAATTTTAGAGCGTCGCGGTCCTGGACATAAACCCTTACGCTCCAGTTCGCACCGCCGCCTTTCGAAGCCGTTTAGTTGGCGTCGTCCGCCTTGGCGAGCTGCTTCCATGCGCCCTGCTGTGACAGCATCGATCGCAGATAGGCCACATTCGCTTCCGCCTGTTCGGCGGTGAGTTCCTGGCGGGCGATCGTTTCGGCTTCCTGGAAACGCCCTTGCAGGCCGACCGCGAGAGCCAGGTTCTGGCGAATACTGCTGTCGGCGCCGGGTTGGCCGGCGGCGGACTTGAGATAAGTTTCGGCGGTTCGCAGATCCTTCGTCAGCAGATAGGACATGCCGAGATTGGAGAGGATGGAGGGTTCGTTGGGGCGAAGGTCCAAAGCCTCGCGGTATCGCAAGCGCGCCTCGGCCGAGCGGCCAAGCTGGTCGAGCACGGCGCCCTCGGCGGATTTCAACTTCCAGTCCGGACGATCCGGTGTCTGCGCCCGGCCAATCGTCGCAAGCGCCTGCTCCAGTTGCCCCGCTGCCGCTTGCGCCTTGCCGTAGGCGCCGAGGACCTCGCGGTCGGTAGGATGGTTGATCGCTACCTGCTGCATCACCGCGAGCGCCTGTTCGTTGCGCCCGGTCATGCGCAGGAGATTGGCATAGTCGAGGCCCGCTTCGCGGTCTTTCGGATTGCGCTCATAGGCCTGTCCGATGCTTTCCGTGGCCGCTGCGAGCTCGCTCGCGGTCATCGATTGCACGGGCTTCGAAAGTTTTGAGATAGAGCCGGTTGTCAGCTCCTTCCTGCTCTGCTGCCCGGCACAGCCGCTAAGCGACAACGCCATCAGCGCGACGGCGGCCCCAAGCGCCAGGCGATGCATAGAGGAAGAGAGAACATGTCGCGTCGTCATTGAGTGGTGTCCCAGATGACGATGATTTGGATTGAACAAATCCAAAATCGTCGTGATCGATTCCAAGAGTTTAGAGCGGGATGCGGACGGAAAATCGCTTCACACTTTTCCTCGTCCCGCTCTGGATGCATTCGCACCGGAACTACCAACAACAGCGGTGCAACTTTCACTCCAGCAATAATCTGTTAACCCTAACAGAGCGTTAATCGCGCGAATCCGTTTCTGTCAGTCGAGGACTTTCATGGCTCCCTATCAGTTCATCGAACGGCCGTCGCCGTTCAACACCAGCGCCGGCAAGACGCTGCCGATCTTTGCGGTCACGCCGGCGCATATCGAAACCGGGAGCATCGATCCGATCGCGCTGGATTGGGCGCGCAAGGCGGGCTTCAAGGCGGAGACCGGCGCGGTCCTTCTTGTTCCGTCAGCCGACGGCTCTCTCGGGGGCGCGCTGTTCGGTCTCGGCGCGAACCCTTCGGAAGCGCCGTTCCTGACTGGAAAACTCGCCCGCGCGCTGCCGGCCGGGAAATGGCATATCGAAACGGCCCCTCTGACAGCCAATCGCCTGGCACTGGGTTACGGACTCGGCTCCTATCGTTTCGAGCGTTACAAATCCGCAAAGGCGGAAGCTCCGACACTGCTTATTCCTGGCGATGCTGATGCGGCGGATATCAAACGGCAGCTCGCCGGTGTTTTCCTCGCCCGCGACCTTATCAACACGCCGACGAACGACATGGGCCCGGAAGCGTTGGAGGCGGCATTCCGCGCGCTCGCGAGCCATTATAAGGCCGACGTTTCGGTGATATCCGGCGAAGCCTTGCTGACGCAGAATTTCCCGCTGGTGCACACGGTTGGCCGAGCCAGTGCCGAACCGCCACGACTCCTTGAGATGCGCTGGGGCAAGAAGGGGCACCGAAAGGTGACGCTCGTCGGCAAGGGCGTCTGCTTCGATACCGGCGGCCTCGACATCAAACCGGCCGCCTCGATGCTCTTGATGAAGAAGGACATGGGCGGTGCAGCGAATGTCATGGGCTTGGCGCTGATGATCATGGACGCGAAGCTCAAAGTCGATCTGCGCGTCATCGTTCCCGTGGTCGAGAACTCGATCTCGTCGAACGCGTTCCGGCCGGGCGACATCTACCGGAGCCGCAAGGGGCTGACGGTGCAGATCGACAATACCGATGCCGAGGGCCGGTTGATTCTCGCCGACGCGCTTGCCTATGCCGACGAGGAGAAAACCGACCTGCTGATCGACATGGCGACGCTGACGGGCGCCGCCCGCGTCGCCCTCGGCCCCGATCTGCCGCCCTTCTTCACAGACGATGGCGAACTTGCCCGCGATCTTGCCGAAGCGAGCCTCAGCGTCGATGATCCGATCTGGCGAATGCCGCTTCACATGGGCTACGATAAGGACATCTCAGCCCGCATTGCCGACCTGACCAATGCCCCCTCCGGCGGCATGGCCGGCTCGATCACGGCAGCGCTCTTTCTCAAGCGCTTCGTGACCAATGCGAAGAGCTGGGTGCATTTAGACATCTTCGGCTGGGCGCAAGCCGAGCGCCCGCATTCGCCGGTCGGCGGCGAGGCACAGGCGATCCGGGCGCTCTATCACCACATAAGCGGGATTGCGGGCTAGCGCGGCGATAGGTCTTGGCCGCGCCTCCAATTGATCCAAGGAAACGCTTGCGTAACGATCGGTCGATTATTGTGGCAAAGCTCAGTTTACGCAGGAGTTTCCTTTGCCGGTCGAACTTACGCCTTCTCAAGCGTTGAGACTCTGGCATGCCGTATCGCTCGAGCAGGTCCGGGTGGACAGCCGCGATCTCACGCTGCGCCAGATGGCGATGCTGCTCGAGATCTATCTCGTGCCGCCGCCGCACACGGTCCGCGGCCTCGCGGCGACGCTCGGCGTGACGAAGCCGGTGATCACGCGGGCGCTCGACACGATGGGCGCCCTCGGGCTGGTCGATCGCGTGCGCGACGAGCGCGACAGGCGTAATGTCATCATAAAACGTACGGTCGAGGGTGCGCTTTACCTTGAAAAATTCGGCGATTTGATCATCAATCAGGGCCGAAAACTGTGAGTTCAACCATGCCTGAAATGCTTGACCGTCGTCTCAATGCCTATCGCGAAGACCTCGCCGAGGAGCGCTTGCGCGGCCTCGTGGAAGCGAAGCGTTTTGTCGATGGTACGCCGGCCACCATATCCCTGCCCGTTACGCCCCTACGGGCAAGGCCCGACGCTGCCTGCGGCACGGATACGGAATTGCTCTATGGCGAAACGGCGCGCGTTCTCGATGTTTCGGGCGGATGGGCCTGGGTCAAATCCGATCTCGACGGTTATGTCGGCTATGTGCCGCACAATGCGGTCACAGCACCGGAGGTGCCCGCGAGTCATATCGTCGCGGTGCCGCGGACTTTCGTCTATCGCGGTCCGGATTTGCGCTTTCCGCAAGCTTTCGCGCTGTCCATGGGCAGCCGCCTCAACGTCGTCGGAGAAGCCGAGACGCGCGGCACTCGGTATTTTCTCCTCGACGGCGGACTGGCGGTCGTCGCCAATCATTGCGCTGCCGCCGGAAGTGCCATTGCCGAAGACTACGTTTCAATCGCCACCCGCTTTTTCGAGACGCCGTACCTATGGGGTGGCCGCTCCGGTTTCGGCATCGACTGTTCCGGCCTCGTGCAGCTATCGATGCAGATGACCGGCCGGCGCGTCCCGCGCGACACGGACATGCAGGCCGTCGCGCTCGGCCGGGCGATTCCGCGCGACGAACTTGCGCGCGGCGATCTCGTCTTCTGGAAGGGCCATGTCGCCATCATGGAGGACGAGAAGACGCTGGTGCACGCCAACGGCCATACGATGACGGTCGCCCGCGAGGGGCTTGAGGACGCCATCCGCCGCATCAGCTGGCTTTACGATCAACCGACCGGCTATCGCCGACCTTAGATCACGATAGTTTCGCGTCATCCGGCCTCTGTGACGCGGTTTCTGCAGCTTCATCGACGTTCAGCGGCTTTGGACGGCTTCACCCAGCCGGCCGTCCTCGGGCTTCCCTCATATGCGCGCCCTCGATCGCTCGTGCTTGGATCCGCGGGTCAAGCCCGAGGATGACGAGTCGTGTGCTCAGTAGCCGGCTAATTTATCGACCACATGCTCGAGCGGCAGCCCGCTTTCGAAGCGGGCGATCTGCTGTTCGACATGAGCGAAAAGTGCCTTCACATCGGACGAGGCGGCGACATGCGGCGTCACAAAGACATTGGGCATGTCCCAGAAGCGGCTTTCGGGAGAGAGCGGCTCCCGCTCGAAGACGTCGAGCGAGGCTCCCGCGAGCACACCGGAATCGAGGCATTCCAAGATGTCGGCTTCCACCTGGCTGCCGCCGCGGCCGGCATTGATGAAGACCGGTGCGCCGAACGGCCCCTTGCGGCTGAGTTTTGCGAAAAGGGTGCTGTTGAAAATCCCCGTGGTTTCCGGCGTCAGCGGCAAGAGCCCGACCAGAAAATCGGTGCGCGCCAGAAAGGAGTCGATCTCGGCTGCACCGTGGGTGTCCATGCCTTCGACAGCGCGTTTGCTGCGCGACCAGCCAATCACCTTGAAGCCCATAATTGCGAGCTTGCGGGCCGAATCCTGACCGAGCACGCCCATCCCCATGATGCCGACGGTGACATCGGCGGCCTCAGGCTGGATCAGGTCGCGCCATTCCCTCTTCTTCGCCAGCGCCTCATAGGCCCGATGCTGGCGCAAATGCAGCAGGCATTGCATCACCACCCATTCGCTCATGCGCGCCGTCAGCGTCCGGTCGACGAAACGCACCAGCGGCACGTCCGGCAGGCCCGGCAACGTCAACACATGATCGACACCGGCGCCGCCGGAAAAGACGACCTTCAGGTCGGGTGCGCGCGAAAAGAGGTCGGGGGCGGATTTCCAGACGACCGCATAGTCTATGCCCGAGAGATCCCGCCCCTGACGGGCCGAATCCGCAAGATTGATCACCTCGCGACCGGGAAACGCGCCCTGCAGAGCAGCTTCCACTTCCTCCGGAATGAACTTCAGATCGACGATAACGGGGCTGTTGGTGGGCATTGCGGGCACTCTATTGGCGGATGGCGGAGAGATTAACGGCTTCGAGATTGAAGGCGGCGGCCATCAATGCCTTGGTGTAGTCTTCGCTGGGGGCGCTGAAGATGCGCTCGGCCGGCCCCTGTTCCACCACTTTGCCAAGGCGCATGACGATCACCTCGTTGGCAAGCGCGCGCACGACCTTGAGATCGTGGCTGATGAACAGATAGGCGAGATTATGTTTGCGCTGCAGATCGCGCAGCAGATCGACCACCTGCGCCTGGACGCTCATGTCGAGCGCCGAGGTTGGTTCGTCCAGCATGACGAATTGGGGTTTCAAAACCATGGCGCGGGCAATGGCGATGCGCTGGCGCTGGCCGCCGGAGAATTCGTGCGGATAACGCCAGCGGGTCGCCGGATCGAGGCCTACCTCCTGCAGCGCGGCGGCGACGCGTGCGTCACGTTCGTCGCTGGACAGGCCGCTTTCGTGGATCTTCAGTCCCTCGCCGACGATATCGGCGATCGACATGCGTGGGCTGAGCGAGCCGTAGGGATCCTGGAAGACCACCTGCATCCTGTTTCTGAGCGGCCTCATCTCACGAAAGCTGTAGTCTTCGATATTTTTGCCGACGAAGGCGATCCGCCCCTTCGATGAAATGAGGCGCGTCAGCGCCAGACCGAGCGTGGTCTTGCCCGAACCGGATTCGCCGACGACGCCGAGTGTCTGCCCGGCGCGAAGCTTGAGATCGATGCCGTCGACCGCCTTCACGTGGTCGACGACGCGGCGCAGAAAGCCCGCCTTGATCGGAAACCAGACCTTCACGTCCTGCGCCTCGACGACGATCGGCTTCGAGGCATCGGAAACCGGCGGTTCGCCCTTCGGTTCGGAAGCAAGCAGATGGCGAGTATAGGCGTGCTGCGGATTGGCGAAGATCTCGGCGGTCGGCCCGGTTTCGACGATCTTGCCCTTGGTCATCACACAGACCCGGTCGGCGATCTTGCGGACGATGCCGAGGTCATGGGTGATGAAGAGCATGGACATGCCATGCTGATCCTTCAACAACTTGAGAAGCTCGAGGATCTGTGCCTGCACGGTGACGTCGAGCGCCGTCGTCGGTTCGTCGGCGATCAGAAGCTCCGGCCGGTTGGCAAGCGCCATGGCGATCATCACGCGCTGCCGCTGCCCGCCTGAGAGTTCATGCGGGTAGGCACCCAGCCGTTTCTCCGGTTCGCGGATGCCGACCTGGTTGAGAAGCTCCAGCATTTTCTGGCGCGCGGCGGCTCCTTTCAATTCCTGGTGCAGTTCGAGGATTTCTCCGATCTGCTGCTCGATCGTGTGCAGCGGATTGAGCGACGTCATCGGCTCCTGGAAGATCATGGTGATGTCGTTGCCGCGGACATGGCGCAGCTCGGCATCGCTTGCCTTCAGGAGATCCTTGCCGTTGAAGACGATCTCGCCGCTTGGGTGGCTTGCCGCCGGGTAGGGCAGGAGCTTGACGATCGAGTTCGCCGAGACCGACTTGCCCGAGCCGGACTCGCCTACGAGCGCCACCGTTTCGCCGCGTCGCACGTCGAAGGAGATGCGGTCGACGGCAACGGACGTTTCGCCGCCTTGATGAAACGCGACGGAGAGATCGCGGACGGAGAGGAGTGTATCTGCCATGGTCGCGCTCACCGGAATGTCTTTCTGGGGTCGAAGGCGTCGCGCGTCGCTTCGCCGACGAAGATCAAGAGCGAAAGCATGACCGACATGGAGAAGAAGGCTGTGAGCCCCAGCCATGGCGCCTGAAGGTTCGATTTGCCCTGAGCGATCATCTCGCCGAGCGAGGGAGAGCCGGGCGGCATGCCGAAGCCGAGAAAGTCGAGCGAGGTCAAGGTGGTGATCGAGCCGGAAAGGATGAAGGGCAGGAAGGTGAGCGTGGCGACCATGGCATTCGGCAGGAGATGCCGGTACATGATCGTGCCATTGCCGACGCCAAGGGCGCGCGCCGCGTTCACATATTCGAAATTGCGCGCTCTCAGGAACTCGGCCCTGACCACGCCGACGAAGCCGACCCAGGAGAAGAGCAGCATGATGCCGAGCAGGACGAAGAAGCCGGGCGGCAGGATGGCGGCGATGATGAGCAGGATGTAGAGCACCGGCATCGAAGACCAGATCTCGATGAAACGTTGCAGCAAAAGGTCGGTCCAGCCGCCGAAATAGCCCTGAACCGCCCCGGCCGTAACGCCGATCACCGCCGAGGCGATCGTCAGCAGCAGACCGAAGAGCACCGAAAGGCGGAAGCCGTAGATCATCCGCGCCATGACGTCTCGCGCCTGGTCGTCGGTGCCGAGCCAGTTCAGGTTGCCGAGCGTACATCCCCGGTCGTCGGCGCCTTGCGGATAGGCCGAACAGCGTTCTTTCTTGTCCATCAGCCAGAAGGGCGGCGTCGGCGCCGAGTGCGGAATGTAGGAGTTGACTGTCTGATAGGAATAGCGGATCGGCGGCCATATCATCCAGCCATTCGCTTCGATCTCGTCGCGGATGAAGTCGGACCGGTAGTCGGCTTCGGCCAGGAAGCCGCCGAATTTCTCTTCCGGATAGTCGACCAGCACCGGGAACAGGATCTCGCCCTTGTAGGAGGCGACGATCGGCTTTTCGTTGGCGATGAATTCCGCAAAGAGGCTGAGACCGAACAGAAGGAGGAAGATCCAGAGCGACCAGTAGCCGCGCCGGTTGGCTTTGAAATTCTGCCAGCGCCGCTGACCGATCGGCGTCAGCCAACCTCTTTGGGGGGCGCCGACAAATGTCGTCACGGCACTCATCAGACGTCCCTCCGCTCGAAGTCGATGCGGGGGTCGACCCAGGTATAGATCAGATCGGAGAGCAAGCTGACGAAGAGGCCCATCAGCGAAAAGATGTAGAGCGTCGCGAAGACGATCGGATAATCGCGCTTGACGACGGCGTCGTAGCCGAGCCGGCCGAGCCCATCGAGGGAGAAGATATATTCGATCAGCAGCGAACCGGTGAAGAAGGCGGAAATGAAGGCGGCGGGGAAGCTGGCGATGATGATGAGCATCGCATTGCGGAACACATGGCCGTAGAGCACCTGACGCTCGGCCAGTCCCTTGGCGCGCGCCGTGGTTACGTACTGTTTCTTGATCTCGTCGATGAAGGAGTTCTTGGTGAGCAGCGTCGTCGTGGCGAACGCCGAGAGCAGCAGCGTGATCAGCGGCAGCGTCATGTGCCAGAAATAGTCGAGAATCTTCTGCCACCAGGGAAGTTCGTGGAAATTGTCCGAAACGAGGCCGCGCAAGGGGAACCAGTCGAAGAAGGAGCCGCCCGCGAAGAGAACGATCAAGAGGATCGCGAAGAGGAAGCTCGGCACCGCATAGCCAACGACGATGACGCCGGAGGTCCAGACGTCGAATGTCGACCCGTCGGAGACGGCCTTCTTGATGCCGAGCGGGATCGAGATGCCGTAGGAAAACAGGAGGATCCACAGCCCGAGCGAAATCGACACCGGCATTTTTTCGATAATGAGGTCGATGACGGAGGTGTTGCGGAAGAAGCTCTCGCCGAAATCGAAGCGGATATAATTCCACATCATGGTGACGAATCGTTCGAGCGGCGGCTTGTCGAAGCCGAACTGCTTTTCAAGCTTTGCGATAAATTCGGGGTCGAGGCCCTGCGCGCCGCGATAGCTGCCGCCCTCGTCGCCGCCGCCCTGCAGGAGATCGCCGCCGCTGCCGGAAAGCCTATCCGACCCGGCAGCGTTGGTGAGGTCTGAAATCACCTGTTCGACCGGCCCGCCCGGTGCGAACTGCACGACGGCGAAGGAAATGGCCATGATTCCAACGATGGTCGGGATCATCAGCAGCAACCGACGCAGGATATAGGCACCCATCAGGCGAACCTCGGCATTGTGGCGCCGCCGATCGCCGGGACCCGCGGGGCTCTAGCTTGCCGTCTATTTCGTCTCAATCCCTGATACTCCTTGCCACGCGCATGTTACGCCGGTCATTCCGTATTTGAGTGATTCGTTTTTTGCATTTGGAATCGAGAGCCGCCTTAAGCGCAAGGGTCTCATTGCTTGGCAGCACGCGTGGACCACCATGCGTCGGGAAAGCCGATCGAATATTTCGGCAGTTCCGCCGGCCTGCCGACCGTGTCCCAGTAGGCGATATTTGCCGCTCGCGGGTAGTAAAGCGGGACCACGTAATGGTGAGCCAACAGGACCCGGTCAAGCGCCTTGGTGGCAGCCACAAGCGTGTCGCGGTCTTTGGCGAAGATGACGCGGTTGATCAATGCATCGACCCCAGCGTCGGCGATGCCGGCGTAATTTCTCGAACCCTCGCGTGCGGCGGATTTCGATCCCCAGAAGTCCTCCTGTTCATTTCCCGGACTCAAGGTCTGTCCCCAGACTTCCCAGGTCATGTCGTAGTCGAAAGCCCGTTCCCGGTTTGTATATTGCGAGGGATCGACCGTGCGCACGCGCGCCTCTATGCCGATCCGTTTGAGGTTCTGTGCATAGGGCAGGGCCACCCGCTCCAGCATGGGACTGCTCAGCAGGATCTCAAAGGAAAACGGCTTTCCGGTTGCCGTGTTGATCATGCGGTTGCCCTTGAGCTCGAAGCCTGCCTCCTTCAGAAGAGCAATCGCTTTGCGCAGATTGTCGCGTGCCTTCTGCGCCGTGCCGCCCACCGGATTCGTGTAAGGGGTGGTGAACACTTCCGGCGGGACTAGGTTCTTGACCTCTTTAAGGATCGCCAGTTCCTGTCCCTCCGGCAGGCCCGAGGAAGCAAGTTCCGTCAAAAAGAAGTAGCTGTTCACCCGCGTGTATTGGTTGAAGAAAACGGTTCGGTTCAGTTCCTCGAAGTCGAGCGCGTAGTTGAGAGCCTCTCGCACTCTCTCGTCATCGAACGGTTTGCGGCGCATATTCGGCACAAGTGCCTGCATCACGCCGGTCGCCCGGAACGGCACTTCCTCGCGTTTCACGCGTCCCTCTTTGACCGCCGGAAAGTCATAGGCGGTTGCCCAACGGCGCGATTGGGTCTCGCGCCAGAAATCGACGTCGCCGGCGCGGAAGGCTTCGAACTCGACACCGCTGTCGCCGAAGAAGGTATAGGCGATCGAGCCGAAATTATTCTGCCCGACATTGACGTTGAGCGCCGATCCCCAATAGTCGTCCCTCCGTTCATAGCGAATGGTCGACCCGGCCGAAAACGAAGCAATGCGGTAGGGGCCTGATCCCATCACCGGCTCCAGGGTCGTCCGGCTGATGTCGCGCGGTTTGCCGTCCGGTCCCATGCCTTCCCACCAATGTTTCGGGACAATCAGGATCTGGCCGAGAATATGCGGCAATTCGCGATTGTTCTTTTCGTCGAAGCGGAAGGTAACGTCTCGCTCCCCTGTCTTCTCCACCTCCACCACGTTCCTGTAGTAGCTCTGGTAGAGCGGATTGAGCTCCTTGCCCTTCTCGAAGCTGAAGACGACATCCTCCGGCGTCACCGGTTTTCCGTCAGACCATTTCGCCTCCTTTCTCAGGCGAAAGGTGGCCGAGGAAACATCGTCCGGAAAGGAAACGCTTTCGGCGAGAAGCCCGTAGGCGGTCGAGATCTCGTCGTCCGACGGTTTCATCAACGTGTCGAAGACCAGAGGAAGACCAACGGCTACCTCGCCCTTTACAAGCAGAGGATTGAACGAGTCGAACGTGCCCGTCTGCGAAAGCCGGAGATCGCCGCCCTTCGGTGCCTGCGGGTTCACATAGTCGAAATGCTTAAAACCTGGCGCGTATTTGAGTTCACCGACGAGCGACAGGCCGTGATGCCAGGTGGCTGGTTCTCCGGCATTTACTACGGACGGTAAAAGTAGGAACGTTGCCAGAAATGCGGTCGCGAGCTTCGTTCTTACAATACCGCCAAAATCCATCATTCCACCGTTTCTCCTTATGTTGTCGATGATCCTTGGGAGCAGAATAGGCGAAATCGGGGCAATTGACAGGACTCGCCCAAAATCAGGCGAATTTTTTGAGTCACATCCTGGTGAGTCGTGCAACAGCGGCGAATCAGGATAGGGGAGATGGCGGCTTGAGCCGCGTCGCCGCCGAACGGGGGGATGGAATGGGATTGAATACGCGCGCTGCACTTCGATCTTGCGGTTCTGCGCTAGTGGCTTTGATCGTCGGTGCAAGCGTCCTCACGGCGGATGCCGCCCGCGCGGATGGCACACCGGCCAAGGAGCTCTTTGGCACAAAGACATTACCTACGCAGGCGGCGGCAGCCTCATACGGCTTCTATTCCAAGGGCTGCCTCGCCGGCGGCGTCGCGATCCCGACGGACGGTCCGACGTGGCAGGCCATGCGCCTGTCGCGCAATCGCCGCTGGGGCCACCCTGCTATGATCGCGCTGATCGAACGCTTCTCGCACGATGCGGTCGAAAAGATCGGCTGGCCCGGACTCCTGCTCGGCGATATATCGCAGCCGCGCGGCGGCCCGATGCTCTCCGGCCATGCCTCGCATCAGATCGGTCTCGATGCCGACATCTGGTTGACGCCGATGCCGCAGAGGACGCTGAGCTATCAGGAACGCGAATCGATTTCGGCAACTTCCATGCTGCAAAAGGACAAGTTCCTGACGGTCGACCCGTCGATCTGGACGCCTGCTCATGCGCGGCTAATCATGCTGGCGGCGAGCTATCCGCAGGTCGAGCGCGTCTTCGTCAATCCCGCCATCAAGAAGAAGCTCTGCAATACATGGACCGGCGACCGCTCGGCGCTCGGCAAAGTTCGACCGATCTATGGTCACGACTACCATTTCCATGTTCGCATCAAATGTCCGGCGGATGCGAAGGGCTGCAAGGGTCAGGCGGCGGTGCCCGCTGGCGACGGCTGCGGCAAGTCGCTGGCCTGGTGGTTCACCGACGAACCCTGGGCGAAGCCGAAGAAGAAACCCGAGAAGCCAGTGAAGCCGAAATTTGCGATGCTCGCCGATCTGCCGAAAGCCTGCACCCTGGTGCTGAACGGTCCCCCTCCGGCATCAGAACAGGAAGCCACCTACGGGACGGCCTATCGCTCCGTCGCCGCAGTGCCTGCCGCAGCAGTGAGCGTAGAGGCCATCATCGGCGCCGCAGCGGACACCCCGCTCGAAAAGATTCCGGTGCCGGCGCCGCGTCCTCCTTTGCAGTAGCGTGAGATTCGGTATGCGGCCGAGGAGCCACCTACGGTTGCGGTGCGGCCTTCCATGGCAGCGACACGGGTGTTGCAAATGACTTTCCAATTTCACGATGCTCCTGTATAGGGCGCTCAAATCGATTTAAAATAGCGACGGACACGCGCCTTCCGCTTCAAGCGATCGTGAACTCTTGCCGGGGACGCTGCATGGCAGATCGGAAATGTCTTGCCCTGATCGCCCATGATCAGAAGAAAGATGACCTTGCCGCCTTTGCCAAGGCAAACGAGGCCGTGTTGTCCGACTGGAAGATCGTCGCGACCGGAACAACCGGCGGCCGTGTTCTCGACGTCTGCCCGGGCCTTGATATCACGCGCCTGAAAAGCGGACCGCTCGGCGGCGACCAGCAGATCGGCGCGATGATCGCAACGGGCGACGTGCACTTCCTGATCTTCTTCGTCGATCCGCTCACAGCCATGCCGCACGACGTCGACGTCAAGGCGCTGATGCGGCTTGCAATCGTCTATGACATTCCGATGGCGCTCAACCGCGCGACGGCCGAGCAGTTGATCGACTTCAAGCCCAACTGATACACATCACAAAATCTCACGCCGCGATCAGGACGGATTTGCCATGCCCAGTGCGAGTGATCACAGTTTCTCCTTTCCAATCTTGATCGGCGATATCGGCGGCACGAATGCCCGCTTCGCACTGCTCGTCGATGCCAATGCCGAACCGAAGCAGCTTCCTCCGATCAAGACGGGCGATTTCGCGACGATCGAGGAGGCGATGCAGAGGAGCATCCTCGACAAGACGTCCGTTCAGCCGCGTTCGGCCATCCTGGCGGTCGCGGGTCCGATCAAAGGCGATGAAATCCCGCTGACGAATGCCGGCTGGGTGATCCGTCCGAAGGACATGCTCGCAAGCCTCGGCCTCGAAGACGTGCTGGTCATCAACGACTTCGAGGCGCAGGCGCTCGCCATCGCTGCGCCGGCCGATGGCGACCTTGTCCAGATCGGTGGCGGCAGCGTCCGGCCGCTGACTTCGCGTGTCGTGCTCGGGCCAGGGACAGGACTCGGCGTCGCCGGCCTTGTCTTTGCGCAACGCACCTGGATCCCGGTGCCGGGCGAAGGCGGCCATGTCGACATCGGGCCGCGCACCGAGCGGGATTTCAGGATCTGGCCGTTCCTGGAGCCAATCGAGGGCCGCATGGCGGGCGAGCAGATCCTCTGCGGCCGCGGCATCATGAACCTCTATCGGGCGGTCTGCGCCGCCGATGGCGTAGAGCCGCTGCTCAAGGATCAGGCGGAAGTAACGACGACAGCATTGTCGGGTGCCGATCCGGCCGCGGTCGAAACCGTCTCGCTCTTCTGCACCTATCTCGGGCGTGTCGCCGGCGACATGGCGCTGATCTTCATGGCGCGGGGCGGCGTTTTCCTTGCCGGCGGTATTTCGCAAAAGATACTGCCAGCGTTGATGAAACCGGAGTTCCGTGCCGCCTTCGAGAACAAGGCGCCACATTCCGCGCTGATGCGCACGATTCCCACTTTCGCGGTCATCCATCCCATGGCGGCGCTCTCCGGGCTCGCCACATTTGCGCGCGCGCCAAGAGACTTCGGTGTTGCAACAGAGGGACGGCGCTGGAGAAGCTGAGCGCCCCGAAACACGCAAGACTCGCCAAAGCGGCATCAAACCACTATAGAGCCCCGGCAGGCGATGCCGGTGCGCGGCATCCCACAGCGGCTCAGGGAAGACGGCCTTATTGAACGCCAGCGATAGAAAACAGCGCGCGGTCGATTCCGAAACAATCAGCGGGATCCTGCGGCGCGTCATTGCCGAAAACGGTCGCGATCATATCCGCGGCTATGCTTTTGTCATCGCCTGCCTGGTGGTGGTGGCGGCGACGACGGGCTTCACCGCCTGGATCATGGAGACCGTAATCAACGAGGCGTTTGCCAACAGACGGGCGGATATCGTCCTGCTGATCTGCAGCGCCATCTTCGCCGCCTTCGTCCTGCGGGGGCTTGCAACCTACGGGCAGGCCGTTGCGCTCTCGAAGATCGGCAACAATATCGTTGCACGCTATCAGCGCCGGCTTTACGCGCACCTGATGGCTCTCAGCGTCGGCTATTTCCACGAACAGCGTTCGGCCCAGCTCGCGGCGAAGATCAGTCAGAATGTCAGCGGCATCCGCGACGTACTGAACATGACGGTCACGTCGATCGCACGCGATTTTCTGACCTTGATCGGCCTTGTCGGCGTCATGTTCAGCAAGGACTGGCTGCTCTCTCTGATCGTCTTCCTTGTCGCGCCGCCGCTGCTTATCGGCCTACGCTACATCTCCAGGCGTCTGCGCCTGGCGACGCGGGAGGCGGTCGAAGTCAACAGCCGCGTTCTCGGCGCGATGCAGGAGACCATTCAAGGCGTCACCATCGTCAAAGCCTTCACGATGGAGAACGAACTGCGCCGCAAAGTCGAGGCGATCATCGATCGCGCCGAAAACCGTGCGAACCGCATTGCGCGGCTCAGCGAACGTACGGCGCCGATGACGGAAACCTTTGCCGGACTGGCGATATCGAGCGTGCTCGCCTACAGTGCCTTTCGCGCGATTTACAGCAACGTGCCGCCGGGCGCCTTCTTCGCTTTCGTCACCGCTCTGCTGATGGCTTACGACCCGGCACGGCGGTTGGCGCGCCTGCAGGTGTCGCTGGAGCGTGCCGCTGTCAATGCCCGCATGGTCTACGAAATTCTCGACACGGTTCCGCATCAGCGCGATCGTCCGGATGCGACCGAACTGAAGCTCAGCGAAGCGACGGTTGAGTTGCGCGACGTGCACTTCGCCTATGGCGCGGGCGATGAGATCCTGAAGGGCGTCAGCTTCCACGCTGAGGGCGGGAAGACCACCGCGCTGGTCGGCCCCTCCGGTGCCGGCAAATCGACCATTATCAGCCTCATCCCGCGGTTCTACGATCCACAGTCGGGACAGATCCTCATCGATGGCCAGGACATCGCCGGCGTTACCAAGCATTCGCTGCGCAACGGCCTCGCCTATGTCTCGCAGCAACCCTATCTTTTCGAGGGCTCGATCCGCGACAATATCCGCTATGGACGGCCGGACGCCACGGATGCGGAAATCGAGGAAGCGGCGCGGCTCGCCTTTGCGCATGATTTCATCCTGGCGCAGCCGCAGGGCTATGACACGCCTGTCGGCGAACATGGTATCACGCTCTCCGGCGGCCAGCGCCAGCGCCTGTCGATCGCCCGTGCGCTCGTTCGCAATGCACCCATTCTTCTTCTCGATGAAGCGACCTCGGCGCTCGATACCGAGTCAGAGGCGGCCGTTCAGAAGGCCCTCGACCAGGCGATGAGCGGCCGGACCGTCATCGTCATCGCCCATCGCCTCTCCACGGTGGTCAACGCCGACAAGATCGTCGTCATGAAGGATGGCCGGGTCGTGGAGGAGGGGACGCACGAGGAGCTTGCACGCCGCCCGGACGGTCTTTACGCTCGGCTCCACAACCTCCAAGGGCGCAGCCCGGATGTGCCGGCCGAGGCACAAATCCTTTAGAGCGGAATGAGGAAAAGTGTACGCGGTTTCCGCCCGCACTCCGCTCCAACTGACTGGAATCGATCACGTTCACGATTTTGGGTCGATTCGACCCAAATCATCGTGATCTAGGAACGAGGGAATTTGACAATGAGCGAAACGGATATGAAGCTCGTGGTGGTCGGCGCGGCCGGCCGAATGGGCCAGACGCTGATCCGGATTGCTCATGCGATGGAGGGCGTGCGCCTGCACGCCGCAGTCGCGCGGCCCGGTTCGCCTTTCGTCGGCCGCGACGCCGGCGAACTCTCTGGGCTCGGGCCGATCGGCGTCCCGGTCACGGACAAGCCGCTCGAAGCGTTCGTTGATGCGGAAGGCGTGCTCGACTTCACCTCGCCGGCGAGCACCGTCGAATTCGCCGGCCTCGCGGCTCAGGCGCGCATCGTTCATGTCATCGGCACGACGGGATGTTCGGCAGACGACGAGGCCAGGATCCGCGCCGCGGCCCGCCACGCTCGCGTCATCAAATCCGGCAATATGAGCCTCGGCGTCAATCTTCTCGGCGTGCTGACGGAGAAGGCGGCGCGTGCGCTCGGGGCGGCGGCCTGGGACATCGAAATCCTGGAAATGCACCACAAGCACAAGGTCGATGCGCCGTCCGGCACGGCCCTGCTGCTCGGCGAGGCGGCGGCCAAGGGTCGCGGCATCGCCCTTGCGGAGCATTCGGTGCGGGTGCGCGACGGCCATACCGGCGCCCGGCCGCAGGGGGCGATCGGCTTTGCCACCTTGCGCGGCGGCTCCGTCATCGGCGAGCACTCCGTCATTATCGCCGGTGAAGGCGAACAGGTGACCCTCTCGCACAGCGCCACGGATCGTACCATCTTTGCGCGCGGTGCGGTGACTGCGGCCCTTTGGGGGCGCAACCAGAAGCCGGGCTTCTATTCCATGCTCGATGTTCTCGGGCTCGACTGACAGCTAAATCTTTCAAGAGGAAATCGAAATGAGCGGCACCCTCGTTCTCGTTCGGCATGGCCAGAGCGAATGGAACCTGAAGAATCTCTTCACCGGATGGCGTGATCCGGACCTGACCGAACTTGGCGTCGAGGAGGCGAAGGCCGGCGGCAAGGCGCTCGCCGACTACGGCATCAAATTCGACATCGCCTTCACGTCTTCGCTCGTCCGCGCACAGCGCACCTGCCAACTCGTTCTCGACGCCGTCGGCCAGTCGTCGCTAGAAACGATCCGCGATCAGGCGCTGAACGAACGCGACTACGGCGATCTTTCCGGCCTCAACAAGGACGATGCGCGCGCGAAATGGGGCGAGGAGCAGGTCCACATCTGGCGCCGCTCCTATGACGTCTCGCCGCCGGGCGGCGAAAGCCTGCGCGATACCGGCGCGCGTGTCTGGCCCTATTATCTCACCGACATTCTGCCGCGCGTGCTTTCCGGCCAGAAGGTACTGGTTGCCGCGCATGGCAATTCGCTGCGCGCGCTGGTCATGGTTCTCGACAAGCTGACCAAGGAACAGATCCTGAAGCTCAATTTGGCGACCGGCGTTCCGATGGTCTACAAGCTCAAGGCAGACTCCACGGTCGCCTCCAAGGAAGTGCTGGGCGATATGTCCGGCGCGCATTAATCTGATGTGTTAAGCGGGAAGAGATTTTACCCTCAGCCTTCTCCCCGCCCGCGGGGAGAAGGCTGGGGTGAGGCGCGAAAACGGCGGCCACCCCGCCCGTTCTTCCCGCACAGCGGCGCCGCAGCACCCCTCTATCGCTTCACGCCTTGCCCGCTTCCCAACCGAGGATCGCGCGCTTTCGCGTCAGTCCCCAATGATAGCCGGTCAAGTCACCGCTCTTGCCGAGCGCACGATGGCAGGGCACGACGAAGGAAATCGGATTTCGCCCGACGGCGGCGCCGACAGCACGCGATGCCGTCGGTTGGCCGATTTCATCCGCGATCTTCGAGTAGCTTGTCGCCTTTCCGAGCGGAATGTTCAGCAACGCCTGCCAGACTCTCACCTGGAAATCCGAGCCGATCAGGAAGATGCGCAGCGGTTCTTCCGCGCACCAGCGCTCCGGATTGAAGATGCGGGCCGCGTAGCGCGCTGTCGCCGCGCTGTCCTCGACATAGTTGGCGTTCGGCCACCGGTGCGCCATATCGTCGAAACTTGCGCGCTCCTGGCCGACATCGGCAAAGGCCAGCCCCGCGAGGCCCCGCTCGGTGATCATCACCAGCGCCGTGCCGAAGGGTGAGGGATGGAAACCGTAGCGGACGGTAAGGCCTGCGCCGCGCGCTTTCCATTCGCCGGGGGACATCGCCTCATGGGTGACGAAGAGGTCGTGCAGGCGCCCGGGGCCGGACAGCCCGACCTCGAAGCTGGTCTCGAGCAGCGGCATGTC
Organism: Sinorhizobium numidicum; assembly: GCF_029892045.1. Classification (NCBI taxonomy): domain Bacteria; kingdom Pseudomonadati; phylum Pseudomonadota; class Alphaproteobacteria; order Hyphomicrobiales; family Rhizobiaceae; genus Sinorhizobium; species Sinorhizobium numidicum. The sequence goes on from NZ_CP120368.1 coordinate 151,282, forward strand.
TTCCTGCCGCAGGAGCCGCTTGGCGTGGTCGAGCGTTACCGCTTGGAGGAAGGCCTTGGGCGAGAGGCCGGCCCAGCGGGTGAAGGTCTTTTGGAGCTGCGTCGGCGACTGGCCCAGGCGACCGGCGATCTTTTCTAGCGACGGCTGATCGCGATAATCCTCCGTCAGCATCTCGATCACGCGACAGACGGTGTCATAGTCCGTGCCTTCCGGCGTGATATCGGTGGGAATCGATGTAACAACGTTCATGATCATCTCCTGTCATCTCACAGGTAATCATGCGAGGGGCTCTATAACCACCCGTTTCTTGTCGAAGCGCGAGGGTCGAGGATCATCGCGATCTGGCCGTTGCCAGTGCGCGGGCGAAGGCTGCGGCGAACGTTTCGCGATCATCGCGATTGAGGAATGACCCGACATCGGTCTGGCGGCCGCCACCGCTGATCATCATCGAAACGATCCCGATCTCCTGATGCCGGCTGATGCTGAATCGCGCCCAGAAGGGGTTGAAACGATGTTCGATCATTCTCCCCGACGGTGCAAACTTCCTCACTGCCACGTCTGTGCGCGAAACGCTGACCTCTTCGCGGGCGCGAGCCGAGTGGTAGTTGAGCCAGAACGCTCCGAAGAGCAGGACGAAATCCAGCCCGAGGAAGAAGACAATCGGCCAAGCGCCGATGACCAGGAACACGAAGACATGAACCAGGCTCATTGCACCGGCGATCATCAGAAGAACCTTGAAGCCCTTGTAACCGAGCGAGCGGTAGGGCGTAAGCTCGGCCGCGAAGATCGGCTGGTCGTTGATGCTTGTCTCGGCGTTGCCTTCGGTCATGACCAATGACTATAGATGCAGCATGAAAAACGTAAAACTCAAATCGCCAGGGGAAATGGCAAAATCGAAGCCGACGGCAGCCGGCCGCTCGCGGGCACGACCACGCACCGCCTACAGTCCCGCCGAAATCGAGGAAATCTTTCACCGGTTCTCCATTCAGCGCCCGGAGCCGAGAGGCGAACTCGAGCATGTCAATCCGTTCACGCTGGTGGTGGCGGTCGCCCTTTCTGCGCAGGCGACCGATGCCGGCGTCAACAAGGCGACGCGTGCGCTCTTTGCCGTCGCCGACACGCCGGAGAAAATGCTGGCGCTCGGGGAGGACAAGCTTCGCGACTATATCAAGACGATCGGCCTTTACCGCAACAAGGCCAAGAATGTGATTGCTCTCAGCGAGAAGCTCATCAGCGATTTTGGCGGCCAGGTGCCCCGCACGCGCGAAGAACTGATGACCTTGCCGGGAGTGGGGCGCAAGACCGCCAACGTGGTGCTTTCAATGGCCTTCGGCCAGCCGACGATCGCCGTCGACACTCACATATTCCGGATCGCCAACCGCATCCGCCTGGCGCCCGGCAAGACGCCCGACGAGGTGGAGGCGCATCTCCTGCGGGTCATTCCGAAGGATTATCTCTACCATGCCCATCATTGGTTGATTCTTCATGGTCGCTATGTCTGCAAGGCGCGGCGGCCGGAATGTGAACGTTGTGTGATCGCCGATCTCTGCAAATCGCCGGAGAAGACGTGCGACATTCCAGCCCCTCTGGTTGAATTGCCGCCGCAGGTGGTCCCGGTCGCCGGTTAAGCTCCGGCGACCCCTCACTGCGCGATCAGGCGATCGATCAGGTTGGCGATCGCGTCGCTGTAAGCCGCCTGCGTGGCGCCCGCCTGTATTTCAAGCGCTGCCCGGTCGAAGGCAGCCGAAAGCAGGATCGCGGTTGCTTGCAGTACCGTTTCATCGATTTTTCGAGGCTCCATGGCGAGCGCCAGCCCTTCTTCGAGCGTGCGGCGCGCATGCCCGGCGTCTATCGCCGCGATTTCGGCCGCGCCGAGAACGGCCGGGCCGTCGAGCAGCAACAAGCGAACTCTGCCGGGAGCAGCCATGGCGGTGAAATAGGCATCGGCGCCGGTCAGCAGGGCGTCACGCGGAGATAACGCTGCCTCCGTCGATTGTTCAATTGTCTCCGCGACCAGTCGGGCCTCTCGCTCGACGACGGCCCGGAACAGTGCCTTCTTGTCCTCGAAGTGGTGATAAAGCGCTCCACGCGTCAGCCCGGCCGCAGCAACGATGTCCGGCGTGGCGGTCTCGGCATATCCGCGGGTCACGAAGAGATCGCGTGCCGCGTCGAGGATCGCGGCACGGGTGGCATCGGAGCGCTGCCGGCTTGAGCGTCGGGTACGTTGCATACATGCAGCCTGTATGTTATGTAAGATACATGCAGATTGTATGATAATTTTCCAAGGAGGAAAAGCCGTGAAATCGACCAGCTATTATCCGGTGATCATGACCGATGATGTCGCCGCAACGTCGGATTTCTACATTCGTCACTTCCGTTTCGAGCCGCTGTTCACCACCGATTGGTACGTCCATCTGCAGTCGAGCGAGGCCGAGCATGTGACGATTGCCATCCTCGACTACCGTCACAAAACGATACCGGAGGCGCAGAGAGCGCCCGTTCGTGGTTTGCTTCTCAATTTCGAAGTCGAGGATGCCGATCGGCTCTATGCTGAGGCGCAAGCAGCCGGGCTCCCCATCCTGAAGCCCCTCTGCGACGAGGATTTCGGCCAGCGGCACTTCATCACCGCCGATCCGAACGGCGTCTTGATCGACATCATCAAACCAATTCCGCCAAGTGCAGATTTTGCCGGCGCCTATAACGCGGCGGCGCTGCCGACGTGAGCGAGGGAGATTTTCGCTTTGGTCTTCCAAATGGCCGGAAAACCGCTATTACCGAACACCGGTCATTCACGAAACCGGACGGAGTCCATGACAAAATACGATGTGCTGACGATCGGCAACGCGATCGTCGATATCATTGCGCGCTGCAATGACAGCTTTCTTGCGGAAAACGGCATCATCAAGGGCGCGATGAACCTCATCAATGCGGATCGGGCGGAGCTCCTCTATTCACGGATGGGTCCGGCGGTGGAGGCCTCTGGCGGCAGCGCCGGCAATACGGCCGCCGGCGTCGCCAGTCTCGGCGGGCGGGCCGCCTATTTCGGCAAGATCGCCAACGACCAGCTCGGTGAAATCTTCACCCACGACATCCGGGCGCAAGGCGTCCATTTTCAAACCAAGCCGCTGGACAGCCATCCGCCGACCGCACGCTCGATGATCTTCGTCACCGAAGACGGTGAACGCTCGATGAACACCTATCTCGGCGCCTGCGTCGAACTTGGTCCGGACGACGTCGAGGCTGAGGTCGTCGCGCAATCCAAAGTCACCTATTTCGAAGGTTATTTGTGGGATCCGCCGCGGGCCAAGGACGCGATCCGCGAGGCGGCGCGTATCGCCCATGCGAACGGTCGTGAAACAGCCATGACGCTTTCCGACAGTTTCTGCGTGCACCGTTATCGCGACGAGTTCCTGGAGTTGATGCGCTCGGGCACAGTTGACATCGTCTTTGCCAACAAACAGGAAGCGCTGGCGCTGTACGAGACCGAGGATTTCAATCTGGCGCTGACGATGCTTGCGAAGGACTGCAAGCTGGCCGCCGTTACGCTCAGCGAGGAAGGGTCCGTCGTCGTCCGTGGCACAGAGTGCGTGCGCGTCGGCGCCAGCGCCATCGAGCAGGTAGTCGATACGACCGGCGCAGGCGATCTTTATGCTGCGGGCTTTCTTTTCGGCTATACGACCGGTCGATCGCTCGAGGACTGCAGCAAGCTCGGCAACATGGCTGCCGGAATAGTTATCGGCCAGATCGGCCCGCGTCCGATGGTATCGCTTGCAAGCGCCGCCAAGGAAGCCGCGCTCCTCTGACCGGCTACTGCATGTTTCCGGAGATCGGAGACGATTTAAGGAAAAAAACGTGCAACAATTCAAAGTGCTACAGCGACATCTGCGCGTCTGATAGGACGCGCGGCGCTGTAGGTGTGACAGCCGGGCGCAGCCTTATTTGAAGGCTTCGCCCGGATAGGCGCCCCAGATCTCGCTCTGCGCGATCCAGCCTTCCACCCCTTGCGTCTCGGCGTGGCACCAGTCGCCGTTGCATTCACCGATATGCAGGACGACGCCGGGCTCCATCCGGGCGACGATCGGCGCCGTACCTTGAGGATCGCGCCTCAGATTGACGAAGATGCCCTCTCCCTTGCCGCGCATCCACGGAGCCGCGAGCGCCGTGCGATCACCGGAAAGTAGCGCCTGGTTTACCCAGCCCTCTGTCCCATCAGCGTCGCGTATCCGGCGCCAGTTGTCATATTCCTGGATGATTTCGACCGGAACGCCGGATTTGAGATAGCGGAAGGCGACCGCATAATCGAGGCTGGGACCGATGCGCAGATTGACACTCTTCGCCTTCAGGCTGACGAAGCGGGGCAGCGGCAAACCGCTCGCGCCCTTGGCCGCCTGGGCAAAGGCACCGGGGGTCATTACCGCTGTTGCGATGCAGGCGGCGACCAACAGGACGGAGACTCTGGAAATGATGTGACGCATGACGTAGCTCATTTTCCGATGATAAGCGAAGCTTTGCAGCGGCTTTGCGCTTGAACAGACGCGTGAAGCTATAGGCGCAAATCCCGACCAGGCAGCGACTTTCAATTGTCTTCCCCACCGGGTCTGGTAGAAATTGCGGCTATAGGGAGAAACTATCACCCAACTTGGTTAAGGACCCGTCAACGAGGGCCGCTCACAGCAATGACAAGTAAGAAGAAGCCAACGGTCTACATCACCCGGAAATTGCCGGATGTCGTCGAAACCCGGATGCGCGAACTTTTCGACGCGGAGCTCAACATCGACGATCGGCCGCGCAGCCAGCCGGAGCTGGTGGCCGCGGTCAAGCGGGCCGATGTGCTCGTGCCGACCGTGACGGACCGGATCGACGCCGCCTTGATCGAACAGGCGGGACCGCAACTGAGGCTGATTGCCAGTTTCTCCAACGGCGTCGACAATATCGATGTCGATGCGGCTGCCCGAAAGGGAATCACCGTCACGAACACGCCGAACGTGCTGACGGAAGACACGGCCGACATGACCATGGCGCTCATCCTGGCGGTGCCGCGCCGGCTCGCCGAAGGTGCGCAGGTCCTGACCGACCGAAAAGGCGAATGGGCCGGGTGGTCACCCACTTGGATGCTCGGTCGCCGTATTGCCGGCAAGCGTATCGGCATCGTCGGCATGGGGAGGATCGGCACGGCGGTCGCCCGTCGCGCCAAGGCTTTCGGCCTTTCGATTCACTATCACAACCGTCACCGCGTCAAATCGGAGACCGAGGAGATGTTGGAGGCGACCTATTGGGATAGCCTCGACCAGATGCTCGCCCGCGTCGATATCGTTTCCGTCAATTGTCCCTCGACGCCCGCGACCTATCATCTGCTCTCGGCTCGCCGGCTCGCGCTGATGCGGCCGGAAAGCTACATCGTCAACACCGCGCGTGGCGGCATCATCGACGAAACGGCGCTGATAAAATGTCTGAGGGAGGGCAAGATTGCCGGCGCAGGGCTTGACGTTTTCGAGAACGAACCGGCTGTCAATCCGAAACTCGTCAAGCTTGCCGGCGAAGGCAAGGTCGTGCTGCTGCCGCACATGAGCTCGGCGACGCTCGAAGGCCGTATCGACATGGGCGAGAAGGTGGTGATCAACATCCGCACCTTCTTCGATGGCCATCGTCCGCCGGACCGGGTGCTGCCAGGGCGCGACTAGGTGACACTGCAACGTCGCTCACGCCTTTTATTTCGCTCTGACGGCTACAGTAATTTCCACATCTCGATCGAGGTCGGGCGGGTAAAGCCGGGATGGGCGGAGCGGCCCGTCTCGACAAAGCCCCATGCCACGAAGGTGGCGTGGTTCGCGGCAAGCTCAATGCGCGTCTGCAGCCTCAGTGCCGGCAGTCCGAGCTCGCGCGCGGTCCGCTCGGCAGCGGCAAGGAGCAGGCGGCCGACGCCCTTGCCTTGGCACGGCGGCGCGACGGCGAGTTTGCCGATGTAGAGGCAATCCGTTTCCCGCTTGCAGAACACGCAGCCGAGAAGGTCTCGCTCGTCAGCGATCGCAAAGGCCAACTCGTTCTTCGCCTTATGGCGCAGCGCCCCCACTGTCAGCGCACGGGCCGAGGATGGCGGATCGATGCGCCCTTCCATATAGGCAAACGAGGTGAGGATCAGCGACAGCAACTCTTCGAAACGATCGAACCGCTCGTCGATACGAATCGTTTGCATGATCAACGCGTCATGCCGCGCCGGTACCGGATCGTGTTGAACTGTGCGGCGAGCGCGTCATAGAGCAGCAGTCGGCCGACGAGCGGTTCGCCGATGCCGGTGATGAGCTTGATCGCTTCCATCGCCTGCAGGGTGCCGATGACGCCGGTCAATGCGCCGAGGATGCCGGCCTCGGCGCAGCTCGGTACCGTGCCAGGCGGAGGCGGCTCGGGAAAGAGATCGCGGTAGGAGGGATTGGGTCGCCCCTCGGCATCGCTCTCATAGGGCTTCAAGACGGTAACGGAACCGTCGAACCGGCCGACGGCGCCGGTCACCAGCGGGACCTCCGCCGCTTCCGCCGTGTCCGCCGCAAGATAACGCGTATCGAAGTTGTCCGAGCCGTCGACCACCAGGTCATATTGACGGAAGATCGCGTCGGCATTTTCCGCATGGAGTCGCAGCGCATGCGGGACGACCGTCACGTGCGGGTTGAGCCCGCCTATGGCGGCTGCGGCACTTTCCACCTTCGGCCGGCCGATATCCGCAGTGCCGTGTATCACCTGGCGCTGCAGGTTCGAAAGCGAAACCACGTCGTCGTCGATGATGCCGAGCGTTCCGGCGCCGGCCGCGGCGAGATATTGCAAAGCCGGCGCGCCGAGACCGCCGGCGCCGATGACGAGCACGCGTGCCGCCTTGAGCCTCTGTTGCCCCGCCCCGCCGATCTCCGGCAAGACGATGTGGCGCGCGTAACGCGCGATTTCCGATGGATCAAGCGTCGCAGCGGTCATTGTCTGCTCCAGTCTTCTTGCGCGCCCTTCTCGGATGCGCCGCAATGGTCGCATGTCACCCGGAAACGCGCCCGTTGGCAACGGTCAGAAAAAGACCGCGGTCGCCGATGGCGCTGAACATGCTCTTGTCGGTCCCGGTCATGAAAGCCTGGCCGCCCAAGCCGTCCACCAGACCGAAGAGCGCCCGGCGCCGCCCTTCGTCGAGATGGGCGGCGATTTCGTCGAGCAGAAGGATCGGTGCGTGGCCGGTCATGTCGCCAACGAGCCGCGCATGGGCCAGCACCAGCCCGACAAGCAGCGCTTTCTGCTCGCCGGTCGAGCAGCGTTCCGCCTCCATATCCTTTTCGCGATGGCGTATCATAAGGTCGCTGCGGTGAGGACCGTCCAGCGTGCGGCCCGCCGCGGCATCGCGACTTCGGCCCTCCTGCAGCATCGCAAGGTAGCGTTCTTCCAGGTCGTAGGCCGGTACGACGTGGAACTCATCGAGAAACCCGGCGAGCGACAGGCTGGCCGAAGGAAAGGTTCCATCGCTCTGGCTTCGCTCCACAAGCGCCGTAAGCAGGCCCAGCATCTCCTGCCGGGCAAGCGCCATCGACACCCCGAGCCCGGCCATTTCCCGCTCGATCGCGGAGAGCCAGGCGGGATCCGGGCGAAATTCCGCAAGGAGCCGGTTGCGGCTCCGCATGGCGCGATCGAACTCGCTGGCGCGCCGCCCGTGTTCGGGATCGAGTGAGAGCACCAGCCGGTCGAGAAAGCGCCTGCGATCGGCGGACGGGCCGGTAAAGAGGCCATCCATCGCCGGCGTTAGCCAGAGCACGCGCAAGTGATCGGTCAACTCGTCGACGGTGCGGGCGGGGGTGCCGTTGAGCCGCAGGCGCCGCGATTGCCCTTCCTCGGTGCCCGCCGTACCGGTACCGATCTCCACAGGGCCTTCCATGCCATCGACTGCTGCGAAGACCGAGAAACCATCGCTCGCTCCGACACGAGCGACGTCCGCGTAAGCAGCACGGCGGAGGCCCCGCCCGGGTGAGAGAAAGGAAATCGCTTCCATCAGATTGGTCTTGCCCGCACCGTTCTCTCCGGTCAGCACCACATGACGGGCATCGAGGTCGAGCGCCAAGGCCGCGTAGTTGCGGAAGTCGGTCAGTTTCAGACGGGTTAGGAAGACCTTGTGGGGCATTGCGGGTCCGAGTTCGATCTTTCCGTGAGGTAGGACGAAAGCGGGGCCATGGCAAGGCGAAAGGGCGCCCGGTTCGCCCTCATCCGGCCTGCCTGCCACCTTCTCCAGGTGCGGGAAAAAGAGATTCGCGGCAACGTTCCGATCGCAAAACCTCCTCTCCCTGCTTGTGAGCCGCGAGAGCCGGAATGAGGGGCGATCACAATCGCGAGACGCTCACAGCCCGCTTTGCGCCCCTGCGCAACGGCGTTCCAAAAGGCTTCTCCTGTGGGAAAGCTCTCGTTTTCCGCGGGTTCGGAATTTTCCTGGGAGCACAGGTGCAATATGGCAGCCTCATGACACCGGCGCCATCATCGGCGTCGGAGCGGCCCGGCGCGTCTCGGCGGTACGCTGAGGTCTTGCCGGAAACATCGTCGTCGCCCGGGTGATCACCCTGCCGGCGGCTGCTGTGATCTCGGCTCTCTCCTACTTCGCCGTCGATCTGGTCGGCTGAGGTCGCCGCGCCTCGATCCGTGATACTTCCGTGTCTCCCAACAAGGCGGAGACCTCTCGCCGTCGGAGGACGGCGGGTGCCCCGTTGGCATTGCCGATGCCAGAGAGTATATTTTTGCAACCTAATAAAAAGTTGTGCCTAAAAAATCTGTGCTTGACGGAATTGGTCGGATCTTGGGAGGAGACGATGGCGAACGTCAGATGGACGATCAAGGGTCGTGAGTTTATTCATTGCAATTGCGCCTATGGCTGCCCCTGCCAGTTTAACGCATTGCCGACGCACGGGCATTGCAGCGCGGTGGGCGCAATCGACATTGAGGAGGGGCATCATGGCGATACCCGGCTCGACGGTCTTAGATGCGGCATGATTGTGGCCTGGCCGGGCGCCATTCACGAGGGTAGGGGCGCAGTGGTGCCGATCGTCGACGAGCGCGCATCCGACGAGCAGCGCGAGGCGCTGCTGCGCATTATGAGCGGCCAGGATACCGAACCGGGCGCCACGTTCTTCCAGGTGTTTTCGACGACTTTCGAGACGTTTCACGATCCGGTTTTCGCGCCGATCGATTTTGAAGTCGACCTGGAAGCCCGCACGGCGCGTCTGAACGTACCGGGATGGATCGAGGCGCGCGGGGAGCCGATTCTCAATCCGGTGACCGGAGCGGAGCACCGCGCCCGGCTGAACCTTCCGAGCGGGTTCGAATACGACATTTGTGAGGTCGGCCGCGGATGGGCCGATACCACCGGTCCCCTTACGCTTTCCTTGACCGACTCGCATGCGCATTTCGCCAAGTTGCACATGACCGAAAGTGGCGTGGTCCACTGACGTGATGCCGGATACCGCTCTCGAAACCTTGTTGCGACGCGACCGGACGGTCATCGCCGCGTCGGTCGCCACTCTGGTGGCTCTCGCCTGGATCTATATCCTCTGGCTGGCCACGACCATGGATATGGGCGGTATGGTCACGCCCGAAGCGGGAATGGATGCCGACACGCCGATGGGGGACGGCATGGAAATGGGGAGCGAAGGGCAGGCCGATCTCGAAAAGCTGATCGGCGTCTCTCCGCGTCCCTGGACCGCGGTTGATGCCGCCTTCACGCTGACGATGTGGATGGTGATGATGGTCGGCATGATGCTTCCTTCGGCGACGCCGATGATCCTGCTTTATGCCCGTGTCGGCCGGCAGAGCCGAGGAGATGGCAAGCCCTTTGCGACGACCGGCTTCTTCGCCGGCGGTTATCTCCTCGCCTGGACTGGCTTCTCTCTGGCCGCAACACTTGGACAATGGCTGATCGACGGCGCGCTGTTGACGCCGGCGCTTGCGAGCGCCAGCCGCGTGTTCAGCGGCGTCGTGCTGGTGGTTGCGGGTCTCTACCAATGGACGCCGCTCAAGGACGCGTGCCTGCGGCAATGCCAGGCGCCGATCGTCTTTCTGCAGAACCACGGCGGCTTCCGCCGCGATCCGCGCGGGGCGGTCGCTCTCGGTTTTCGCCACGGCCTCTATTGTGTCGGCTGCTGCTGGGCGCTGATGACGCTGCTGTTTGTCGTCGGCGTCATGAATGTCCTGTGGATCGCCGTGATCGCCGTCTTCGTTCTTGTTGAGAAGCTGCTGCCGACAGGCGGCGTGCTCTCCCGCGCCGCAGGCGCGGTGCTCGTCGTCTTCGGCCTCTGGCAATTGTTTGCCGCAGCCCTCTGACGGGAGCGCGCCTCTACTGCATGTGTCCTTAGATCGGAGCCGATCTAAAGACACATGCAGCAATTCAAAGCGCTACAGCGACCTTTGCGCGTCTGAATAGACACGGCGCTGTATGGGACGCGCGCTTGAATGAGGTCAATCGCTCAACGTATCGAAGAAATCCTTCATCCGGGCGAAGAAGCCCGCCGATTCCGGATTGTTCTCCTTGGACGAGATCTGCTCGAACTCCTGCAGCAATTCGCGCTGGCGCTTGGTGAGCTTTTGCGGCGTCTCGATCTGGATCTGGATGTAGAGATCGCCCATCTGGTTGGAGCGCAGCACCGGCATGCCCTTGCCTTTCAGGCGGAACTGCTTGCCGGCCTGCGTGCCTTCCGGCACTGTCACGCGGGACTTCGTGCCGTCGAGCGTTGTGACATCGAACTTACCGCCGAGCGCCGCCGTCGTCATCGAGATCGGCACACTGCAATAGAGGTCGGCGCCGTCGCGCTGGTAGAACTCATGCGGCTTGACGGACAGAAAAATATAGAGATCGCCCGGCGGTCCACCGCGAAGTCCGGCTTCGCCTTCGCCTGAAAGGCGGATGCGCGTTCCGTCCTCGATGCCGGCCGGGATGTTGACCGAGAGCGTCCGCTCCTCCATGACCCGGCCTTGGCCATGGCACTTCGTGCACGGATCGGTGATCGTCTGACCACGGCCGCCGCAGGTGGGGCAGGTGCGCTCGATCGAGAAGAAGCCCTGGGCAGCACGCACCCGGCCGGACCCATGACAGGTGGGGCAGGTCTTCGGGCTGGTGCCAGGCTTCGCGCCCGTGCCGGTGCAGACGTCACAGGTGATGGAGGTCGGAACACGGATCTGCGCGGTCTTGCCGGTATAGGCCTCCTCGAGCGTGATTTCCATGTTGTAGCGCAGGTCCGCGCCGCGTTCGCGGCCGCCGGACGAGCGCCGTTGGCGGCCACCGCCCATCATCTCGCCGAAAATATCTTCGAAAATATCGGAGAAGCCGCCGGCGGCGCTGCCGCCGCCAAACCCGTTGCCGAAGCCCGCGCCCATGCCGCCCTGCTCAAAGGCAGCATGTCCGTAGCGGTCGTAGGCTGCCCGCTTTTGCGGGTCCTTCAGCGTCTCGTAGGCTTGGTTGATTTCCTTGAAGGATTTTTCCGCTTCTGTGTCACCGGGGTTTTTGTCCGGGTGATACTTCATCGCCAGTTTGCGGAAGGCGCTTTTCAGCTCCTTCTCGTCCGCGTTTTTTCCAACGCCAAGCGTTTCGTAAAGATCACGTTTCATGCTTCAAAGATTATCCTTTGGCAGGCCTTGCCAGCGCGTGCCCCGGCGGCAACCTGATTATCTTGCCACAGGATTTAGTAAACCTTAAAGCGCGATGCCATAGCCAACTCGGTACTAGCGCGGATTTTTGTCTGAAAAATGCAGTTTTCGACGGGCCGTCACCTCGCCAGCGATGATTGACGGGGTTGCATCATGCCTGTGAGCGGGCGACCGTCGGGAAAGACACCCCCGCTTCGCCAAATCCGCTTCCTGGAATTTCGCCGCGTTGACACAAAAAAGCCCGGGATCGCTCCCGGGCTCGTTCGTTGCAAAGGCCAAACTTAGGCAGAGCGCTTGCGGCCGTCCTCGTCCTTGACCTCTTCGAAATCGGCATCGACGACATCGCTGTCGCGAGCGGCGTCGGCCGCTGCATCCGCATGGGCGGCTTCGGCCTGCTGAGACTCATAAATCGCTTGGCCGAGCTTCATGGAAACTTCCATGAGCGTGTTGGTCTTGGCCTTGATGTCCTCGGCGTCCGGCTCGGAAGCCTCGGCGGCGGTCTTGAGCGCCGCAATCGCGTCGCTGATCGCCTTACGGTCCGTCTCCGAAACCTTGTCGCCATATTCCTTCAGCGACTTCTCTGAAGAATGGATCAGGGCTTCGGCCTGGTTCTTGGCTTCGACCGTTTCGCGGCGCTTCTTGTCGACCTCGGCATTGGCTTCGGCGTCCTTGACCATCTTCTCGATGTCGGCGTCGGAGAGACCACCGGATGCCTGGATGCGGATCTGGTGTTCCTTGCCGGTGCCCTTGTCCTTGGCCGATACCTGCACGATGCCGTTGGCGTCGATGTCGAAAGTGACTTCGATCTGCGGTACGCCGCGCGGCGCCGGCGGAATGCCGACGAGGTCGAACTGGCCGAGCAGTTTGTTGTCCGCCGCCATTTCGCGCTCACCCTGGGAAACGCGGATCGTCACCGCGGACTGGTTGTCGTCGGCCGTCGAGAAGACCTGCGATTTCTTGGTCGGGATCGTCGTGTTGCGCTCGATCAGGCGGGTGAAGACGCCGCCGAGCGTTTCAATGCCGAGCGACAGCGGGGTCACGTCGAGGAGCAGAACGTCCTTGACGTCGCCCTGCAGAACGCCGGCCTGGATGGCAGCACCCATGGCGACCACTTCATCCGGGTTCACGCCCTTGTGCGGCTCCTTGCCGAACAACTGCTTCACGGTTTCCTGAACTTTCGGCATGCGGGTCATGCCGCCGACGAGAACGACTTCGTCGATCTCGGCCGCGGAGACGCCGGCATCCTTGAGCGCCGCCTTGCAGGGCGCGATGGTCTTCTGGATCAGATCCTCGACCAGGCTTTCGAACTTGGCGCGCGACAATTTCATCGTCAGATGCTTCGGACCGGAAGCATCGGCCGTGATGAACGGCAGGTTGATTTCCGTCTGCTGCGAGGACGACAGCTCGATCTTCGCCTTTTCGGCAGCTTCCTTGAGGCGCTGCAGCGCAAGCTTGTCGTTCTTGAGGTCGATGCCCTGTTCCTTCTTGAACTCGGCTGCCAGGTATTCGACCAGACGCATGTCGAAGTCTTCACCGCCGAGGAAGGTGTCGCCGTTGGTCGACTTCACTTCGAAGACGCCATCGCCGATTTCGAGCACGGAAATATCGAATGTACCGCCGCCAAGGTCGTAGACGGCGATCGTCTTGCCTTCCTTCTTGTCGAGGCCATAGGCGAGCGCGGCCGCGGTCGGCTCGTTGATGATGCGCAGCACTTCGAGGCCGGCGATCTTGCCGGCGTCCTTGGTGGCCTGACGCTGGGCGTCGTTGAAGTAGGCCGGAACGGTGATCACGGCCTTCTCGACCTTTTCACCGAGATAGGATTCGGCCGTTTCCTTCATCTTCTGGAGGATCATGGCGGAGATCTGCGACGGGGAGTAGCCCTTGCCCTGGGCCTCGACCCACGCATCGTTATTATCGGCCTTGATAATCTTGTAGGGGACCATCCCCTTGTCCTTCTGCGTCGTCGGATCCTGGAAGGTCCGGCCGATCAGGCGCTTGATCGCAAAGAGGGTGTTCTCCGGATTGGTGACGGCCTGGCGTTTGGCCGGCTGGCCGACGAGACGTTCGCCGTCGTCGGTGAATGCCACCATCGAGGGGGTCGTGCGCGCGCCCTCGGCGTTTTCGATCACCTTCGCGTCCTTGCCGTCCATGACGGCGACGCAGGAGTTGGTCGTTCCCAGGTCAATACCAATTACTTTAGCCATGTCGTTCTCTCCTTGCAGCGGACTGTCGGAACCCGGTCAGGCATTCGTGGGACAGCCCCTAACGGGATGGTCTTTGAATTTTATCGCAGCTCGGGCTGCGCCGATGCGGCGTATATAAGGACCGGCGTTTCGGACTGCAAGGCATTCTGCGGGGGGATCAGGGGCAAATGCAAGCGGCGTTTCTTGTTCCTGCGAAGGGATATCGATATCGCTACTTCCCGTTGCGGGAAAACCGCGTGGCAGAGCGCGTTTCCGGCGGTCGTTCAGCCGCCTGTCAGCAGGTCGAAAAGCGTGGTCCGGCGCGTCGCCCCGGTCGTCTCGCCGACGCCTTCGGGCGGAATCGGGCCCCCTTCCTGTTCGTTCGCCGGGCGTACTTGCTCGATGGCGGCCGTGCCATCAACGCTTGCCGGCGGCTCGGGAAATGCATCGGCAGCGCCGGTTCCGAAGCCGTCCGAAACCGCCTCGGCGCCAGCGGCCGCGCCGCCGTCGAAGACCGGCTGGACGCCGGTCGTGCCGAAGAGCGGCGACGGCGAAAGACCCTCGTGAGCCGCAACCATGAAATCGTGCCAGGCCTTGGCGGGAAGGCCTCCACCGGTCACCTTCTTCATCGATTTGCCGTCGTCGTTGCCGAACCAGATGCCGGTCGTCAGGTTGGACGTATAGCCGACGAAAAGCGCATCGCGGAAAGATTGAGTGGTGCCCGTCTTGCCGGCCGCCTCCCAGCCCGGCAGGCGCGCCTTCTTGCCGGTTCCAGTCGTCAGTACGCGCATCATCATCTGGTTCATCTCGCTGACGATCGCCGGATCGAGCACGCGCGGCGGGTTGTCGTAGGTATTTTCGAAGAGCACCGTGCCGTCCGCGGTGGAGATGCGGCGGATGACATGCGGCGTTGCCTTGAAACCGCCGTTCATGAAGGGCGCGTAGGATGACGTCAGCTCGACAAGCGTGACTTCCGACGTTCCAAGCGCGATCGAGGCGTTCGCCTGCATTTCCGAATCGATTCCCAGTCGATGTGCGACCTTGACGACCTGTTGCGGCCCCACCTCCATGACGAGCTGGGCGGCGATCGTATTCAGCGAATTGGCGAGCGCATCGGCAAGCGTTACGTCTCCACGATATTTCTGATCGTAGTTTTCCGGTGTCCAGTTGCCGATCCTGACCGGCGCATCATTGCGGACGGACATGGGCGTGCGACCGATCTCGAGCGCCGCCGCGTAGACGAAGGGCTTGAAGGCGGAACCCGGCTGGCGCTTGGCCTTGGAGGCGCGGTCGAACTGGCTTTCGGCATAATCCCGTCCGCCGACCAGGGCTCTGATCGCACCGGTGCCGTCGATAGAGACGAGGGCGGCCTGCGAGGCATTGAGCTTGCCTCCTTCCGCCTCCAATGTCGCGGAAATGACCTCTTCGGCCTCCTTTTCAAGCGCTAGGTCGATGGTCGTGTCGATCACAAGATCCTGCGTGATCTCGCCGATCATGCCGGGAAGCTGGTCCATCACCATGTCGGCGACGTAGTATTCGGCGCCCGACCAGAAGCTCTTGGCCCGCGTCGGTGCCTGCGACATCGCCGTCTTGATCTCGGCGTCGCTGATGAAGCCCTCTTCGCGCATCGCGCCGAGCACGACCTGCGCCCGTTGCTCGGCTGCCTGCGGATCGCGTGCCGGCGACAGCCGCGACGGCGCCTTCAACAGACCGGCGAGCAACGCCGCCTCGCCGAGATTGACGTCGCGTGCCGACTTGTTGAAGTAGCGCCGCGAAGCCGCTTCGACGCCATAGGCGTTGGAGCCGAAGAAGACGCGGTTGAGATACATCGCCAGGATCTGGTCCTTGGAGTATTTCTGTTCCAGCCAGAGGGCGAGCAGCACCTCCTGCACCTTCCGCTCCAAAGTCCGCTCAGGCGAGAGGAACAGGTTCTTGGCGAGCTGCTGCGTCAAGGTCGAGCCGCCCTGAACCATGCGCCCGGCCGTGAGATTCGTCAGCATGGCGCGTGCGAGGCCAAGCGGATCGACGCCGAAATGCGAATAGAACCGGCGGTCCTCGATGGCGATCACGGCCTGGGGAATATAGGGCGACATGTTTTCGAGCGACAGCGCCTCGCCGCCGGTCGCGCCCCGATTGGCGATGATGTCGCCGCTAACCGAGAGAATTTTCACGTTCGGCGGACGGTCCGGGATCGACCAACTGGTGGCGCTCGGCATGCGCGCGCCGTAATAGAGCACCAGGCCACCGACGCCGATGGCGCCCCATATGCCGAGCACGACGCACCAATAGGCGAGGCGCCGCACGAGCCCGAAAAAGCCGCTGCCGGAGCCGCCTTTGCTCGCGCGCCTGCCGCGTGGCTCTCGTTTGCCGCTGCTTTGCGTGGACTTGGCGCGCCTGGATTTGCGTGCGCCGCTCACGCGATCGCTCGCCTCGACGCGGAAATCGTCATCGTCGTCATTGCCGCCGAAGGAGGGTTCTATCCGCTGTCCTGATTTGCCGCTCGCCATGCCGGAAGGATGCGTCCCTTTGAGGCCGGACCCGGTTGCATTATCGCTCCAGCGATTCCGGCGGCGCAGTTTGTCGAGCGATTGCGGGATGCTGCTCCCGCCCCGCTCGTGCCGATCCGTTGGACTCTAAATGCGGCAATTTAAGGGGGAGTTAAGAGCCCGAATTCACACTTTGTTAAGTTCTCTCAATTCGTTACCCTTGCCCGCCCTCTCCCTGTCCGACATCGATATATCCGCGACTTCTTCTGCCGTTGCCCTGCGTCCTGCGCAATGCTGCAATGCAGCATTAGCTATGTTAAATCAGCCGGAATGATTTATCGTGTGTTTATCGAAGCGCTGCACCTCCTCCCGCGGCGCCCGATGCAGGTCGGTTTCACTCCTCCTCCCAGAAACCGATCAAGTTTAAAGACCCCGACGCCACCTCCTCCCGGCTCGGGGTCTTTTTATTTTCATCAGAACGGGTTTCCGAATTCGACGGCGGCAAATCTGCAGGACGCTTTGAAAAAATCGTGGTTGCAGTCGCAAAGCGCGTGTATCTGCTGATCTATGAAATCCAAAGCAAATGGCTACGTCTTCGCGCTTCTGGCGATCGTCATCTTCGCCATCCAGGACGGCATCTCAAAGCACCTTGGCGCCATTTACCCGCCGGTCTTCGTGGCGATGATCCGTTATTGGGCCTTTGCCGTCTTCGCTATTGTGCTGGCGTCGCGGGCGCCGGGCGGAATTGGCGCCACGATCGTGACGAAGAGGCCGGTGCTCCAGCTGCTGCGCGGTGTCTTGCTGGCGGCGCAGATCGTTATCGTCATCACATCCTTCACCATCGTCGGCCTCGCGCATTCGCAGGCGATCCTCTCGGCAACGCCGCTGTTCGTCGCGCTGCTTTCGATGCCGCTGCTCGGCGAGCGGGTGGGCTGGCGGCGCTGGGCGGCCATCACTGCCGGCCTTGTCGGCGTCCTCATGATCCTGAAGCCCGAAGAGGGCACCTTCGACGTGAACTTCCTGCTGCCGCTCACGGCTGCATTGACCTTCGCGATCTATGTCATCACGACGCGGCTGGTGAGCCGCGACGACGCGGCGATCACCAGTTTCTTCTATACCGGCGTCGTCGGCGCCGTTGCGATCAGTCTTGTCGGCCCTTTCTTCTGGGCGACGCTGTCCGGCCCGGATTGGGGCTGGATGCTCCTGCTTTGCATTACCGGCACCTCCAGCCATTATTTCCTGATCCGAGCCTATGACATGCTGGATGCGGTGGCGGTACAGCCGCTCACCTATCTGCAACTCGTCTTCGCCTCGATCATGGGCGTCACGATCTTTGGAGAGACGCTGATGGCAAGCATGATCGTCGGCTCCGTGTTGGTGGTCGCCGCCGGGATATTCACCGTTTGGCGAGAGCGTGTCGTTGCGAGGCGCAAGGCCGGCCTGCCGCCGGCGTGACGGTTTTGAACCGCCTCAACCCAAAATAGTCGTGATCGCAATGAATCCTGCTGATCGCCCACAGCGCCGTGCGTCTTTTCCGACGCACAAAGGTCGCTGTAGCACTTTGAATTGCTGCATGTTTTTAAATCGGTTCCGACTTGAGGAAACATGCAGTCGTCGAGGGGAGAGGTGATGAGGGTTCGTTCTTTGGCAGCGCTGGGATTTGCAGCCCTTGCGGCAATGAACGTCGACGGCCGGGCGCAGGAGTCCGTCGCCTATGTGGACGACCGTTCCGATGGGGCGGCGCTCGTTCGCTCGCTTTATAACGCTATCAACCGGAAGGAATACGAGGGCTTACGGCTATTTCGGCGAATCGAAGCCGGTGGGCGATTTCAAGGCATTTGCGAACGGCTATGCGGACACTGACACGGTCGAGGTGAGGATCGGCAAGGTGACGACGGAGGGCGCTGCCGGCAGCATCTACGCGGCCGTCCCCGTTGCGATCAAATCGGTCGATCGAACGTCAAAAGTTCGCTTCTTCTCCGGCTGCTACGTCGCCCGCATCATCAACCCGTCACTTCAGGTTCCGCCCTTCACGCCCTACCAGATCGAAGCGGCGCGGATCGATGAGGTGCAGGGGCCGATCGAAAACGCCATACCCGCCGTCTGCAACGCGCCCTGATACTACAGTGCCATGCGTCTTCTCAGACGCATGAGGTCGCTGTAGCACTTTGAATTGCTGCATGTTCTTAAATCGGTTCCGATTTAAGAACATGCAGTGCGCGATGAACGCTAAAGGCCCTTCTCACCGCGCTCGGCCAGGAAACGCGAGCGCTCGAAAACGAGAATGACCACAAGTGCCATGACGAAAGGTATGAGGAGATAGAGCAGCCGGAAGATCGCAAGCGCTGCAAGCACGTCGGCGGGATCCATTTCCGGAAGGGCGGCGATGAAGACGAGCTCGAGAACGCCGAGGCCACCCGGCGCATGCGAGAGCAGCGCCGCCGAGAATGATGCCAGAAAAATCCCGAGGATGACGACGTAGCCAGGATTGCCGGCCTGCGGCAGGGCGAAATAGATGATGCCGGCGGCGCCCAGCAGTTCGACCGGGGCGATCACCAACTGCCGGAGCACGATCGAAGGCCGCGGATAATGAAGCTGGAACCATCGCGTGCGGATCGGGGGAAGGCCGATCAGGCTTCCGAGGATATAGAGGCCGACAAGCACGAGAAGCAAAATGCCGGTCGTCAGCGACATCTCAATCGGCAGGAACTCCGCAAACCGCTCGATGATGTCGGGTTTCGCAAGGAGCACGATCGCCGACAGCATCAGCGTGCCGAGCGTGAAGGTGAAGGAACAGAAGGCGACGAGCACGCCCACCTCGCCGGCGGTGAGGCCCTTTGACCTATAGGCGCGGTAACGGACCACGGCGCCGGAGAAGACCGACGCGCCGAGATTATGCGACAGCGCGTAGGTCGTGAACGAGCAGAGCGTGATGAACCAGATGGATATGCGGTGGCCGAGATGGTCGAGCGCCAGCCGGTCGTAAGCGGCAAGTGCCCCATAGGCGACCAAGGTCGAGCCGGCGGCGAGCAGCCAGCTTCTGATCGATATGGCCTGGAAGCTTGCGACGAATTCATCGAGCGAAAGGCCGCGGAGCTCGTGATAGAGCGCGTTCACCGAAAAGAGAATCGCCGCCAGTCCGACGACCGGCCAGAAATATGCTTTAAGGCGTCTCATACCGGCGCCAGGACGTGTTCGCGATCGAGAAGAGCTCGGGGCATCGGGGACTTGCCGGAGCGGTCACGCCAATCCTGCGCACGAAAAGGATCGCGCTTCGAGCGCGGTGCCTCGGTCCTCTCGCTTGCCAACAGCCCATTTCCCATTCTGATTTGTTTTCAGAAAAGGGAAGCATCCTGCGCCCGGCAGGTCAAGCAGTGATAACCGATATCCGCTCGCGCTTCGTCAAGCGTGCGGATGCATAACGGGAGAATGGTGCGATCCTCGTTGGCGGCGCCATCGCCGCGTGGTTGCCGGCAGCCGGATCACTTGGCAAAACCGTGGCGGAGGGTGCCTCCGCCACGGTCCGGCCTCAAGCGGCGAGCGCGTCGAGAATGCGGATCCACGAGCGGATGCCCTTGTGGAAGGATTGCAGCTCGTACTTCTCGTTGGGCGAGTGGATGCGATCGTCGGAAAGGCCGAAGCCGACGAGGAGCGATTCCATGCCGAGCATTTTCTGGAAATCCCCCACGATCGGGATCGAGCCGCCCATGCCGATGACGACGGCTGGCCTCGGCCATTCGTCGGAGAGTGCGAACTTCGCCGTGTTCAGCAGGGCCGAATCGTAGGGGAGGTGGATAGCCGGCGAAGCACCATGCGCATGGAACTCGACCGAGCAGTCCGCCGGGATCTTCGACCGGGCATAGGCCCGAAATGTCTCGCGGATTTTCGCCGGATCCTGGTTGCCGACGAGACGGAAGGAGACTTTGGCCGAGGCCTGCGCGGCGATCACTGTCTTGAAACCTTCGCCCGTGTAGCCGCCGGTAATGCCGTTGACCTCCGCCGTCGGGCGCGCCCAGGTCAATTCGAGCACGGACCGCCCCTTTTCACCGGACGGAATGGAGAGGCCGATCTCGCCGAGGAATTTTTCGGCGGTCTGGCCAAGCGTTTCCCATGCGGCCTTGATCTGAGCGGGCGTCTCCTCGACCCCGTCATAGAAATTGTTGAGCGTCACGCGGCCGGTCTCATCGTGAAGACCTGCGAGGATATCGGCCAGAATATGGATCGGGTTCGCCGCCGCGCCACCGAAATAGCCGGAGTGCAGGTCGCGATCCGCCGCCTTGACGATGATCTCCTCGCCGACAAGGCCGCGAAGGCCCGCGGAAATCGCGGGCGTCTCGCGGTCCCACATGCTGGTGTCGCAGACCAGCGCATAGTCGGCCTTGAGTTCGGCGGCATTGGCTTCGAGAAACGGTTTGAGCGAAGGAGAGCCGGATTCTTCTTCCCCTTCGAAGAGAATGGTGATGCGGCAGGGAAGCGCGCCCTGGGTTTCCTTGTAAGCGCGCACGGCCTCGACAAAGGTCATCAACTGGCCCTTGTCGTCGGCGGTGCCGCGACCGGTAATGACCTTGCGGCCGGGCTCGACTTCCTTGATCGCCGGCTCGAAGGGGGGAGCGTCCCAAAGATTCAGCGGATCCACCGGTTGCACGTCGTAATGGCCATAGAAGAGCAGGTGCGGAGCGCTCGCCATCGCCGCGTCATGATGGGCAACGACCATCGGGTGACCGGGCGTGTCACGCACTGAGGCGGTGAAGCCGAGCGCGTTCAGTTCCGCCAACAGCCATTCCGCCGCCTTGCGGCACTCCAGCTTGAAGGCCGGGTCGGTGGAGATGGACTTGATACGGACGAGATCGAAGAGCCGTTCGAGGCTCTTCGGAAGATTTGCGTCGGCGCGCTCAAGAACGGGAGTTATATCTGCCATCGTGCGAATCCTTGCGTGGGTCTCGCCCGGAACCTACTGCATGATTTCTTAAATCGAAATCGAATTAAGGAATAAAATCATGCAGGACTTCGAAGTGCTGCGGCCACCTTTTCAGGTCTGAGAGGACGCGCGGCGCTGTCGTGCCGAAGCCGGCGGCTTTAAACAAGTCCCTTGATGCAGCGATGAATCCTTGGCTGCGGCGGCTCATGAAATATTGTTATCGCGAGCCGTGTTGGCGAGCGCCATGCGCATATATTCCAGCATGAGCTCCTTTTCGAAGCGGCGAAAGCCGGAGAGAAGCGATTGGTCCGCCGCCTGCGCCGCTTCCTTTGCCGCGGCCTCCATTTGTCTGGCGCGCTCCGTCAGGAAAATCTGCTGCGAGCGCTTGTCGCTCGGGTGTCTGCGCCGGGTGATGAGGCCGTCGCGTTCCATGCGGGCGAGCGTATTGGCCATGGTCGCCTGCTCGATGTCCAGCCGCTCTAAAAGCTGCTTTTGCGTCAGCCCTTCCTCGGCCCACAATTCGAGCAGAATGGGAAACTGGCCGGGCGCGAACCCCAGCTTCTGGCCCCGCTCCTGCAGGGCGCGCGAGAAGCTTTTGGCCAGCAGACTGGCCAGATAGGTCGCAGATTCCATCCGGTTGAAGGCCATGCAACATGGGTACCCGCGAACCGGGGCGAAGACAAGTTACAAAGCCGGCGATGGAGTTGAAGTTTTCCCGACTTCACGGGGATTTGAGCCCTTCTCGGAGACCAACGTCAGCCAACAAAAAACCGTCACGGCGCGGAGGCTGCGCCGTGACGGCTCTTTGAAAGCGGGACAAAGGCCCGGAGAGGGGGATAAGGCCTTTGTCCTCATCTGGTGCGGGCGGGGGACAGGCCAATCACCAGACGACGGCATCATTTTCAGTGCCGGTCAGCATAATTTGAGGAGTCAAATGTGGCTTTTCAAGGATTGTCCGACTGAATCGCACATTACAAATGTGTAACGTTTCCGTGAGCCTATAGGCGCTGCTTGCCGTGCCTCCTGTTCCACCTGCTCGAGGTCAGGACCCCATCAAAGAAGACACGCCCCTGCACGCTCGCTCGGCGGGACTTTATGGCATCCGCCGAAAACCGCAATGGACCTTTCCCCTCCCTCGCGCTATCCATTGCCGCATGAAAAACGGTGATCATCTCTTCCTCGTCGACGGCTCCGGCTTCATCTTCCGGGCGTTCCATGCCATCCCGCCGCTGAACCGCAAGTCCGACGGCTTGCCGGTCAATGCGGTTGCGGGCTTCTGCAACATGCTCTGGAAGCTCCTGACCGATGCGCGCGATACGTCTGTCGGCGTGACGCCGACACATTTCGCTGTGATCTTCGACTACTCCTCGAAGACCTTCCGCAACACGCTTTATGACCAGTACAAGGCGAACCGGACCGCGCCGCCGGAGGACCTGATTCCGCAGTTCGGGCTGATCCGGCACGCCACCCGCGCCTTCAACTTGCCTTGCATCGAGAAGGACGGCTACGAGGCGGACGATCTGATCGCCACCTATGCGCGGCTTGCCGAGGAGGCGGGCGCCGATGTCACCATCGTCTCTTCGGACAAGGACCTGATGCAATTGGTCACCTCCCGGGTGTCGATGTATGACAGCATGAAGGACAAGCGGATCGCGATTCCCGACGTGATCGAGAAGTGGGGTGTGCCGCCGGAGAAGATGATCGATCTCCAGGCGATGACCGGCGACTCGACCGACAACGTACCGGGCATCCCCGGCATCGGCCCGAAGACGGCGGCCCAGCTCTTGGAGGAATATGGCGACCTCGAGACGCTGCTCGCGCGAGCCAGCGAGATCAAGCAGCAGAAAAGGCGCGAGAGCATCATCGCCAATGCCGAGCTCGCGCGCCTGTCCCGCGAGCTCGTCACGTTGAAGAACGACACGCCGCTTGATGTTCCGCTCGAAGAGCTGCGGCTGCATTCGCAAGACGGTCCGAAGCTCATCGCCTTTCTGAAGACGATGGAATTCAACGCGCTGACGCGCCGCGTCGCCGCTGCGACCGATACGGATGCGGAGGCGATCGAGCCGGCTTACGTCCCGATCGAATGGGGCATCGAAGCCCATGGGCCGGATCTCGACATCGGGGAGGCCGCCGGCCCGCCGCCGTCGCCTGCATCGTCGAGCGTCGCCCCGCCACGCGGAGAAGCAGCGAAAGCTGCGGTTTCGTTCCTGACCGGCGGGGAAGACGTCGATGCGACGGGCGCGACGCCGCAAGGGCTTGCACAGGCGCGCGCCCAATACTTCGCGACGGCACCCTTCGATCATTCCAGCTATGTCGCCATCCGCGATCTCGATACGCTCGACCGATGGATCGCCGATGCTCGCGATGCCGGTGTGGTCGGTTTCGAAACGGGGACAAACTCGATCGATGCCATGCGCGCGGACCTGGTGGGATTTTCGATGGCGATCGCCGATTACGGCGTTAGCCCATCGGGCGCCAAGATCCGGGCGGCCTATGTGCCGTTGATCCACAAGAATGGCGTCGGCGACCTGCTCGGCGGCGGCCTCGTGGAAAATCAGGTACCGGTGCGCGAGGCCTTGAGCCGGCTCAAGATGCTGCTGGAGGACCCGTCGGTGCTGAAGGTCGCCCAGGACCTGAAATACGATTACCTCGTGATGAAGCGGCATGGGATCACCATGCAAAGCTTCGACGACGTCATGCTGGCGTCCTATGTGATCGATGCCGGCAACGCTGACCACGGCATGGATTCGCTTTCGGAGCGCTGGCTCAGCCACAAGCCGATCGCCTATAAGGACATTACCGGCAGCGGCAGGTCGTCGCTCACGTTCGACTTCGTTAATGTCGACAAGGCGACGGCTTATGCGGCTGAGAACGCGGATGTGACGCTCAGGCTCTGGCACGTGCTGAAGCCGCAGCTCGCTTCGAAAGGGCTGGTGCGCGTCTACGAGCGCCTCGAAAGACCGCTGGTTGCCGTTCTTGCCCGAATGGAGGAGCGCGGCATCACCGTCGATCGCCAGATCCTCTCCCGCCTTTCCGGGGAACTGGCGCAAGGTGCCGCGGCGCTCGAGGACGAGATCTACCGTCTGGCCGGCGAGACCTTTACCATCGGCTCGCCGAAACAGCTCGGCGATATTCTTTTCGGCAAGATGGGGCTGCCGGGCGGATCGAAGACCAAGACCGGGCAATGGTCGACCTCCGCCCAGGTCCTCGAAGATCTCGCGGCCACCGGCTACGACCTGCCGCGCAAGATCGTCGACTGGCGGCAACTGACCAAACTGAAATCCACCTATACCGATGCATTGCCGGGCTTCGTCCATCCGGAAACGAAGCGCGTGCATACGTCCTACGCGCTGGCCGCGACCACGACCGGACGTCTCTCCTCGTCGGAACCGAACCTGCAGAACATCCCGATACGCACGGCCGAAGGCCGCAAGATCCGCACCGCCTTCGTCGCGACCCCGGGTCACAAGCTGGTTTCGGCGGACTACAGCCAGATCGAGCTCCGGGTGCTGGCGCATGTGGCGGAGATTCCCCAGCTTCGTCAGGCCTTCGCCGATAGTGTCGACATCCACGCGATGACGGCGTCAGAAATGTTCGGGGTTCCTGTCGACGGCATGCCGAGCGAGATTCGCCGCCGCGCAAAGGCGATCAATTTCGGCATCATCTATGGTATCTCCGCCTTCGGCCTCGCCAACCAGCTTTCAATCGAACGCTCGGAAGCGGGCGATTACATCAAGAGGTATTTCGAACGCTTCCCCGGCATTCGCGACTATATGGAGAACACCAAAGCCTTCGCCCGCGAGCACGGCTATGTCGAGACAATCTTCGGCCGGCGCGCCCATTATCCGGATATCCGCTCGTCCAACCCGTCGCTGCGTGCCTTCAACGAGCGCGCCTCGATCAACGCGCCGATCCAGGGCTCGGCCGCCGACATCATTCGCCGCGCCATGATCAAAATGGAGCCGGCACTCGAGGAGGCGAAACTCTCCGCCCGAATGCTGCTTCAGGTCCACGACGAATTGATCTTCGAAGTCGAAGAGACTGAAATCGAGCGAACCATCCCCGTGATCGTGTCGGTGATGGAGAATGCGGCGATGCCTGCACTCAACATGAGGGTGCCGCTGAAGGTCGACGCTCGCGCCGCGCACAACTGGGACGAGGCGCATTGACGCATCATGGGCAGCGCGACGACCTAGAGCGGGCGCCGCGGCCGGCGGTCGAGCGGTGCCAGACGCAAGGCCGTCGTCTTCAGTTGCTGCATGTTTCCTTAAGTCGGAACCGTTTTTTAAAAGCATGCAGCCATGCAAGTGCTACAGCGACCCTTGTGCGTCTGAAAAGACGCACGGCGCTGTAGAGGAGGACGCGGCCAAAATTAGTTTCCGGCTACTTACTGGTCCGAGGTTGTGACGGGTGGCCGGCGGAAGCTGCTAAAGAGACGCTTGAGACCCTCGCGTCCTTCCGCCACAAGATCGAAGCGACGGCCGAAGAGCAGCCATTCCGTGCACAGGCCCATCATCATCCAGTGCAGCGCGCGCGCAGCGGAAGGGGGCGTCCAGCTTTCCTGCAATTGGCCTCTTTCCAAGGCGCGGGTAAAGGCGAGTTCGAGTGTGGCGTTGTGACGCTCGTCAATCTCCTTCTGTCGAACCAGAACGGCCGACATGTCGTTGTCGTAGTCGCATCTCAACATGATCGCGAGAATGCGTTGGCGCTGCTCGTCCTTGGCAAGCATTTCGAGCCAGTCGCTCGTCGCCTTTTCGACGATGGCGAGCGTATCGAAGGCTTCGGTTTCGATCTCGCGGGCGATCATGTCTTCCTGCGGCAGCGGCACCGCATCGTAGAGTGCGAGGAAGAGATCGGTCTTGTTGGCAAAGTGCCAGTAGATGGCGCCGCGCGTGACACCGGCCTCGCTTGCCACCTCCTCAAGGCTCGTGTTGGAAACGCCCTTCTCGTAGAACACCCGCTCGGCGGCGCTCAGGATCTTCTTTCGTGTTGCCTCGGCGTCGGCCTTGGTTCGGCGCATGTAATTCTCCTTGCGTGACGGCCCGCCGATGAGGCGGGCCGTCAGTCTCCTTATTCGGCGGCGTCGGCTCTCTCGGAAGCAGCCTGCGGAGCAGCGTTCGCTTCAGGAGCGGCCGTCTCTGTGGCTTTCCTCCTTCCGAAAATCTTCATGACGAACACGAAGAAGACCGGCACGAAGAAGATCGCGAGCACGGTTGCCGAGATCATGCCGCCCATGACGCCGGTGCCGATGGCGCGCTGGCTGCCGGAGCTCGCCCCCGTCGCGATCGCCAGCGGCAGAACGCCGAGGGTGAAGGCGAGCGAGGTCATCAGGATCGGCCGGAAGCGCAAGTGCGCGGCTTCGAGCGTCGCATCAATCAGCGATTTGCCCTGGTCGCGCAGTTCCTTGGCGAACTCGATGATCAGGATGGCGTTCTTCGCCGACAGGCCGATGATGGCGATCAGGCCGACCTTGAAGTAGACGTCGTTCGGCATGTCGCGCAGCGTCACGGCGAGCACCGAGCCGATGACGCCGAGCGGGACCACCATGATCACCGAGACCGGGATCGACCAGCTCTCGTAAAGTGCGGCCAGGCACAGGAAGACGAGCAGGCACGAGAGCGCGATCAACAGCGGCGCCTGTGATCCCGACTGGATTTCCTGCAGCGACTGGCCGGTCCACTCATAGCCGAAGCCTGCCGGAAGCTGCCCTGCCAGCCGTTCCATCTCGGCGATCGCATCGCCGGAGGAATAGCCCTGTGCCGCTTCGCCGCTGATACGAACCGAAGGATAGCCGTTGTAGCCGACCGACTGCGTCGATGCCTTGATCCATTCCACCGTCGCGAAGGCGGAGAGCGGAACCATGCCGCCGCTCGAATTGCGGACGTTGAGGTTCAGGAGATCGGCGGTCTGCATCCGCTGGTTCTCGTCCGCCTGCACCGTCACCCGTTGCATGCGGCCGGCATTCGGGAAGTCGTTGACATAGGACGAGCCGAGATTGGTCGAGATCGTCGAGTTGATGTCGGCAAAGGTTACGCCGAAGGTATTCGCCTTCTCGCGGTCGATGAGGACGTTGACCTGGGCCGCATCGGGCATGCCCTCGAAACGGACACCGGTGACCACCTTGCTTTGGGAAGCAAGCCCGAGAAGCTGGTCGCGTGCCTGTGCGAGCGCTGCCTCCCCAAGTCCGCCGCGGTCCTGCAGGCGGAACGAGAAGCCGCCGGTGGTGCCGAGGCCCTGGATGGCCGGTGGCGATAACGCGAAGCTAATCGCGTCCTTGATCTGGCTCATCGCCATCGTCGCACGGCCGGCAATCGCCTGAGCGGAGTTGTTCGCGTCACGCTCGCTCCAGTCCTTGAGCGTCACGAAGGCAAGCCCCGCATTCTGGCCGGTACCGAAGAAGGAGAAGCCGTTGATCGCGACGATACGGTCGACCGCCGGTTCCTGACCAAAGATCTTCTCCGCCTGCTCGATCACTTCCGTCGTTCGGTTGCCGGTCGCCTCCGAAGGCAGCTGCATCATCACAATGACATAGCCCTGATCCTCGTCCGGCAGGAACGACGATGGCAGTTTCATGAATGCCCAGCCAAGGCCCGCGAGCAGCGCCAAGTAGATGATCATGAAGCGGCCGGCGCGGTGAACGAGGCCTCTGACGACACGGCTATAGCCGTGCGAGGTTCGGTCGAAATTGCGATTGAACCAGCCGAAGAAGCCGCGCTTGGCGTGATGATGGCCCTTCGGAACCTGTTTCAGGAAACTTGCACAGAGCGCAGGCGTCAGCGACAGCGCCAGCAATGCCGAGAACAGGATCGAAACGACCATCGTCAGGCTGAACTGGCGGTAGATCACGCCGACGGCACCGGGGAAGAAAGCCATCGGGATGAAGACCGAGGCGAGCACCAGCGTAATGCCGATAACGGCGCCGGTGATCTGCTTCATCGCCTTACGCGTGGCATCCTTCGGCGACAATCCCTCTTCCGACATGATGCGTTCGACGTTCTCGACGACGATAATGGCGTCGTCGACGAGAATGCCGATCGCCAGCACCATACCGAACATGGTGAGGACGTTGATCGAAAAGCCCATTGCCAGCATGACCGCGCAGGTGCCGAGCAGTGCGACGGGCACGACAAGCGTGGGGATGATCGTGTACCGGATGTTCTGAAGGAACAGGAACATCACGATGAAGACGAGGGCAACGGCCTCGAGGAGCGTCGATACCACCTTCTCGATCGAGACCTCGACGAAGGGCGAGGTGTCGTAGGGAACAGAATATTCGAGCCCTTGCGGGAAGAACTCGGAGAGTTCGTCCATGCGCGCCTTGACTGCCGCAGAGGTCGACATCGCATTGCCGCTCGGCGAGAGCTGCACCGCGATCGCCGCCGAGGGCTTGCCGTTGAGGCGCGTCGAGAAGGCATAGCTCTCGCCACCGATCTCGATACGGGCGACATCGCGCAGGCGCACGGCCGAGCCGTCGGCATTTGCCCTAAGAACGATCGCGCCGAACTCCTCAGGGCTGGAAAGCTGTCCCTTGATCACTACCGGAGCGCTGATCTGCTGAGTGATCGGATTGGGCTGGGCGCCGATACTGCCCGAGGCGATCTGGGCGTTCTGGGCCTGGATCGCCGCGGTCACGTCGGCGGCGGTCAGGTTGAGGCCGAGCATCTTGTCCGGATCGAGCCAGACGCGCATCGAGCGCTCGGTCGCAAAGAGCTGGGCGCGGCCGACGCCGGGCACACGCTGGATTTCGCTAAGCACGTTGCGGCTGAGATAGTCGCCGAGGCCGATCGCATCCATCGACCCGTCGGTTGAAGTCAGCGAAATGATCAGCAGGAAGCCGGAGCCGGCTTCGTCCACCTGAACGCCCTGCTGTTTGACCGCATCGGGAAGGCGCGGCTCGACGCGCTGTACCCGGTTCTGGATGTCGACCGAAGCCTGGCTGGGGTCAGTGCCCGGCTCGAACGTCGCGTTGATCTCCACCGAGCCGGACGAACTCGAGGTCGACTCGAAATACATCAGCCCCTCGACGCCGTTCAGCTCATCTTCGATCAGACGCGTGACGCTCTGATAGGTGTCCTGTGATGAGGCGCCGGGATAGGTCGTGTTGATCGAGATCTGCGGCGGCGCGACGTTCGGATATTGCGAAACGGGCAACAGCGGGATTGCGATGATGCCGGCGACCATGATGAAGATCGCCACCACCCAGGCAAAGATCGGCCTGTCGATAAAGAAACTAGGCATCTGTAAGCTCTCACTTCACTTCGGTGGTGGGCTTTTCGCCCGTGCCGCCTGAAGCATTGGCCTGCTCGCCCTGGGGCTTTGCGTTCGGGTCCCAATCGGACGGCTCCACCGGCGCGCCGGGAGCAATTTTCTGGAAGCCCTCGACGATGACCTTTTCTCCGGGCTTGAGCCCCGAGGTCACCTGCCAACGCGTGCCGACGGTTCGCCCGAGCGTGACGTTGCGGAATTCGACTTTTTTGTCCGCAGTAACGACATAGACCTGCGACTGTCCGGCATTGTTCCGCTGTACGGCCTGCTGCGGGACGGTGATGGCGTTCTTCTCCAAGCCCTGCTGTACCTGCACGCGCACATACATGCCCGGCAGCAGATCTCCATCCGGATTGGGGAACTCGCCGCGCAGGGTGACCTGGCCCGTCGTCGTGTCGACGGCCGCTTCGGAGAAGAGCAGCCTGCCCTTGTGGCTGTAAGGGGTGCCGTCGTCTAGGATCAACTGCACTTCGGCTTCGTTGTTGGCGCCCATCAGCTGACCGTCCTCAAGCGCATTGCGCAGGCGGATCAGGTCGGTCGCCGATTGCGTGAAGTCGGCATAGATCGGGTCGAGCTGCTGGATCGTTGCCAGGTTCTCCGACCCGTTCGCACTCACGAGGGCGCCTTCGGTGATCAGAGCCCGGCCGATGCGCCCGCTGATCGGAGCGGTGACGTTGGCGTATTGCCGATCGAGCTTCGCCTCGGCGAGGCCTGCTTCGGCGATCCCGACATCGGCCTCTGCCTGCGCCAACTGCGCGATTGCGTCGTCGTACTGCTGAACCGCCGTGACCTGCGCCTCCTTCAACCGCGACTGCCGCTCGGCAGTCTGCTTGGCCTGCTGGAGGACGGCCTTGGCACGGCGGAGCGTTGCCTCGGCGCTGTCGACCCGTACCTGGAACGGCGCCGGATCGATCCGGTAGAGCACATCGCCCTCCTTGACCATCGTGCCCTGTTCGAACACCCGGTCCACCACAATGCCGGAAACGCGCGGTCGAACTTCGGCAATACGCGTCGCGGTGATGCGGCCCGGCAGTTCGTTGGTGATCGGCAGGGATTCGGTGGCCGTGGTGAAAACGGCGACTGCGGCCGGCGGAAAGGCCGGGGCTGCCTGTTGTTCTTCGCTCTTCTGGCAGCCGGCAAGAAAAATCACGGTTGCCAAAGCGGCGGCCAGTGTCGGTCGGTTCATGCGCATCGCAATGTCCATATTCGAGGACCGTCCGCAGCCGTTGCGCCTCGCAGCGCTGCGTGGTCCGAAAGTGAGATGAAGCGGAGCCGGTATCGGCGCGGGAAAATACCGGAAAGCTAATATACAAACACAAATGTATGTTAATTTCTCCCGCAGTGCAACACTGGCACACGATCGCAGCCGACAGCCGAAAAAACCAAAAGCCGCAGCGGGTTCGGCGCTGCGGCTCCTTGATCATCACGCAAGCGTGATCAGGCGTGCCTGCGTTCAAAGCGGGACGAGGAAAAGTGTGAAGCGGTTTTCCGCCCGCGTCCCGCGTCTTACCAAGCGGGACGAGGAAAAGTGTGAAGCGGTTTTCCGCCCGCGTCCCGCATCTACGAATAAGAATTGATCACGCGGCCTTCCGCATCGAAGCGGTGCATGCTGCCGATGACCGGAGTGGCATGCACGATGTCGTCCTCGGCGTAACGGTGTTCACCGAACAGCCGCACGGTAATCAAGCCGAACTGCTCGGTTTCGAGATAGACGATGGTGTCCGCACCGAGATGCTCGACATGGATGACCTTGCCTTTCCAGTCGCCGCTCTCGCGGGAAAGACCGATATGTTCGGGCCGGATGCCGATCGTCTTCGCCGTTGTATCGCCGAGCCGCTCGCCCTCGATGAAGTTCATCTGCGGCGAGCCGATGAAGCCTGCGACAAAGGCATTGGCGGGGTGGTTGTAAAGCTCCATAGGCGAGCCGACCTGCTCGATCTGGCCTGCATTCAGGACGACGATCTTGTCGGCGAGCGTCATCGCTTCGACCTGGTCGTGGGTGACGTAGATCATCGTCGCCTTGAGACTGCGGTGCAGGCGCGCGATCTCGAGGCGCGTATTGACGCGAAGGGCGGCATCGAGATTCGACAGCGGCTCGTCGAAGAGGAAGAGTTTCGGCTCGCGAACGATGGCGCGGCCGATCGCCACACGCTGGCGCTGGCCGCCGGACAGTTCGGCCGGGCGGCGCGCGAGATAGGGATCGAGCGACAGCATCCCTGCTGCCTTGCCGACCTTCTCTTCGATCTCTGCCTTCGCTACGCCCGCCTGTTTCAGTCCAAGGCCCATATTGTCCTTCACCGTCAGGTGCGGATAGAGCGCATAGGATTGAAAAACCATGGCGATGCCGCGTTTGGCGGGCGCGACATGGCCGACCTCGACACCGTCGATCTGCACGCTGCCCGACGTCGCGTCCTCAAGGCCGGCGATGGTGCGCAGCAGGGTCGATTTTCCGCAGCCCGAGGGACCGACGAAAATGACGAACTCGCCGTCCTTCACCTCCAGGTCGATGCCCTTCAGCACCTCGTGGCTGCCGAAGGTCTTGCGGATGGATTTGAGTTGCAGTGATCCCACGTATTGCCCTCTCGGATTAGAGCCTGACCGGCGTGCCGGTGCGCACGCTTTCGTCTGCTGCCAGGCAGATCTTGAGCGATTGCACCGCGTCGTCCATGTGACGGTCGAGATTGATGTTTTCGCGAATGGCCTTGAGCACGAACGCCTGCTCGCGGTCGCAGAGTTCCTGATGCCCGGGCTCGCCCACCATCCTCAGGTCCTCGTCCGGCCTGAGGAAGCGACCATCCGGACCGGTGGCAGCGTTGTGCAGGCGAATGACCGCGGTTTTGGTGTGCATGTCGATGTCGTCGGACTTGGCGTTCTGATCCATGACGATCGACACCGACCCGTTCGGTGACATCACATCCTTCACGAAAAAGGCGGTTTCGGAGATCATCGGCCCCCAGCCGGCCTCGTACCAGCCGATCGACCCGTCGTCGAAGAGCACCTGCAGGTGCCCGTAATTGTACATGTCGGCGGCGATCTCGTGCGAGAGACGAAGGCCCATGCCGCGAACTTCGACGGGCTTGGCGTCGGTGATCTGGCACATGACGTCGACATAATGCACGCCGCAGTCGACGATCGGCGACGTGGTCTGCATCAGTGACTTGTGCGTCGCCCAGGTCGCCCCGCTCGACTGCTGGTTCAGATTCATGCGGAAGACATAGGGAGGCCCAAGCTTCCGCGCCTCGGCGATCAGCCGCATCCAGGACGGATGGTGGCGCAGGATGTAGCCGACCACCAGCTTGCGGCCGTTGGCGCGAGCGCAAGCGACGACGCGCTCGGCATCCGCTACCGTGGTTGCCAGCGGCTTCTCGACGAAGACATGCGCGCCGGCTTCCATCGCCATCACGGCATAGTCCGCATGTGTGTCCGAATAGGTGTTGATCGAGCAGAGCTCGGGTTTCAGTTCCCTGAGCGCCTCCGAAAACGACGGCAGGATCTCATAGCCACTGAGCGCTTGCGGAAGGTTGACCTGCGAGCGGTTGACCAGGCCAGCGATCGCGAAGCCGGGGTTCTCATGGTAGGCCAGCGCATGGCTGCGTCCCATATTGCCGAGGCCGGCGCAAAGAACGCGGATCGGTTCCACGGAAGAACTCATTTGACTGCTCCTGCCGTAATGCCGCGGATCAGTTGCCGCGAGAAGATGACGTAGAGGACCAATACCGGGAAGATCGCTAGCGACAGCGCCGAGAGAACCGCGTTCCAGTTGGTGACGAACTGGCCGATAAAGATCTGCGAGCCGAGCGTCACGGTCTTCGTCGTCTCCGCGGGCGCAAGGATCAGCGGGAACCAGAGATCGTTCCAGATCGGAATCATGGTGAAGACCGCGACCGTCGCCATCGCTGGGCGGATGAGCGGCAACACCAGCCGGAAGAAGATCGCATATTCGGAAAGCCCATCGATGCGCCCGGCATTTTTCAGATCGTCGGACACGGTGCGCATGAATTCGGAAAGAATGAAGACCGCGAGCGGCAGGCCCTGCGCCGTATACACAAGGATCAGCGCCGTCAGCGTATTGACGAGGCCGGTCGCCACCATGCCCTGCAGGATTGCCACCGTCCCGAGCCGGATCGGGATCATGATGCCGAGCGCCAGATAAAGCCCCATCAGCGCGTTGCCGCGGAAGCGATATTCGGAGAGCGCGAAGGCGGCCATTGCGCCGAAGAGCAGGACGAGGGCGATCGAGACGACGGTCACGATGACGCTGTTCTGGAAGTAGCCGACGAAATCACCCTGCTTCAGCACCGTCTCATAGCCGATCAGGCTGAAGGTCTCGGGCGTCGGGATCGCCAAGGGTTCGCGGAAGATCGCATTGCGGCTCTTGAAGGAGTTCGCGATCGTCAGGAACACCGGAAAGAGCGCGACGAGCGTATAGGCGATCAGCGCGAAATGGACGGCGCCGGTCCGGGCGACGGAGGTTCGTGCTTGCGACATCCTGGCTCCTCCTAGAATTGGTAGCGGCGCATGCGGCGCTGGATGACGAAGAGGTAGAGCGAGACGCCGGCGAGGATGATCAGGAACATGATCGCGGCGATCGTCGCGCCCATCGACCGGTCGCCGAGCTGAAGCTGGAACCCGAAGAAGGTGCGGTAGAGCAGGGTGCCAAGGATGTCCGTCGACTTGTCCGGGCCGGCAAGCGCGCCTTGCACCGTGTAGATCAGGTCGAAGGCGTTGAAATTGCCGACGAAGGTGAGGATCGAGACGATGCCGATCGCCGGCAGGATCAGCGGCAGCTTGATCTTCCAGAACTGGCTCCAGCCGGTGACGCCGTCGAGCTCCGCCGCCTCGATCACCTCGTCCGGAATGTTGAGGAGCGCCGCATAGATCAGCATCATCGGGATGCCGATATACTGCCAGACGGAGATCAGCGAGACGGCGATGAGTGCGCTGTCGGGCCGGCCGAGCCAGGGCGCGAACAGCCATTTCAGGCCGACGAGATCCATCAGGTAGGGGGCGACCCCCCAGATCGGAGAGAGAATAAGCTTCCAGATGAAGCCGACGATGACAAAGGAAAGCAGCGTCGGCAGGAAGATCGCCGTGCGATAGAAGGCGCTGAAGCGGAGCTTCGGGATCGACAGCATGGCGGCGAGTGCAATGCCGATCGGGTTCTGCACGGCCATGTGGATCAGGAAGAAGACGAAATTGTTCTTGAGCGCGTTCCAGAAATCCGTGGCCCAGCGTGGATCGCCGAACAGCACCTTGAAATTGCCAAAACCGACGAAGGCGTACTCGCCGTTGACCGTATTGAAGAAGGATTGGCGCAGCGTCTCGATCAGCGGCAGGATCATCACCGCCGTGTAGACGATCAGGGCCGGCAGCAGGAAGACGAGGATGTGCCAGCGCCGCGGGCGCTTGATCTCGCTGATGTCCGTTTGGGTATCGCTTGGCT
The DNA here is from genome assembly GCF_029892045.1 of Sinorhizobium numidicum. NCBI lineage: Bacteria > Pseudomonadati > Pseudomonadota > Alphaproteobacteria > Hyphomicrobiales > Rhizobiaceae > Sinorhizobium > Sinorhizobium numidicum. The sequence goes on from NZ_CP120368.1 coordinate 186,220, forward strand.
TCATCGGCCTCTGGCCCGCTCTCAAACTGGCTGGCCGTTACGGCGCAGCTCCGATTTCATCCGAAATGCAAGCGCGCTTGAGGCGCGCTGAGAACGTCTCCGTCCCCTTGATGCAAGGGCTTCCTTGACGTTCCGGATTTCGCCTGAACGCCGGATGTCCTGATCGTTGATCGGTTCGCCCATTGCCCCTCGCGGAGCATTCCGGCGGAGTGGCGTCGGTGCAGGCGAAGGCAACCGCGGGATCTCGGAAAATACCGGCTGAACCGGCCTTCCATGTTCCCTCACATCCGGCTCCGCACCGGACATCCAAACACAATTGCGGCATCGTTCACAGCGCACGAGGGAAATTTCGTGCGAAAGAAGGGGCGCGGAGCCAAGCGTGGCTCGCACGCCCCTTTCGATGCCTATTTTACCGGCTTGAACCAGCTGTCGAGCCCATCCTGCAGTTTCTTGGCCGCCTCTTCCGGCGTGTCGGTGCCGTTGATGACATTGGCCGATTCCACCCAGGTCTCGTTTTCGAGGTTTGGCGTGCCGCGCGACAGGATCTGGTAGGTCGAGCGGATCGTCGGCTTGCACTTTTCGCGCCAGGAAACGAATTCCTGGGCGAGCGGATCGGTCATCTTCACCGGGGTCGAGTTCAGGCTGAAGAAGCCCGGCAGGGCGTTGGCGTAGATGTCCGCGAACTCCGGCGACGCTACCCAGCTCAGGAAGGTCTTGGCGGCGTCTGCGTTCGCGCTCTTGGCGTTGAGGCCGATGCCGATATCGTTATGGTCGGAGATGTAGCAGGTATCGCCGGCCTTCTTCACTGGCGGCGGGAAGGCGCCCATCTTGAACTGTGCCTGGGTGTTGAAGCCCGAGATTTCCCAGGAACCCGCCGGGTAAATCGCCGCACGGCCGAGCGTGAAGAGGTTCTGGCTGTCCGGATAGGTCTGTGCTTCGAAGCCGTCGCCGAGATAGTCCTTCCACTTCGCAAGCACACGGAGAGGTTCCACCCACGGCTCGTCGGTCAGCTTCTGCTCGCCCTTGAGCAGCGCCAGACGGCCTTCCTCGCCCTTCCAGTAGTTCGGGCCGATGTTCTGGTAGCCCATGGTCGCGGCTTCCCAGAGGTCTTTGGTGCCCATGGCCATCGGAATATAGTTGCCATCGACCTTGATCTTGTCGAGAACCGCGAAGAATTCTTCCTCGGTCGTCGGGACCGAAAGACCGAGCTGGTCGAAGGCGTCCTTGTTATAGATGAAGCCGTGGATGACCGAGGCCATCGGCACGCAGAAGGTTGTCTTGCCGTCGTCGGTCGTCCAGGCGGCCTTGGCGACATCGGAGAAGTTTTCCATGCCGGGCAGGCCGGTCAGATCGGCGAGATGTTTCTTGTTGTAGAGTTCGAGTGACGCGTCGAACGGGCGGCAGGTGATGAGATCGCCCGCGGATCCGGCGTCCAGCTTGGCATTGAGGGCGGCGTTGTACTCGGTCGGGGCAGACGGCGAGAAGACGACCTTGATGCCGGGATTCTTGGCTTCGAAGGCGGGGATCAGCTTTTCCTGCCAGATCGCCAAGTCATCGTTGCGCCAGCTCTCGATCGTCAGCGTCACGTCCTGGGCGTGCGCAAGCCCGGCCGAGCCGAGAATGCTCGATGCGAGCAACAAGCCTTTCATTGTTGTGCGGGTCATGCAGGTTCTCCCTTTTATAGGCGCCGCCACGGCGCAGTTCTAAATCCCAGTTTATCGTTCAGGCCGAGACGATTGCGATCGCCCGGCGCAAATTCTGATTGGCACTTTCAAGCGCGGCTTCGGCCGCCGCAACATCCTTCGCCCCGGACGCAAGCAGGATTGCCACCTTGACCGAGCCGGAAGCGGTGCTGATGAGCTTGCCCGCTTCGGCAGCGCTGACGCCGGTGACGTCGCAAATGATCCGGATTGCCCGTCCGCGCAGCTTGATGTTGTCGGCGCGCAGATTGACCATGTGGCCATCGAGCACATGCCCAAGATGGATGCCAACCAGGGTCGAGAACATGTTGAAGGCGATCTTCTGTGCCGTGCCCGCGCCCATGCGCGTCGAGCCCGATACCACCTCCGGCGGCGTCTGCAGCAGGATAGACACATCGGCGTCCTCGAAGAGGGGTGCGCCAGGATTGTTGGCAATGGCGATCACCTTCGCGCCGCGTTTTCTGGCCTCGTCGGCGGCCGCGAGCGCGTAAGGAGTTGAACCGCTGGCGGAGACGGAGATCAGACAATCGCCCGCCTCGATGCCGGCATTGTCCACGTCTGCGCGCGCGAGATCCATGTCATCCTCGTAACCGCCCGCAAGGTCGGCAAGGCTCGCGGCGCCACCGGCGAGAAGAATGACGATTTGTTCCTGGGGGATGCCGTAGGTGCCAGGCAGTTCGAGCGCATCCGCCATGGCCATCAGGCCGGAGCTTCCCGCGCCCGCATAGGCAAGGCGCCCGCCTCCGGCAAGAACGCCTGCGGCAAGTGCTGCTGCCGCCGAAATCTGTTCGATTGCCCCATCCACGGATTTCGCCGCCGCCTGCTGGCCGGAAGCGAGCAGCCGAAGCGCCAGCGACGGATGCATTACATCCAGCCCTTTGGCATTGTCGTGGCGCTCTTCGGTCTTGGCTGACGGCATCGCGTTTTCTCCTCTTCGGGAATTAATGCCAAAAAAATACCAATTGTCTAGGAGAAATTTAAATTTCGATGAAAGAAAACAAAGCCTCAGAAATTTATCAAACAAAATCAAATAAATAACTAATTGTTGTGACCGCGGCTCGAAATGCACTTGGTTAATGGTATTTTTTTGGTATTTTAGGGTCCGGAGGTGCCCATGACATCCTATCTGATCGGAATCGACGGCGGCGGAACGAGTTGCCGCGCGGCTGTCGCGGCTACGGACGGTCGCATGCTTGGCCGCGGCAAGGCTGGCGCCGCCAATATTCTAACCGATCCCGAGACGGCGCTGCAAAACATTACCGATGCGGCGCGGGCGGCGTTCGAGGACGCCGGCCTCGACCCCGCCGGCATAACGGTTGCGCGGGCGATTGTCGGCGTCGCGGGACATAATGTCGGCGATGCCGTACATTATGTGAAAAGGCGGCTTCCTTTCGCCGCGGCCGACATCGAATCGGATGGTCTGATCGCGCTTCAGGGCGCTCTCGGCGACAAGGACGGCGCCGTCGCCATCCTTGGAACCGGCACCATCTATATCGCGCGCCGAGGCGATACGGTCAGCTATGTCGGCGGTTGGGGTTTCACGATCGGAGATCACGGCAGCGGCGCCCGCATCGGCCACGCGCTGCTGCAGGAAAGCCTGCTCGCTTTCGACGGCATTCACGAAGCATCGCCGGTGACGGATTCCGTGTTCGCCGAATTCAACAACGATCCGCGCGATGTCGTTGATTTCGCGCGACTGGCCAAGCCCGGTGAATTCGGGCGTTACGCCCCACGGGTCTTCGAATATGCGGATCGAGGCGACGCCGTGGCGCTGCGGTTGCTGAAGGCGGCCGCGACCACAGTGGATGAGGCGCTGGACGTGGTGGTCTCCAGGGGAAGCGAGAGATTGTGCCTGCTCGGCGGCCTGGCGGTGCTTTATCGGCCATGGCTTGCCAAGCGCCACCAACCGCGCTTTGTCGAGGCGGAAGCCGATGCGCTGACCGGCGCCGTAGCGCTGGCCGCCGCCCGCTTCGGATCGCAGCGGGAGGTCAAGGCATGAACCAGCAGCTTTCCGCCATTCTGCCGCTGGAAGCCCTGCAGTCGGGGGGCGCGGGTCCGCTTTATCTGAAGCTCAGGCAATCCCTTGAAGAGGCGATATTGTCGGGCAAGCTCAATCATGGCGATGCGCTGCCGCCCGAAAGAGACCTCGCCGATTATGCCAACATCAGCCGTGTAACCGTCCGTAAGGCCGTCGATGACCTCGTGCGCGACGGGCTGCTGGTGCGCCGCCACGGTTCCGGCACCTTCGTCGTCCGGCCGGTCTCGCGCGTCGAACAGTCGCTCTCCCGCTTGACGTCGTTTACCGAGGACATGGCGCGGCGCGGCCTCAACACGCGGGCGGAATGGCTGGAGCGAGGGCTCTTCCACCCTTCGCCCGATGAAATGATGACGCTCGGTCTTCCGGCTGATGCACTGGTCGCTCGTCTCGGCCGCCTGCGCATCGCCGACGACATGCCGCTTGCAATCGAGCGCGCCTGCGTCTCGGCGGAATTCCTGCCGGACCCGCTCGCGGTGACCACCTCGCTCTATGCCGCGCTCGACAAGACCCGGTCCCGGCCGGTTCGGGCGGTGCAACGCATCTCTGCCTGCAACATCAAGGATCCGGATGCTTCGATGCTGGGCGTCGCCGTTGGTGCGGCTGGCCTCTCGATCGAACGCGTCTCCTATCTCGCATCTGGGCGTGTCGTCGAATTCACCCGTTCGCTCTACCGGGGCGACGCCTATGATTTTGTCGCGGAACTGACGCTTCCGGAAAGCTGAACCGCGCGCCTTCAAGAAAGGACTTCATGATGCAGACGAACATGCGGCGAGAAATCGACGAGATCCCCGAAGCCGCCGCAAGGTTGCTGGAACGTTCGGCCATGCCGCTCGCCGCGGCCGGCGCGGCGCTTCGCGCCAAGAATCCGGCATTTCTCGTGACGATTGCGCGCGGTTCGTCCGATCACGCGGCGCTTTTCCTGAAATACGCGATCGAGTTGCACGCCGGTCGCCCCGTCGCCTCGCTCGGGCCTTCGCTCGCCTCGATCTACGGTGCCGACCTGAAGCTTGGCGGGGCGGCGGCGATCGCGATCTCGCAGTCCGGCAAGAGCCCGGACATCGTGGCGATGGCGCAAGCGGCGACGCGTGCCGGCGCCGTCTCGATTGCGCTGACGAACACGCTGCCCTCGCCAATCGCGGAGGCTTGCACCCACCCGCTCGATATCCTCGCCGGTCCCGAAATTGCCGTCGCGGCGACTAAATCCTATGTTAACTCGATTGTCGCGGGACTTGCCGTGCTTGGCGAATGGACCGGTGACGCGGCGCTGAAGCGTGCCGTCGCCGATCTCCCGAACCAGTTTGCCAAGGCGGTGAAGCTCGACTGGCAGGATTTTGCCGCAGACCTCGGCGAAGCGGAGTCGCTCTACGTGCTCGGTCGCGGCCCGGCGCTGGCGATCGCCAGCGAGGCGGCGCTGAAGTTCAAGGAAACGTCGGGCATGCATGCCGAAGCCTATTCCGCGGCGGAAGTGCTGCATGGACCGGTGGCGCTTGTCGGCCCCAAGTTTCCGGTGCTGGTGCTTGCCGCACGTGACGCCGCCGAGGCTTCGGTTGCCGATATCGCCGATCGCATGAGCGCCAAAGGCGCTGTCGTGCAGGTGACGTCGGCTCGAGCAAAAAAGGCAAAACGGCTGCCTTTCGTCGAGACCGGCCACCCGATCACTGACGCGCTGGCGCTGATCCTGCCGTTTTACGGCTTCGTCGAAGCCTGGTCACGCTCGCGCGGCCTCAATCCCGACGCGCCGGAGAGCCTCAAGAAGGTAACGGAGACACGATGACTGCGAAAAAGAAGATCACCGGAGCGCGGATTTTCGACGGCATCGATTGGCATGACGGCGCCGCCCTCTTGATCGAGGCGGGGCATGTCAAGGCGATCGTTTCCGCACGCGGCGCGGCAGCCGACGCCGAGACAATAGATGCGCGCGGTCTGCTGCTGGTGCCGGGCTTCATCGATCTGCAGGTGAATGGCGGCGGCGGCGCGCTTCTCAATGAACAGCCGACCCTCGACGGCATACGGCAGATCTGCGCGGCACATGCGAAATTCGGCACGACGGCGCTGTTGCCGACGCTGATCACCGACAGGCGGGAAGTAAGAACCGCTGCCATTCAAGCCGGTCTCCAGGCGAAGGCCGCCGCCGTGCCGGGCTTCCTCGGCCTGCATCTCGAGGGCCCGCATCTTTCGGTCGCGCGCAAGGGAGCCCACGACCCGTCGCTGATCCGGCCGATGGGCGATGCGGACCTCGCGGAAATGCTGGCTTGCGCACGGACGCTCGGCTGCCTGATGGTAACAGTCGCTCCGGAAAACGCGACGAGAGAGCAGGTGGGCGCGCTTGCCGAGGCCGGTGTCGTCGTCAGTCTCGGCCATACGGATGTCGGCTTCGAGACGGCCTGCAGCTACGCCAAGGCAGGAGTTCGCACCATCACCCATCTCTTCAATGCGATGAGCGGGCTCGGCCACCGCGAACCGGGCGTCGTCGGCGCGGCGCTTGCGACCGGAACGTTGCATGCTGGCATGATCGCCGACGGTTTCCATGTCGCCCCGGCCTCGATGGGCATAGCGCTTCGAGGCAAACAGGGGCCGGGACAAATCTTCCTGGTGACCGATGCGATGTCGCCGCTCGGCACCGATCAGACGAGTTTCCGCCTCAACGGCCGTGAAATCCTGCGCCATGGCGGGCGGCTGACGCTGGCCGACGGTACTCTCGCAGGCGCTGACATCGACATGCTGTCCTCCGTCCGCTTCGTGCATGAGAAGCTCGGCCTGCCGATCGAGGAAGCGATCCGCATGGCATCCGCCTATCCGGCCGATGTGATGGGTATCTCGTCCCACATGGGCAGACTTTTGCCCGGAACGGACGCCGACTTCGTACTGCTGACGCCGGAGCTCGGCATGGAGTCGACCTGGATCGGAGGCGAGCGGGCATTCTCGGCCTAAGCGGCAAGAGCTCCGTGCGTCATTTCAGGTGCAGAAAAGCGTCCGTTTCAAGCTTATGCAGTAGGAGCCTGCAGCGCGTTCAACCGCGCCTTCATCGCTCTGACAGTTGCCGTATCCGTGCGGCGACGGTCAGCCGAGGCGAAGCCCATTTCGACTAGCCGGCTGTCTTTAGCCGGCTCATGAACGGAACAGGACGAGTGAACCTCGGTAACCGCGAGCCTTGGCAGCAGCACGTCGACGCTGTCGATGGCAATACCGGAGCCGGGCATTATGGAAATCCGGCCCGCCGCCAGCTCCACGAGCTGCGCCAGCGTGTCGATCGCTTCCGGCGCGCTCTTCGCACCGCCCGAGGTGAGGATGCGTTCGAAACCGAGGTCCACCGCGATCGACACCGCTTCGGCGAAATCCGGCACTAGGTCGAAGGCGCGATGTAAGGTGAGGCCCAGCCCGGCTGCGTGACCGGTCAACTTGCGGAGCATTCGCTCGTCCAGCCGGCCGTCGGGCAGCGACGTTCCGAGCACGACGCCCGCAAGCCCGGCCTCCCGAGTTGCATCGATGTCGCGGCGCATGATGTCGAGCTCGGCGCGGCCGAAGACGAAATCCCCGGGGCGAGGGCGAATCATCGCATAGACGGGCACTGGCGGCGGACCGGCGAACGTCATCAGCCCGGCGCTTGGCGTCAGTCCTCCGACGGCAAGCGCGGAACAGAGTTCTATGCGGTCCGCGCCGCCGTCAATCGCCGCGGCCAGTCCGTCCGCGTCGTCGACGCAGACCTCGAGAAGGAGACCCTTCATGCGCCTCTCCGTTCGAAGCCGAGCAGCGCCGCGCCGATCAGGCCCGGTTCCAACCGGCATTCCCCTGGCACCACCAGCGGCCGGTCGAACCGCCTGAGGATACGGCTGCGCACTCTTCGGTCGATTTCGGCTAGTAAAGCCTGGGCATTGGAAAGCCCGCCGCCGACGGGCACGATCGTCGCGCCGGTTATGTTGATCACCAGCGCCAGCGGCGAGCTCAGCAGATCGACGAAGACATCGATCGTCCGCGCCGCTTCCTCGCTGCCTGCCTGCCAGGCTTCGATAATCTCGTGGCTGGAGAGCGTCTTGCCGTGAACCGTTTCGTGGAGCCGTTCCAGTCCGCGCGCGCCGCCGACGGTGTCGACGCAGCCGCGCTGTCCGCAGCCGCAATCGAAGAGGGGTATGGCAATGGCCGGATCCCCTGCCTTGGCGGCGACGACCGGGCCATGCCCCCATTCGCCGGCAAAGCCGCCATCGGCGTTGATCAGCCTGCCGTCGACCACGAGGCCGCCGCCGACGCCGGTGCCGAGGATTGCGCCGAAAACGATGCGATGGGCGCGCCCAGCACCGACGCCCGCTTCCGCGAGCGCAAAACAATCGGCATCGTTGGCGATGATCACCGGCAGGTGCAACGCCGCCTCGAGCTCGGCGGCAAGCTCACGCCTGTCGATGCAGGGGATATTGGCGCATTTGATCCGGCGCGTTTCCGGGTCGATGACCCCAGTGATCGAGATGGCGATCCGATCCGGCAGGCCGCCCGCTTCGTCCACCACCGATTCCAGGGTTTCGACGAAGCCACGAAAATCGTCGAGCGGCGTCGTTCGCCGCGGCAGGGGGAATATTCTTTCCGGCGAATGAGTGACGGCACCCTTGATCGCTGATCCGCCGATATCGAAGCAGATGATCATGCCTCGCCCCGGATAATCGCTTCGGCGGCGAGGGCCGCGCTCAGCAGCCGGTCGTCCTGATGATGCGGCGCGGAGAGCAGCAAGCCGGCCGGCATGCCGGCCGCCCCCGTGCCGCAGGGAATGGACACGCCGCAGAAATCCAGGAAATTGCCGATTAGCGTGTTGCGGAGCGTCTTTGCATTGGTTTTGAAGAAGAGATCGTCGTCGCCAAGAAGCGGCGCGAGCGGCGGGGCCACATGCGGCAATGTCGGGTGCGCGATCAGTTCGCCGGTTTTGAGGCTTTCGACCGTTTCGTGGATCAACCGGCCGCGGGCGTCGAGAAGGGCGATGTAGTCGCTGACGGTGATTTTTTCGCCGAGGCGCGCCCGAGCGACGACGCGCGGATCGATGCGTGCCGCTTCAGGGCCCGCCAGGCGCTCGCGGTGGAGGGCATAGGCCTCCGCAGTCACCAGCGCGCCGTGGCGCGCCATCAGATCGAAAACCGCGGCGAAACTCGGGAAGGACTGGCGCCTGACCTTGGCGCCGGCCGCCTCGAGCCTTCTGATCGCCGCCTCGAAGGCTGCGACAACCTCCGACTCGGCTTCGTCGAAGACGACGCTCTCGGGAACGACGATGGAAAGATCGGCGACCTCTGCGCGGCGGATTACCGGCGCCGTCAGGCCGTGCATGGCCGCGTCCGCCCATACGGCATCCTGCACGGCATTGCAAAGGGACCCAAGCGAATCGAGGCTTGTGGCGAGCGGGAAGACGCCCTTCATCGAATAGCGCCCGCGCGTTGCCTTGTAGCCGACGATGCCGGTCATTGCGGCCGGAATGCGCACCGAACCGCCGGTGTCGGTGCCGATCGCAAGCGGCACCAGACCGGCCGCGACCGCAGCGGCCGAGCCGGCGGAGGAACCGCCGGGAATACGGTGGACATCCGCCGATGCCGGATTGCGAGGTGTGCCATAGTGCGGATTGATGCCGAGCCCGGAGAAGGCGAACTCGTTCATATTGGTGCGGCCGACACTGATCATGCCGGCGGCGGCAAGAGCGCCGACGACGGTGGCGTCGGCTTTCGCCGGTGGATTGCCCCTGAAAACGGCGGAACCCGCGGTCGTGACGGTTCCGGCAAGATCGAACAGGTCCTTCCAGGCGACGGGCAGGCCATCGAGCAGCCCGAGCGAACGCCCGGCCTTGAGGCGCTCGGACGCGGCCTTCGCTTCCTGCGCCGCGCGGTCGCGCGTCAGGCCGACGAAAATCGAGTGGTCGGCGTGGCTCTCTATCCGGGTCAGGGTGTCTTCCGCGAGTGCGATAGGATCGAGTTGGCCCGATTGCACGAGAACGGCGAGGCTCGCGAGCGTTTTTTGATTGGTCATTGCATCTCCCTGGGCAGCACGCCCGCGTTCCCGTGACGGGATGCGGATTCTGTCTTCCGCTCTAGAGCGGGATGAGAAAAGTGTGTGCGGCTTTTCGCCCGCATCCCGCTCTGTCTTGTTAGAATCGATCACGTTTATGATTTTCGGTCGATTCGACCGAAAATCATCGTGATCTAGCATATCGCCATGCGCCGTGTTTGCCAGCGTCCGCAGGTATCGAAACGTGCAAATCTCGCTTTCCGGGTGATTGCAAACTCGTGGTACGCGGCGCCAAACCATCGTTTCCGCGCGGCCGATTTTGATCATTGTCTCCTGCGCGGATCAAAGGCGCATTCGCAATTGTCTTGTCGCCGCGGATGCGCCTGCCTACATGCCTCCCGATCCACCTCGTCTATCAATGGAGACGGCCATGATTACCGAAGCGGCGCGGCTTGCCTTCGCCAATCTTTTTGCGGCGGAGACCCGCGCAGTCTTCTGGAAGGTCATCGGCCTGACCTTGCTTGCACTGGTAGCGGTCTGGTTCGCCTTGCGCGAGGTGTTCGTTTGGCTTGCTCTGCCATGGATCGACGCGCTAATGCCCGGAACGCCGGATTGGGCGGGGTGGATCACCTTCGTCGTCGGCATTTTTGCAAGCCTCGGTCTGGCCCTAGCGCTGGCGCTTCTGCTCGCCCCGGTGACGGCGCTCATCGCCGGCTTCTTTCTCGATGACGTTGCCGAGGTGGTCGAGAAACGCGATTACCCGACCGAAGCGCCGGGTGCGCCGCTGCCTCTCGCAGAAGCAATCGTCGGATCGGCAAAATTTCTCGGCGTCGTTATCCTGGGCAACATCGCGGCCCTGCTGCTGTTGCTCGTACCGGGGGTCAATCTCGTCGCCTTCTTCCTTGTGAACGGCTACCTGCTCGGGCGCGAATTCTTTGAGTTCGCCGCCATGCGCCATCGCCCGCCGTCAGAGGCGCGGCTCTTTCGCGTAAAGCACCGCTCCACTGTTTTCCTGGCGGGTTTGGTGTTGGCGGCGTTCCTTGCCGTGCCGCTGCTCAACCTGCTGACGCCGCTCTTTGCCGCCGGTATGATGGTGCATCTGCACAAGATGCTTTCCGCCCGCGATCCGGGGTTTTCCATGATTCGCAGCTCGGCGGCGGATGCATGAACGTCGCTTGACAACGCCTTTGATCTGGCCGATTGGCCGGCGGGATACTACTGCAAGGTTGCTTAAATCGGAGCCGACTTAACGATAAAACCATGCAGCAACTCAACGCGTTACAGCGGCCTTTGTGCGTCTGAAAGACGCACGGCGCTGTAGGGGAGCAGCTTCATGAGCGATGCAGACGACCGGATTACCCGTCTGGAGGAAATGGTGGCGCACCAGGCCAAGACCATCGAAGAGCTTTCGGATCAACTGGCCGAGCAGTGGGTGGTGTTGGAGCAGACGCGTACGAAACTCGACCGCCTCACCGAGCGCTTCCTGAGCCTGGAGGAACAGGCGCGCGACACGGTCCCGGTGACGCGACCTCCGCATTATTGATCCTCTTGAGCGGATGAGGAAAAAAGTATGCGGGTTTTCCGCCCGCATCCCGTGCCTCAGCTTAGAATCGATCAATAAAAAAGCCGCCGGCTCCTGCGGGCCGGCGGCTTGTGATCGTCAGGTCGTGCAGATCAGTACGGGCAGGTCTCGTCGGTCATATAGTCGTGCACCTGAACCTTGCCGGAGATAATGTCGGCTTTCACCTTCTCGACCGCATCGAGCATTTCCGGCGTGATCAGCGCCTTGTTGTGCTCGTCGAGGGCATAACCGACGCCGTCCTCCTTGAGGCCGAGATTGGAGACGCCGAATTCGAACTTGTCGTCCTTGGCCGCCGTGAAGGCGTCGTAGACGGCGACGTCGACGCGCTTCAGCATCGACGTCAGCACCTTACCCGGCTGCAGCATGTTCTGGTTGGAATCGACACCGATGCCGAGCTTGCCTGCATCCGCTGCCGCCTGCAGCACGCCGACACCGGTGCCGCCGGCGGCGTGATAGACGACGTCGGCGCCCTGGTCGATCTGGGATTTGGCGATTTCACCGCCCTTGACCGGGTCGTTCCACGCATCCGGCGTCGTGCCCGTATAGGCTTCCAATACCTTGACGTTCTCGCCCGTCGACTTGGCACCGCCGACATAACCACAGGCGAACTTGTGGATCAGCGGGATGTCCATGCCGCCGACGAAGCCGACGGTCTTCGTCTTGGAGGCGAGGCCGGCGAGTACGCCGACGAGATAGGAGCCTTCCTGCTCCTTGAAGACGATCGATTTGACGTTCGGCTTTTCGACCACCATGTCGATGATCGCGAATTTCGTGTCCGGATATTCCGCCGCGATCTTCTCGAGCGATGCGGCCCAGTTGAAGCCCGCCATCACGATCGGGGTGTTGCCGTCGCTGGCAAAGCGGCGCAGCGCCTGTTCGCGCTGAGCGTCGTTGGCGATTTCGAATTCGCGGTATTCGATTCCGGATTCGGTCTTGAACTTTTCAGCGCCGTTGAAGGCCGCCTCATTAAAGGATTTGTCGAACTTGCCGCCGAGGTCGTAGATGATCGCCGGCTTGATGTCGGCAGCCAGTGCCGTCGCGGACATCATCGAGAAAGCAAAGAGACCGAGAATGGTTTTTTTCATCGTGCAGCCCTGTTGTCGAAATTGATCTTATCGGGTCTCGCGGCGGTCAGGACGTGCCTTTCCACGGAGCCCGCCCCTCTCTTATTAAGGCTTGGGTGGGCGCATCCTTGCATGGCTTCGGCAAAAAAACACTTCAAAATTTTTCGGATGGTAAAAAAGATGCCGCCCTCGCGCGGAAGGCGGCAAATGCCGCTGCGGCAGCCCACCGGAGCCTGCTGCATGTTTCCGTAAATCGGAGCCGATTTAAGGAAAAAACATGCAGCAGTTCAAAGCGCTACCGCGACTTTGTGCGTCTGAAAAGACGCACGGCGCTGTAGCGGAAAGGGGTGCGCGCCGAGAACGCGTGGGATACGTCAGCCGCCGATCGGGCAGCTGACGCCGGTGCCGCGAAGGCCGCAATAGCCGTCCGGGTTCTTGGCGAGATATTGCTGGTGATAATCCTCGGCAAAGTAGAACGGGCCGGCCATGCCGACCTCGGTGGTGATTTCGCCGCCGTGATCGAAGGCGGTCAGCGCCCTCTGGAATGCGTTGCGGGCAGCCTTGGCCTCGGCGAGCTGCTCTTCATCGTAGACATAGATTGCCGAGCGATAGGTCGTGCCGACGTCGTTGCCTTGGCGCATGCCCTGCGTCGGGTCGTGCTCCTCGAAGAAGGTCTTGAGCAGGCGCGCGAAGGAAGCCTTGGCCGGATCGTAGACGACCAAAACCACTTCAGCATGGCCCGTCAGTCCCGTCGTCGTCTCCTGATAGGTCGGGTTCGGCGTCAGCCCGCCGGAGTAGCCAACCGCCGTCACATAGACTCCGGGAATTTGCCAGAGCAGCCGTTCAGCGCCCCAGAAGCAGCCCATGCCGAAGAGCACCTTCTTCATCCCTTCCGGGTAAGGGCCCTTCAGCGGCCGCCCGGAGACGAAGTGCGTCGTTGCCGTCGGAATTTCCTCGTTGCGGCCCGGGAGCGCGGTCGCAGCATCGGGCAGGATGGTCTTCTTGTTGAACATGTCGATCAGAAACATCTGCGGCTCCTTTCATGGGCGCGAAGAGCGTTTGAGCGTCGGCCAAGCGGTCGGCTCAGGCGGCGAAACGTCCTGCCGCCGGCTTCTTCCTGTATCCCGCCATCCACAGGAGGAGGGCGGTGAGCAGAAACACGGCAAAGGCCGGCTGCATGAAAAGCCAGTGCAAGGCCTTGAGCCAAATGGCGGGCCCGGCACCCGTGCGTTGTAGCGATTGCACCCAGTTGAGCGCATCAGGCCCGAGCGCCGCTATGCCGTCGGCAAGCGGGGTCATCACCGGCGCGTACGCCGCCACCGACTGGATCGCATCGACGGTTCCGGCAAGCACGGCTACGACGAGCGCGAGAAAACTTGCAAACCGCAGCAACAACCGCATCCGTCTACCCCTTGGCCGGGCTCCGCCCGACACGCGCCTGTTCGATCAATTTACCCCTGTGCGCCTGGCCTACTGCATGTTTCCCTGAATCGGAACCGATTTAAGGATGAAAACATGCAGCAATTCAAAAGTTCTACAGCGACCTTTGTGCGTCTGAAAAGACGCACGGCGCTGTAACGCAAGATGCGGGCGTAAAACCATTTCACACTTTTGCTCGGCTCGCTCAAAGAGATAGGCGTGTCGCTTATCAAGCGCAATGGCCACTTCGCGGGGGACATCTCACGACATGTCAACAATCTGTCAGAAACCAGTTGATCCCCAGCAAATCATCGGTATATATCGCGCCCGACCGCCGGTTCTCGCCGGCGCGTTTTCGGAAGGGTTCGCCCTTCCCCATCCAGCCGGACTGACCATCGGCTGCAAAAGGATGGACAGGTGGCCGAGTGGTTGAAGGCGCACGCCTGGAACGCGTGTATACGTGAAAGCGTATCGAGGGTTCGAATCCCTCTCTGTCCGCCATTTCTCATCAACCTTCTACAAACGCCCTGAGCCTGCCCAAAGCCTCGTCCCACTGCGCCGAAACCCTGTCGAGATAGGACTTTGCCTCGGCGATCGGCTCCGGTTTATAGCCAAACCGGCTTTCCCGGCCGATACGAATGTTTTCGACGAGGCCCGCCCTTTCCAGCACGTGCAGATGCTTGGTTACGGCCTGCCGCGTCAGCTTCGTATCCGCCGAAAGCTTTGCGATCGAGCGTGTTTCGCCGTCGCTGAGTTTTGCCAACAACGAAAGGCGGGTCGGGTCGCCGAGGGCGGCAAACACCTCGGCCGGGCCGGGAGCGACGAGGTCAGGCTTCGACATAGGCCTTGATGTTTCCCGTCTGGATCTCCCATCCGCCTTCGTTGCCGCGCAGCGCTTCCATTCGCTGATCTTCAGGCAGGTTCTCGAAGCCGGACTCGATGATCGTCAGATGCGTACCCGTAGGTGTCGGCTTCAGGTGAAATTCGACGAGGGTGGAAGGCTCGGTGGACGAATCGGCATTGGGGTCCGCCGGATGCGGCCACCGGAATGAGAACAGCCGCGGCGCGTCCATCCGCTCCGTGACCGACACCCACTTGAGCCCCTCGTGGCCGGGATAGGTAATCCGGCCCGTGGTGACTTCTCCCACAACGAATGGTCCCTCGAGCTTCACCCGGAACCACTCGCCGAAGGCGTCGTAATCGGTCAGTGCCCGCCATACCTTTTCGATCGGGGCGTTAAGTTCGATGCTTTTCTCGATACGATCCGTCATAGCGCAACCTCCTGGTTGCCTATAGCTTGACATCTGGGGACGAAAATAGCAACCGAAAGGTTGCCTAATGGGAGCGTCGGTCGATTTAGGATGCCGCGACCAGCCGCGCGTCAGTCCTTCGCCTCATCCGGTCGCACCGTCAGCCGGTTCTCGACGCTCGACACGCCGATGACCGAGGCCGCAGCCTCGCCGGCGCAGGCGATGTCCGCCTCCTGGGCGACGTTGCCGGAAAGCACGACCATTCCGCCGACGGCCATCACCGAGATGTCGCTTGTATCGATGAAAGTCGCGTAGCGAATGTATCGCAGCACCTTTTCCGCCAGATCGTCATCGGTCAGATGTGGGTCGTCGTCCTTGTGCGAATAGAACGGGTGCTCTGTCGACATCGTCGTTTTCCCAGGTCATCTTTGGCAACGCTTTGCGCCGACGGAAGTTCCATCCCTCCCGCGAGGCGGCACAGGCAGCCCTTTGCCGCATCATTTGCCGCTTGGCCTTGCCTCTGCCGTTCGAACGGGTCTATGGCTGAGCGACCACCCAAGGCTCGCGCATGTCCGAAATCTTCCTGAACGTCCTTCCGATCTTCGTCCTGATCCTCACCGGCTGGCTGGTCGTGAGGCTCGGCTATCTGAAACCGGCTGTCGGCGATGCGCTCGGCGACTTCGTTTTCAGGGTTGCGGTACCGGTCCTTCTGTTCCGCACCATCGCCGAGGCGGATTTCAAGGAGGGATCGCCGTGGCCTCTCTGGGTCGCCTATTTCTCCGGCGTCGCGATCACCTGGACCTGCGGCCATCTCGCCGCCACGCTCGGCTTCGGCCGCGATGCGCGCATGGGCGTGCTTGCAGGCGTATCGTCGGCCTTCGCCAACACCGTCTTCATCGGCCTGCCGCTGGTTTCGCGTGTGGTCGGGGAAGACGGGATCGTGGCGATCTCGATCCTGCTCTCGGTCCACCTGCCGGTGATGATGATCGCCGGCACGGTGATGATGGAGCGCGCGGAACGAAAGACGAGCGGCAGACCGGGGCAGGGCATCCTGAGGCTGCTGGGCGGTGTTGCGCGCAATCTTGTTCGCAACCCCCTGGTCATCGGTCTCGCCTTCGGCGCGCTGTTCCACCTCCTCGGGCAGCCGCTCGGCGGACCGGTGAAGGTCGTCGTCGACCAACTGGCCGGCGTCGCGGCACCGGCCGCGCTTGTCTCGATCGGCATGGCCCTCGACAAATACGGTCTTGCCGGCAATACCGGGCTTGCGGCCGTCACCAGCACACTGAAGCTGCTCGTATTACCGGGAGCCGTTTTCGCTGCCTGCCATCTGTTGGGTCTGAACGATAGCTGGACCGCCGCGCTGGTTCTGACGTCGTCCGTTCCGACCGGCGTCAATGCCTGGCTTATCGCTAACCATTTCGATGTCGGCCATGCGCTCGCCTCTTCGACCATCACGCTGACGACGGCGCTCGGCGTGCTCAGCGTCTCGGCCTGGGCCTATCTGTTGATGTGATGCGGAAACGAAAAAGCCCGACCAAGCGGCCGGGCTTCGCAGGAGAATCTTGTGCAATCGGCTTAGTTCGCCGGAGCCGGGGCGGTCTGGCCGTCCTGGGCTGCCTCGGCGGGCTTTGCTTCGGTCGCGCCGGTTGCCTCCGGCGTCGGCAGTGGTGCCGGGCTGTCGGCCTGTTCGCGCAGCCAGGCGAGCAGGTTGGCGCGCTCGTCGGCCTTCTTCAGGCCGGCAAAACCCATGGCCGTGCCGGGAACGTGCTTCTTCGGCGCTTCGAGGAAGTAGCTCAGGTGGTCGTAGTCCCATACGACCTTGCCGCCCTCGGAGAAGGTCTTCATTCCGGCGGAGTAGCTGAAGCCCTCATGCGATGCGACGGGACGGTTGACGACGTCCCAGAGGTTCGGGCCGACCTTGTTCGCTCCGCCCTTCTCCACGGTGTGACAGCTTGCGCATTTCTTGAACACGGCCTCACCGGCGGAGGCGTCGGCCTTGGCGAGCATGGGTGCGATCGGCTCGGACTTTGCTTCCTCGCCGCCGGCAGCACCGGCGTCGGCGGTCGGTTCCTCGGCGACAATCGCGAAACCTTCCTTCTCGGGAGCTTCGGAATGGAAAATGCCTTCCGATGCAATGGACACGGTCATCAAAACGAAGACCGTACCCAACAAGGCACCCACACCCATGTTCACATATGGATTCATCTGCAAACGCTCCCTTTGCCACCGGCGCAAACAAAAACCCGGCCCATCTTGAAATCGCGCGGAACCTATGTCTTTTGGCTCTGCGTTGCAACAGAGATTATAGGCCCCGAAGTGAGACCTTTTGACACTTTCGGCGGGTTTTTGAAGGCTTGACAATGAATCGCGAAAAATCGGGAAAAACCCTGGTGCTCATTCCGGCGCGTCTGGCGTCGACCCGCCTTCCGGGCAAGCCGCTTGCCGACATTTGCGGCCTGCCGATGATCGTGCAGGTTGCCAAACGCGCCGCGGAGGCCGATGTCGGACGGATCGTCGTCGCCGTCGACCATCGTGACGTGTTCGAGGCGGTCAGCGACGCTGGTTTCGAGGCGATCATGACGCGGGTCGAGCATCAGTCCGGCTCCGACCGCATTCACGAAGCTTTGCTGAAAGCCGATCCGGAAGGTGAGGTCGAGATTGTCATAAACGTGCAGGGCGATCTGCCGACCATAGAGCCCGGACCTATTCGCGCAGCGCTGAAGCCGCTCGAAAACGCCGCGACCGATATCGCAACCCTGACCGTGGCGATCACCGACGAGCACGAAAAGACCAATCCGAATGTCGTCAAGGTGGTCGGTTCGCCCCTCTCCGAAAGCCGTCTGCGCGCGCTTTATTTCACCCGCGCGACGGCCCCATACGGCGAAGGCCCGCTTTATCACCACATCGGTCTCTACGCCTATCGGCGCAAGGCACTCGAAACTTTCGTGTCGCTGAAGCCATCGGTCTTGGAAAAGCGCGAGTCGCTCGAGCAATTGCGGGCGCTGGAAGCCGGCATGCGCATCGATGTCGAGATCGTCGACTCCGTGCCGCTCGGCGTCGATACGCCGGCCGATCTCGAGAAAGCCCGTCGCATTCTTTCCGCCAAAGCCTGAGAGGAAACCCTGACGTGACCGCAAAGACCAACAGGATTTCCTTCCAGGGCGATTACGGCGCCAATTCCGACATGGCCTGCCGCGACATGTTTCCGTCGATGGAGCCGCTGCCCTGCCAGACCTTCGAGGACGCTTTCGTGGCGGTGGAGAATGGCGAGGCCGATCTCGCCATGATCCCGATCGAAAATACCATTGCCGGCCGCGTCGCCGACATCCATCACCTGCTGCCGGAATCGCGCCTGCACATCGTCGGCGAATATTTCATGCCGATCCGTTTTCAGCTGATGGTGCTTCCGGGCGTCAAGCACGAGGAGATCCGCACGGTGCACAGCCATATCCATGCGCTCGGCCAGTGCCGCAAGATCGTCCGCGCCAACGGCTGGAAACCGGTGGTCGCGGGTGACACGGCCGGTGCCGCCAAGCTCGTGTCGGAAACGGGCGACCGCTCCATGGCGGCGCTCGCCCCGCGCCTGGCTGCGGATCTCTACGGTCTGGAGATCATCGCCGAGAATGTCGAGGATACCGACAGCAACGTCACGCGTTTCGTCGTGCTCTCGCGTGAGGAACAGCGGATCGCCAGGGCCGCGGACGACGAGCTGATCATCACCACCTTCGTCTTCAACGTGCGCAACATTCCGGCCGCTCTCTATAAGGCGATGGGCGGCTTCGCGACCAACGGCATCAATATGACGAAGCTCGAAAGCTACCAGCTCGGGGGCAAGTTCGTCGCCACGCAGTTCTATGCAGATATCGAAGGCCACCCCGACGACGAGCCGGTGCGCCACGCGATGGACGAATTGCGCTTCTTCTCGGAAAAGGTGCGCATCCTCGGCACCTACCGGGCGCATCCGATGCGCGGCGTGCTCTGAGCAGGCGTGCCGGCCACAGCAAAAGATGCAAAATCCGTTAACCGGCCACGCGTTTCGTGCATGCCTAATTTGCAATCATGGCGGTACTTAAATCTTAGGCAAATGCCTACTTAGCTCCCGTAAAGATATGGAGCTAAAAAGATGAAGATCCGTCAGAAGATTATGGAATACGCAAAGATGCGCCGCGCTGTCCGTGAGCTGAAGGCTCTCGACGATCACGCCCTCAGCGACATCGGTGTTTCCCGTTCGCAGATTCACGCCGCCGTTTACGGCCGCTAAGACCGCATTGCCTGCGCGCCTGAAAAAGATCGCGTGGGCGCGGTAAATCTCCGCACCCCGCCGCAACCGGCGGCGTGCGGGCAAAACATTCCCGGCTCATTCGTCTCCGGCTCATTCGTCTAAAGACAAACCCTCAGGCGGTGTCCGGCCGGATCGAGGGTGACGAACATCGGTCCGAAATCCTCCTACTGCATGTTTCCTTAAATCGGAGCCAATTTTAGGGTAAAAACGTGCAGCAATTCAAAGTGCTACAGCGACTTTCGTGCGTCTGAAAGACGCACGGCGCTGTAGACGGCAGCGCTCAGCTTCGCTCCGGCCAGGCAAGCCAATCGCGCATCAGCTGGTGGGCGATAGCGCCCTTCGGCGGCGGAATGTGTTCGTCTCCGGTATCGGCGACGCCGGTGGTGCGCTCCAGCATGGCTTCGGTCTCCGCCCGCGTGAACCAGCGGACATCCTCGAGCTCCTGTTCGTCGCGCTTGATCGCCGTCGTCTTCGCCTCGGCGTAGCAGCCGATCATCAGCGAGTGGGGCAGCGGCCAGGGTTGCGAGGCGTGATAACGCACCCGGCCGATGCGAATGCCTGATTCCTCCAGCGTTTCGCGGCGTACGGCGTTCTCGATCGTCTCACCAGGCTCAAGGAAGCCGGCGAGGCAGGAATACATCCCCGGTGCGAAGTGCGGGCTGCGTCCGAGGAGGCAAAGATCGCGTTCGATATCGATCGTCAGCATGATCACGACCGGGTCGGTGCGGGGAAAGATCATGTGATTGCAGGCGGTGCAGGTCCGCCGGTAACCTCCGGCCCCGCCCTCCATCGGGCCGCCGCAACGGCCGCAGAAACGGTTGTTGGCGTTCCAGACGATCAGGCTCGATCCCTGGGCAAACTGCCCGAGCAGTTCCTCCGACAGCATCTGCTGGCGGTAGAGCATGCGCGCGTCGGCGATCTTGAACGGCTCCGGTACGGTTTCCTCCGTCAGTCCGGACGGGACGGCCAGACGCGGTTCGCCGTTCGGCAGATAGCCGAGCAGGATAGTTTCATCGAGGGTCGGCTCAAGGCCTGCGAGCTCATAGGGCGCGAAGAGCGGATCGATGATCTTCTCGTCATGCTTGACGATCAGCTTGGCGCCGGAAAAGGCGAGAAAATGCGCGCCTGGATCTTTCAGCGCCGTTTCGACGCAATCGTCGGGACGATGCTCGGACCGCCGGTCCAGATGGTTTTCCGCGAAAGCGACGAGGGTGCTCGGCTCCGGGTGTGGGCTGTGAAGATCAAAAATCGTTTTCGTCATGCTCAGAGATTTTCCAGAATACGGGATGCGAATGCCTGATGGTCTTGTTCCGGCCACGGCTCGGCCTTGCCGTAGCCCCAGACCGGGCCCGGCCAATTGGGGTCACCTTCGCGGCGGGCAATGATATGCACATGGAGCTGCCGGACGATGTTGCCGAGCGCGCCGATATTGATCTTTTCGGCGCCGGTCACCTTTTTCAGGGCAGTCGCCACCATGTTGGTCTCGAAGGTCAGCATCGTCTGGTCGAGCGGCGTCAGCTCGTAGACTTCGGAGATGCCCGCACGTTGGGGAACGAGGATCAGCCACGGCCAGCGGCGGTCGTTCATCAGGCGCAGCTGGCAGAGCCCGATCGAGGCGATGGGGATGCCGTCGCGCTGAAGTCGCTCGTCGAGGGTGAAAGCCGTCAAGAAAATCTCCCCAGCAGTGGACCGGATTCGTTTTGTTTTGCACATCGATATCAGTTTTTTGACAGCTTGGCTTGCATTTGCTTGCGATATTGCCGATATGGAAGCCGGGAGGTTGGTGGTGGACGAGCCACTCGCCAACCGGGTCAGGTCCGGAAGGAAGCAGCCCTAACGAGCCCCGGCACGGGTCATCGTGCCAGCCTCCCACCTTCTCCGTCCTGTCGGGACAAGAGTTCGAACAGCGGCAGGGTCGATGAGCGACGAAGCGCCCATTTCATCCGAACAGAAACCAGCCGCCTATCGTGTTCTGGCGCGCAAATACCGCCCCAAGGACTTCTCCGATCTCATGGTCGGCCAGGAGCCGATGGTGCGCACGCTCACCAACGCCTTCGAGACCGGCCGCATCGCGCAGGCCTATATGCTGACAGGCGTACGCGGCGTCGGGAAGACGACGACCGCGCGTATCCTGGCGCGGGCGCTGAACTACAAGACCGCTGAGATCGACAAGCCGACGATAGACCTGCGCGTGCCGGGCGAACATTGCCAGGCGATCATGGACGGCCGCCATGTCGACGTGATCGAGATGGACGCCGCCTCGCATACCGGCATCGACGACATCCGCGAGATCATCGAGCAGGTGCGTTACCGGCCAGTTTCGGCGCGCTACAAAGTCTATATCATCGACGAAGTACACATGCTGTCGACGCAGGCCTTCAATGGCCTGTTGAAGACGCTCGAAGAGCCGCCGGAGCATGTGAAATTCATCTTCGCGACGACTGAGATCCGCAAGGTTCCAATCACCGTTCTCTCGCGCTGCCAACGCTTCGACCTCCGGCGCATCAGCGCCTCCGATCTGGTCGGACTCTTTTCCACCATCCTCACCAAAGAGAGCGTGCCCTTCGATCCGGAAGCCTTGGCGATGGTAGCTCGGGCGGCGGAAGGATCGGCGCGCGACGGCCTGTCACTGCTCGATCAGGCGATCGCCCATGGCGGCGGCTCCGTCGAGGTGGAGACGGTGCGCTCGATGCTGGGGCTCGCCGACCGCGCCCGCATCGTCGATCTCTTCGAACATGTGATCAAGGGCGATGTCACCACGGCGCTCCAGGAATTCGCCGCGCAATATGAAGCGGGCGCCAATCCGACGGTCGTTCTCACCGATCTTGCCGATTTCACCCATCTGGTCACGCGTCTGAAATATGTTCCTGATGCGGTCAACGACCAGTCTCTAAGCGAGATCGAGCGCACCCGCGGTGCCGAATTCGCCGGTAGCGTTGCGGTCACCGCCCTGTCGCGCATCTGGCAGATGCTGCTGAAGGGCATTCCGGAGGCGGAGAGTTCGGCGCGGCCTGCCGGCGCTGCCGAGATGGTGTTGATCAGGCTTGCCCATGCCGCCCATCTTCCATCGCCGGAAGAGGCCGCGCGCCGCATGCTGGAGCTTTCAGCCGGCGATGCAGGCGGCGGGCGTCCGGCACCGAACCGCAGCAGCGGCAGCGTTCCGGTGCAGACAGGTGCGCCCGTAGAGGCCCGTTCCGCGGAATCGCCGCCCATCCAGCGGCCGTCCAGCAACGGCGCCACCATGCTGCGCGCTATGCCGGATGCCGCGCCGCAGCCGATCACGCTCGGTCGCATCGAGGAAAGGCCGGTCGCGGCGCCTGTCGCGAAACCGGAGCCAAAGGTTCCGGTCAATTCCGTCAGCGACATTGCCGATCTCTGTGGGAAGAACCGGGACATCAAGCTCAAGACTCTGGTGCGAGGCTTTCTGCGGCTCGTGCATCTCGAGCCGGGCAGGCTCGACGTCAATCTTCCGGACGACGCGCCGAAGACGCTGCTGGGCGAACTGGCCGTCAAGCTCAAGGAATGGACGGGCATTCATTGGGTCGTCAGCTACAGCCGCGAACCCGGCGAGCCGACGCTCGTCGAGGCAGAGCAGCGCGCTCAGGAGCAGCGGGTCAATGATGCGCGCCAGGATCCGGACGTTGCCGCGATCCTCGCTCGCTTCCCGGGCGCCAAAATCACCGACGTGCGCATTCGCGCAGCGGAGCAGGAAATCGAAATGACCGCGCCGGCGGCAGCCGAGTCCGAAGACGGTGACATCGTGCCGGGCGACGACATCGAATAGGCGCACATTTCCGGGCCGAGCAATTCAAACTGTTGCAGCGAGCTTTATGCCTCTGAAAAGACGCACGGCGCTGTAGAGAATACCGAAATACAAAAGAACAGGAGACAGCGATGCGCGACATCATGGGCATGATGGGCAAGGTCAAGGAAATGCAGGAGAAGATGGAGAGGATGCAGGCGGAGATCGCCGCGCTCGAAATCGACGGCACATCCGGCGGCGGTCTCGTTACCGTGCGCCTTGATGGCAAGGGCCAGATGAAGAGTCTCAAGATCGATCCCTCGCTTTTCAAGGAAGATGATGTCGAGATCCTCGAAGATCTGATCGTTGCCGCGCATAAGGATGCCAAGGACAAGGCGGAAGTCATACAAGCGGAAAAGACCCGCGAATTGACCGCCGGCCTGCCGATCCCGCCGGGCATGAAGCTGCCGTTCTGATCGGGTCAGCATCGCCTCGATCCAACTTGACCGCTGGCACAAAAAGCATGTTAGCTTGCGGCTGGTCGAGGGAGGAATACCATGACTATCGCCACGCTGCTTGTCTTTGCGGGAGCACTTTTGATTGCCGCCGGATCGCCCGGACCAAGCATCGCAGCTCTGGTCGCCCGCGTCCTGTCCAAGGGCGCGCGCGACGTGCTTCCGTTCCTGGCGGCAATGTGGATCGGCGAGGCAATCTGGCTCTCCTTTGCCGTTGCCGGCCTCGCGGCAATCGCCGAGACCTTGCACTGGCTGTTCGTCGCGATCAAATGGGCCGGCGTCGCCTATCTGCTCTTCCTCGCTTGGAAAATGTGGTCGGCGGAGCCGGATCTGCCGGGCCAGAGCCTGCCGGAAACGCGCTCGGCGACAAAGCTCTTCCTTGCCGGCCTGACGATCACGCTCGGAAATCCAAAGATCATGATGTTCTATGTAGCGCTGCTGCCGTCGATCATTGATCTTGGCTCCGTGACGTTCGTCGGCTGGACGGAACTCGTCGCCACCATGTTCGTGGTGCTCGTCGTGATCGATCTCGGCTGGGTGTTGATGTCGGCCAAGGCACGTCAGTTCCTCAAGAGTCGCCGAGCGGTCAGAATCGTCAACCGCGCCAGTGCCGGAACGATGGCCGGTGCGGCCGTCGTGATCGCGACGCGCTGAGCCGTCGAAGGCGATTCCGTTTGCCGCTGATATGGGCTAGAAGCGGGCATGGCAAAGCGAGTCACCGGTCCCGAAATTGAAAAACTTATTCAGCTCCTGGCGAAGGTGCCGGGCCTTGGCCCCCGTTCCGCCCGCCGGGCGGCGCTGCACCTCGTCAAGAAGAAGGAGCAATTGCTCGGGCCACTGGCCGAGGCGATGGGCGAGGCCCATCGCAAGGTTCGGATCTGCTCATGCTGCGGCAATGTCGATACGATCGATCCCTGCAGCGTCTGCACAGACGAGCGGCGCGACCGGTCGGTGATCATCGTCGTCGAGGACGTCGCGGATCTCTGGGCGCTGGAGCGCGCAGGTGCGATGAACGCCGCATATCATGTGCTCGGCGGCACGCTGTCTCCACTCGACGGCGTCGGGCCTGATGACCTCAATATCAAGGGGCTGATCGAGCGTGTGGCAGAAGGCGGAGTGCGCGAGCTGATCATCGCGGTCAACGCGACCGTCGAGGGCCAGACGACGGCGCATTACATCACCGATCAGCTTGAAGGCATGGAAGTGAAGATCACCCGTCTCGCCCATGGCGTCCCCGTCGGCGGCGAGCTCGACTACCTCGATGAAGGCACGTTGGCAGCCGCCTTGCGGGCGCGCACGACAATCTGAGTCCCTTGCAAACGCTCATCTCACCGCGGGAAGCCGGATGTTGAAATTTCTTGCTGTTTTGATCCTTTCATTGGCGTCCTTTGCCGGATGCGTCCTTGCAGCTTCGAAAGCCGACGTGGAAAGCCAGTTTCGTCGATGGCTGCAGAGTGATCTCTGGCCGGAGGCGCAGAAAGCCGGCGTCTCGTCCGCTTCCTTCAAGGCGGCCTTCGCGAATGTGAAGCTCAATTGGGACCTGCCCGATCTCGCTCCCCCCGGCTTTCCGAAACCTAAGGAGCGAAAGCAAAGCCAGGCTGAGTTTTCCTCGCCCGGCTCCTATTTTTCGGAAAAGCGGCTGCAGGGCCTCGCGGCGACGGGACGGAGTCTTGCTTCCGCACATGCGGCGATCTTGAAGCGCGTCGAAAAGGCCTATGGCGTTCCGGGGCCGATCGTTCTCGCCATCTGGGGCAAGGAGTCGGGCTTCGGGCGGGCGAAAATCCCGCATCCGATCATGGACGTATTGGCAACGAAGGCTTTCATGTCGACACGGCCGGAGCTTTTTCGCCGTGAACTGATCGCCGCCTTGCACATTCTCGAAAGCGGCGATGTCAGGGAGGCGGAAATGCGCGGTTCCTGGGCGGGAGCCATGGGCCAGCCGCAGTTCCTGCCGTCGAGCTTTCTGAAATATGCGGTGGATTTCGATGGCGACGGCCGCCGGGATATCTGGAACTCCGTGCCCGACAGCCTCGCCTCGATTGCCAATTATCTGTCGCAGAAGGGCTGGCAAGGCGGCCGCGACTGGGGCTTCGAGGTGTCGATCCCCACAGGGGTTTCCTGCGCCCAGGAAGGGCCGGATCTCGCCCGGCCGATCGCCGATTGGACCGGTATGGGCATAGGCCGCATCTCCGGCAAGGCGTTTCCGCCGTCGGAGCGCTCGGCGTCGGGCATGATGCTGGTGCCGGCAGGGACTCACGGGCCGCAGTTCATCGTCACGCCGAACTTCTACGTGATCAAAGAATACAACAATTCCGATCTCTATGCCCTTTACATCGGCAATCTCGCCGACCGCGTCGCCTCGAGCGGCGGCGCATTCCGCGGCACATGGGGTGACGTCGGAAAGATGTTGCGATCCGATGTTCTCGGCATGCAGAAGGCGTTGGTTGCGATCGGCTATGACGTCGGCAAGGCGGATGGATTGCCTGGCTACAAGACACGCCGCTCGCTCGGCGAATGGCAGGCGAAAAACGGTCTGAAGCCGACGTGCTTCCCGGACCCGTCGCTGAAGACGAAGCTGCGCTGAGGCTTATCAATGATTGGGGCGGGGGCGGGTCCCATGCCCGTCCAGCCCGTTAGCTAGCGCCTCAATGCATCTCGACCGGCCGCTTGTAGCGCTCGTAGTGGCCGGGAACGATGGTCTGCCGCTCAATCATCCGGTGAACGCGCGGCGGCTGTGCGCCGCGGTGTAACGCCGTCAGCTTGTCGCCGACCGCTGCGTCGGCCTGCGTGCGCCGCTGGTTATGGCGGACATATTCCACCCAGGTCGGCACATGATAAGTCTCGGTCCAGGTGGTCGGGTTCTCGAGATCGCGCATCAGTGCCCAGTGCCCGGCGCCGTCGCGAATGCGGATGCGGCGCCGTTCGGCCATGGTCGTCAGGAACTCGGGGATGTCGGGCTCGGCGATCTCGTAGTCGATCATGACGACGATAGGCCCGCTGCGCGGCTTCAGGTCGAGTTCGAGCAGCGGCTCGTTGAAACGGTTGAGGGGATCGAGGTTCAACGATGTGAACTCCGGCAGCGCGAAACGCACGCCGATCGCGATGCCCGCCAGCATCAGAAGGCAGGAGCCGATCAGCGCGTCTGCGGCTCCGTATTGCTCGGCCGCCACGCCCCAGAGCCAGCTGCCGCCGGCGATGCCGCCGAAGGTCGTCGTCTGGTAGAGCGAGAGCGCTCGGCCGACCACCCAGCGCGGCGTGGAGAGCTGGACCGTCGTATTGAACAGCGAGAGCGCGAGCACCCAGCAGGCACCGGAGACGAGCAGGACGAGAGAGGTTAGCCAGGCCTCCGCGCTGATCGCCGTGACCGCGGCGCTCGCCGCGAACCCGGCAAAAGCATAGCGCACGATCGCCTCGCTCGACAGGAGCTCCCTGAGCCGGGCGCTAAGGAGGGCGCCGCCGATCGCACCGAGCCCGAAGGCGCCGAGCATGATGCCGTAAGTGAGCGGGCCGCCGCCGACGAGATCGCGTGCGACAAGCGGCAACAGGGCGAGGATGGCGCTTGCCGACAAGCCGAAGACGAAGCCTCGCAGCAGGACCTTGCCGATATTGGGCGACATGGCCACATAGCGAAGGCCGGCCGAAACTGCCCGGCCGAGCGTCTCGCGCGGCAAGGGGTTCTCGGGAACTGTTGGCCGCCAGCGGGCGAGGGCGAAAAGGATCGCGAAATAACTGAGCGTGTTGGCCGCGAAGGCGGCCGCGGCGCCGGCGGCGGCGACGATCGCGCCGCCGATCGCCGGGCCGACGCTGCGGGTGATATTGAACCCCATGCTGTTCAGGGCGACTGCCGCCGGCAGATCGTCGCGCGGTACCATATCGCCCACCGAAGCCTGCCAGGACGGGTTGTTGAGCGCGGTGCCGCAGCCGATAAGGAAGGTAAAGAGCAGCAGGAGCCACGGAGTGATGAGGCCGAGATAGGCGCAGATCGTCAGAAGCGCCGAGACGGTCAGCATGAAACACTGCGCGATGAGCATGATCCGGCGCCGGTCGAAATTGTCCGCGAGCGCGCCCGACACCAGCGAGAAGAGCATGATCGGCAGTGATATGGAGGCTTGCACCAGTGCCACCATGTTCACCGATTGGGAGATGGATGTCATCAGCCAGGCGGCGCCCACGGCCTGGATGAGCCCGCCGAAATTGGAGGCGAGACTGGCGATCCAAATGGTGCGGAAGGTTTCGTGGCTGAAGGGAGCCAGCGGCGATATGCGGTTCGTCACCTCGTGATCTCTTTCATTTGACCTGATGCCCGTATGCCTCGTTATAGAGCGCGAAATGTGACATGCCAGCCGCTTAAAATTGCCATTGGCGCATGGGGAGCGCCATTTGCGCGTTGTCCGGCCGGACGCGGCCGCAAGCCTTGCAATTTGCGGCGAGGAAGCGTATATGAGCCTCAAATTCTTGATCGGTAGATGAAGAGTGGGCCCCGTCAGGACCCGCTCTTTTTTATTAGCCGGTCCGATGAGGAGACGATCGTTTGTCCGATAAGACAACGGCTGAAAATGCAAATGAACCTCGGCTGATCACCGAAACCGGCCTCGATCAGCGCGTTGCCGATATTGTCGAACCCGTGCTCGTGCAGATGGGTTACCGGCTTGTGCGCGTGCGCATGTCCGGCCAGAACGGCCTGACGCTGCAGATCATGGCCGAACGTTACGATGGCACCATGACCGTTGAAGACTGTGAAGAGGTCTCGAAGGCCATATCGCCGGTCCTCGATGTGGAAGATCCGATCGATAAGGCGTATCATCTCGAAGTGTCGTCGCCGGGAATCGACCGTCCGATGGTGCGTAGGTCCGACTTCGTCCGCTGGCAGGGCCATCTGGTGAAGTGCGAGACTTCGGTGATGGTCGAGGGGCGCAAACGTTTCCGCGGCAAGATCGTGTCGGTGGATGAGGAGGGCTTCCGCCTCGAGCGCGACCAGCCCGCCTATGGCGAGGAAACGGTTGTCGCAATCCCGTTCACCGCCCTTTCGGAAGCACGGCTGATCCTGACCGACGACCTGATCCGCGACGCGCTGACGGCCGACAAGAAGGCGAAGGCTGCGCGCGCCGCCAACGAAAACTTCGAAGACGAAGATTCAGATATCGAATAAGGCAGGTCGCGCTTTTCAGGCCCCTGCAACCAGACGGAGACAAGACATGGCAGTCAGTGCTAACCGGCTCGAACTTCTGCAGATCGCAGATGCTGTGGCACGCGAGAAGGTGATCGACCGCGAGATCGTTCTGGCCGCGATGGCGGATGCGATCCAGAAGGCGGCCCGCTCGCGCTACGGCTCGGAATCGAACATCCGTGCGGATATCAATTCGAAGACCGGCGAGATACGCCTCCAGCGCCTTCTGGAGGTGGTCGAAAAGGCTGACGACTACTCGACCCAGATTCCGCTGGAGCTCGCGCGCGATCGCAATCCGGACGCCAAGATCGGCGACTTCATCGCCGATCCGCTGCCGCCGATGGATTTCGGCCGTATTGCGGCACAGTCTGCCAAGCAGGTGATCGTGCAGAAGGTTCGCGAAGCCGAACGCGACCGCCAGTACGAGGAATTCAAGGACCGTGTCGGCGAGATCGTCAACGGCACCGTCAAGCGCGTCGAATACGGCAACGTCATCGTCGATCTCGGCCGCGGCGAAGGTATCATCCGCCGCGACGAGATGATCCCGCGCGAAAATATGCGTTATGGCGATCGGGTTCGTGCCTTCGTCTACGACGTGCGCCGTGAGCAGCGCGGTCCGCAGATCTTCCTGTCGCGTACCCATCCGCAGTTCATGGTCAAGCTCTTCACCATGGAAGTACCGGAGATTTATGACGGCGTCATCCAGATCAAGTCGGTCGCCCGCGATCCGGGCTCGCGCGCCAAGATCGCCGTGGTCTCGAACGATAGCTCGATCGATCCGGTCGGCGCCTGCGTCGGTATGCGCGGCTCGCGCGTGCAGGCCGTCGTCGGCGAACTCCAGGGCGAGAAGATCGACATCATCCCGTGGTCGCAGGATCCGGCTTCGTTCATCGTCAATGCTCTGCAACCGGCCGAAGTGGCCAAGGTCGTTCTCGACGAGGACGCCGAACGCATCGAGGTCGTGGTTCCGGACGAGCAGCTCTCGCTCGCCATTGGCCGTCGCGGCCAGAACGTGCGCCTCGCATCGCAGCTGACCGGCTGGGACATCGACATCCTCACCGAGCAGGAGGAAAGCGAGCGCCGTCAGAAGGAATTCAACGAGCGCACTCAACTCTTCATGGAGGCGCTGGATGTCGACGAAATGGTCGGCCAGGTGCTTGCCTCCGAAGGCTTTGCCCAGGTCGACGAGCTCGCCTATGTCGATCTCGACGAAATCTCCTCGATCGAGGGCTTCGATGAGGAGACTGCAATCGAGATCCAGACGCGGGCCCGCGAGTATCTGGACAAGCTCGAGGCTGAAATGGACGCCAAGCGCAAGGATCTCGGCGTTTCCGACGAACTGCGCAAGATTGACGGCCTGACCAGCCAGATGCTGGTCGCTCTCGGCGAAGAAGGCATCAAGACGATGGAGGACTTCGCCGGCTGCGCCGCGGATGACCTCGTCGGCTGGACCGAGCGCAAGGACGGCGAGACCAAGCGCTTCGAGGGCATCTTCTCGAAGCTCGAGGTGACCCGCGAGGAGGCTGAAGCGATGATCGTTCAGGCGCGCCTGGCGGCTGGTTGGATCACCGAAGAAGATCTGGCGAGCCAGGAAGAAGAAGAAAAAGAAGAAGAAGCGCCGATCGAAGTCGCCGAAGGCGCGGACCAGGACGCCTGATCGCGATGATGGCAATCACCGAGGCCGACATTCTGCCTTCGGACAAGGGTCCGAAGGATCGGAGCGGCAGCAGCCGGACCTGCATCGTCACGCGTGACAGCGGCCCGCCGGACGAACTGATACGCTTCGTTGCCGCGCCTGACGGCCGTGTGGTCCCGGATTTGAAGCGAGAGCTTCCGGGGCGCGGCTGCTGGGTCAAGGCCGAGCGGCCGCTTGTCGAGAAGGCCGTGGCGAAGAAACTCTTCGCTCGGGCACTTAGGGCGGACGTAAAAGCTGACGCGGGGCTCGCCGACGATGTCGACAGGCTTCTCGTCGAGCAGCTCGCGGGAATGATGAACTTGGCGCGCAAAGCCGGCCAGTTTGTTTCCGGGGCGACGAAGACGGAGCAGGCGGTGCGTGGTCTCGCGGCGCTCGCCGTCTTCCACGCAAGAGACGCCGCCGCGGACGGTGTGCGAAAGATCGACCAGGCTCGCAAGGCGATGAGCTTTGTGGCCGAAGATGAAACGGAAATACCTGCGTTCCGCCCCTTCACGGCGGCGGAAATGGAGGGGCTTTTGGGAAGTAATGCTTTTATCCATGCCGCAACGCTTGCAGGGCAGGCGGGTGAGGGTGTAGTGAAGCGCGCAATCATGCTCGAAAAGTACCGAGGATCCGTCCCGGTCCGGGCCGAAGGCGGCGCTGGCAAGCCACAGCAATGATACGCGTCACCGGCAAGGGCCGGCATCGCGAGCATTGCTTGAGACAATTT
This sequence comes from Sinorhizobium numidicum, assembly GCF_029892045.1. Taxonomy (NCBI): domain Bacteria; kingdom Pseudomonadati; phylum Pseudomonadota; class Alphaproteobacteria; order Hyphomicrobiales; family Rhizobiaceae; genus Sinorhizobium; species Sinorhizobium numidicum. The sequence continues at coordinate 217,354 of NZ_CP120368.1, forward strand.
GGAAGACAGGGTCAGGTGATACGTATCCGGCCCTGATCGCTAGGAACGGAACGGAATGACCGACAACAAAGACGACAAGACAATCAGCGTAGCGGGCAAGAAGACGCTGACCCTGAAGCCCTCCGGGGTGACGCAGGGGACGGTGCGTCAAGACATGGGCCGGGGCCGCACGAAGGCGGTCGTGGTCGAAACCAAAAAGACGCGCGGACTGACGCGGCACAAGGACGAGCGCCCGATCACGCCGGTTGCCGCGACGCCTGCTGCCGCTCGCCCGGCTGAGCAGCGGCCAAAGCCGCCGCAGCCTTCGGGCCGTCCGGCTCCTCAGCCGCAGCCGCATCAGCCGCGTCAGGAACAGAACCGTCCCCGTGGCGGCGTTGTCCTGAACGATCTCTCGGCAGGCGAGATGGAAGCCCGCCGGCGCGCCCTGGCGGAAGCCCAGATCCGTGACGCCGAGGAAGCCAAGCGCCGCGCCGAAGACGAAGTACGCCGCCGGCGCGAAGAAGAAGAGCGGATTGCACGCGAGAAGGAAGAGGCCGCCCGTCGCGCCGCCGAGGAAGCTGCGCGTCCCGCAGTCGCAGCCGAGGCGGGTGCGATTGGGGACGAGCGGCCGGCAGCAACAGGCGCAGCACCCGCAGCGACCGCGGAGCGCCGCCCCGACGATCGTCCGCAGCCGCCGCGTCCGGCTCCTGCAGCGCCGCAGCCGCCGGCTGGCGCCGCCGCCCTCCGCGGCCGCCGCGCAGGCGCCGAGGATGAGGATGAGCGCGGTTCACGCGCCGGTGCTGGCCCGGTCCGAGGCAAGGTTGTGCGTCCGGAACCGGCGAAGCCGGTCACGCGCCCGAAAGGCGAGGATGGTCGCCGTCAGGGTAAACTCACTCTGACCGCTGCCGTCGACGAAGACGGCGGTCAGCGCGGCCGCTCGCTTTCGGCAATGCGCCGCCGGCAGGAGAAGTTCCGGCGTAGCCAGATGCAGGAAACGCGCGAAAAGATCTCGCGTGAAGTCGTTCTGCCGGAGACCATCACGATTCAGGAACTATCGCAGCGCATGTCCGAACGCGCGGTGGACGTCATCAAGTTCCTGATGAAGGAAGGCCAGATGATGAAGCCCGGTGATTTGATCGATGCGGATCTCGCCGAGCTGATCGCCGGCGAATTCGGCCACACGGTCAAGCGCGTTTCCGAATCCGACGTCGAGGAAGGCATTTTCAACATCGCCGACACCGAAGAGGATATGCAGTCGCGCCCGCCGATCGTGACGATCATGGGCCACGTCGATCACGGCAAGACCTCGCTGCTCGACGCGATCCGCCATGCCAATGTGGTCGCCGGGGAAGCCGGCGGCATCACCCAGCATATCGGCGCCTATCAGGTCGAGCAGAACGGTCAGAAGATCACCTTCATCGACACCCCCGGCCACGCGGCCTTCACGGCCATGCGTGCCCGCGGCGCCCAGGCGACGGACATTGCCGTCCTCGTCGTCGCGGCCGATGACAGCGTGATGCCGCAGACGATCGAGTCGATCAATCATGCCAAGGCGGCCGGTGTTCCGATCATCGTGGCGATCAACAAGATCGACAAGCCGACGGCGAACCCGCAAAAGGTTCGCACCGAACTGCTGCAGCACGAGGTCTTTGTCGAATCGATGGGTGGTGAAGTTCTCGACGTCGAAGTTTCGGCGAAGAACCAAACCAATCTAGACAAGCTGCTCGAAGCGATCCTGCTGCAGGCCGAAATCCTCGACCTCAAGGCCAATTCGAACCGGACGGCCGAGGGTACGGTGGTGGAAGCCGAGCTCGACCGCGGCCGCGGAGCGGTTGCGACCGTTCTCGTCCAGAAGGGTACGCTAACGCCCGGTCAGATCATCGTCGCAGGCGACCAGTGGGGCCGCGTGCGCGCGCTTGTCAACGACAAGGGCGAGCATGTTAAGTCCGCCGGTCCGTCGACCCCAGTCGAACTTCTCGGCCTGTCCGGCACGCCGGCGGCCGGCGACAAGTTCGCCGTTGTCGAGAGCGAAAGCCGTGCGCGCGAGATTTCCGAATATCGCCAGCGGCTTGCCCGTGAAAAGGCGGTTGCCCGTCAGTCTGGCTCGCGCGGTTCGCTCGAGCAGATGATGAGCCAGCTCCATACCTCTGGCTTGAAGGAGTTCCCGCTGGTCATCAAGGGCGACGTGCAGGGCTCGATTGAAGCGATTGCCGGTGCCTTGGATAAGCTCGGCACGGACGAAGTGCGTGCGCGCATCGTGCATTCGGGCGCAGGCGGCATCACCGAGTCGGATATCTCGCTCGCCGAAGCATCGAACGCGGCGATCATTGGCTTCAACGTCCGCGCCAACAAGCAGGCGCGCGATGCGGCCGAACGGTCCGGCATCGAAATCCGTTACTACAACATCATCTACGATCTGGTGGATGACGTGAAGGCGGCGATGTCCGGTCTGCTTTCGCCCGAGCGGCGCGAAACCTTCCTTGGCAATGCCGAGATCCTGGAGGTGTTCAACATCACCAAGGTCGGTAAGGTCGCGGGTTGCCGCGTCACCGAGGGCAAGGTCGAGCGTGGCGTTGGCGTTCGTCTCGTGCGCGACAACGTCGTCATTCACGAAGGCAAGCTCAAGACGCTCAAGCGCTTCAAGGACGAAGTCTCGGAAGTTCAGTCCGGCCAGGAATGCGGCATGGCCTTCGAGAATTACGAAGACATCCGCCCCGGCGACACGATCGAGTGCTTCCGCGTCGAACACATCACGCGGACGCTCTAAGGTCGGTCCGGTACAAAGATTGTGCGAGCGCCGGACGAGTTTCGGCGCTCGCACTTTTTTGGAGCGGGACGAGAAAGAGTGTGAGCGGTTTTCCGCCCACGTTCCGCTCTACTTTAATGGAATCGGTCGCGATTTATGGTTTCGGGGTGACGAAGCCAAATCATCGTGACCTGGGGTAAGCACCATGACCAAATCCACGTCCTCCGCTCCTTCGCAGCGCATGCTGCGCGTTGGTGAACAGGTGCGCGCCGCCATCACGCAGGTTCTCCAACGTGGTGAAGTGCGCGATCCGCTGATCGAAAAGACGGTGATCTCTATATCGGAAGTGCGCATGTCGCCCGATCTGAAGATCGCCACCGCTTATGTGACGCCGCTCGGCGTGACGGATCACGCGGCGGTCATCGAGGCACTGAACAAGCACGCGAAGTTCATTCGCGGCCGTCTGGGGCCGCAACTTCGACAGATGAAATACATGCCGGATGTCCGCTTCAGGGACGATACAAGCTTCGACAATTACCGGAAGATCGATGCGCTGCTGCGCTCGCCGGAAGTCAGCCGCGATCTCGATCCGGATGCCGACGAAGAATAAGAATAGAGCTCATGTCCAAACCGCGTAAACCCAAGGGCCGCCCGATTTCCGGTTGGCTGATCCTCGACAAGCCGCTCGATTTCGGTTCGACGGAGGCGGTGTCCAAGATCAAATGGCTGTTCAAGGCGCAGAAGGCTGGCCACGCCGGCACGCTGGATCCGCTGGCTTCCGGCATGCTGCCGATCGCGCTCGGAGACGCGACGAAGACGGTTCCCTACGTCATGGACGGCCGCAAGATCTACGAGTTTACCGTCGCCTGGGGCGAGGAGCGCTCGACCGACGATCTTGAAGGCGTGGTCATCCGCTCGTCGACCGAACGCCCGACGGAAGAGGCGATCCGCGCGCTGCTGCCGAAATATACCGGTGTGATCAGCCAGGTGCCGCCGCAGTTCTCGGCAATCAAGATCGACGGCGAGCGCGCCTACGATCTCGCGCGCGAGGGGGAGACGCTGGAAATTCCGGCGCGGGAAGTGGAGGTCTTTCGCCTTTCCCTGATCGGGTGCACGCCGCATCTCGCCCATTTCGAGATCGAGTGCGGCAAGGGTACCTATGTCCGTTCGCTTGCCCGCGACATGGGCCGCGATCTCGGTTGCTTCGGACATATCGCCTCGCTGCGCCGCACCTTCGTTGCCCCCTTCGGCGAAGAGGACATGGTGTCGCTCGCCGATCTCGTCGCGCTGGAGAGGGTTGGGGACGAGGGCGAACGGCTCGCGGCCCTTGACGACTATCTGATCGAGACTGGCGAGGCCCTTTCCGGCCTGCCGCACATCGCCATCAGCGATGATCAGGCGCAACGGCTGAAGATGGGCAATCCGATCATCCTGCGCGGTCGCGACGCGCCGCTCGCGACGCCGGAGGCCTATGCGACCGCGCGCGGCAAACTCGTGGCGATCGGCGAGGTCGCCGAGGGCGAATTCCGGCCGAAGCGGGTTTTTGCCAACCATTGATCGGCCGCGCCGTGAGGCGCCCGCGTCCTAGCGCGGGATGAGGAAAAGTGTGCGCGGTTTTCCGCCCGCATCCCGCGCTAACTTATTAGAATCGATCACGTTCATGATTTTAGGTCGATCCGACCTAAAATCATCGTGATCTAAAGCGCCGTGCGTCTTCCCAGACGCACAAAGATCGCTGTAGCACTTTGAATTGCTGCATGTTTTTATACTTAAATCGGCTCCGATTTAAGGAAGCATGCAGTAAGGGCCGTTTGCGTTTGACGGTTCTCTGACGCATGATCGACAGGTTACGATTCGATCCAATCGGCGCATAAAGACCGTTCGTTGCTGCCGAAGACGGCCGATCAGCGATCGTAAGATCGCGATTGCGCCATTCGCTTGACCTGTGAGGGTTGTGTGGTTCGGCTGGTGCACGGGCGAAGAGGCGCAATCGACCCTCGCTGATCCTTGGCCGGCCGGCGGCGCTGCGACAGTTGAAAGGCGGCTCCGAGTGACAGGCGTGTCAGAGAAGGAACGGGAGGTAAGTTCATCCGGCGGTCTGCAGGCCGTTGCGGCCTTCATCGGTCAATACCTCCGGCGACCGTTCAGTTTTTACCTGATCTCGCTGCTGTCGATTGCGATCGTGCCGTCGTTCATCTTTTCCCTCGTGATCCTCAAGCGCAGTCTGGACGCGCAGGAGCAGGTGGTCACTTCACTCCTCAGAGCCTCGACCGGATCCGTGACGCGCATCGTCGAACGCGAGGTCGAGGGCATGCTGACCACGCTTAGGGTCCTTTCCACGTCCAGCGCCGTCGACCTCCGCGACATGCGAGCCTTCTACGATCGAGCCTCGATCGCATTGGCGGACGCGGATTCCTATCTGGTCGTCATAGACCGCAACCATAATCAGAGATTGAACACGCGTCTTCCCTTCGGCAATCCGCTTGCGCGAGCATCGGATCCCGAATCGGTCGAGCTTGCTTTCAAGAGCAAAGGTCCCCTTGTGTCTGGGGTTTTCTTCGGCAACGCGGACGGGCGATGGGTTTTCAATGTCTACCTGCCGGTAAGGCTTGCGAGCGGTGAGGAATATCTGCTGGGCCTGACGCAGGATGCTGCAGGCATGGCCAAGGCCGTCAATCGCAGCACGCTCTCCCCCGGATGGAGCGCCGCGCTCGTCGATGGTCAGGGCAGAGTGATCGTTTCCTCGGATGTTTCAGTCAAGTCGGGCGACCGGTTCTTCCTCGGCAAGCTGCCGGCGATCAGCATCGGGGTCAGCAATATCAGTGAAAACGGCAGGGACTACCGGGTGGCGACCGAATTTTCGGTGGTCACCGGCTGGCGCATCGTCGCCTGGGCGCCGCGCGAAACCGTCGACGCGCCGATGCTCTGGTCGTTTCTGTGGCTGTCGCTTGGCGCCATTATTTTCGCAAGCATCGCGGTCGCAGGTTCCTTGACGATTGCGCGGCTGCTCTCGCAAGGCGTCAAGCTGCTTGCCAGCGATGCGCGCCGCCTCGGCGCGGGCGAACCGATCGAACCGCGCCGATACATGATTACCGAGGTCGAGGCCGTGTCGGCAGCGCTTGCCCGTGCAGCGGCGGTGCGCACCAAAGCGGAAGGTGAAATCCGTTTCCTGATGAGGGAGGTTGCGCACCGTTCGAAAAACCAGCTCACCGTCATTCAATCCATGCTGAACCAGTCCGCCTATTCGACCGAGGATGCACCGGAATTCGCCGAAGCATTTCGCAAGCGGATTGCAGGTCTCGCGCGGTCGACCGACCTGATGCTCGCCAATGCCGCGCTTGGGGTCGATTTCCGCGAACTCGCAGAGAACCAGCTTCAGCCGTTCACGCCGGACGATCCGCACCGTATCGTGCTCGCCGGTCCGCCTTTGCGACTGGACACGCAGATGGCGCAGACGCTCGGCATGGCGCTTCATGAATTGGCGACCAATGCGATAAAGCATGGCGCTCTCGCCAACGGGACCGGCATCATTCGGCTAGAATGGTCGGTGTCGCGCGAGGCGATCGCCATTCGCTGGCGTGAAGAAGGGGCGGACATCGCCCCGACGGAGGCGACGAGCCGCCGGGGCTTCGGGACGGTCGTGCTCGAGCGCATGCTCGGCATGGCGCTTCACGCCGAGCTCGAAAGGAAAATGCATCCCGACGGCATCGAATGGCATATCCGAATTCCACGAGAAAGCGATCGCAAGGCCCCGGGTGAAGCGGCAAGTTGAGTGCCGGCCTTCGTCGGGCCCGAATGCGAAGCCCCGGGAGTTAAGGCGCAGCCGGAAGGCGTCGCCGGCGCCGGTCTCATGACCCTTTCCTTTTGGATCGGTTTCGGTTATAGGCACGCCAGCAAAAGGCACCACCTCTTGCATGAACGGCCGCGGCTGGACGACATCCCGGCTGCCGGCGACCCTAAATCCTCAAAACGAAAGGATCATCCCGATGTCGATTACTGCAGAGCGCAAGGCTCAGCTCATCAAGGAATTCGCGACCGTTGATGGCGACACCGGTTCTCCGGAAGTCCAGGTCGCGCTCCTGACGGAACGGATCAACAACCTGACCGAACACTTCAAGGACCACAAGAAGGACAACCATTCCCGCCGTGGCCTTCTCGCGATGGTTTCCAGCCGTCGCTCGCTCCTCGACTATCTGAAGAAGAAAGACGAAGCGCGCTACACCAAGCTGATCGGTGCCCTGGGCATCCGTCGCTAAACGACTTGTCCGGCGGGTCGCGCGGCGATCCGCCGATTTTTTATTGGGCGCTTGATCGCCGACTGCATGTTTCCTTAAATCGGAGCCGATTTAAGGATAAAAACATGCAGAAATTCAAAGTGCCACAGCGACCTTTTGCGTCTGATAAAGACGCACGGTGCTGTAGAAATTGTCTCCACGGGCGCCGGAAGCGCAAAAGACCGGGAGAGAACGTCCAGCGAACCGGATGGGCCGGTATCGCGGATCAACCGATGGCCCGTCATGGGGCAGGATTGCAGGATGCTTCGGCGCCTGCTTGCCGGAGCGCTGCCACACGGGCAGCGCGGCAAAGCGGTACGCGGCCGGTTCGTTTTTGAAGCCTCCCGTTGTCTTGCCCGTGATGCGCCACCACCAAGCGGCTCTCAGATCATCCGCGCTGCAACAGCCGCGGAAGGTCTCCCGCACACGAAGGACAGAACATGTTCGAGACCCACAAGGTAGAAATCGAATGGGCTGGGCGTCCGCTCAAGCTTGAAACCGGCAAGATCGCCCGCCAGGCCGACGGCGCCGTTCTCGCGACCTACGGCGAAACCGTCGTGCTTGCCACGGTCGTTTCTGCCAAGGCGCCGAAGCCCGGGCAGGATTTCTTCCCGCTGACCGTCAACTACCAGGAAAAGACCTACGCCGCCGGCAAGATCCCGGGCGGCTACTTCAAGCGTGAAGGCCGCCCGAGCGAGAACGAAACGCTCGTCTCGCGCCTGATCGACCGCCCGATCCGCCCGCTCTTTCCGGATGGCTACAAGAACGATACCCAGGTCATCGTCACCGTCATGCAGCATGACCTGGAGAACAATCCCGACATCGTCTCGATGGTCGCGGCCTCCGCTGCGCTGACGCTTTCCGGCATCCCGTTCATGGGACCGATCGGCGGCGCCCGCGTCGGCTACATCAACGGCGAGTACGTGCTCAACCCGCATCTCGACGAAATGGACGAGTCCTCTCTCGACCTCGTCGTCGCCGGCACCCAGGAGGCCGTGCTGATGGTCGAATCGGAAGCGAAGGAGCTGCCGGAGGACATCATGCTCGGCGCTGTCGTTTTCGGTCAGAAGGGCTTTCAGCCGGTGATCGACGCTATCATCAAGCTCGCCGAAGTCGCCGCCAAGGAACCGCGCGAATTCGAGCCGGAAGATCACTCCGCTCTCGAAAATGCCATGCTCTCGATTGCCGAAGACGAGCTGCGCAACGCTTATAAGATCACCGAGAAGGCTGCGCGCTACGCCGCCGTCGATGCCGTGAAGGCCAAGGTGAAGGAGCACTTTCTGCCGGAAGGCCTCGATAACCCCGCCCACACGGCGGAAGAAATTGCAGCAGTCTTCAAGCACTTGCAGGCAAAGATTGTTCGCTGGAACATCCTCGACACCCAGAGCCGCATCGATGGCCGCGATCTCGTCACGGTTCGCCCGATCGTCGCCGAAGTCGGCATCCTGCCGCGCACGCACGGATCCTCGCTCTTCACCCGCGGTGAAACGCAGGCGATCGTGGTTGCCACGCTCGGCACCGGCGAAGACGAGCAGTATGTCGATTCCTTGACCGGCATGTACAAGGAAAACTTCATGCTGCACTACAACTTCCCGCCCTTCTCGGTCGGTGAAACGGGCCGCATGGGTTCCCCGGGCCGCCGTGAAATCGGCCACGGCAAGCTCGCCTGGCGCGCCATCCATCCGATGCTGCCGACGGCGGAACAGTTCCCCTATACGCTGCGCGTCGTCTCCGAGATCACCGAGTCCAATGGTTCCTCCTCGATGGCAACCGTCTGCGGCACATCGCTGGCGCTGATGGATGCGGGCGTTCCGCTTGCAAAACCCGTTGCCGGTATTGCCATGGGCCTCATCAAGGAAGAGGACCGTTTCGCGGTTCTCTCCGACATCCTCGGCGACGAAGACCATCTCGGCGACATGGATTTCAAGGTCGCGGGCACGGACGCCGGCATCACCTCGCTGCAGATGGACATCAAGATCGAAGGCATCACCGAAGAGATCATGGGTGTTGCACTCAATCAGGCCAAGGGCGGCCGTCTGCACATTCTCGGCGAAATGGCCAAGGCCATCTCCGAGAGCCGCGGCCAGCTCGGCGAATTCGCACCGCGCATCGAAGTGATGAACATTCCGGTCGACAAGATCCGTGAAGTCATCGGTTCGGGCGGCAAGGTCATCCGCGAAATCGTTGAAAAGACCGGCGCCAAGATCAACATCGAGGACGACGGCACGGTCAAGATCGCTTCTTCCTCCGCCAAGGAGATCGAAGCCGCCCGCAAGTGGATCCACTCGATCGTTGCCGAGCCGGAAGTTGGTCAGATCTATGAAGGCACGGTCGTCAAGACCGCCGATTTCGGCGCCTTCGTCAACTTCTTCGGCGCCCGCGACGGCCTCGTGCACATCTCGCAGCTCGCGTCCGAGCGCGTTGCAAAGACCACCGACGTCGTCAAAGAAGGCGACAAGGTTTGGGTCAAGCTGATGGGCTTCGACGAGCGCGGTAAGGTCCGCCTCTCCATGAAGGTTGTCGACCAGGCGACCGGCAAGGAGGTCGCCGCCGAGAAGGCCGAGAAGAAGGACGGCGGCGAAGCGGCTGAATAAGCCGGCTTCACCCGACGCATTCGGGGCGCGGAGCGGATCGCTCCGCGCCCTTTCTTATGGCGGGGTAAAGAAGCGGCGCGCTTCTCGCTTACTGCGCCGTGCGTCTTTTCAGATGCACAAAGGTCGCTGTAGCACTTTGAATTGCTGCATGTTTTTAGGAAACATGCAGCAGCCCCATCCGATTGAAGAATTGAAGAACGGAACCGACCACATGAGCCGTGATGCGCTAAAAACCCTATTCCATCCCTTTGCCATCGGTGTCATCGATCCGCCGGGAGAGGGCGAACGCGTGCTCTTTCTCGGTGCCGAGGCGGGCTACAGGTTGCCGGAAGGGTTTGCCGCGTCTGTCTCTGCCGTGCAGCCGCTGAGGCCGCTCTATCGCGCCCTGGAGGCGATGCGCGTCGACGTGACGCCGTCTGTGCTCGGCGAAGGCTATGACGTCGCGCTCGTGCTCTGCGGCAGGCACAAGGGCGAAAACGAAGATCGGATTGCCGAAGCGCTGAAGCGCACACGTGCGGGCGCGCTGATCGTGATCGCAGGCGGCAAGGAGGATGGCATCCAGTCGCTGCGAAAGAAGATCGACAAGTTCGGTTGGGATGGAGACTCGCTCCCGAAATACCACGGTGTCGCCTTCTGGTTCACGCGGCCGGAAGATGTCTCGGAAGCCGTAACGAAGCTTGCCAAGGTTCCGGTGCGCGTCGATGGCCTATTCGAAGCATCGCCGGGCATGTTTTCCCATGACCGCGTCGATGCCGGTTCCGAGCTCCTCGCGTCTCGGCTGCCACGGGATTTTACCGGCCATGCGGCGGATTTCGGCGCGGGCTGGGGCTATCTCTCAGTCATGCTCGCCCAGGCTTCCCCGGGTTTGAAGGGCATCGACCTGTTCGAAGCCGACCATGACGCACTAGAGGCTGCGCGCGTCAATATGAAGGCGAACGCTCCTTCGACGCCGGCACGTTTCTACTGGCATGACCTGACAAGCGAGGACACGCGCGACAAATACGACTTGATCGTGATGAACCCTCCGTTCCACGAAGGACATGCCGCCGAGCCCGCCCTCGGGGCGGCGATCATCAGGTCCGCCGCCAAGGCCCTGAAGCAAGGCGGCAAGCTGATGCTCGTCGCCAATCGCGGCTTGCCTTATGAGCAGGTTCTGGCGGAGAGCTTCAAGGAAAGCGGCGAGACCTGCCGCAATGCGCGCTTCAAGGTGCTCTGGGCTAAGCGCTGACGGATCGACAATGCCGTGCGTCTTTTCGGACGCACGGGTCGCTGTGACACTTTGAATTGCTGCATAGCTTTATCCTCAAATCGGTTCCGATCTAAAGAAACGATGCAGTGGAAAGCTTGTTGTCTCGGGCGTTGCGAAACGCGCGATACAGGCAGGCGCGCTATTCCACGTCTGCGCTGCGCAGCGTCTCGAGCGTCGGCATGGAGGTGATATTGTAGCCGGAATCCACGTAGTGAATTTCGCCTGTCACGCCGCGCGAAAGATCGGAAAGCAGATAGAGCGCGGAATTGCCGACGTCCTCGATGGTGACGGTCCGGCGCAGCGGCGAGTTCTTCTGCTGCCAGGAGAGCATGGCGCGGGCGTCGGAAATGCCGGCGCCGGCAAGTGTGCGGATCGGGCCGGCGGAGATCGCATTGACGCGAATGCCTCGGGCTCCATAGTCGGCGGCGAGATAGCGCACCGAAGCTTCCAGCGCCGCCTTCGCAACACCCATCACGTTGTAGTTCGGCATCACCCGCACCGAGCCGCCATAGGTGAGCGTCAGCATCGTGCCGCCTTCGCTCATCACGTCCGCGGCGCGCCTGGCGATCTCGGTGAAGGAGAAGCAGGAGATCACCATGGTGCGGCTGAAATTCTCGCGTGTGGTGTCGGCGTAAAGCCCCTTCAGTTCGCTCTTGTCGGAAAAACCGATCGCGTGGACGACGAAATCGAGCTTGCCCCAGCGCTCCTTGATCGCGTCGATGACCGCGTCGACGGAGGCGATATCCTCTACGTCGCAGGGCAGCAGGAAATCCGAATTCACCTCGGCAGCGAGCGGCTTCACACGCTTGCCGAGCGCTTCGCCCTGATAGGTGAAGGCGAGTTCCGCGCCCTGGGCGGCCAGCGCCTTGGAAATGCCCCAGGCAATAGAGTGATTGTTGGCCACACCCATGATGAGGCCGCGCTTTCCGTTCATCAGTCCGTTCATTTTGTTATCCGTTATAGCGCTGGAAGACGAGCGTCGCATTGGTGCCGCCGAAACCGAACGAGTTCGAAAGAACCGTGTCGATCTTGGCGTCATCGATCCGTTTGCGAACGATCGGCACACCTTCGAACTCCGGGTCGAGTTCGCTGATGTGAGCGCTTTCGCCGATGAAGCCGGCCTGCATCATCAACAGGCCGTAAATCGATTCCTGCACGCCGGCCGCGCCGAGAGAATGGCCGGTCAGCGACTTGGTCGACTGGATGTGCGGCATCTTTTCGCCGAAGACCTCGCGGATGGCGCCGATTTCCTTGGAGTCGCCCACTGGCGTCGACGTGCCATGCGTGTTGATGTAATCGACGTCGCCCTTCACGGTAGAGAGCGCCTGGCGCATGCAGCGCACGGCGCCCTCGCCGGACGGGGCGACCATGTCGTAGCCGTCCGAGGTTGCGCCATAGCCGACGATCTCGGCATAGATCTTGGCGCCCCGAGCCTTGGCGTGCTCGAGTTCCTCCAGAACCAGAACGCCGGCGCCGCCGGCAATCACGAAGCCGTCACGATTGACGTCGTAAGCGCGCGACGCGGTCGAGGGTGCGTCGTTGAATTTCGAGGACATCGCGCCCATCGCGTCGAAGAGGTTGGACATTGTCCAGTCGAGATCCTCATGGCCGCCGGCGAACATCACGTCCTGCTTGCCCCATTGGATCATTTCCGCGGCATTGCCGATGCAATGGGCCGAGGTCGAGCAGGCGGACGAGATCGAATAGTTGACGCCGTGGATCTGGAACCAGGTCGCAAGCGTCGCCGAAGCGGTGGAGGACATCGCCTTCGGCACGGCGAAAGGACCGATGCGCTTGGGGCTGTTGTTCTTGCGGGTGATTTCCGCCGCCTCGACGATCGTGCGCGTTGAGGGACCGCCGGAACCCATGATGATGCCGGTGCGCTCGTTGGTGATGTCACCGGCTTCGAGCCCCGAATCGGCGATCGCCTGCTTCATCGCCACGTGGTTCCAGGCGCCGCCCTGCGACAGGAAGCGCATGGCGCGCCGGTCTACGAGGTCGGTCGGGTCGAGCGACGGCGCGCCCCAGACCTGGCACTTGAAGCCGTTCTCGGCGAAATCTGGCGAAAACGTGATGCCCGATTTCGCCTCGCGCAGCGACTCGGTGACTTCGTCGGCATTGTTACCGATCGAGGAAACGATGCCGAGGCCAGTTACAACAACCCGTCTCATGGTAGATGACCTTTATCTTCGGTTGGATTGGCGCGGGGGAACCCGCAGCTCAGTCGGCCTTTTCCTGGAAAAGGCCGACCCGGAGGTCGGTAGCCTTGTACATCAGTTCGCCGTCGGCCTTCATCCAGCCGTCGGCGATACCGAGGACCAGACGGCCGCGCATCACGCGCTTGAAGTCGATGCCGTATTCTACCAGCTTGGTTTTCGGCGTCACCATGCCCGTGAACTTCACCTCGCCGGTGGAAAGCGCGCGGCCCTTGCCGGGCTCGCCGAGCCAGCCGAGGAAGAAACCGGTCAATTGCCACATCGCGTCGAGACCGAGGCAGCCGGGCATGACAGGATCGCCCATAAAATGGCAGGGGAAGAACCAGAGGTCCGGCGTGATGTCGAACTCGGCTCGGACATAGCCCTTGTCGTGAGGACCGCCGGTCTCGGAAATGTCGGTGATGCGATTGAACATCAGCATCGGCGGCAGCGGCAGTTGCGCATTGCCGGGGCCAAACATTTCGCCTCGGCCGCAGGTCAGGATTTCCTCATAGCTGAAGCTGGATTGCCTGGTGGTCATGAATGGTTGCTTCCCCGAGTGTCTAACTGTTCTCCGACCTGCTTTAGAGCAAGTTCGGCCTGAAATGAAGCGCGGCCCGTATCCGTTGCCGTCGGCCGCACTTCCTGATCATTCTTCCAAATAGAGCGGAACGCGGGCAAAAAAAACCGCTTCATATTTTTTCTCGCCCCGCTCAGGCTGGCAATGTCGTTCCGCCGTCGCTTACAGTATGAATGTGGCCACTGCCAGAGTTAAATGCCTGCCTTCCCCTGCTTTGGGCCGATTTTCAGGCGTTTGCGCCCGTTCAAAGACCGTAATCTATTGAAAGCCTCGACGGCAGAAGTTATATCGCAACCTGATAATCCGTGAATTTGGACAGGATATCGGAACGGCTCCGCATGACGAAAGCAACAGGAATGTGCTCGCAGGAAAAGCTGCGCAAATCGGGTTTGCGCCCGACGCGCCAGCGTGTCGCGCTTGCAGATCTGATCTTCGCCAAGGGCGACCGGCACCTGACCGTCGAGGAGCTTCACGAGGAGGCCATCGAGGCCGGTGTCCCGGTGTCGCTCGCGACCGTCTACAACACGCTCCACCAGTTCACCGAAGCGGGTATGATCCGCGTTCTCGCCGTTGAGAGCGCCAAGACTTATTTCGACACGAATGTCTCGGATCACCACCATTTCTTCATCGAGGGTGAGAACGAGGTCCGCGATATTCCGGTGAGCAACATTCAGATCGACAACCTGCCCGAGGCGCCGGAAGGCATGGAGATCTCGCATGTCGATGTCGTGATCCGCCTGCGCCGCAAATCCGAGCGCTGATCAAAGCGCGCCGTACCCAAACGAGTTCATACGACGCGCTTTACGTCTTTGTTCTATGCATGTCGTTGCCCCAAAACCGCTCCGCACTTTTCGGCGAACTGCGCTACATCACCTCGTCGGGATCGCGCCCCGGGCCGGCCTTGCCGGTCGGCAGCGTCCAGCCGTATCTGAGCGCGCCGCCGCGCACCGCGAAAGCCGCAAGTGCACCGAGCGCCGATGCGGCGGCAAGCGGCATGGCGAACATCGTCGCCAGCACGAAGGCGCCGGCGCCGACCAGCGCCGCGGTGACGTAGATTTCCGGCCTCAGAAGCACCGAGGGCTCGCCGGCGAGCAGATCGCGCAGGATGCCGCCGAAGGTCGCCGTTAGCATGCCCGTCACCAGGGCCACCACTGGCGACCGGTCGCCGCAAGCCCCTTCGCCGCGCCCATCACGCAATAGGCCGAAAGACCGATCGCATCGAGCCAGACCAGCATCCGGTAGCGCGACTCGAAACGGTGCGATGTGAGAAACACCAGGATCCCAACCGAGGCGCAGACAATCAGGTATGCCGGGTTCAAGACCCAGAACACCGGCGTCGCGCCAAGGATCACGTCGCGCATCGTGCCGCCGCCAATGCCGGTGACGGATGCCAGGAACAGGTAGCCGATGATGTCGAGCTGCTTGCGGGAAGCCGATAGCGCGCCGGTCGCGGCGAAGACGGCGACGCCGGCATAGTCGAGAATTTCAAGGATCGGCATCGAAGCTCCGTGACTATAGGAATGGCTGGCGGGCCTTGAGGCTGGCGCATGTCGCCCCCTCCCGTCAACGGACTGTCTGATTGGGGAGAATCGTTTGTGTCCGGCCGAGGAGATAGTAGGCAAAAAGCCCGGTCCATTCCTTGGCGGCGGTCGTCGCCAATTGCGCGTTGAGCGAGGGTTGGGTGAAATCGAAGCCGAGTCGCACTTGGCCGGTCGTTCGATAATCCGTGGGCCAGGGAATGACGTCGACACCGATCGAGCGAAAAAGGCCGATGGAGCGCGGCATGTGGTAGGCCGAGGTGACTAGGGCGCAATGTTCCAACCGGTTCGCCGCGAGCAAATCCTTGGTATAGCGTGCATTCTCGAAGGTCGTCCGCGATTGCTCCTCGCGGATCAGCCGGTCGGTGCCTATGTCGAAGGCTTGGAAGAACGCCTCCGAAGCGCGCGCATCGCCCTCGTACATCCCGCTGAGAGAACCGTCGCCGCCCGAAACGACGATTCGCGCAGCAGGATAGGCCCGGGCGAGCCTCAGGGTCTCGACGAAGCGCTCTGCCGCCTGATTGAACTCCATACCGCCCCGGCTCGCTATCACCACGTTCTCGAAGGCGCCACCGAGCACGATGATGCAGGAGAGCTCGGCAGGCGGCGGCGAGGGGCGGGCGAAGCGGTTTTCGAGGATCTGTAGGAAATACGAGCCTGTCGTCGTGAACAGGCTCACGAACAGCACGGCGAGGCCGATTAAGCCAAAGATGCCGCCACTCCGGCGGAACCGGGCCAGCATGAGCAGCAGCCCGGCGAACAGGCTGAGGAAGGCGAAGGACAGCGGCTGGGCGACAAGCCAGAAGATTTTCGAGGCTAGAAACATGAGGCTGTTCTTCCAAGGGAGGGATTAACATTTCGAAAACTGAGCGGGATTGAGCGGCTATCATCTTCGCAGCGAGAGCCTGCCGCCTACAGCGCCGCAGAAAGATCGCTGTAGTACTTTGAATTTGCTGCATGTTTCTTATCTTAAACCGGCTCCGATTTAAGGAAACATGCGGTAGCTATCTTGGGTGTCTGCCCGAGGGTGCCTCCTTGTCGTATAATTTGGCCATTCGGCGCAATAGGGAGGAAAACCCATGAAACAGATTTGCTGGATCACGACGTGCCTGGCTCTGATGTTGGCCGGTTCGGCAGCGATTGCTCAAGATGATCCGTTGCCCGCGGGATTCGAAACGCAGCCGCTGATCAAATCAAGCGTGAGCCGAGACAACGAGCCGATCGTCTATCCGACCGGAAAGCCTGAGGTGATCTCCGTCATCGGCACGCTCGCAAAAGGCGGCCGTACCCCGCTGCACGAACATCCGGTGCCGGTTTACGTCTATGTTATGGAAGGCGAGGTGGAACTGAGAACCGAGGGCAAGGAACCGCACCGCTACAAGGCTGGAGAGGCGTTCATCGAAACGCAAAACCTCAAGCATCAGGCCTTCAACATGGCCGATACGCCGGCCAAGATCCTCGCGGTCTTCATCGGCGAACAAGGCACCCCGACAACGGTGGCGGCTAAGTGACGGCGATTCGGCCCTGAGAGAAAGTTTGGTGGAGCTAAGCGGGATCGAACCGCTGACCTCTTGCATGCCATGCAAGCGCTCTCCCAGCTGAGCTATAGCCCCATCATGGGTCCGGCAGTGCCGGTTCCGGGAAGATCGTCGGGCATTGTGCCCGGCGAGTGGCGGCTTATTACTTCTGCTCGTCGCAGATGGCAAGCCGAAAATGTGTGGCCGGTGCGATTTTCTATTCGGGCCGGCCGGTCGCCCCGACCGCGCTGTGTTTCGGCGGGCGGGGCGGCTTTTGTGCGTCTTTTAAAAGAGTTAGACGTCTTCGTCCTCGTCGGAGACGCCGATAAGATCGCTCATGTCGTCGTCATCGTCATCTTCGTCGGCTTCGAGGAACGTATCATCGTCGTCGCCGTCGATCTCGACATCGTCATCGCCGAGGTCCGGCAGTTCGTCGCCGCCGGCTGCCTCCTCGTCCGCATCCTCGAGCGACACGAGTTCGACTTCCGTGTTTTCCGTATCGACTTCCGTTACCTCTTCCTCTTCTTCCTTCTCGAGCACCTTGGCGACGGAGCTCTCCTCGAAGAAGGACAGCGGATAGGACTTGCCCGTATAGGGAGAGACGATCGGATCACGGTTCAGATCGTAGAATTTGCGCCCCGTTTCCGGGTCAATGCGCTTTGTTCCGAGTTCCGGTTTTGCCACAGTCAAAGCCTCTTGAATGGCCGGGCGAGCCGGCTCTTGCCGGAAAGCCGGCGGGTGGAAAGGTATCAAGCTTATGATGATTAGCCGGTCCCCATAATCGTCTTGACTGCATCTGTCAAAGGTAAACTTCCGCGGCCGACTGCCGCATTTTCTTCGCGAGGGTGGATGACCCCCTTTGCGCTTTATGTTAGGGAGCCCGCCAGACCGGCGGTTCGACCCTGCGCCTAGAGCGGCGCGGCATTTTTCGCGGCCGCCGGCAAGCCGGATTGTCAGAGGAAAAACATCATGTCCCATGGC
The DNA here is from genome assembly GCF_029892045.1 of Sinorhizobium numidicum. Taxonomy (NCBI): domain Bacteria; kingdom Pseudomonadati; phylum Pseudomonadota; class Alphaproteobacteria; order Hyphomicrobiales; family Rhizobiaceae; genus Sinorhizobium; species Sinorhizobium numidicum. Next base: position 235,007 of record NZ_CP120368.1, read on the forward strand.
TTGAGCCCACGGCCCGCCACCGCACGCAAGTCTTCCGATCTCAAGGGCACGATCCGTATTCCCGGCGACAAATCCATCTCGCATCGCTCCTTCATGTTCGGCGGCCTTGCCGCGGGCGAGACGCGCATCACCGGGCTGCTCGAAGGCGAAGACGTAATCAATACCGGCAAGGCGATGCAGGCCATGGGCGCGAAGATCCGCAAGGAGGGCGACACCTGGATCATCGACGGTGTCGGCAATGGCGCGCTGCTTGCGCCCGAAGCGCCTCTCGACTTCGGCAATGCCGGCACCGGCTGCCGCCTGACGATGGGCCTCGCCGGGGTCTATGACTTCGATTCGACCTTTGTCGGCGACGCCTCGCTTACCAAGCGGCCGATGGGCCGGGTGCTCAACCCGCTGCGCGAAATGGGCGTCCAGGTGAAATCGGCCGAGGGCGACCGGCTGCCGGTGACGCTGCGCGGTCCGAAGACGCCGAACCCCATCACCTATCGCGTGCCGATGGCCTCTGCCCAGGTGAAATCCGCAGTCCTGCTCGCCGGTTTGAACACGCCCGGCATCACCACGGTCATCGAGCCGGTGATGACGCGCGATCATACCGAAAAGATGCTGCAGGGTTTCGGCGCCAACCTGACGGTCGAGACCGATGTCGAGGGGGTGCGCACCATCCGTCTCCAAGGCCGTGGCCAGTTGACCGGCCAAGTGATCGACGTGCCGGGCGACCCGTCCTCGACCGCCTTCCCGCTCGTATCAGCGCTTATCGTTCCGGGCTCGGACATCACCATCCTGAACGTGCTGATGAACCCGACCCGCACCGGCCTTATCCTGACGCTGCAGGAAATGGGTGCCGATATCGAGGTGCGGAACGTGCGGCTTGCTGGCGGCGAGGACGTCGCCGATCTGCGCGTGCGCTATTCGGAGCTCAAGGGCGTGACCGTGCCGGAAGAGCGCGCCCCGTCGATGATCGACGAATATCCGGTGCTCGCCGTCGCCGCCGCCTTCGCCGAAGGTGCGACCGTCATGAACGGCCTCGAAGAGCTGCGCGTCAAAGAGTCGGACCGACTCTCCGCTGTAGCGAACGGCCTGAAGCTCAACGGCGTCGATTGCGACGAGGGCGAAGCCTCGCTCGTCGTCCGCGGCCGCCCCGGCGGCAAGGGACTCGGCAACCCATTGGGCGGGGAGGTGAAGACCCATCTCGATCACCGCATCGCCATGAGCTTCCTCATCATGGGGCTCGCTTCGGAACATCCGGTGACGGTCGACGATTCGACAATGATCGCGACGAGCTTCCCGGAGTTCATGGATCTGATGACGGGGCTCGGGGCGAGGATCGAGCAGGCGGAGACCAAGGCGGCCTGATGACCTTCGTGATCGCCATCGACGGGCCCGCGGCGGCCGGCAAGGGAACGCTCTCGCGCCGGATTGCCGAGGAATATGGCTTCCACCATCTCGACACCGGCCTCACCTATCGCGCCACTGCCAAGGCGCTGCTCGATGCCGGGCTGCCGCTTGACGATGAAGGGGTCGCCGAAAAGATGGCGCGCGAGGTCGAACTCGCCGATCTCGATCGGTCGGTGCTTTCCGCCCATGCGATCGGTGAGGCGGCGTCGAAGATCGCGGTCATGCCCGCGGTCCGGCGGGCGCTGGTCGAGGCGCAGCGCGCATTTTCGCGCAAGGGACCCGGTACCGTCCTCGATGGCCGCGACATCGGCACCGTCGTCTGCCCGGACGCGGTCGTGAAGCTCTATGTCACGGCCTCGCCTGAGGTCCGGGCGAAGCGGCGCTACGAGGAGATCATTGCCGGCGGTGGCACTGCCGATTACGCCGCGATCTTCGAAGAGGTGAAAAAGCGCGACGAGCGCGACATGGGTCGCGCCGACAGTCCCTTGCGGCCGGCCGCAGACGCGCACTTGCTTGATACGTCCGAAATGAGTATAGAGGCGGCATTCCAGGCGGCGAAGACCCTGATCGATGCGGCCTTGAAAGAGAATATTTAAAGAGGGGCCCGTCGTCGGCTACGGCCGATCGCCTTCTTGAAAAGCCTGAAATTCCGTCCACGCGCCGGATTGCTCCTTGAATGGAGCGGACTGGGTTCAGGCCCGTTTAACGCTAGCCCCCGGCGCATATGCGTCTCCGGCAGGAGATGCAGCAGGAGATTATATGTCTGCAACCAATCCCACCCGTGATGATTTCGCCGCGCTTCTGGAAGAGTCCTTCGCCAAAACGGACCTCGCCGAAGGCTATGTCGCCAAGGGCGTCATCACGGCGATCGAAAAGGACGTCGCCATCGTCGACGTCGGTCTGAAGGTCGAAGGCCGCGTTCCGCTGAAGGAATTCGGCGCCAAGGCCAAGGACGGCTCGCTCAAGGTCGGCGACGAAGTCGAGGTCTACGTTGAGCGTATCGAAAACGCGCTCGGCGAAGCCGTTCTTTCGCGCGAGAAGGCTCGCCGCGAAGAAAGCTGGCAGCGCCTGGAAGTGAAGTTCGAAGCCGGCGAACGCGTCGAAGGCATCATCTTCAACCAGGTCAAGGGCGGCTTCACCGTCGATCTCGATGGCGCCGTAGCCTTCCTGCCGCGCTCTCAGGTCGACATCCGTCCGATCCGCGACGTCACTCCGCTGATGCACAACCCGCAGCCCTTCGAAATCCTCAAGATGGACAAGCGCCGCGGCAACATCGTGGTTTCGCGCCGCACGGTTCTCGAAGAGTCCCGCGCCGAGCAGCGTTCTGAAATCGTTCAGAACCTCGAAGAAGGCCAGGTTGTCGAAGGCGTCGTCAAGAACATCACCGATTACGGTGCGTTCGTCGACCTCGGCGGCATCGATGGCCTGCTGCACGTGACCGACATGGCATGGCGCCGCGTCAACCATCCGTCGGAAATCCTGAACATCGGCCAGCAGGTCAAGGTTCAGATCATCCGCATCAACCAGGAAACCCACCGCATCTCGCTCGGCATGAAGCAGCTCGAGTCCGATCCGTGGGATGGCATCGGCGCGAAGTATCCGGTCGGCAAGAAGATCTCCGGTACCGTCACGAACATCACCGACTACGGTGCGTTCGTCGAGCTGGAGCCGGGCATCGAGGGCCTGATCCACATCTCCGAAATGTCCTGGACCAAGAAGAACGTTCATCCCGGCAAGATCCTGTCCACCAGCCAGGAAGTCGACGTGGTCGTCCTCGAAGTCGATCCGACCAAGCGTCGTATCTCCCTCGGCCTCAAGCAGACGCTCGAGAATCCGTGGCAGGCATTTGCGCACAGCCATCCGGCCGGCACCGAAGTCGAAGGCGAAGTCAAGAACAAGACCGAATTCGGCCTGTTCATCGGCCTCGACGGCGACGTCGACGGCATGGTCCATCTCTCCGACCTCGACTGGAACCGTCCGGGCGAGCAGGTCATCGAGGAATACAACAAGGGCGATGTCGTCCGTGCTGTCGTTCTCGATGTGGACGTCGACAAGGAACGCATCTCGCTCGGCATCAAGCAGCTCGGCAAGGATTCGGTCGGTGAAGCTGCCGCTTCCGGTGAACTGCGCAAGAACGCGGTCGTTTCGGCCGAAGTCATCGCAGTCAACGATGGCGGTATCGAAGTGAGGCTCGTCAACCACGAAGACATCACCGCGTTCATCCGCCGTGCCGATCTGTCGCGTGACCGTGACGAACAGCGTCCGGAGCGTTTCTCGGTCGGTCAGGTCGTCGACGCCCGCGTCACCAACTTCTCCAAGAAGGACCGCAAGATCCAGCTGTCGATCAAGGCTCTGGAAATCGCGGAAGAGAAGGAAGCGGTCGCACAGTTCGGTTCGTCCGACTCGGGCGCTTCGCTTGGCGACATCCTGGGCGCCGCTCTGAAGAACCGCCAGGGCAACGAATAATCGTTGTCGAACTGGAAATGATCGAGCCCGCGGCGAGCGATCTCCGCGGGCTTTTTCGTCGGCGTCGATGGCATCGTCGCGAGCTCCAGAAGGCGATATCGTCTCAGCCGAGTCCGCCGAGCTTCCTGTAAAGATCATAGGCGTCGACGGTGCCCGGCTCCTCGGCTGTACCGTGTTCGCAGCTGTCGTCGGAACCGCGCGCTTGCTGCTGCTGGTCCCGGTCACCGTCCTTGGCGTCCGTTCCCCTTCCGCCGTCGTCGCCTGCCTGCCGCTTGTCTCGTTGCTCGGTCTCGTCCTCGGCTTCCTCCGGTGCCGGCAGGTAGGGCACCATTGCGAAGGGAATTGCCTCGCGCGAAAATCCGGCTTCGACAAGCCGGGAGAGTGCTTGTTGCGTCGCCGGATCTTCGCGTAGACGCTGGGGACGCGGCTGAATGGCGGGGATGTCGGAGGCCCTATCGTCGATCGGATTCTCGGATATGGGGTCGGCGAATGGTTGAGTGCCGACCGTCCCGCTCCGCGCCGCCACGGCGCTGTCCCGTAAGCGCTGCGGCGGATCGATGCCGGACGGCGCCTGTACCGCGGGTCGTTCGCTCGCCATCGTTGGCTGGTCGTCCTCTGCTCCGGTGCGTGGAAGGCTCAGGCTGTCGCGAATGACGGGCTTGATCGTGTCGGCAGGCGGAGGTGCTGACCGGCCGCCTGTTTCGCCGGCCAGTACCGCGACCCGCTGCTGCGGTCGACCAGCTTCCCTACCGGCAAGTGGCCGGCCGTAGGTCCCATCCGACTCGAATCCGTCGGTGGTTTCTTCGCCACCTCGTTCCCCCATTGCCGTTTCGGTTTCACCGACAGACTTTTCGATCTCCTCCGATGGAGCGAGAGGGACCACTTCGATGCTTTCGTCGCGGGGCGGCAAAGCTCCGGTATTCCCTCCGATGTCGTGAAGGTCGTCCTCGGAGCCGTCCGGCAGTGAAAGCAACGGCTCCGACTGCGCCTCCCCGCCGTCCTCCTGTGCAATCTCGGCCGAGATTTCAGCGGCTACGGCATCGTCCGTGTCCGTCGGAACGTGAGCCCGGAGTTCGGCTGCCGTCGGCGCTCTCTCCGGTTCCGTTTGCGCCGGTGCCCGAGGCGCGGCCTCCGTAGGCGTGCCTTCGATCACCTCCTCGATTGGCATGCCGCCTTCGTCAGCGCCGAAGGTTTTCTTCAGCATCGCCTGCAGCAGCGCCACTTCGCTTGACGATGGCGGCTTGGCGGCTGCGGGTTGACGCGAGGGTGTCGCCTGCAGCGGCAGGTTTCGAATACCGCTCTGGTCCGGCGGCAACAGCGAGCCTGGCGCCGCAGCGGACCCCGCCGATGCCGGTTTCGTGCTCCGGCTCGCCAGGGTTCCCGTCAGCACGGCGATGCGATGCGCCAGGCTGCGTCCGCCGAGCTGCCGCTCTACGAGCAGCCGCTCCGGCATCGGCATCGATTCGAGAAAGTCGATCAGCCGCCGCACGAAGGCGCGTCCGTTCTCCTGCGGCAGGGGCGGAAATTTGAGGACGCGCGCAAGATCCTCGATCAGCTTCACCAATGCATCCCTGGAAAGAACCTCCCGGCCGGAGAGATGACGGCTGAGCGCATCGAGGATTTTCTGAATCGCTTCGGCGCGCTGGGGGGCAGGCAGTGAGGTGCGGCGCACACTTGGAGCGCTTTCATCGCCGGAACCGACCGCGCTCCTGTTCGTGACAATTGGCAGCATGCTGATCTCCAATTCCGTGCAGCGATGCCGGAGCCACGCTCGCCGTCGAACTTTCCTTGCTGTTGGAGGGCGCCTCATGCGCGCAACGGCTGGTAGGCCGCGCCACCGCGGCTTGATCGCGGATATGGGACTAAGGCATGATCAGCGAGAATAAGGCAGAGAAGTTTATGAAGTCTTAACTATATTCTCGGCCGAGCGCAGCATAGACCGTCCCTTGCACGAGAACGCTTCCGGGTCCATCCTTCGCCGGCGTTCACGGAGATGCCGATGACTTTCCGCCCGCCGCAATCGCTGAGCCGCTTCGATGCCGCCAAGAGCGGTGTCAACGTGCTCGAATATGAGCTTATGTCGGAGCGCGCCGATGCGCTGGGCCGGCATGGTCTGAAGGTCGAGAAGGCCATAGCCGCCTTAAACGGTTTCGATCGCGAGAAACACGAGCCGGGTGTCCGCCAGCGCCTCCTGGATGAAGCGGCGGACGCCGTCTGGGCCTTCCTGATCCAGCGTGAAATCTGCGGTCTTAGAGACAGCCGCGACGCGGTTCGCCGTTATGGCATTCCGAAAGAAGTCATGGCCCGCCTCGGAATTATCCGAAAGCGCTGATCAGGCCCCGGCAACCTTGCGCCTGAGGTAGTCGTAGATACCGTCCTCGTCGACATGAAGAACGAACAGTTCGCGTGCCTCGGCCGCGCGCTCCTCGTCCTCCTGCTCGCCATCCTCGTGCAGCGCCGCCATGAGGCTCGCCTCTTCTTTCGAGATGGCGCCGTTCTCCTCTCTGGCGTTGCTGACCTTCGCAGCGATCCGCTCGTCGCTGTCGCCGCCGTTGCGCGCCTGGCTCTCCGCAATCTCCGCTCCTGCCGCTAGGATCGTCAGCACCTCCGTCGCGTCGATCGCTTCTCCCGTCTTGGAAGTTACTTCGGCGTCAGCCCCGATCTGGGCTCTGTTCCGCTCGTTCACCGCCTCATGCAGCTCTTCAACGTCATCGAGCTTATCCTGTGCCTCAAGCGCGCGGATCGTCTTTTCGCGTTCGGCGCGGGTCTCTTCATCTTCGATCCGGGTCGGGTCCTTCTCCGTCCGTTCGAGCTTCAACTCTTCCAGAGACCTCGGATCGGCAGCATCCTCCAGCCGCTGCAGCACTTTCGCTGTTTCGATGGCATTCATCCCGCCATCCTGCGTTCGCATTTGAAGTGCCGCCTCGAGCTTGTCGTCTTCCATGCCATAAGGATTTTTGATCGCCGCCAGCATTTCGCCGAGGGAGAGGTCGAGGTCATCGAGACCGAGTGTTTTCTCGATCGTGCGGATCTGCTCCGGTTCTAAATCGGCGAGCGCCTCCTCGAGCTGCCGCCCATAGGCGTAGGCCGATTGGCCATCGGCTCTCTTAAGATCGACGAGTTCGCCGAGTCTATCGATCAGTTTGAGCTTGAGCTCGGTGACATCCACGACGGCACGGTTGAAGAAATGATTGTTGATCTTGTCGTTGGCGGTCTTCTGAGCCTCGTCCGACTTGATCCGCGCCCTGAGGACCCTGTCCTCCTTGGCAGCCTTGGTCTTTTCCTCTTCCTCGGCGCGACGCTTTTCGATGTCCTCGATGATCGAGCCCATCAGAGTGGTCGAGACCGTCGCACTCGCTTGCTGTGTCGGGAGCAGCATCGCTTCAATCCGGCATATGATTGCACATGTGCCTGAAACGATAGGTGGGCAAGGTTAATCATGGCTTAAGCCTATCTGCCCGGTCACGGGCGCCGCGGAAGTGCCCCGCAGCGCCTGCTGCATGCTTCCTTAAATCGGAGACGATTTAAGAATAAAAACATTCAGCAATTCAAAGTGCTGCAGCGACCGTGCGTCTGAAGAACGCACGGCGCTGTCGTTTGGGTACTCGCGTTTACCGGTAAGGCGAATAGCAGACCCGATAGACGCCGCCATAGGCCAGGAAGCGGTTGGTTGCCGGATCGTAGGAGCGATAGCGCGACAGGCACCAAGTGGCATGCGCGCCATAACCCCGCCGGATAATGCCAGGGCGGTAGTAGCCGGGGTGATAAGACCGATAGCTGTAATAGCCGGGGCCATAGAAACGGGTTCCATAGTAATAGCGGTTCCCGTAATAATAATGGCGCGGATAGTAGCTCCGGTGGCCGAATCCCGACCCGATAAAGAGGCTGAAGCCGGACCGGCGATAGGGCCTCAAGCCAGGATAATAGCTGGGTCCCCAGCCGGCATGAAAGCCTGGCCCCAAACCGGGATAGAAGCCCGGCCGCCAGGGATGATAGAAGCTGGGTCCCCAACCGTAGTGACGACCGTAGCGTCCGCGATGCCGCACGTTCTGGACATCTGCAGGCCCCGAGACCTCTATGTCGAGCGCCGGACGCGGCATGGCCTGAACAGGCGCGACAGGAGGGATCATGGAGGCGGCGACCAACGCGCAGCTGACAAAGAAATTCCGGAACTTCGTCATTTTCTCCTCACTTTCCGAAAGCTGTTGCTCTCCGATTATGTCCCTTCTTCATAGACGTTTGTTTTCGTAAGTTTATTCTTGACGTCGGGGTGCGAGAACGCTTCCTGCGCCACCGGATTTCCGCCCCGAACTGCCGTCTCCGCAGCATGCGCCTGTCTGGCCGCCATGTCACTGTAATTCTTACCTTATCATGGCCGGAAGGAAATTGCGGGTCGGTCAGCCGCGGTCGGTGCGTCCGTCGCCGGCAAACGACCTTTCTCGGCCTTTTTCGCTATCCGTTACGAAAACTTCAAAATGTCTGTTGACACTTCGGCCACGGCCTTTTACATGCCGGTCCGTCGCCCAGATGGCGGAATTGGTAGACGCGCCAGCTTCAGGTGCTGGTACTCGAAAGGGTGTGGAGGTTCGAGTCCTCTTCTGGGCACCAAATTCCCATTTCAGATTGTCTCGCACGATCATGAAACGCAAAAAAAGCCCGGTTCGCCGGGCTTTTTGCATTATCGGAGGCGATTGATCCACGCGGCTGCGGCGTCAGCCATTGCGGCTACGCTGCCGTTCCCGTCTGCGCGCCTGCTTCCTGCTCGGCGACCGGTTCAGCCGCCAGAACTTCGTAGATTTCGAGCGCCGTTGCCCGGCCCTTCGCCTGCGCGGAGCCAAGCGGACGAAATGTCACAACATCACGGCATTGGGCGACTACGGCGCCGCTCGCGAGTATCGTCGTGCCGTAATCCCTGTTCATGCCTTCGAGCCTGGAGGCGACGTTCACCGTGTCACCCATGGCGGTATATTGCAGGCGCTCTCTCGCGCCGACACTGCCGACGACCGCGGTGCCGGTATGGATGCCGAAGCGGGTACGAAATTCCGGCAATCCCCTGGTCTTTTGTCTCTCGTTGAAGGCGCGCAATCTCTCCTCGACCGCGAGGGCGCAGCGACAGGCATGTTCGGCGTGCCGTTCGTCCGCGACCGGCGCGTTCCACATGGCAAAGACGGAGTCGCCGAGGAACTGGATGATGGTGCCGTCATGGGCGGCAACCACCTCGCTGAAGATGTCGAAATACTCCGAAAGCATCGCCACCACCTCCTCAGGCGAGTGCCGTTCGCTGATGGTCGTGAACTCGTAGATATCGGTGAAGAGCGCCGTCACTTCCTGGCGACGCGCGACGCGGCCGGTGAAATGTCCGGATTCGATACCCTTGCGCACCAGTTCCTTGGGCACATAGAGCGCGAAGGTGAAAATCGCATCGCGGGCCCTGTTCATCGCGCTGTTGAGCATCGAGATTTCCGTTACACGCGAGGGCACGTCGATCGGCGTGGTGAAATCGAGATCCTGTAGCCGGTTGGCGCTGGCCGTGAGCTGATTGAGAGATTTCGTGATTAGATGCGCGAGCACGAGGGCCGAGAGCACGGCGAGCACCACCACCGCGCCTGAAACGGCGAGGCCCTGGACAAGCGTGCTGTTGGCAGCCGCCATCAGCTCGTCGAGTGGCGCCGCGACGACCGCCCGATGTCCTGATAGCAGCAGCTCCGATTCGAGCGGAGTGACGATGACCAGATAGGTCCGGTCGCCGACATCGACGAAGCTTGTTCTGCCCGGCGGCGGCGGATGAAGCCGGATGCGTTCGATCATGGGATCGTTCTGCGCCGGCGAGATAGGATCGCCCTTGTCCTTTGCCGCCATGATGCGGTTCATCATGGCGCGATCGGAGTGGATGATCGGCCGCCCGACCGCATCAAGAATAAAGGAGACGGACCCCTCCGTCAGCCGCTCCTTCGAAAGAAAATCGGTGATAGTATCCAGCATGACATCGGCGCCGATAACGATCTTCGCGTTGCCGTGGTGGGCCTGCGCGATCGTCATGCCCAGATTGCCCGTGGCCGCCATCTCGTACGGGCCGGTCGACGCGGGAAGGGTCCGATCGACCGCGACCCGGTACCAGGGGCGCGTTCTCGGGTCGAAGCCGGAGGGAGGCACGCGGCGCTCCAGCATTCGCTTTCCGCCGGCGTTGAGGAATATCACACGGCTGACCGGCTTGCCGCTCCCGTCCCGTTCCATCGAGCGCACGGCAAGTGACGCCCCGCGCGGAGCGTCGAGTGCCATCCGCCAGGCGACTGATTCGAGATCGACGACCTGAAAGAACGCGCCGCTCGGATAACCGACATAGACGCCGTCGATATGCGGCGATCGGAGGATGCCTTCGCGCAGCACCGCGACCTTGTCGTTCATGCGCTCCGGCGGCGGCACGAGAAAGGAATTGGCGACCGACGCGACAAGGCTTACAAGCGCGGATGTGTCGCCGGAGAGCACGCCGAGCCGATCGACGAGGCGGGAGACGAAGCCGCCTATATTGGCCTCCGCATTCTCGATCGCGGCGCTGCGCGCACGGCGGTAGTCGAGCCCGACCAGTGTGGCGGAGACGACGATGAGCATCGCGACCATGACGAGGCTGAGCAGCGAGCGCAGCGAACTCGTCCAGGTCCCGGGACGCTTATTCTCGTCAGGGCCGTGCATTCGTTTGGTGTTCCTTGCAGCCGGTTTGGCTATGGATCATTGCAATATCGCACCGGATTTGCATAGAGCCGGTAAATTGTCCGCCGTTGAACTGTGCCGGGCCCTCAATTGACGGTAACCGGCCGCGACCGCATCCGCGCGACGGTTTCGCGCTCCGCCCGCCTGCAGCGCATCGGCGGCAGGTCGCGGTCCATCAAGTCCATGTCCTCGAGCACCATCTCGCCCATCCTCTTGAAGGCGGCATCGAGGGCGCCGGCACGGTGGGCCGAGCGCAGGAAGCCGGGAAGCCGGCGAACCGGGTGGTCGAGCGGCAGCGGCTCCTCCGGAAAAACATCGCTTGCCGCTAGGACATGGCCGCTTTCGACCGCCGCGACCAGCGCATCGAAATCGATGACGCCGGCGCGGCTCAATAGAATGAAGGCGGCGCCGGGGCGCATCATCGCGAAGGCTTTGGCGTCGAGGAAGCCTTCGTTCTCGCTCGTCACCGCGGCGACGACGAAGACGAAATCGCTTTTCGTCAGTACCGTGTCGAGCGATGCCGGCTCGACATCGTTGTCGCGAAGAAGCGAAGCCGGCAGCCAGGGATCGTAGACGCGGATCTTCGCGCGAAATCCCGAAAGCACGCGGTTCAGTGCCTTGCCGAGGTCGCCGAAGCCGATGATGCCGATCTCGGAACCGGAAAGCAGCCGGGCGGAGCGATTGCCTTCGCCGCCCCAGATCTCGCGCCCCTCGCGGAAAGCGATATCGGCATCGACGATGCCGCGGGCCAGGTTCAACGCCATGGCAAGCCCCATCTCGGCCACCGGCTCCGCAAAGACCTGACCGGTCGTCAGCACATGGATGCCCCGCTGGAAAAGCACCTCGTAGGGCATGTTGTTGATCAGGTTGCTTTCGACGTTGAGAATGGCGCGGAGCCTCGGCATGCGCTCGAGCGTTTTTTCGTCTAGCGGCGGCTGACCGACGATGTATCCGACCTCGGCGAGGGTCTCGGCGCCGAGCCCGGCGATGTTCTCCGGATCGGCCTCGACGATGCGGTACCGTTCGCGAAGCCGCCGCAGCGCCTGTGCGGTGAAGATCAGATCAAGCGTGCGTGGAGCGGGTGCGCTGATGACCAGCGGCCGGTTCGTCTCGGGCATGCGTTCCTCCCAATCGGCGCCGTTGTCCACGGCATTTCGCGTTCATCTACTGCATGTGTCCTTAGATCGGAGCCGATCTAAGGGCAAAATATGCAGCAATTCATAGTGCTGCAGCGACCTTTGTGCGTCTGAAAAGACGCAGGGCGTCGTATGTCCGAGGAAGCGGGCTTTACCAAGCGGCGCGGCGATCCGGGCGCCGCATGGTGGCTTTCATCCGCTCTCAATAGTTCAGGCCGCGCTTCTGCCGTTCGAGCGAGGGCGGCAGACGGCTCCCCTGAAAAACCGGGCCGTCGCCTCTCCTGCATTTATAGACAGTGTCATAGCGAGGACCTCGGGACGACTCGAAAGGAGCGTAGCGATCGACGAAAATCTGTTCGCAGACCACGTTCTCGCTTTCCCGCAGCGGGGCCTCTGGCAGTACGCCCGGCAAGTCGTGATAGGTCTGGGCGAGCTGCAGCACGGCATCGTGCGCAAGCCCCGCATCCGCGGTGGCTCCAAGGAACAAGGCGGCGAGGGAAAGCGCTGGAATGGAACGAATCGGAATCATGCTTGCGGACTTTCCGGGGAGGGCACCGGCAAACGCGCACCGATGCAAGACACGGGGTATCGCGGTCGGCAAACTTGCGCTAGAGCGGCATGAGCAAAAGCGTGAAGCGGCTTCTTGCCCGTCGCGCTCCAGCTTGGGAAGCGATCGCGATGGTTTTGGGTTGACCCAGTCCAAAACGATCGTGATCTACAGTCCAACCACGTTTAGTTGATCTGGGGATTTTCGATGGCGAATACAATACGGTTCCACGAAGGCGACATTTCCGCAGCTGACGCCGTCCGCTACACCGGAGCGATCGCCATCGACACGGAAACCCTGGGTCTCGTTCCGCGCCGCGACCGGCTCTGCCTCGTGCAGCTTTCGCCGGGCGACGGCACGGCCGACGTGATCCGCATTGCCGCCGGCCAGAAGCAAGCGCCGAACCTCGTCGCGATGCTGGCCGACCCGAGGCGCCAGAAGATCTTCCATTTCGGCCGCTTCGACATCGCGGTGCTGTTCCACACCTTCGGCGTAACCGCCACACCCGTCTTCTGCACCAAGATTGCCTCCCGGCTCACCCGCACCTATACGGACCGGCACGGGCTCAAGGATAATCTCAAGGAACTGCTCGACATCGATATCTCCAAGCAGCAGCAGTCGTCGGACTGGGCCGCGGAGATCCTCTCACCGGCGCAGCTCGAATATGCCGCCTCCGATGTACTGTATCTGCATGCGCTTCGGGACAAGCTGACAGCGCGTCTTCTGCGCGATGGCCGGATCGAGCACGCCGAAGCCTGCTTCACCTTCCTGCCGACGCGCGCCAAGCTCGATCTGCTCGGCTGGGAGGAAACCGATATCTTCGCTCATAGCTAGGCCCCTGATCCTGAGTTTGCTTCAGGTCAGCCGACGAGCATCAGCGGGCTGCCAATGATCGGCAGCTTGATCAGGGCCTAGGTCCTGTCGACATGGCCGAGATCGCGCTCCGGTTCGATCACGTCGCGGATCCGCTGCTTCAGTTCCTTCGGTCCGGGAAAGCCGCCGTCGCGCTTGCGCTCCCAGACGAGCTCGTCATCGACGCGAATCTCGAAATTGCCGCCGGTGCCGGGGATCAGCGCCACCTCGCCGAGCGTATCGGCAAAGGTCGAGAGGAGCTCCTGCGCCATCCAGCCGGCGCGCAGCAGCCAGTTGCACTGGGTGCAATAGAGGATCGTGACGCGCGGCTTTTCACTCATCTGACATGTCCTGTTTGCATCTGTCAGCTCGCACAGTAGCTTCGCGCCTTGGGCCGAACAACGGGCCTTCACCGGCTCTTCACATAAATGTCAACTTGAGAAGTCATGTTTTTATCGCCCGGTCCCTTGTTTTCCGGACGGCGTGCGGGAAGAGACTCGGGGACATTTGCAACAATCTGCGAGAGGAACCCGATGACCGACACCACTATTACGAATGGCCGCCCGAATGCGATCCTGCCGGCGCTCGAAAAGATCTACGTGCCGTTCGACACTTTCGCCGAAACGCTGCTGCGCGTTCTTGCCGGCGCGCTGCTCGTCACCCACGGCTATGGCAAGATCCTCGACCCCTTCGGCGCTGTCGGCATGGTGGAGGGGCTCGGCTTCTATCCTGGCGTCTTCTGGTCGCCGCTGCTTTCCGCCACGGAATTCTTCGGCGGCATCTTCATCGCCATAGGTTTCCTGACCCGGCCAGCCGCCCTCGCTGCCACCATCGTGCTGCTGGTCACCGTCTATTTCCACGGCATCGTCCAGGGCCAGGGTCTCGGCGGTGCCGAAAAGTCGATCCTTTGGGCCGCGATCACCTTCTTCTTTGCTATCCGTGGCGCCAACAGTCAGTCGGTCGACGCCAAAATCGGCAAGCAGTTCTGAGCTTTATGCATGACATACGGGTGCAGCAAATTCGGCCGTATGTCATGCAGTGTGACGACCGGAAGACGCGCAGCAACGCCGCTTTTCTTCCTCCTGCGGGCCTGAAACTCCTTGAACGACGGCTTCACTCATGGTCCTCTCGGGGAGAGGAGGCGGAGCCATGAGTGAATCGATCGAAGGCGGCTGTTTCTGCGGCCGCATCCGTTATCGGCTGAAGCGCCGGCCGATGTTCGTCCATTGCTGCCATTGCAAAGATTGCCAGCGACAGCTGGGTAGCGCCTTCGTGCTGAACGGCATCATCGAGGCGGAAAACGTCGAGCTCCTGAGGGGAGAGCCCGTCACGGTGACGCTTTCGACCGACAGCGGCCGTCCGCACGACGTCTATCGCTGTGCCGAGTGCCAGTCGGCGCTCTGGAGCGACTATGGCAGGCGCAAGTGGCTTTCCTTCGTTCGCGTCGCGACCCTCGACCGCCCGTCGGACTTTCCGCCGGACGTGCACATCTATACCCGCTCGAAACTCGACTGGGTGCCGCTGCCGCCCGGTGCGCAGGTTTTCGAGGAATATTACGATATGAAAGCTCTCTGGCCGAAGGAGAGTTTGGAACGGCGCGATCGGGCGCGCGCGAAGGCGGAGGGATCGGAGCGGACGTGACGGCAAGCGAGCGCGAAAAGATGGCCGCCGGCGAGTGGTACTGCTGCCTCGATCCGGAATTGAATGCTTTGCGCGCAAAGGCTCGCGAGGCCGTGCACTGGCACAACACCATGCCGCCCGACGAGCGCGGCGGCATGGCCCTGGCGCTTAGGGCGCTCTTCGCGAACGTGGCCCCGGATGTCTTCATCGAGGCGCCGTTCCACTGCTCCTACGGCATGAACATCACGCTCGGTCCGCGCGTCTATCTGAATGCCGGCTGCACCATCCTCGACAGCGCCCCGGTTGCCATCGGCAACGGCTCGATGCTCGGCCCGGGTGTCCACGTCTATTGCGCCGAGCATCACAAGGACCCGGCCTTGCGCCGAACCGGACTGGAAATCGCCCGCCCCGTCACGATCGGTAACGATGTCTGGATCGGCGGCGGCGCGATCATCCTCGGCGGCGTGACGATTGGCAATGGCGCCATCGTCGGGGCGGGTTCGGTGGTGACGCGGGACGTGGCTGCGGGTGCGACGATGATGGGGAGCCCGGCGCGGCTACATGACAGCATGTTAAGGGGAGCCAACGTTCGATGACGGATGAGGCGACAACAATCCATATCCGCCCGGCGCGCACTGAGGATGTGCCGGCGCTTTGCACCTTCCTGAACGAGATCATCCGGCTTGGCGGCACGACCGCGCACGAAACTCCGTTTAGTCATGAGAGCTTTGCCTCGCATTTTCTTTGCGGCCTAGGTTTCGTCAGTTGCTTCGTCGCGGAAGATACTGAGGGCCGGCCTTGCGCCTTTCAGGCGCTGGAGCGCTGGGACGGTCTCCCCGTGGGCTGGGCGGATATCGGAACCTTCGCCCGACCGCATGCGAAGGTTCGCGGTGCCGGAACCGCGCTTTTTGCCGCCACAAAGGCGCATGCGCGCACCGCGGGCTTCAAGGTGATCAACGCGACCATTCGCGCCGATAACATGGGCGGCCTGGCCTACTACGACAAAATGGGGTTCGTCGACTACAAGGTCGAAAGCGGAGTGCCGCTGAGGGATGGCCGGCCCGTCGACCGCATCTCAAAGCGCTATCTACTTTCGCGATGATACGCTGGTCGAGAGTGATCAGAAGCCTTGAAATGCGAAATCGATGGCGGCGACGATGTCGTCGCGCCGATCCGACAGATTTGCGACCATGTCGCCAACGCTCAAGGATATGGCGGACATAAGGTGCGTCGCCAAAATGTAGTGTTCGCCGTCGATCGTCACCTGGGGGTTGAGGCGCGACATGGCGCGACCGAATTCAGCTTCAGGAATGAATGGAGCGACCATCCTGGTTTTCAACGCGTCAAAGAGGTCGGCCTGGAGATCGATCACCAACGTGTCGCCCTGCTTCAGGCGATAGACGTGAAAGCGAGCCATTAGAACTGTCGGTGTCTGGCCAGCGGCAGTCCGCGTTTTTCGACAAAGGCGTTCGCATCGGAGATCGCTTCCGCGTTCTGCGTGCGCCAGAGCTTTTCTTGTTCAGCTCTGGTAGCTTTGGCGATGCCCTCCTCTGCCGCGCGCGAGATATTGATCTTGAGATCGCGCGCCTGCGACAGCAGATCGTCATTGAGAGAGGGATTGGTCGGGCGTCTTGCGGTTGATCTGGTCATGTTCGCTCCATGAAGATGCGCACGCTACATGCGCATCTTCATGAGAAGAAAACAATCACTCATCCCCCATCTTCAGCGCCGCGATAAACGCCTCCTGCGGGATTTCCACCTTGCCGAACTGGCGCATGCGCTTCTTGCCGGCCTTCTGTTTTTCCAGAAGCTTGCGCTTGCGGGTGGCGTCGCCGCCGTAGCACTTGGCGGTCACGTCCTTGCGCAGCGCCGAGATGGTTTCGCGGGCGATCACGTTGCCGCCGATGGCGGCCTGGATCGGGATCTTGAACATGTGCTTCGGGATCAGCTCCTTCAGCTTCTCGCACATTTCGCGGCCGCGCTTTTCCGCCGCCATGCGGTGCACCATCATCGACAGAGCGTCCACCGGCTCGCCGTTGACGAGGATGGACATCTTCACAAGATTGCCTTCCCTGTGCTCGGTGATCTGATAATCGAAGGAGGCGTAACCCTTGGAAATAGATTTCAGCCGGTCATAGAAATCGAACACGACTTCGTTGAGCGGCAGGTCATAGGTAAGCATTGCGCGGCTACCGACATAGGTCAGCTCGACCTGGATACCGCGGCGATCCTGGCAAAGCTTCAGGATACCGCCGAGATAATCGTCGGGCGTCAGGATCGTCGCGCGTATCCATGGTTCGTGGATTTCAGCGATCTTGACCACATCCGGCATATCGGCGGGGTTGTGAAGCTCGCGCTCCGAGCCATCGGTCATGAACAGCTTGTAGACGACCGAGGGCGCAGTCGCGATCAGGTCGAGATCGAATTCGCGCTCAAGACGCTCCTGGATGATTTCAAGATGCAGAAGGCCAAGGAAGCCGCAGCGGAAACCGAAGCCGAGTGCCGCGGAGGACTCCATTTCAAAGGAGAAGGAAGCATCGTTGAGGCGCAGCTTGCCCATGGCCGAGCGCAGGTCCTCGAAGTCGGCAGCGTCGACCGGGAAGAGGCCGCAGAACACCACGGGCTGCGCCGGCTTGAAGCCGGGCAGTGCCTTGGCCGTCGGCCGCTTGTCCTCGGTGATCGTATCGCCGACGCGGGTATCGGCCACTTCTTTGATCGAGGCGGTGATGAAGCCGATCTCGCCGGGGCCGAGCGCGTCCATGGCGACCATCTTCGGCGTCAGCACGCCGAGGCGCTCGATCTGGTATTTCGCATCCGTCCCCATCATGCGGATGGTCATGCCCTTTTTCAGCGTTCCGTCGATGACGCGCACCAGAACCATGACGCCGAGATAGCTGTCATACCAGCTGTCCACGAGCAGCGCCTTCAACGGCGCGGTGTCGCCACCGTCGCTTTTCGGCGGCGGCAGCCTGTGAACGATCGCTTCCAGGACATCCGGAATGCCGAGGCCGGTCTTTGCCGAGATCAAGACTGCGTCGGAGGCGTCGATGCCGATCACCTCCTCGATCTGCTCCTTGATCCGCTCCGGCTCCGCTGCCGGCAGATCGATCTTGTTGAGCACCGTGACGAGCTCATGATTGTTGTCGATCGCCTGGTAGACGTTGGCAAGCGTCTGGGCTTCCACGCCCTGGCTGGCGTCGACGACCAGCAGCGAACCTTCGCAGGCCGAAAGCGAGCGTGAGACTTCGTAGGCGAAATCGACGTGGCCGGGCGTGTCGATGAGGTTCAGCACATAGGTCTCGCCGTTGTTCGCCTTATAGTGCAGGCGCACGGTCTGGGCCTTGATGGTGATACCACGCTCGCGCTCGATATCCATGCTATCCAAGACCTGCTCGGACATTTCTCGCTCGGCAAGGCCGCCGGTCGACTGGATCAGCCGGTCGGCCAGCGTCGATTTGCCGTGGTCGATATGGGCCACGATCGAGAAGTTGCGGATATGCGACAGGGGAGTCCTGGAAGATGTTGTGCTCATAGGCCCGCATATAGCAGCGCTCTCAGGCGGCGCAAAGCGGGAAATGAAGGCTTCGTTTACGATAATCCGAAGCCGCCGTCGGCCTACTCCGGCTTGGCTTCGCTCTCGCACAAAGCTCCGGCATTGGGGATCTGGGCCGTCTTCCACTCGAAGCCCTCCCGACTTTCCGACACCTCTTCCGAGCGTTTGCGCAGGCGGTAGAGCACGAAGCCCGCGTAGAGAAGAGCAACGGCCATCGCCGCATAGATGAAGGTGCGCTGGCCGAAAAACGGGGTCAGCACAGTGACGAGCATGGGTACGACGGTGGCCGAAGCTGACCAAGCGATGAGCATGGTGCTGGCGAGCGGCACGAAGTCGGCGGGATCTGTCCGGTCGTTGGCATGCGCATTGGCAATCGAATAGACCGTCTCGACCGCGCCGGCAAAGAGCGCGAAAACCAGCATCAGCAGGACGAGATTGGCGAAAGAAACGGTTAGGGCCGCCATGCCTGCCGCGACGACCAGCAGGCAGGTCGCAATCAGCACGACGCGCCGGTCGATGCGGTCGGAAAAGGCGCCCATCGGATACTGGATGAAAAGCAGCCCGAACTGCATGACGAACATCAGCGCCGCGACGTCCTGCTGGCTGACTGCGTTGGCGGCATAGATCGGGGTAAACCCCTGCACCACCATCGAAAGCCCTCCCGAGGCGAGCACGCCCATCAAGGCGACGGGCGAGTTCCGCCAGACCATCGGGATATCGACGCTCACCTTGGCCGGGGCAGGAGGCGTTGGCAGGCGCGTCAGCCCGATCGGCAGGATGGCCACTGCTGTGAAGAAGACCGTGATGATCGGGGCAAGATTACCCTCCGCCGGAATCCGGCCGAAGAGCCAGGCGCCGGCGCCGAGGCCGATCACATAGGCCATGTAGAACAGCGCCATCGCCTTGCCGCGCCAGTGGTTTTCGCTGGCGTGGTTGAGCCAGCTCTGGGTTATGATGAAATTGGTATTCGCGGCGATGCCATAGAGACCGCGGGCGATGATCCAGAGGATCGGGTGAACGCCGAGGCTGACGAGCAGCGCCGAGAGGATGACGAGGGCCATCGAGCAGGAGAAGGCGCGGGCATGGCCGACGCGGCGGATCAAGGGTCCGGCGATGACGCAGCCGACAAGGCCGCCGAAGGCGATGGCGGTGACCGCCGCGCCCGGCACCCAGGCCGGTGCTCCCAACCGCGTCAGCACGAAAGGAACATAGGCGAGCATCATGCCATTGCCGATAGCCACAGCCGTCATCGAGACCACGATGCTGGCAATCGACAGCAGCGACGAAGGGGGCCTATCCATATGCTGTCCTCCCGCGGTCATGCTCAATAAGACTTCTCTAAATTGTTGAAGAAGGAACATTTTTCTGAAATGACCTGACGGCGACCGTAGCGTGATAGCGGTCGTGGCGTTGTCGCCAAAGCGGCATCGGCGAAATTTATTTGGCGGCTTCGTCCAGCGCTTGACTCCATTATACGAGAAATGCATTCTCAGATAATGGAAAACATCGGCGATCTAATCGAACATACCATAGGCGAGCGCATAAAGGAGTTGCGCGTTGCACAGTCGCTCACGCTAGACGACCTCGCCCTGCACTCCGGTGTCAGCCGGGCCATGATCTCGCGCGTTGAGCGTGGCGAGGCGAGCCCGACGGCGCAGCTTCTGGCAAAGCTCTGCAGTGCGCTTGGCACAACGCTTTCGGCGCTCTTCGCCTTTGAGACGAAGGATGCTTCACCGCTCGCCCGGCGGTCCGAGCAGCGGCTCTGGCGCGACCCGGAAAGCGGTTACCTGCGCCGGTCGGTTTCCCCGGAGGGCATCGGTTCGCCGGTCGATATCGTCGAGGTCGAATTTCCGCCGGGAGCCCGCGTCGTTTTCGAGCGCCAGCCGTCGGACCGTGGGATTACCCAGCACCTCTGGCTCTTTTCCGGCCGTCTCGAATTGACGATGGAGAGAGGGGCCCATCTGCTCGAACCGGGTGATTGTCTCTTTCTCGGACTTGAGCAGGCCCACATTTTTCATAACCCCTATGACGAACCGGCGCATTACGCCGTTATTGTTTGCCGCACCAAGGTCTAGCCATGCCCGACGTAAACATCCGCGTGCTCACCGAAGAAGAAACCCGCGCCGCATTGCCGGCGCTCGCCGAGATCCTCTCGGATTGCGTCGAAGGCGGCGCGTCCGTCGGTTTCATGCAACCTTTTCCGCCGGAGGACGCCCTACCGTTCTGGGAAGGCATAGCCGCTGCCGTTGCCAGAGAGGACGCGGTGCTCATCGTTGCCGAGGTCGATGAACGGATGGTTGGCACGGTGCAGCTCGGCATCGGCACGATGTCGAACCAGCCGCACCGCGCCGACGTCAAGAAGTTGCTGGTGCATCGGGACGCACGTGGCTTCGGCCTGTCGCGCCTCCTAATGGAGAAGGCGGAAGCCGAGGCGATGAGGCGCGGCAGGAGGGTGTTGGTGCTCGACACGGCAACCGGCGAACCGGCGGAAGCGATCTATGAACGTTTCGGCTGGATGCGCGCCGGCATCGTTCCCGACTACGCGCTGATGCCGGACGGCCGCTATTGTGGCACGACTTTCTTCTACAAACATCTTCCGAGCTAATTTAGCACACCGTGGCGCCCGTACGAGCGGGCAACAGGGACTGGCGGCCATGCCGCAACATCCCTTCTCTCGGCCCGCGGGGGAAGGTCGCGGCAGCGGGAAGAGGGGCGAGTCCGTACCATGGAGGCAACATCGGCATTATCGGATGGTCGATACTGGTGCCGCTGGGCGTCGGATCGATTGCCTACGAAACAAAGAAGTTTGAAAGCCCCTGACCGGCGGCAAAGGCTACATAGGCGAGCACGGCGAAGTAGACCGTGGTGGCGACGAGGAAGAGATAGCCGCCGGCCACCATCAGCCCATCACGCTGGATGACGCCGAGCGAAAGCAAGAGAATGGCAATTCCGGGCAGCGTGTTCGACAGCGGGATCAGCCCCAGCGGGAACATCAGCAGCACGCCGCCGGCCATGATCATCAGACCATTGAAGCGGTTCATGACGGCACCCTGCGTCAGGAAATGCAGCCGCGGTCGCACGAAACGGTCGAGTTTCGAGACGAGCGCCGCCCCCTTCTTCAGCGTCGGCACAAGCTTCTCGGTTTCGATCTGCCGATCGAGGATGCGCCGCGGCAGCCAGGGCAGGCGATTAAGGGTGATCGCCAGCGAGATCAGAATGATTGCGGCGCCGAACACCGTGCTGACGCCGGGGATCGAAACGGGAATCAGAAATGGCAGCGTAAGCAATGCGCAAAGAAGCAGGAAGCCGTGCTCGCCGATTTCGATCATCAGTTCGCGCAGCGTGATCGTATCGCCTCTGATCGAAGCGATCATTCCGTTCAGCGTGTCGCTGAGATTGCGTTCCCTGTCGCCGAACTCGATCGCCATTCTATCGTCCCCGCTTTTTTCACCCCTCCGCCCGCATAGCATGGGCGTGTGAAGGTTCGGTTAGCGGGTGCTCTGGTCAGCAATGTGGCGACTCTGGTGATTTCACCGAGCCGCTTCCCGCGTGCCGTGTCGAGGCATGCCAGGCCGGGTTGCGGCTCCGATGGAATGCCTCTTCATCTTCCTGCCTTAATCGATAGTATGAAGCAACTTTGAGCACCAATGGGGACAATCGA
This sequence comes from Sinorhizobium numidicum, assembly GCF_029892045.1. NCBI lineage: Bacteria > Pseudomonadati > Pseudomonadota > Alphaproteobacteria > Hyphomicrobiales > Rhizobiaceae > Sinorhizobium > Sinorhizobium numidicum. Next base: position 256,948 of record NZ_CP120368.1, read on the forward strand.
TTCGATGATAAAGAAATGCGCCATTCTGGCCGTTGCGGCCGTCTACCTTTCCGGATGCACCACCACAGATCCCTATACGGGAGAACAGAAGATGTCGAATACGGCTGGCGGCGCCCTGATCGGCGCGGGGCTCGGCGCCGCAACCGGTCTGCTGGTCGGCGGCAGTGCCGCGGGCCGGCGTGACGCGGCACTCGTCGGAGCCGGGATCGGTGCGCTCGGCGGCGGTCTGATCGGCAACTACATGGATCAGCAGGAGGCGGAACTGCGCGCCCAACTGCAGGGTACCGGCGTCTCCGTCACCCGCGCGGGCGACCGCATTATCCTCAACATGCCGTCGAACATCACCTTCGCGACCGACCGTGACCAGGTGATTCCAGACTTCTATTCGACGCTCGATTCGGTTGCGATCGTGCTGCGCAAGTTCAACAAGACGCTGATCGATGTCGACGGCCACACCGATTCCACCGGTAGCGCCTCCTACAACCAGGGGCTCTCCGAGCGCCGCGCGGCATCGGTCGCCAATTATCTCGGCAGCCGCGGCATCGACCAGCGCCGCGTTTCCACGATGGGCTACGGCATGGAGCGCCCGATCGCCTCGAATGCCAGCGAGGCCGGCCGGGCGCAGAACCGCCGCGTCGACATCTCGATCGCGCCGATCCGGGAGAGCTGATCCCTTCTCAAGAATACGAGAAGGGCCGCGTGGCATGCCACGCGGCCTTCATGCGGCGATCGCCAGGTTTCCAAGCTTGTGGTTCCTGATGCACCGTCTACGGGCGATCCGTATGCTCCTTCGCAAGAGCAGCGCTGCGGCCGGCGCCGCGGGCGCAGATGATACCCAGTGCCGGAGCGAGCGCGAACAGCCAGAAAAGCCAGTTCGCCGCCGCTGCGGTTCCTTCCGGCGTGCCCTCGTCGATGCCGGCGAGATTGGCGACCATGCCGGCGAGCGCGGCCCCGAGCGAGGCGGCAAAGAGCTGGACGGTCGTGATCGAAGCGGATGCTTTCTCTTCTTCGCCCGCAGGCGCGCCGGCGTAGACGGCGGTGACGATATGCGGCCAAGCGATCCCGATGCCAAATCCGACGGCGGCAATACCGAGTGACAGCGGCAAGGCGATCGCGGCGAAGTCGGCCGTTGTCAGCGGCATGAGCACGGCGATCGTCAAGAGACCGGCGAGCCCGAAAAACGGGCCGGCGACGATCGTCTTACGCGCCCGGCTGCCCTGCCAATGGGCGCTGGTCATCGATCCGGCGGTCCATCCAAGCGCCATGAGCGCTGCAATATAGCCGGCGGCAAGCGGAGACCGCCCGTGTAGTTCCTGCAGAAAATAGGGAACGAAGATCTCGGGCTGCATGCCGATCATCGCGAGCGCAATGGTCGCATAGAGCGCCGCAAGCAGCGAGGATGGTCTCAGCGCGTCGCGAGGCAAGAGCTTGGCGATGGAGCGGCGTTCGATCGCGATAAGCCCCGCGAAGAGGACGAGCGCCGCGCCGACGCCCGCAGCCTGCTCGCCCGCCGTCGGTCGCGCACTGGCGACCGACAGGGTGAGGACGATGCCGAGCAGCAGGACGAGCTGCTTCAGCGGCAGCGGTTCGCGTGGTTCGGATCTCGTGCGTGGCAAGGTCGAAAGCGCGAGCGCCGCAAGCAGCACCGTAAATGGCAGCAAGGACCAGAACGCTGCCCGCCAGATGCCGAATTCCGCGAAGACGCCGCCAACGGCGGGGCCGACGAGCGTTGCGGCGCCCCAGGTCGCGGAAATCAGGCCGATCGCCCGCGACCAGAGTGCGGCGGGAAACACCATGCGGATGACGCCATAGGCAAGCGCGTAAAGAAGGCCGCCGCCGAAGCCCTGCACGGCCCGGCCGGCAAGCAGCGTCGGCATATCGGGGGCGGAGGCACAGAGAAGCGTGCCGACCCCAAAGACGAGCGCGCCGGCCGCATAGGCGACGCCTGCCCCCATGCGGCCGAGGAGACGCCCTGAAAGTGCTGCGCCGAGGATCGACCCGGCAACGAACAGCGTGGTGCTCCAGGCATAGTAGTCGAGCCCGCCAATGTCCCGGACGATCGACGGCATGGTCGTCGTGACGATGTAGACGTTGAGCGCGTGCAGCGCGACGCCGCCGCAGAGGACGAGCGAGTGGATGGCGTTGTCGCCGCGGAAGAGCGAGTGCCAGCCGGCGTCGCCCGCCGCCGGCACGTTCTGGTTTTTCTCGAGCATGTTTGAACCTCGTCGATCGGCATACGGTCGTTGAAGCGGGATGAAAGTATCGCGGTTTTTCCGCCCGCATCCGCTCTGACCATTAGCATCGATCGCGGTTAGGTTTCGACCAAAAGTTGAGTTCAGTGGAGGCTGGCCCCTTGAGTTGGGCAAGCTTATCGGGATTGCGCACGATGAAGATGTCGGCAACGCGGCCTTCCGCGTCATGGCCGAAGGAAACGGTGGCAGCGATCTCGTCGGCGCCCTCGCCGCGCAGGATAATGCCGCGTCCGCCGTTGAGGTCGGCCGTTTCCCAGCGATAGTGCGACCAATATTCGGTGAGGCGCTCGGCGATGAAGGCCATGACGGCATCCTTGCCGGAGAGGACGCCGAGCACGGTTGCGGCCTTGCCGCCGCCGTCTGCGGTAAGCTTCACATCCGCCGAGAGCAGAGCCGAAAGGCCGGCGATGCTGCCGCCGTGAATGGCGGCGTGAAAGGCCGTCAACAGTTCCTCCTGGCGCTCGCGTGGTGTCTGATAGCGCGCTTGATCGACGCCGACATTCGATTTCGCGCGCGAGACGAGCTTGCGCGCCGCCGCCTCCTGCACGTCCAGAGCGGCGGCGATTTCGTCGTAGGCTTGACCAAAAATCTCGTGCAGCAGGTAGGCGGCACGCTCCTTCGGCGTCAGGCGTTCGAGCATCAGCAGAAAGGCGGTCGTGAGCGAGGAGGTGAGGGCAAACTTCTCTTCCACATTGTCGTCGCTTGCCGTGTGGATCGGCTCGGGCAGCCACGCGCCGACATAGTCGACGCGCTTCCGGTGGGCCGCCTTGAGCAGGTCCAGGCAACGGCGCGTGCAGGTGGTGGTGAGCCAGGCGGCCGGACTTGCGACAGCCATATCATCGATTTCCTGCCATTTCAGGAACGTGTCCTGAACCGCGTCCTCCGCGTCGGCGCGCGAGCCGAGAATGCGGTAGGCGAGGCCGAGGAGGCGGGGACGCGCCTCCTCAAATATGCCGGTCTTGTCGTCACGGGCCATATTAGTGCCTCGAAATCTGGATGCGGTTCCAGAGATTGATCATCGCGACGGTAGATGTGATGACGCTTATCTCATTTTCACCGAAGTGCTCGCGGAGCTTGGAGCGTAGCACCGCGAAATCGGTGCGGGGCTCGAGCTCGGTCAGTGCCTCGGTCCAGGCAAGTGCCGCCTTTTCGCGCTCGGAAAAATCGCCAACCTGATCCCAGACGACGACGCGGTCGAGCCGCTCGCTGGTTTCGCCGTCCTCGCGGGCCTCTTTCGTATGCATCTTCACGCAGAAGCCGCAGCGGTTGATCTGCGAAGCGCGAAGCTGGACGAGGTGGTGGATCGTCCGGTCGAGGCCGTGGGCGTCCATCTTCTTGTGCACCTCGGCCAGCGCGCCGAGCACATCCGGAATTTCCTGGTCGTAGCGAACGGCTTTCGTATCGGTCATGGTTCATCTCCATCATGGAAGGTTGATGCCTACGACCAGTTGACGATCGGCCATGGAGGTCTGTGACGTCGCCGCCGAAATTTTTAGGCCTTCGGCGGGTAGGCATGCCCCTGACCACGGAAGTCCGTGACCGTATAGCAACCGCCGCCTTCCGCCGCGATGGTGCTTGCGCTGATGACGGCTTTGCCGTGGCCACCGGGGATGTCGAGAATGTAGGTCGGCTGGCAGAGTCCGGAGACGCGGCCGCGAAGCGAAGCGACGAGGGCTTGGCCCTCCTCGATCGACAGCCGGAAATGACTGGTGCCGGGCGCGAGATCCGGGTGATGGAGATAGTAGGGCTTGATTCTCGTTTCGACAAAGGCGCGCATCAAATCGGCAAGCACTGCGGGATCGTCATTGACGCCCTTGAGCAGCACGGACTGGCTCACCATGACGACCCCTGCATCGATGAGCCGCGCGGTGGCGGTGCGAGCCTCTGGCGTCAACTCGCGCGGATGGTTGGCGTGAAGTGCCACATAGGTTGCCTTGCCGCTCGCTTTCAGCGCGGCGATAAGATCGGCGTCGATGCGCTCCGGCTCGACCACCGGCACTCGGGTATGGAAACGCACGATCTTCACATGATCGATTTCGTGGAGGCGTGCCATGATCTCCCCGAGCCTGCGCGGCGAAAGCACGAGAGGATCGCCGCCGGTGAGGATCACCTCCCAGATTTCGGAATGTTCGGCGATATAGGCGATGGCCGCATCGAGCTCCTCGGCTGTCAACATGCCGAGCCCCTGGGGTCCGACCATCTCCCGGCGGAAGCAGAAGCGGCAATAGACCGGGCAGACATGCACTGCCTTGAGCAGCACGCGGTCCGGGTAGCGGTGGACGATGCCGGGGACGGGGCTGTGCGCACCGTCGCCGATCGGGTCGGCGCGCTCTTCCGGCGTGAGCGTCAGTTCGGCCGCGTTGGGCACGAACTGCCGGGCGATCGGGTCGTTCGCATCCTTGCGATCGATGAGGCTCGCAATCGCAGGGCTGATCGCGACCGCATAGCGCGATGCGACGCGCGAGATCGCCGCCTCGTCGCCTGGCGCGACGAGTCCGGCGTCGATCAGTTCGCGGGCCGTTCTGATTGGGCGCTGCTCATTCATGCCATGGGCTCCGCGACCGGCGCCCAGAGAACCTGATCGATTCGGGAGGCTCCGGTCGCCAGCATCACGAGGCGGTCGAAACCGAGCGCGATCCCGCTTGCTTCGGGCATGATGGCAAGTGCTGCGAGGAAATCATCGTCGAGCGGATAGGTCTCGCCGTAAACGCGGGTCTTTTCCGTCATCTCCAGCTCGAAACGGCGCCGCTGCTCCGCAGCGTCGGTCAATTCGCCGAAGGCGTTCGCAAGCTCGACACCGCAAGCATAGAGCTCGAACCGCTCGGCGACGCGCCGGTCGCGCGGCGTCGGCCTGGCGAGCGCCGCTTCGGCAACCGGGTACTCGTCGAGGATCGCGGGGCGGCCGAAGCCGAGATTGGGCTCGACTTTTTCGACGAGCGTGCGGCTGAAGAGATCGGCCCAGCTATCGTCCTCGGCTACACGCAGGCCGCAAGTCCTCATGGCCGCCGCCAGCCGCTCGCGATCGGTAGCGCCGTCCTTGTCGATCGAGGCGAGCAGATCGATCCCGGCGAAACGGTCGAAAGCTTCGGCGACCGAAATCCGCTCCGGTTCGAGAGAGGGATCGCAGTTACCGCCCTGGTAAACAAGCTGCCGCGCGCCGGTCGTTTCGGCCGCGAGAGCGAGGATCTTGGCGCAGTCGCGCATCAGCGTCTCATAGCCCTCCCCGGCGCGGTACCATTCGAGCATTGTGAATTCCGGATGATGCAGCGGGCCGCGCTCGCGATTGCGGTAGACATGGGCGAAACAGGCGATCCGCCTTTCGCCTGCGGCCAACAGCTTCTTGCAGGCGAATTCCGGCGAGGTGTGGAGATACAGCGGCTGAACCGAGCCGTCGGGACCGCGAGCTTCCGTCGCGAAGGCATGCAGATGCGCTTCGTTGCCGGGCGAAACCTGCAGCGTCGCGGTGTCGACCTCGACGAAGTCGCGCTCATCGAAAAAGCGCCGCAGCGCCGATTGAATCCGGTTGCGCCCGATGAGAAAGGGGCGCCGGTCGGCATGGACATCCGGTGTCCACCAAGGGGAAACATGCGGCATGATCGGTTCGGTCCAGGCTTTCTTCCGTGCCAAGTTTCTTCGTGTGAATGCCGGCTCAGGCTGGCTATTTGCCCAAATTTAGGATAGTGGCGGCGCGAAATCACATTCTCGCGTCCTTCGCGGCCAGGTTTTCCGGCCCGCCCGTGTCGCGCATACCTCTGTTACAAGGAAGACTAATGGTCAAGGTCATCGCTTCTTCTGTCCGCAAGGGCAACGTTCTCGACGTGGACGGCAAGCTCTATGTCGTACTCACCGCACAGAACTTCCACCCGGGCAAGGGCACGCCGGTCACGCAGGTCGACATGCGCCGCATTTCCGATGGCGTGAAGGTCTCCGAGCGTTACCGCACCACCGAGCAGGTCGAGCGCGCCTTCGTCGAGGATCGCGAGCATACCTTCCTTTATGAGGATGCCGAAGGCTTCCACTTCATGAACCCGGAAACCTACGATCAGCTCGTCATGTCGGCCGAGGACATCGGTGATCTAAAGGCCTATCTCCAGGAGGGCATGGCCGTGATGTTGTCGATCCACGAAGGCATTGCGATCGCCATTGACCTGCCGCGTCACGTCATTCTCGAAATCACCGAGACCGAACCGGTGGTCAAGGGCCAGACGGCGTCCTCTTCCTACAAGCCGGCTGTTCTTTCGAATGGCGTCCGCACCCTGGTGCCGCCGCACATCCAGGCCGGCACCCGCGTCGTCATCGCGACGGAAGACGGCTCCTACGTCGAGCGCGCCAAGGACTGAGCTAGCGCGGGATGAGGAAAAGTGTGCGCGGTTTTCCGCCCGCATCCCGCGCTAACTTATTAGAATCGATCACGTTCATGATTTTAGGTCGATCCGACCTAAAATCATCGTGATCTAGCGCTCGCCACAATCTAGGAAAATCGGGGACGGCAGCGGAACTGCCGTCCCCGTTGTCGTTTCAGCGGTCTCGCGCAACTCACGATGTAAGCGCGAAACAGTGCAAAATTGGCGTGCATTTTGTCTGCTCGATGCTAGGGTCACACCCTACGTGCCGCCATCGGGGAGCGGGACGAGAGCGAGGCACTGCATGTTCCCACTGTCGCATATGATGAAGTCGTTCATTCGCAAGGGCAGCCTGACGGTGATCGATGCCGATGGCAAACGCCATGTCTTCGCCGGCGAGCCCGGACCGAGCGTGACGATGCGGCTGACAGACAAGCGACTTTATCGGAGCCTCGTCTTCAATGCCGAGCTCGCCGCTGGCGAGGCCTACATGGACGGCACCATGCGATTCGAGGAGGGATCGACGCTTAGGGATTTCCTCACGCTGTTCTCGATCAACCGCCTGTCGCTCGGTTCCTATCCGATCCAGAAGCTGCTCCGCGCGATCAAGATGCGTTTCCGCAAGCGCCAGCAGGCAAACCCGAAGGGCAAGGCGCAGCAGAACGTTGCGCACCATTACGATCTCGGCAACAATTTCTATAAGCTCTTCCTTGACGAGAACATGCTCTATTCATGCGCCTATTTTCGCGAGCCGCATGAGACGCTCGAGGCGGCGCAGCGCAACAAGCTGAGACTGCTGGCGGCAAAACTCTGCCTGAAGCCGGGAATGAAGGTGCTCGACATCGGCTGCGGCTGGGGCGATCTGGCGCTCTACCTGGCGGCGCTCGAAAACGTCGAGGTTCTTGGTGTCACTCTGTCCAAGGAGCAGCAGGCACTCGCTTCCGAGCGGGCTCGTGCGGCGGGCTTGGCCGGCCGGGTGCGTTTCGAACTCAAAGACTATCGCGACGTCGAGGGGCCCTTCGACCGGATCGTTTCCGTCGGCATGTTCGAGCATGTTGGCGTCCATCACTATGACGAGTTCTTCAAGAAGCTGAACGCGTTGATGCCGGATGACGGGATTGCCGTGCTGCATTCGATCGGCCATATGAGCCCGCCCGGAATGGCAAGCTCTTGGCTGCGCAAGTACATCTTTCCCGGTGCCTATTCGCCGGCGCTCTCGGAAGTCTTCGAGGTCGTCGAGCGCAACAGTCTGTGGGTTACCGATCTCGAATTCCTGCGTGTGCACTACGCAACGACGCTTGCGCATTGGGGCGAGCGCTTCGAGAAGAACCGCGACAAGGTGATCGCGATGTACGACGAGCGCTTCGCCAGGATGTGGGAGTTCTATCTGATCAGCGCCGAGATGATGTTCCGCACCGGCAGCCAACTCGTCTTCCATATGCAGCTATCGCGCTCGCGCGATGCCGCACCGATCGTGCGCGACTACATCACCGACCGCCAGCGCGCCTATATCGAGCAGGAAAACACACTCAACCTGTTAGTTTGACAGTCCCTCTCGGGACCCCGTCTTCCTCGAGCTTCGCGGTCTGCAGTTGGGCGGACGCAATACCGGCGCGTCTCCGCGTCGGTAGGCTCTTTTCCATTGAGAATTGCGTGCAGCTTGGCATTTGCGCCTTGACGCTCGCTGACGCGGTTTCTATTTTTAGAATTATTCTAAACAAGGTTCTTGCTGATGTTTTCCCGCCTTTTCTCCCGTTCCAAGCGTCCGTTCCTTTCCTTGAGCGAACAGGAAATCCTCGCGCTGGCGATCTCGGCGGAAGAGGATGACGGTCGCATCTATCTGGCCTATGCCGATGCGCTGCGCGGGAAATATCCGCACTCCGCCAGGGTCTTCGAGGACATGGCGGAAGAGGAAAGTCATCACCGGCAGGCGCTGATCGATCTGCATGTGGCCCGCTTCGGCAACCGCATTCCGCTTATCCGTCGCGAGCACGTGCGCGACTTTCCGGAGCGTAAGCCCGACTGGCTGATTGCCGAGATGCCGATCGAAAAGGCGCGCGATGAAGCGGAGGCCATGGAGGCGACGGCCCACCGCTTCTATGTGCAAGCGGCGGCGCGCACCCGTGACGCGGCAACGCGCAAACTCTTGGGAGACCTGGCGATTGCCGAAAAGACGCATGAATCGCTCGCCCGCCGCCTTGGCCAGAAGCATGCGCCTGAGGATGTGCGCGAGGAGGAGGATCAGACCGCCCGCCGCCAAATCATCCTCACCTATGTGCAGCCGGGTCTCGCCGGGCTGATGGACGGCTCGGTCTCGACGCTCGCGCCGATCTTCGCCGCCGCCTTCGCCACCCAGGACACATGGCAGACCTTTCTCGTCGGGCTCTCCGCCTCCGTCGGCGCGGGCATTTCCATGGGTTTCACCGAAGCCGCCCATGACGACGGCAAGCTTTCCGGCCGTGGTTCGCCGGTCAAGCGAGGCCTTGCCTCCGGCACCATGACCGCGCTCGGCGGCCTCGGCCATGCGCTCCCCTACCTGATCCCACATTTCTGGACGGCGACGGCGACGGCGGTCGCGATCGTTTTCTTCGAACTCTGGGCGATTGCCTTCATCCAGAACCGCTACATGGAGACGCCTTTCCTGCGGGCGGCCTTCCAGGTCGTGCTCGGCGGCGGCCTGGTGCTTGCGGCAGGCGTGTTGATCGGCAACGCGTGATGACATGAAAAAGGGCCGCTGAGCGGCCCTTTTTTTTGAAAGAGCGATGTCTGTCGATCAGTTGCCGACCGAGCCGACGAGCACTTCTGCGCCGTTGTCGATGGTCACCCAACGGCCGCTGTTGGAGGACGCCTGGCGCTTCAGGTAGCGGTATGGCGTGCGGGTCCACAACTTCACGCTGTTTTCGAGATTGTCGAGGATGAAGTCGCCCTGGGCGGTGCGCAGCGTCAGCACCGCATGGCCCTCGCCATCAGGTTTGCGGACGACAGTCATAAGCAGGTTGCCGGCGGAAAAGCCCTTCCGCATCAGGCGTCTGCGCTTTTCGAGCGCGAAATCTTCGCAATCGCCTTGAGCGGTCGGGTAGGACCAGATCTCGTCCCTGCCATGCAGCTGTTGATCGGTGACCGGCGCGATCTCGCGGTTGACCGCGGCATTGACCTGGCGGATAGCCGCCCAGCCACGCTCCGTGACGCGTGGTGCGACAGTTGCCTTTGACCGGACGCCGCATTCGCGCCGGTGCTGCTGACAAAACTCGTAATGCCCGATCGGCTGCGACGTTGCCGAGCCGGTCTGCATCCAAGGAGAGGCTCCCGCCTGTGCGGGAATTGCCGTATTTGCTGAAATGAAAACTGCGCAGAATGCCGCGATACTTGCCTTAACCCCGGTCCAAGACGTCATACAGATCCCCTGCAACGCGGCGACCGGCTCTTTCTGTCCGGACCTGTCCGCGCAATCCTGAGTTGACGACAGCTTTTGTAGGTCTTCCCCTAGCGCTGCTCTAATCGTTAACAAAGAGTTAATAGCGTCGGATCGCTTGAGTCAATCTTCAGATTTGGGCATCCGCCTTTATGGTTAAGGCGGCGAGCGAAAGTCAGGGCAAATCCCTGCCCGGTATGGATCCGTGCGGCGCTTCGGCGAGCTGTCGATTGGCGCCCGTGATCAGGCTTCTTGATCAGGCCTTTAGAAGCATGGCGCCGATCGCCTGTTTCAATTTGGCAATGTCCTCCTCGCGCGACAACCGATGGTCGCCGTCGCGAATGAGGGTCATGACGACGTCGTCGGCCGGCATATGTTCCATCAGCCTTAGCGCATGCGTGTAAGGCACATCCGGATCACGCATCCCCTGGAGAATGTGTACGGGGCATCCCGTTTCGATAGGCCCGGTGAGCACGCGGTTGTCACGGCCGTCCTCGATCAAGGCGCGGGTGAAGATATTCGGCTCAGGGCTGTATTCCGATGCCTCCTCGAAATAGCTTCTTTCGGCGAGCGAGGCTATTTCGGCCGCGGTGAGATTGGGCTCAATCAGTTCGGCGGTGAAATCCGGGGCCGGGGCAATCAGGACGAGGCCGGCGACGCGCGCCGCTTCGCCCCGTCGCCTGAGTTCCTGAACTAGGCGCAGGGCGATCCAGGCGCCCATCGAGGAGCCGACGATGATCATGCGGGCGACTGCGGCGTGATCAATGACGGCGAGCCCTTCTTCGACCCACCGCGAGATCGTGCCGTCCCGGAAGTCGCCTCCGGATGCGCCGTGGCCGGAATAGTCGAAGCGAACGCAGTCCGTTCCGACCGCCCGCGCATAGCGTTCTAGCTCGACAGCCTTCGTGCCGGTCATATCGGAACGATAGCCACCGAACCAGACGAATGCCGGGTGTTTCGAGGCCGGCTCGGCGCGGAAAATTCGCATGGCAATGCTGCGGGCTCCCAGATCCTCGCCCACCTCGATCCGGGTGATTTCGGTGTCGGCTGACGTCATGGACATCGATATTCCTCTAAAAGCATCTGTCTCGGGCGGATTTCCTTCTAAAACAGATTCGTCTATGCTTCGACAGAGGGTGATTTTCCTTGTGGGCCATGCTATTGACTCTGGCGCCGCAATTCACACATTGCCGTCAGTGACAGTTTCAAGCGCTTAGTTTGAGATCGCGCTGACCGTTTAATCGGATCACAAGACACGTAAACAGCTCGAGGAGAGTACGACCATTCGCAGACCGTTCAAAGCGGACGCCCCAGTTAAAGAGGGGCCGCGCTCAAACAAGGAAATCCGGGTCCCCCGGGTCCAGCTTATCGATGCCGAAGGCCAGAATGTCGGCGCCGTTCCGATCGACCAGGCGCTCCGCATGGCGGAAGAGGCCGGTCTTGATCTGGTAGAGATCGCACCGAATTCCGAACCGCCGGTGTGCAAGATTCTCGATTTGGGCAAGCTGAAATACGCGAACCAGAAGAAGGCCGCGGAAGCGCGCAAGAAGCAGAAGATCGTCGAGGTCAAGGAAATCAAAATGCGCCCGAACATCGACACCCACGATTACGAGGTGAAGATGAAGGCCATGAACCGCTTCTTCGAAGAGGGCGACAAGGTCAAGGTGACGCTGAAGTTCCGTGGTCGCGAAATGGCTCACCAGGAACTCGGCATGAAGCTTCTGCTTCAGGTGAAGGATGATACCCAGGCGATCGCCAAGGTTGAAGCCGAACCGAAGCTCGAGGGCCGCCAGATGATGATGGTGCTTGCGCCGAAGTGATCGATGCCGGCGGCATTGAAGATCAGCGAAGTTTGATGAGAAGCCGCCGCTCCGGCGGCTTTTCTTTTTATGACCGGCGCCATTCTGTCAGTGTAGCGGTCGGTTTCGATACGGATCTTCGCACTTGCGGCGGGCTTCTTCGTTTGCCGGCTTGCGCTTTTTAGGATGTGCGGGTATAAGCCCCCGTCCGAACGGTCCGGCAGGGCATGCCGTGGCCGTTCTTAACGCTGGAAATGGGCTTCGTCTGCCTGTTTCGCATATCAAGAACAATGGAGTAGCAAAATGCCCAAGATGAAGACGAAATCGTCTGCCAAGAAGCGGTTCAAAGTCACCGCTACCGGCAAGGTTCGAGCTGCTGCGGCTGGCAAGCGCCACGGCATGATCAAGCGGTCCAACAAGTTTATTCGCGACGCACGCGGAACCATGGTTCTCGCCGAAGCAGATGGCAAGAAGGTCGTCAAGAACTACCTGCCTAATGGTCTTTAAGACGTCTGGCGATTTGGATTTTAAGGAGATCATGACATGGCACGTGTAAAACGCGGCGTAACCGCTCACGCCAAGCACAAGAAGACGCTGAAGGCCGCCAAGGGTTTCTACGGCCGTCGCAAGAACACCATCCGCGCAGCGAAGGCAGCGGTTGACCGTTCCAAGCAATTTGCCTATCGCGACCGTAAGGTCAACAAGCGCAACTTCCGCGCGCTTTGGATCCAGCGCATCAACGCTGCTGTCCGCGAATTCGGCTTGACCTATGGCCGCTTCATCGACGGTCTGAACAAGGCTGGCATCGAAGTCGACCGCAAGGTTCTGTCCGACATGGCTATCCATGAACCGGCAGCATTCGGTGCCCTCGTCGAAGCTTCCAAGAAGGCGCTCGCCTATCTCAAGGACGCCGGCACGGCAAACGAGTTTGAAAGCGCTGTCCGTTAAGCCAGCGTTTTCCCAAGACCGTTTCTGAAATTGTTGGGAAACCCGCGCTGGCAGGGCTGGCGCGGGTTTTTCTTGTTCGGCAGGCGCCCCGCCGACCGCAGATTCGGTTCGCTGCTTCCGGCGGGCGCCTGAGGTTGCAAGGCGATCACATTCCTGAAGATTTGAACCGATATAGAACCGAACCATTCCCGCATCGAGGCAAGACAGAATGAGCGAACTGGAAACTTTGGAACGAACATTGCTGGCGGAAATCGATGCTGCCAACGACGAAGGGGCGATTGAGGCGGTGCGCGTCGGTGCGCTCGGTAAGAAAGGCTCGATTTCCGAACTCTTGAAGACGCTCGGCACGATGACGCCGGAAGAGCGCCAGACCCGCGGCGCCCAAATCAATGCGCTGAAGAACACCGTGACGGAGGCGATTTCCGCCCGCAAGTCGGCCTTGAGGGATGCGGCAATCGCCGAGCGGCTGGCGCGCGAAACGGTGGATATCAGTCTGCCCGTCCGCTCCTCACCCGTCGAGCGGGGCCGCATTCACCCGATCAGCCAGATCGTTGACGAAATCACCGCAATCTTCGGCGACATGGGCTTCTCAATCGCCGAGGGGCCGGACATCGAGACGGACTATTACAATTTCACGGCCCTGAACTTCCCGGAAGGTCACCCGGCCCGCGAGATGCACGACACCTTCTTCTTCCATCCGGATGAGAGGGGCGAACGCAAGGTGCTGCGAACCCACACCTCGCCGGTGCAGGTGCGCACGATGGAAGCGCAACAGCCGCCGATCCGCATCATCATCCCCGGCAAGACCTATCGGCAGGATTCCGATGCCACCCATTCGCCGATGTTCCACCAGGTCGAGGGCCTCGTGGTCGACAAGACGGCGAAAGTCGCTAACATGCGCTGGGTGCTCGAAGAATTCTGCAAAGCCTTCTTCGAGGTCGATCAGGTGACGATGCGGTTCCGCCCGTCCTTCTTCCCGTTCACCGAACCGTCCTTCGAGGTCGATATCCAGTGCGACCGCTCCGGACCGATCGTGAAGTTCGGCGAGGGGACGGACTGGATGGAAATCCTCGGTTGCGGCATGGTCCATCCGAACGTGCTTCGTGCGGGCGGTCTCGATCCCGACGAGTATCAGGGCTTTGCCTGGGGCATGGGCCTCGATCGCATCGCCATGTTGAAATACGGCATGCCGGACCTGCGCGACTTCTTCAACGCCGACGTCCGCTGGATGACCCATTACGGCTTCCGCCCGCTCGACATGCCGACGCTCTTCGGCGGCCTTTCGGCGTGATCGCTTGCTGAGAATTATTAGGACACAGGTGAAATCATGAAGTTCACGCTTTCCTGGTTGAAGGACCATCTGGAAACCGACGCCTCGCTCGAGGAAATCTGCGCCCGCCTGACGATGATCGGGCTGGAGGTGGAGGACGTCGACGACAAGGCCGCCTTCAAGCCCTTCGTCATCGCCAAGGTCGTCTCCGCCGAGCAGCATCCGAACGCCGACAAGCTGAAGGTGCTGATGATCGATACCGGCTCGGGCGCGCCGGTGCAGGTCGTCTGCGGCGCGCCGAACGCGCGCAGGGGGCTGGTCGGCGCTTTTGCCGCTCCGGGAACCTACGTGCCCGGTATCGACGTGATGCTCTCGGTCGGCAATATCCGCGGCGTCGAAAGCCGCGGCATGATGTGCTCGGAAAAGGAACTGCAGATTTCCGACGACCACACCGGCATCATCGACCTGCCCGAGGATGCGCCGGTCGGCACCAGCTATGCTGCTTACGCGGGCCTTGATGATCCGGTCATCGAGATCAACCTGACGCCGAATCGGCCGGATTGCACCAGTGTTCACGGCATTGCCCGCGATCTCGCCGCCTCCGGCCTCGGCAGCTTGAAGACGAAGCCGGCACCATCCTTCCCGGTCAAGGGAGAGACCCCGGTGAAGGTGAGGCTCGATCTCGGCGAAGACAGGCACCTCTGCCCCGGCTTTGCGCTCCGCCTCGTGCGCGGCGTCAAGAACGGTCCGAGTCCCGTCTGGATGCGCCAGCGGCTGACCGCGATCGGGCTCAGGCCAATCAATGCGCTGGTCGACATCACCAACTACATCACCTTCGACCAGGGACGTCCGCTGCACGTTTTCGATGCCGCCAAGGTCACGGGCAATCTGACGGTCCGCCGGGCGAAGGAGGGCGAGAAGGTGTTGGCGCTCGATACCCGTGAATACACGCTGTCGCCGGCCAACGTGGTGATCGCCGATGAGGACGGCATCGAATCGATCGGCGGCATCATGGGCGGCGAGCATTCCGGCTGTGACGAGAACACGACCGACGTGCTGATCGAATCGGCGCTATGGGACCCGATGAACATCGCCAAGACCGGCCGCACGTTCGGCATCATCACCGATGCGCGCTATCGCTTCGAACGCGGCGTCGATCCGGAATACATGGTGCCCGGCATAGAACGGGCGACCGAACTCGTGCTTGAACTCTGCGGTGGCAACGCGGCGAAGCTGGACGTCGTCGGTTATGAGGGCCACACGCCCAAGATCGTCGATTTCCCGGTCTCGGAAGTCAAGCGGCTGACCGGTCTGGAAATCTCCGCGGGTGAGAGCGCCTCGATCCTGACGAAGCTCGGCTTCGGCGTCGAGGGCTCGGGTGAGCGCTTCCGCGTCACGGTGCCATCCTGGCGGCCGGACGTCGATGGAAAGGCGGACTTGGTCGAGGAGGTCATGCGTATCCATGGCGTCGACAACATCGTAGCCGCGCCGCTCCCGAGCCATAACGCCGTCAACGGCAAGATCCTGACGACGCTGCAGATCCGCACGCGCCTTGCCAAGCGTGCGCTCGCGAGCCGCGGCATGCTGGAAGCGGTTACCTGGTCCTTCATTTCGGAAGAGCACGCGAAGCTCTTCGGCGGCGGTCAGCCGGAGCTCAAGCTGGCCAATCCCATCGCTGCCGACATGTCCGACATGCGCCCTTCGCTGCTGCCGGGGCTCCTGACGGCAGCGCAACGCAATGCCGACAAGGGCTATGGCGACGTGGCGATCTTCGAAGTGTCGGGTACCTATGAAGCCGATACGCCCGAGGCGCAGCGCCGGGTCGCCGGCGGTGTCCGCCGCGGCACCGCATCGCTGACCGGGGCGGGCCGGCTCTGGTCGAACGCCGCCAAGGGCGGCGGCAAGCCGGTCGATATCTTCGATGCGAAGGCCGATGCCATCGCCGTGCTCGAGGCTTGCGGTGTACCTATGGGCAATGTCCAGTTCGAGGCCGGCGGCCCGGCCTGGTATCATCCCGGCCGCTCTGGCACTGTCAAGCTCGGTCCGAAGATCGTGCTCGGCACTTTCGGCGAGTTCCATCCGAAGACCTTGGAGGCGCTTGACGTCTCCGGCGCGCTCTGTGGCTTCGAGATCTACATCGATGCGATGCCCGAGCCGAAGAAGAAGGCGACACGCACGAAGCCGGCGCTGGAGCTTTCGCCATTCCAGGCGGTCAAGCGTGACTTCGCCTTCGTCGTCGACAAGACTGTAGAAGCGGCCGCGATCATGAGGGCGGCATCCGGTGCCGATCGCAAGCTGGTTGCGGGCGTCAGTGTCTTCGACGTGTTCGAAGGCGCCTCGCTTGGCGAAGGCAAGAAGTCGATCGCCATCGAGGTGACTATCCAGCCGGTAGAGCGCACGCTGACAGACGAGGATTTCGAAGCGCTGACCGCCAAGATCGTCGCCAATGTCGCGAAGAGCACGGGCGGCATGCTTCGCGCCTGATGAAAAGTGAGAGGCCGTCGTCTTTGCGGCGGCCTCTCTGCTGCATGATTCCTTAAATCGGCACCGATTAAGGCCAAACCGTACAGCCATCCGAAGTCTTACAGAGAACTTTGTGGGGTTGAAAAGATGCGCGATGCGGTAGCGAAGTTCTCAATCCTGGGACTGCATCAGTTCTATGCGGTTGCCGAATGGATCGCTGACATATCGGCGCACGAATCTGGCGAGCGGCTCGTCTTCCTTTGCGTGAATTCCAGCCGCCTCAAGTCGTGAAATCAGGGCGAAAAGATCATCGACGATGAACGCCGGGTGCGCCTTGCGGGCGGGCGAGAATTGCTTCTCGATACCAAGATGGATCTTGAGGCCCGGGTGCTCGAACCAGCAGCCGCCGCGTGCGGCGAGGTTGGCCGGTTTTGCCACTTCCGGAATGCCGAGAAGGCCGGAATAAAAGCGGCGAGCCTCGGCTTCGCCTCCTTCCGGCATCGCCAGTTGCACATGATCGATCGCGATCAGCATTCCGGATGCAGCCGGCGGGGAGGGGGAGCATGCATGCAGTACCTATGAATGTATGTGCCAGACCTTGTTGACGATCAGCCATCGCCCCTCGATCTTCAGCAGCGAGAGATAATCCGTGTAGCGCGAACCGGCAAATTCGTCGACAACCTTGACGCTCGCGGCGTCGCCGGTGATGTGGATCATCTCTACGTCCATGACTGGTTGGGTTTCCGGCGGCGCCGAACCCTCTTTCAGAATTGCTGCGATGAAGTCGTCGCGCGTCAGCCATTCGGCAGCCCCTCCCTGGTTGCCGACAATCGACGCGTTCGGGTGAAAGGCCTTGCGAAGCGCCGCCTCGTTGGCGAAGGCCATGCCGTCGACATAAAGATGGACAACCGCGTTGATCGCCTGCTCTTCGGACATCCTGACCCTCCTTTTTCTGTCCGGATGGAGCTATAGCTAGGGCACCGCAGCGGAAATGCGATGCCCTATAGAGCCGTGCGTCTTTTCAGACGCACAATGGTCGCCGTCACACTCTTCCGATTTAAGGCTCACGCGGTGGAAGAGCATGAGCAGACTCGCAGCGTCATCTGTTCGTCAGAGCCAGCGATGCCTCGGAATAGCGTCTGCCGACAACAAGCATCGGAGACAGGGCATTGCCGAGTTGCGCGAGTTCGCTCTCGGAAAGAACGATGTCTGCGGCGGCAACGTTCTGCTCCAGGTGATCGAGCTTGCGGGCGCCCGGGATGGGCACGACGTCGTTGCCCTGATTGACCACCCAGGCAAGCGCCAGTTGGGCAGCTGTTATTCCCCTTTCCTCGGCGAGCCCGCGAAGGGCGCCTATCAGCGCAGCGTTGGCGTCAAGGTTCTCCGCCTGGAAGCGCGGCAGTGACCGGCGAAAATCGTCGACGGCGAGGTCGTCGACTTTGCTGATGGCGCCGGTGAGCATGCCGCGTCCGAGCGGGCTATAGGGAACAAAACCGATGCCGAGTTCGCGGCAGGTGGCGAGCACCTCTTCTTCCGGGTCGCGCGACCAGAGCGAATATTCGCTCTGCATCGCCGCAATCGGGTGGACCGCATGGGCGAGGCGGATGGTGGCGGCGCTTGCTTCCGAGAGGCCGAGTGCGCGCACCTTGCCCTCCCTTACGAGCTCCGCCATGGCACCGACCGTTTCCTCGATCGGCACGCTGGGGTCGACGCGGTGCTGATAATAGAGGTCGATCACATCGATGCCGAGCCGTCTCAACGATGCCTCGGCGACGGCTCTGGCATTTTCCGGTCGCCCGTCGACGCCCTTGATCGCCTCGGCCGCCGGCTTGCCGGGCTCGATGCGGAAGCCGAATTTCGTGGCGATCGTCACCTGATCGCGCCGGTCCTTGAGCGCCCTGCCGATGAGCTTCTCGTTTTCGTAAGGCCCGTACACCTCGGCAGTGTCGAAGAAGGTCACGCCGAGCTCGACGGCGCGATGGAGCGTGCGGACCGATTGGCGCTCGTCGGCCTCGCCATAGGCGAAGCTCATACCCATACAGCCGAGACCGATGGCCGAAACGGTAAGTTCATTGCCGAGCTTGCGGGTTTTCATAGGGATTTCCTTTCAGGCTGGAAGCGGAGCCGTTGTGCCGCACTCTGCGAACGCTGGCTCCCGTCGAATATACGGGGTGATCGCCAAAACATCGCGTGCCTCTTGTTCCCGGCGCCGCACTCTGACGATGAGAAGAAGATAGGGCCTCGATCGGCGGCTGAAAATCGCTGTCAATTCTCACAGGTTGTTCTATTATTTCGATCAATGAGCCGCACCCAGCTTTCCCAGCTCGCAGTCCTTTCCGCCGTAGCCGCCCATGCCAGCTTCCGCGGCGCGGCGAAGGAACTCGGCATCGCACCTTCGGCCGTAAGCCACGCCGTCGCCAGTCTGGAGAGGAGCCTCGGCATTCGCCTGCTCGCGCGAACGACGCGCAGCGTCGCGGCAACGGAGGAGGGAAGGCGACTTCTGGAACGACTGCGGCCGGCGCTCGATGAAATTGCCCATGCGCTCGAACTGGCGGCGGAGGCGAGGGAACGCCCGGCAGGCAACCTGCGCGTCACCGCGCCGCGGTTCGCTGCCGATCTCATTCTTGCGCCGCGCCTCGGCGATTTCCTCGCCCGCTATCCCGACATCGTGCTCGAAATCGCCAACGAGGACGGTTTCACCGACATTGTCCAAGAGGGTTATGACGCTGGGATTAGGCTCGGCGAGAGCCTTGAGGCGGACATGATCGCCGTGAAGGTCGGCCCGGAGTTGGTGAGCGCGGTCGTCGCAGCACCGTCCTATTTCGAGCGTTTTCCACGACCCGACCACCCTCGCGACCTGACAGCGCATCGCTGCATTCGCCGGCGCTTCTCCAACGGCACTCTCTACCGCTGGGAATTCGAGAAGGATGGCGAGGAGATAACGGTTTCAGTGAGCGGACCGCTGATCCTTGGCGAAGACAGGCCAATCGTCGAGGCGGCGCTCAGCGGCGCCGGCCTTGCCTATCTCTTCGAATCGCGCGTCGGCGACTATATTGCGGACGGGAGATTGGTGCGGGTGCTTCAGGACTGGTGCGCGCCCTATGCCGGTCCCTTCCTCTATTACCCGAGCCGCCGGCAGATGCGCCCGGCGCTGAGAGCCTTCATCGATTTCTTCCGGCATATAGCCTGACGGGGCGACCGGCTGTTTCGCCGGTCGCCAGCAGCGGTCATGCTGCTCTCTTGTTCGCCTGCGCCACTGCCAGTTTCGTCAAATCCTCGTCGGTAATGATTTCTTCCTTCAGCGTCGCGTCGAGAAGCGACGCTGCATCCTTGAGGCCGATGGTCTGGGCCCAGGTTTTCAGCGTGCCGTAGCGCGAGATTTCATAATGCTCGACGGCTTGCGCGGCAGAGATCAGGCCGGCGTCGAGAGCAGGGGTGCCCTTGAAGTCGTCCATGATGTCCTCGCTCTCGGCAACGATCCCTTCGATGGCTTCGCAGGTTTTCCCTTGGGCACGTTTGCCGATCATATCGAAGACCTGCTGCAGCCGCTCAACGTGGGTTTCGGTCTGCTCCCTATGTTTTTCGAACGCCGCCTTGAGCTCCGGCTCCTGTGCGCCGCGGGCCATCTTCGGCAGCGCCTTCAGGATCTTGCGCTCGGCATAGTAGATGTCCTTTAGCGTGTCGTAGAAGAGGTCGTCCAATGTCTTTCCCTTGGCCATTGCGGTTTCCTTCCTCGTCTGGTGGGGGTTATGAGTGACGCCCAATCAACATCAGACAGAGCCATTTGTTCCTCTCCAGAGGAAAATGCGCTCGGCGTGCATCCTTTTGTCCATGTCCCGGAAAGGCGGAGCTTTTCACTGCAGCGGAAAACGGGTGGCCGCGACCTTCGTCATCTGGAATTTTTGCGGCCATCAACGAAACGGACGGGAGCAAACAAGATGTCGAGACTGGAAGGAAAGACCGCGATCGTGACGGGCGCAAGCTCCGGTATAGGTCGCGCAGCCGCGTTGCTCTTTGCGCGCGAAGGCGCAAAACTCGTCCTCACCGCCAGGCGCGGCGAGGCCCTCGAGCAGCTTGCGCGTGAGATCGCAGATGAAGGTGGTGAAGCGGCAGCGCTTGCCGGCGACGTGCGCGACGAAGCCTTGAATAAGGCGCTGGTCGATCTGGCGCTCAACCGCTTCGGCGGATTGGACATCGCCTTCAACAATGCCGGCGCGCTCGGCGCCATGGGCGATGTCGCGTCGCTCTCTGTGGAAGGATGGCGGGAAACGCTCGATACCAATCTGACCAGCGCCTTTCTCGCCGCTAAGCATCAGGCGCCGGCAATGATTGCTCGCGGCGGCGGTTCGCTCGTCTTTACCTCAAGCTTCGTCGGGTATTCGGCAGGTTTTCCGGGCATGGCTGCCTATGCGGCCGGCAAGGCCGGGCTGATCGGCCTCGTTCAGTCGCTGGCGGTCGAGTTCGGTGCCCGCGGGGTGCGGGCGAACGCGCTGCTGCCTGGCGGCACCGATACGCCGTCCAATGCCGCGAACCTGCCCGGCGCTGCTCCCGAGACACGCGATTTCGTCGCAGGCCTGCACGCCCTGAAGCGCATGGCGCAGCCCGAGGAAATCGCTCAAGCCGCGCTTTATCTTGCCTCCGATGGCGCTAGCTTCGTCACCGGTGCGGCATTGCTGGTCGATGGCGGCGTTTCGATCAGCAGGACATGATCTAACGATCGTCGTTAAAGGGCACGGGGAAGCAAATGAAAAAACCGGGATCGATGAAATCGCTGGAAGAGCTTGGCCGCGTGCGCCTGTCGCGAAACTTCTTCCTGCGCGATTTCCTTCATTCGGAGATCGCTGACTTCTACAGGATTCCAAACATCCCGGACGATCCGGATCTTGCCGTCGAGGCCGGCCGGAAACTTTGCGAGGAACTGCTGGAGCCGTTGCAGGCGACCTTCGGCCGCTTGCACATCCGCTCTGCCTATCGAAACCGCGCCGTCAACGCCTTCGGCAACGCGAACAAGCTCAATTGCTCCACCAATGCCGCGACGGCGGCAGATCATATATGGGACATGCGCGATGCGGACGGATGCATGGGGGCGACCGCCTCCATCGTCATTCCCTGGGTATGGGATCGCGAGCGTCACGGAGGCGGTTGGCAGAGCCTCGCCTGGTGGATTCACGACCACCTTCCCTATGCTTCGCTCTGCTTCTTCCCAAAACTTTGGGCCTTCAACATCCAGTGGCACGAAAGACCGGGGCGGACGATCAGGAGCTTTGCCGAGCCACGCGGATTGCTGACGAAGCCGGGCATGGCCAACCACGAAGGCAGCCATGCGCAATATTATCCAGGCTTCCCGAAACCTGTCGCGGCGGAAAGGGGCTGAAGGACGCCTCCTATTCGCTTACCTCGTTCAGGCGCCTCACCGCTTCGTCCGAGAGCTTGAGCTCGGCGGACCGCATAAGGCTTGCCAACTGAGCGAGATTGGTCGCGCTGGCGATCGGTGCGGTCACGCCCTCGCGGGCGATGATCCAGGCAAGCGCAATCTCCGCCTGCTTAGCGCCGATCTCCTCCGCAATCTCGTCGAGCACGCCAAGGATACGCATGCCGCGGCCATCGAGATATTTTTCGACGCCGCCACCCCGGGCCGATCCCTCAAGATCCTTGTGCGAGCGGTATTTGCCGGAAAGGAAACCTCTGGCAAGGCTGAAATAGGTAATGACGCCGATGTCTTCGGCCATGCACAGGTTGCGCAATGGTCCATCATAGGACGCCCGGTCATAGAGGTTGTATTCCGGCTGCAACACGTCGTAGCGCGGCAGTGCTTTCGTCGCCGCGACGTCGAGGGCACCGCGCAATTGTGCGGCATCGAGGTTCGACGCGCCGATCGCACGCACCTTACCTTCGGTCAGAAGCTCATCATAAGCGGCGAGCGTCTCTTCGTAGGGCGTGTCGGGATCCGGCCAATGCGAGAGGTAAAGGTCGATATAGTCCGTCTGAAGGCGCCTCAGAGATTGCTCCACCGCCTGCAGAATCCAGCGGCGCGAAAGACCCTTCTGATCCGGCCCCATTTCCGATCCGACCTTGGTGATGATGACGGCTTCGTCGCGCGCACGCCGTGAATGCTTCAGCCAGTTGCCGATGATCGTCTCGGACTCGCCGCCCGTGTTGCCCGGCACCCAGGAGGAATAGGCATCCGCCGTGTCGATGGCATTGAAGCCAGCGTCGAAGAAAGCGTCGAGAAGGGCGAAGGACGTTTTTTCATCCGCCGTCCAGCCGAAGACATTGCCGCCGAAGACGAGCGGCGCGATGGAAAGACCGGTGCGGCCAAGTCTGCGCATGTCCATGGTTTCGCTCCACATGGTTGGATGAAAACAAGCTAGCGATCGGGAGGATTGCCGGGAGGAACATAGGTCAGCCCGGAGCGGAATGACACCTTGGCGGGTGGTTTTTCTGTGCCGGACACGGCTTGCTAGGTACGTACCTCGGCGATAGTGTCGGCGCAGCCTCGATCACGCGAGCTGGATTTCCGGACGTGATCGATCTCGGGACGGGAAACGGCCGCAGGTCCCGGCCTGCTTCAGAAGGAGTCTGCTCATGTTGCGTTTCGGAATTCTGTCGACCGCCAGGATCGGCCGCGAACTCGTCGTGCCCGCCATTCAGGATGCGGAAAACTGTGTCGTATCGGCGATCGCCAGCCGCGATCACGCCAGGGCGAGGGCGATGGCCGACCGTTTCTCGGTGCCGCATGCCTTCGGGTCCTATGAGGAGATGCTCGCGTCAGACACGATCGATGCCGTCTATATTCCCTTGCCCACGTCGCAGCATGTGGAATGGGCGATCAAAGCGGCCGATGCCGGCAAGCACGTGCTTTGCGAGAAGCCGCTGGCGCTGAAGGCGGACGAGATCGATGCCGTCATCGCGGCACGCGATCGCAACAGAGTGCTGATCTCGGAAGCCTACATGGTGACCTACAGTCCCGTCTGGCGAAAGGTGCGCTCGCTGCTGGCCGACGGCGCCATCGGCAAGCTGCGGCATATTCAGGGCGCCTTCACTTACTACAATCGCGATCCCGGCAATATGCGCAATGTCCCGGCCCTCGGCGGCGGCGGTCTGCCGGATATCGGCGTCTATCCGGCGATCACCACCCGTTTCACCACCGGCAAAGAGCCGCTGCGCGTGCAGGCCAATACCGATCGCGATCCGGAATTCGGGACCGACATCTATTCGAGCGTTCGTGCCGACTTCGGCGATTTCGAGCTGAGCTTCTACATCTCTACCCAGCTTGCCGCCCGTCAGATCATGGTCTTCCACGGCGACAAGGGCTACATTGAGGTGAAGTCGCCCTTCAATGCGGACCGCTACGGCCGCGAGGAGGTGGAACTGACCAACCAGAACCACGCTCAGTCGCAGCTTTTCCGCTTCCAGGATGCGCGCCAGTATAAGCTCGAGGCGGAAGCCTTCGCGCGAGCGGCCAAGGGAGAGCCGGAAGAGGTGGTGACGCTCGAAAGCTCGCGCCTCAACCAGAAGCTCATCGATGCCATCTATCGCGCCAGCGAGAAGGACGGCTGGGAACAGGTCTGAAACAGAATAAGCACGTGAGGGCCCGCCGATGCGGCGGGCCTTTTTCTTTTTGAATAATCAGACGACCGGAGACATCCGCGCCAGCGAGGCGCCCTTCATCTTGAAAAAGAGAAAGTCGGCGACGCCGATCATCGCCACGACGATCAGTACAATCCCGATCGCCGTCAGCGAGCGGTAGACTGCGGCGAGGAGCACCAGACTTCCGATCTGCCAAAGAATGTCGCCGCCGATACTGATCCGGGTTGCGAGCACGCTCGGTCCTCCTTTTCTTAGCGAGACGATGTGGAAGACGCCCCAGAGCAGCAGCCCGACGCCCAACGCTATCAGGCTGGCGGAAGAGCTTTCGCGGCTGACAAGCGCTGCCAGGCGCTCAGCGCCGACGATCAGAACCGAACCGGCGACCAGCGAGAAGATGCCGTCGGCGACGAATGTCTTGTTGAGAAGCGTGCGGCTGGAAAGGTCAATCATGTCTATCTCCATCGTTATTGATAGACGGATGCTGACCTGTGACGATCATCAAACCAATTACCTCCAAGGTAATGGATTCTACGCTACCGTTGCGCCAATCTGCCGGCACGATGGAGGGAGCGTTCATGGAGTTCGGCAGTCACCTGAAGGAATGGCGCGGGCATCGCCGGATGAGCCAACTGGATCTTGCCGTTGCCGCCGGCATTTCGGCGCGCCATCTCTCCTTTCTGGAGACTGGCCGTTCGAAACCGTCGGAGGGAATGATCCTGCGGCTCGCTTCGGTGCTCGATATTCCGGCGCGCGACCAGGGCACGCTCTTTTCCGCGGCAGGCTACCGGCCGCGCATGGCGACGCGACCAGCAGCCGGCTTGGAAGCCATGCCGCCCGCCGTGGCCCATGCTATCCGGCTAATGCTTGACCGCCACGATCCCTATCCAGGCCTCGTTTTCGATCATCAATACACGGTGCTCCTGACCAATCCCGCCTTTGCCGCGCTCGTCGAGGCGACCGATGTTCCGCTCAAGCCGGGACAGAATTTCCTGGACGCTTTCCTTGGTGCGGAGAGCGTCCGCGCGCTCGTGATAAACTGGGAGGCTGCGGCCGCCGACCTCGTCCAGCGGGTGCGCACGGAGGCCTGGCTGCAGGGGCCGCGCAGTCCTCTGCAGAGGCGCCTTGAGCGGCTCGTCGCCGACCCTACAGTGGCGAAGGCGATCGAGAAACATCCCGCGACCGACCGGCTGCCGGTGCTGCCGATCGAACTGCGGCTCGGTGAAGCAGAACTGCGCTTCATCACCACGCTTTCGACCTTCGGCTCGACCCAGGATGCGCTGGTCGAAGGTGTCCTGATCGAATCCTTCTTCCCGGCCGACGAGGCCACCCGGCGCTTCTTCGAGCAGGGGAATGAGGCTCGCGGCTGAGACCTATCACAGAAATCCGGACGGAATGTTGACTGAACTTCGGATCGGATTGGCTGCGTCGGATGAGGCGGCGCGGATGCTGAAAGCACTCGGCGATCCGTTGCTGGCCTTCTGTGCCCGCGATCCGCAGACGAGGATGATTGTAAAAAGGGCGCCCAAAGGCTTCTACGGACGTCTCGACTCGCGCGCGGTACCGGAGTTCCTTGAGCTTCTGCCGGTTACGCCGGGAACGGGCGTGAAGCTCTTTCGGCTCAAGCCCGACGTGGTGCCGCTGTAGCGAATTCGACCTTGCGCCGGCAGAAAAACGGTAGATAGCGCCGCGTGGCTACTGATCTTACGGGCGCTGTCGGATACAAAGAGCGCATGAGTACGTTCTTCGATTCCGATTCTCCGTCGAATGTCACCGAATATTCGGTGTCGGAGCTTTCCGGCTCGATCAGGCGCACGATCGAGCAGAACTTCGAGCATGTCCGCGTGCGGGGCGAGATTTCCGGCTATCGTGGCCCGCATTCGTCGGGCCACGCCTATTTTGCGTTGAAGGACGATCGCGCCCGCATCGACGCGGTCATTTGGAAGAGCGCCTTTTCGCGGCTGAAGTTCCGCCCGGAAGAGGGGATGGAGGTGATCGCGACTGGCAGGGTGACGACCTTTCCGGGCTCGTCGAAATATCAGATTGTCATTGAGACGTTGGAGCCGGCGGGTGCGGGCGCGCTGATGGCGCTGCTCGAGGAGCGCAAGCGGAAATTCGCGGCCGAAGGCTTGTTCGATGCCGCTCGCAAGCGGCCGCTGCCCTTCATGCCGAAGGTGATCGGCGTCGTCACCTCGCCGACCGGTGCCGTCATCCGCGACATCCTGCATCGCATCGCCGATCGGTTCCCGGTCCATGTCATCGTCTGGCCGGTGCGCGTCCAGGGCGATGGGGCCGGCGACGAGGTTGCGGCCGCCATTCAGGGCTTCAATGCGCTGGAGACGAGTGGGCCGATCCCGCGGCCGAACGTTCTGATCATCGCGCGCGGCGGCGGCAGCCTCGAGGATCTCTGGTGCTTCAACGACGAGGCGGTAGTGCGCGCAGCGGCCACCTCCGGCATCCCGTTGATCTCGGCCGTGGGTCACGAGACAGACTGGACGCTGATCGACTATGCGGCCGACCAGCGGGCGCCGACGCCCACAGGTGCCGCCGAGATGGCGGTGCCAGTGAAGGCGGACCTCGAGGCGCAGGTCGCCAATCTTGCGGCGCGGCTTAAGGGGGTCGCCACGCGGCAGATGGACAACCGGCGCCAGGCGCTGCGTTCGCTCGCCCGCGCCCTGCCGTCGCTCGACCAATTGCTGGCGCTGCCACGGCGGCGCTTCGACGAGGCGGCCGCCGGTCTCGGCCGGGGGCTGCAGATGAACACGGCGAACAAACGCCGAAGCTTCGAACGCGTCGCCGCCCATCTCCGGGCCGATCTGCTGAGGACAAGGATACGCGATCGTCGTCGGCATCTTCTGGAGGCTATGAATCGCGTCGAGCGGTGCGTGGAGCGTCAACTCGATCGCCGGCAGTCGCGTGTTTCTGCCGCCGACGCTTCACTCCGGGCGCTCCCTTCGCGGCTTGTGGGGCAGATCCATCGGGCATCGGACCGTATCCGCGGTCTCGGGGCACGCGCGGATGCGGCGATGGCCGCTGAGACGCGCAGGCTCAAAGGCGCGCTGGTGGCGCAGGACCGTGTCCTGCAATCGCTTTCCTATCGCAATATTCTGCAGCGCGGTTTCGCGCTCGTGCGCGATGAGGCCGGCGAACCAGTGAAGCAGGCAGCCGCGGTCGCACCTGGAATGGCGCTCTCGCTTGAGTTTTCGGATGGCCGCGTCTCGGCGGTCGCTAGCGACGGCGGTGCTCCGCCTTCACCGCAATCGCCGAAAAAACGGCCGACGCGACCGCCGGAACCAACGAAGCAGGGCAGCCTGTTCTAGCGCGGATGAGGGAAAAGTGTGCGGTTTTCCGCCCGCATCCCGCTTTAACTATTGGAATGGACCACGATGCACATCCTGATGGTGCTCGCCCATCCTCTTGAAGAGAGCTTCGCGGCCAGCGTCGCGCGCGCCGCTAGGGAAACGCTGGAGGGCCGGGGGCACACGGTCGACCTGCTCGACCTCTATCGCGAGGGTTTTGATCCGCGGCTGAGCGACAGGGAGCGGGGCAGCTACTTCAACGATCGCTATGATGCATCCGAAGTCTCGGGTTGGATCGCGCGGCTGCAGGCGGCCGACGGGCTCATATTCGTCTTCCCGCAATGGTGGTTCAATTTTCCGGCGATCCTCAAGGGGTTCTTCGATCGCGTTTTCGCACCTGGCGTAGCCTTCGATAACGACCCGGCTGGCGGCCGCATCGTTCCGCGGCTCGGCAACATCAAGTTGTT
This sequence comes from Sinorhizobium numidicum, assembly GCF_029892045.1. NCBI lineage: Bacteria > Pseudomonadati > Pseudomonadota > Alphaproteobacteria > Hyphomicrobiales > Rhizobiaceae > Sinorhizobium > Sinorhizobium numidicum. The sequence goes on from NZ_CP120368.1 coordinate 284,788, forward strand.
CTGGGCACTGACCACCACCGGCTCGCCCTGGTGGGTTGTGCATCTCTATATGGGAAATCCGGTGCGGCGGCTGCTCAAGCGCGGTATCGCCGCCTTATGCGGCAAAGGTTTGGATTTCCGCATGATCAGCTTGCATGACATGGACAGGGCGACGGACCGCAAAAGAAAGCGCCATCTCGATCGGGTGAGGGCTCACCTCAGCCGCATCTGATCCGTCTTCCCGTCATTCGAACGCAGCAAGGAACTTCCTGAGCAGCGCATCCAACCTATCCCGCTCTTCGGCGCTGAGCGAGGCGACAAGACGTTGCTGATTGGCGACGTGGGCGGTCACGGCCGCGTCGACGCGCTTCAGACCCTCGGGCGTCAGCGAAATGATGACGCCGCGCCGATCTTCAGGGTTGTTCAAGCGTTCGACGAGTCCGGCCTTTTCAAGCTGGTCGATGCGGTTGGTCATCGTGCCCGAACTGACCATGGTCGTCGCCAGGAGATCGCCCGGGGAAAGTTGAAACGGCGGGCCGGAACGCCGGAGCGCCGCCAGGACGTCGAAACTCGCCGATGTCAGGCCATGGTCGGTGAAGGTCTTCTCGATTTCGCGGCCGAGGTGGGTTCTGAGCCGCGCGAAGCGGCCGAGAAGGCCCATCGCCGAAACGTCCAGTTCCGGCCGTTCTCTGCGCCATTGTGCCAGGATCTTATCTACGTGGTCCATCATCCGTCGCCATCTATCCTCCCCGTCACTAGTCGCGCTATATCTTGACGTCAAGATAAATTGCGCTATGCTGCGATTATCTTGATATAGAGATTCTTGAGGCAAAGATATGCCGACGACCCGAAGCTTTGATATCCCACTTACAGCCGTGGCCCCGGCGATCTGGGGCAGTACCTATCTCGTCACGACCGAATTGCTGCCGGCCGGCTATCCTTTGACGGTCGCGATGCTGCGGGCGTTGCCGGCCGGTTTGCTGCTGCTTCTCGTCGTCCGGCAGTTGCCGAAGGGTATCTGGTGGCCGCGTACCCTCCTGCTTGGTGCACTCAATTTTTCCTTCTTCTGGGCGATGCTGTTCGTTTCCGCCTACCGCCTGCCCGGTGGCGTCGCGGCCACCGTCGGTGCTATCCAGCCGTTGATCGTCGTCGTGCTGTCACGGATCGTTCTCGGCTCGCCGATCAGGCTCTTAAGCATCGTTGCCGGTGCCGCGGGCATGGCAGGCGTTGCCCTCCTGGTGCTGACGCCTGGAGCAGCGCTCGATCCGATCGGAGTGGCCGCGGGGCTTGCGGGCGCGGTTTCGATGGCTTTCGGCACGGTGCTCAGTCGTCACTGGGCGCCGCCGGTCTCGCCGCTGACTTTCACCGCCTGGCAACTGACGGCAGGCGGGTTCCTGCTGATTCCGGTTGCGCTCTTTTTCGAGCCGTCGCTACCGGCGCTCACCGCAGCCAACCTGACGGGTTTTGCCTATCTCGGCCTGATCGGAGCGGCATTCACCTATCTGCTCTGGTTTCGCGGCTTGTCACGGCTGGAGCTATCCCAGGTCGCGCCGCTCGGCTTCCTCAGCCCGGTTGTTGCGATCCTGCTCGGCTGGGCCGTCCTCAACCAACAACTGACAGCCGTACAGTTGCTCGGGATCATCGTCGTGTTTGGGAGCGTCTGGCTGAGCCAGCATGCGCAGACGGCACGGCGGGTACAGCTTGCACGCGCGTGAAGAGATCGCCGACAGTCGAGATAGCCGCGGCACATATAGCCGCGGCAAATCTTTTCCGCGTGTCGTCAGGCCCACTCGCCCATGCGCATGACCGGCACGCGCCTGCCGTCCGCATGCACGCCATCGATATCGACCTCACCCGAACCGATCATCCAGTCGATGTGGATCAGGCTCGAATTGCCACCCTGCGCGCGAATTTGCTCCTGGCTGAGATTTGCCCCGTCCAGGAAGCACTTCGAGTAGCACTGGCCGAGTGCAATGTGGCAGGACGCGTTTTCGTCGAACAGCGTATTGTAAAAGAGGATGCCGCTCGCTGAGATCGGCGAGGAATGCGGCACCAGTGCCACTTCGCCGAGGCGACGCGCGCCCTCATCGGTGTCGAGTATCTTCTTCAGCACTTCCTCACCGCGCGATGCCTTGGCGTCGACGATGCGGCCTCCGTCGAAACGCACCCGGATATTGTCGATCAGCGTGCCTTGGTGCGACAGCGGCTTGGTGCTCGAGACAAAACCCTCGACGCGCAGCGCATGCGGCGTGGTGAAGACCTCTTCGGTCGGGATGTTCGGATTGCAGGTGATACCGTTTTTGGCGGTCGAGGCGCCGCCGTGCCATTCGTGGCCGTCGGCAAGTCCAGCGGTCAGATCCGTGTCCGGACCGGTGAAATGCAAGGCTGCGAAACGTTCGCCGTTCAGCCAGGAAGAACGCCTGCGAAGATTTCCGTTGTGCTCCTGCCAGGCGGCGACCGGGTCGTCGACGTCGACCCGGGAGGCGGCGAAGATGGCGTTCGCCAGTTTTTCGATAGCGATCGCCTCCGGATCGTCCGGAAACACCTGCTTTGCCCAGGACGGATTAGGATAGGAGACGATGTTCCAGTTGATGTCAAAGTTCGAGATCTTCTCGAGCGCCGGCTTGTAGGCGATCGAATTGGCCCTGTTGGCGCGGGCCACCTTCTGCGGGTCCTGTGACGAAAGCAGCATCGGGTTGTCGCCGGCTATCGCAAGCCGGGCCGCGCCGGCGGCAAACGCCTTCGCCATGCCATCGTAAAGCCAGTCGCTGGCGCGGTCGAAGCTCTCGTCCGGCGCATGGGCATAGCGGGCAAGTGTCGCTTCCTCGTCGCCATAGAACGTGGTCACCAGTCCGGCGCCCGCCATATAGGCATGCTTGGTAATCAGGCGGACAAGCGGCAACGCCGCGATCGGCGCCGTCATCACCAGATCCTGACCCTTCTGCAACTGCAGACCGATCTTGACGGCGACCTCTGCGAGTTTTTCTAGTTTAGCGAGATCGACGGGATTTCTGGTCGATTGAAGGGGGGCGTTCATGGCAGCTCCTTGGCGGATGTTATGCGATGCGCCCCGTTTTAGACCGGATCAGTGGAAAACAGAAGGCGCCTGCGATCCCTCACCGTAAGCCAGGCGGCCGCCTTTCCCGTCCTTAGCAGGGCCGCATCGTGCTTCTTCAGGAAATCCATCAGGCGCTGCGGATAGTCCTCCGTGACCGCCGCTTTCACGCTCGGTCGTGCGGCAAGCGCCTTTCGCCAGGCAGCAACGCGCGGAAGGCCGTCAAAGATCCCCATGTCCGAAATCGTGTCGAACACGTCGAAGTAGCGGAAGATCGGCGCGAAGACGGCATCGACCAGGCTGAAATCGGTGCCAGCGAAATAGGGGCCATCTCCAAGCTCTGCTTCGACAGCGGCGAACTTCGTCTTGAGAATCTTTCGCTTGGTTTCCAGCGTCTCCGCATCCTGGGTGGTCTCATAGACCCAGAGATCGGAAAGAATGGTCGAGCCGAATTCCATCCAGCCGCGATGGCGTGCACGCCTCAGCGGATCGGCCAGGTGCAGTTTCGCGCCGGGTTGCGTCTCCTCGAGATATTCGCAGATCACCGTACTTTCGAAGAGGACGGCCTCTTCGTCGCCTTGAGAGATGCGCAGCAGAGGCACCTTGCCCAGCGGCGAGATTTTCAGGAACCAATCAGGCTTGTTGGCGAGGTCGATATAGACGCGTTCGAACGGGACGCCCTTTTCGAGAAGTGCGATCGCCGCCCGCTGAACGTAGGGGCAGAGATGATGGCTGATCAGGGTAAGCGCTGCGGTCATTGGTAATCTCCCTGCTTCGACAAAGTAGATGCAAATGCATATATTATGACTTGCCAAATTCGTCAAGATAGATGTAATTGCATTTATGGAAGACGAGCGATTGATAGAGAGTGGTCAACCTACATTGGCAGCCACGCGCGCATGGATCGCGCTCATGCGGGCACAGCAGCGCGTGCTCTCTCACATCGAGAAGGATTTCAAGGCGGCTGGCCTGCCGCCGCTTGGCTGGTATGACGTGCTCTGGGAACTGGTGAAAGCCGAAACCGGGAGGCTGCGCCCCTTCGAGATCGAGGCTCGAACGCTGCTCGCCCAGTACAATCTCTCACGCCTGATCGATCGGCTGGAGAAGGAGAAATTGGTGCGCCGTGAAGCGTTTGATGAGGACGGCCGAGGCCGTTGGGTCGCCATCACCGAAGCGGGCCGTGCGATGCGCAGTCGCATGTGGCAGACTTATTCAGGGTCGATTGAAAGGCATGTCGGCGCGAAGCTCAGCGAAGCGGAAGCAAGCGATCTCGCCGACCTTCTTTCGCGACTAACCTGAACGATTGGGACGGTCTGCCGAGAAAATCAGCCAATCAAAGGGGCGGCGATCGCCTTGAGCACCGCTTGCGCGTCTTTCGGTGCAAGCCGCACCTGCAGCCCCCGCTGACCGCCATTGATGAAGGCCAGCGCTTCGCCGAGCGCCGTTTCCTCTATCGCTGTCGGCACGATCTTCCTTTGGCCGAAAGGGCTGATGCCGCCGACATGGTAGCCCGTCAGCCGCTCTGCTTCGGCGGGTTTCATCATGTTTGCCGATTTGCCCCCGAAAGCGGCTGCGAGCTTCTTCATGCTGACTTCGCGATCGGAGGGCACGATGCAGCAGACCGGCTTGCTGTCCACCTCGGCCATCAGCGTTTTCAGGACGCGGGAAGGATCTTCGCCGAGCGCCTCGGCGGCCTGCAGACCGACGCGTTCTGCCCCGGGATCGTAATCGTAGCTGTGGACGGTGAAGGAAATGCCGGCCTTGGCGAGCGTCTGGGTGGCGCGGGTCGTCTTCGACATGGCTCGCCTCTCAGGCGCCATTTACAGCGAACAGAGCTTCGTAGAGCTCCGGCTTGAAACCGACCAGCAGCCGGCCGTCGGCCTCGATCACCGGACGCTTGATCATGGACGGCTGTCCCAGCATCAACGAAATAGCCTTCTCGACCGTCAGCTCGTGCTTCTCCGCCTCGGGCAAATTGCGGAAGGTCATGCCCGACCGATTGAGAACCGTCTCCCAGCCAAATTCTGCGCACCAGCGTTCGAGATGCGCGCGGTCGATGCCTTCGAGCTTGTAGTCGTGGAACCCGTAGGCGACGCCCCGGCCGTCGAGCCAGCCGCGAGCCTTCTTCATCGTGTCGCAGTTCTTGATGCCGTAAATCGTGACCGTCATTGCCAAACCTGTTGCGTATAGAGATCTCCGAGCGACCGCGCGCCGCCCCGGAGAAAAGACATGCCGGTGATCAGCTTATACCGACATAGCGGCCCGGCTTGTGGTTGATCGCGAGCGTCATGTTCACGGCGGCCGCGCCGAGGATCGAAAGCAGCAGGTTTGCAGGCGGCAGCACGAAGAAGGCGGCCGCGAGGATCGCCAGATCGACTGCCAACTGGAAATAGCCGGCACGGATTCCCAATCTGTCCTGCAGATAGATTGCCAGGATGTTGATGCCGCCGAGGCCGGTGCGGTGGCGGAAGAGAACGAGCAGGCCCACCCCCATCAACCCGCCGCCGACGATTGCGGCGTAGACCGGATCGAGCCTGGCGAATTCCACCCATTGCGTGGTCAGGCGCGAGAACAGCGAAACGAGGCTGACGGCAACAAAGGTGCGCAAAGCGAACGGCCAGCCGAGCCGCTTGATTGCCAGGAGATAGAACGGCAAGTTGACGAGCGAGAAGACAAGCCAGAAAGCGGTACCGGTCGCGTATTGCAGAAGCAGAGCGAGGCCGGCCGTGCTGCCTGCAAGCAGCATGGCCTTGCCGTAAATAACGACGCCGAGTGAGACGATCAGCGTGCCGGTGAGGATGGCAAGTGCATCCTCATAGAAGCTGTGGCGCTCCGGCGATGCGGTGCTGATGTGCGTTGTCCCCTCGGCTTTCATCGCGCGATCCAAACTAAAGACTGGTGAAGTTGCGAACGACGTCGGCGACTTCCGCCGTCTTCAGCCCGGCGATGTTGATGCGGCCTGACGTCGGCATGTAGATGCCGTGCTCGGTCCGGAGCCGCATCACCTCCGCTTCGCTGAGCGGCAGCATTGAGAACATGCCCTCCTGATCGGCGATCGCGCCGAGCGTCTGCCAGCGCGTTCTGAGACCTTCGGCGAGCGCGCGGCGGATACCGATCATGCGGAGCCGCATCGCCTCGAGCTCCTCCGCCCAGTCGCGCGCAAGGTCCTGATTGGCGAGAATGGTGCGCACGACGGCGGCGCCGTGATCCGGCGGCATCGAATAGCTGGTGCGGGCAAGGCCGGCGAGGTTGGAGCGTACGGTATCGGCCGTTGCGGGCGAGGCCGTCAGTGCGAAGATGGCGCCGGTGCGTTCGCGATAGAGGCCGAAGGACTTGGAGCAGGAAACGGCGACAAGCGCTTCTGGAACGATGCCGATGAGGTGCCTGAGGCCGGCGACGTCCTGGTTGAGGCCGCGGCCGAATCCCTGATAGGCGAGGTCGACCAGCGGCAGCAGACCACGCTGCGCCACGATCGCTGCGACCTCCAGCCATTGCGCCTCGGTCAGCGCGCCGCCGGTCGGATTATGGCAACTCGCATGCAGCAGCACGGCGTCGCCGGCCGCCGCGCCCTCAAGCGCTCTGATGATGTTGTCGAAGAGCACCGCCTGCGAGGGAATGTCGAAAAAATCGTAGGGTGCGGTTTCGAGGGCGGCCGCCTTGAAGATGGCCGCGTGGTTGGGCCAGCTCGGCAGACCCAGCCAGATCCGTCGGCCGCCCAGGCGATGGATGAGGTCCGCCGCCAGCCGCAGCGCGCCCGAGCCGCCAGGGGTCTGCACGCCTGCAACACGGCTCCGCTCCACAGTGTCGCCGCCGACGAGCGACCAGAGGTGATCCAGGAAAACGGGATCTCCCTCGGGGCCGACGTAGGCCTTTGTATTCTGCGTTTCCAGAAGCCGCTTTTCCGCCGCCTTCACGGCACGAAAGATCGGAGTGTGCCCCGTTTCGTCGCGATAGACCCCGACGCCGAGATCCACCTTGCCGGGGCGCTCGTCCTTTCCATAGAGGCCGATCAGGGCCAGCAGTGGGTCGTCGGGTTGGCGGGCGAGAGCATCGAACATGGCGGAGTTCCCCTTGGTGCCGCGGACGAGGAATAGTCGTTTCGGGCAGGAAGAAAGGCAAGCCGCGTGAGCGACATGTCTCTTTCTTCTGTAAAATAATCGTGGCGCAAAATCGATGCTATATTTGCCCGAATTTCCGCATGGAACGTGCGAAATTCACGCTGTACCGCGGTTGATTTGTGCAAATTCGCGCATAGGGCCTGGAGGCGTCCGATCGAGCGATCGCGCCCCAGCCTCGCGATCAATGTTGACTGCCCGGGCGACCGTCAGGCGTTCAAGCTTCGAGCGTGCCGGGCTTGCGGATCGCCCGCGACGGTTCGGCGCAAGCGACCTTCATCAGATCCGACCGGCGGCGGGCGAAGCGGGTCGAGACACGGGTGACGATCAAGCCGTCCTGGGGCGCCCGGACCTCGACTGTGCCGTCGGGCATGCCGGGTTTGGTAACGATCGTCGCGAGCACGTCTCCAGCCTTTACGCTCTCGCCGATATCACGGTGAAACAGGATCGCACCTGCTTGCGGAGCGCGGATCATCTCGACATTGTCGAGGGGTACGGCCTTACCTGCGAACACCGGAGGCTCGGGGAGGGTGGCCGCGATGACGCCACGGCCGACGAGAAATCGCCAGACGCCTTCAGCGTCGTTGCGTGCCGTTTCCGAAGAAACATCACGCGTGCCGCGCAATTCCACGGTCACGGAAAGACGGCCGGGCAGGCGGGTCTTTCTTTCACCTTCCGCCTGATATTTCCACGCGTAGGCGACGGCCTCCTCGAAAGCGGAGCTTTCCCCGTCGGAGAGGAGCACGGCTTTCATGTCGAGCGCCGCTGCGAGATCCGCCGCTTCCGGCCAGAAGGCCTCGTCGATATAGGCGTATTGCAGTCCTTCGTCGTCGCAATGCAAATCGAGGATCAGCTCGGCGCCGAGCGCCATGTGCAGCAGATGCCGCTTCAGCCTGTCGGTTGCCGGATACCGGTCGATATTCTCGAGCAGGCTGCCGCGCTCTCGAAGGGCGATCAGCGGAAAGTCGCGGTTGAAATTGGTCCGCGAGCCCAGGTCGAAACGGCCCTCCAACTCCCCGAAATGCGTTTGCGCCGCACCGATCGGGTTTGCTTGGGGAACGATGATGACGTCGCCGAGGATTGCGCCGTTCCGGTCTGCATGGCGGAGCTTCTCCAGGAGGAAATGGGCGAGCGCGGTGCCGGGGAGCTCGTTGGCGTGGAGCGCCGCTTGAATATAGGTTCGCGGCGCACCCGGCTCTATTCCGGCAAATCGGAACACCGGCAGCCGCCATTCGATTCCCATGGTGTCGCCGGCGATGATGATTTCGGAAATTTCCACTTTTCTCGTCCCTCGCGATTGTCGGCTGGAAGCCGGTCCGGTTTATGGCGCTTTGAGCTAACCTAGGCAAGGCGAGGGCTCTCAACCGGCGCAGCTTGGACGCGACGGAAGTTGATCACACGGCAAGCGGCCAGCGATTGAGATGACGCTGGCGGCTTTGACCATAAAGACTGTGCACAAGCGTGAACTCGCGTACCGTCCAGGTGATGGGCTCTTCGAGGCGAACCTCAGGAACGACCCGATAATCGTAGAGCAAGGTCATATGCGGCTCGAATGGCCTGCGCTGATGCAGAAGATCGGCAAGCTGTCCATGAATCTCGCCGAGCATGCCGGCACCCTCGCGACATCTGAGGACGAGCGCCCGACTGTTCCTCGTCCGGAAGCTCGATGTTCGGTCGAGTGTCAACTCGAAAGGAGGGGCTCTGACCCTGCTGCCAATGTTGCCTGCGGCCGAAATTGCGCGCCGAAACATATGACTCGGAACGGCGAGACTGACGAGCGAGATATGCAGCCGCTCCGGTGGATAGAGCCGCCCTGATAGGCTGTATTCCCGCTTCAACCGAAGTCCCGCATCGAGGATGCGCTGAGCGGCGCTCAGCTCCGGCAAAACGGCGAAATAGAGGAGGTCGTTTTCGGCAGGTGCCGGCGTCGGACCGAAGCACAATGAAAGCTGATCGCTCATGGCACCCTCCACCAGCCTCAGGATCGCGATGCGGCTGCTCCGCAGGAATGGGAATATAGTCCCATACTGCGATCGTACCAAGCCCTGCGCCGACTCGAGCGACGATTCGGCGCTAGATCGTGCCGGGCGTCACTCGGAGCGACCATGCGAACGATCGCCTCTCGGCTTTCACATCATGAACTTGGGCAATGCAGCCGCCAACGCATCCACAGCAACGCGGACCTTGAGCGGCAAGTGAGGTGTCTTCACCCATAGGGCATGGTTGTCGAAAACATACCCGGGTTCATTCGGCAAAAGCGCAATGAGCGCGCCCACGCGTATGCGCTCACGGACGAGCCAGGACGGCAGCCAGGCAAGCCCTAGGCCGGCTGCTGCAGCATCGGCGATTGCATCGAGATCGTCGAGCCGCAACCGGACGGTTGGCGTGACCTCTGCCGTTGGCTGGTCGTCGCGCGGAAACAGCCATGGGTGGACCCAACCCGGCCGATTGTAGATGATGGCGTCATGCCCGCTGAGATCCTCGACGGCCACCGGCCGGCCGTGTGTCTCGAGATAGGATGGCGAGGCGCAGACGACCATGCGGTGGCGCGCAATGCGACGCGCAATCACCCCGGCCCTGTCCTCCAGATTGCCAGTTCGAATGGCGAGATCATAGCCATCCTCTACCAGGTCGACGAGGCGGTCGCTGAACGACAGATCAAGCTCCAGCCTGGGATATTGCTGGGCAAGCTCAAGCAAAATGGGAGCAACGCAGTGTCGGCCGAGCAGCGCGGGCATGGTGATGCGCAGCCTTCCGCGCGGCTCGGAAAGCTGCCCGGTCACCAGCGCGTCCGCGGCTTCAGCCTCAGCGACCACCAGCCGGCATCGCTCATAATAGGTACGCCCGAAGTCCGTCAGGCTTTGGCGGCGTGTGGTCCGGTTGATGAGGCGCACGCCCAGACGTTCTTCAAGAAACCGGACATGCTTGCCGACCATAGGCCCAGATAGACCGAGAGCGTTCGCGGCGGCCGCAAACGAACCCAGATCCACGGCCTTGACGAACACGGCCATGCTCGTAAGGCGGTCCATATTCAAAACTCCCGGTTTCTACTATCCTTCCTTTGCAGCTATTTATCCGCCTGACGCCCGCTGGCATAGCTTATTCAGTTCAATCATTTTGGGGTTATGGCCGGATGACACGAGTTGTTCGCTTTCATGAGCATGGTGGTCCTGAGGTTCTGCGTATAGAGAATGTCGATGTTCCGGCGCCCGGTCGAGGCGAGGTGCAAGTTCGTGTCAAGGCGTTGGGCCTAAACCGAGCGGAGGTCTTGCTGCGGACGGGCTCCTATATCGAAACGCCGACACTGCCTTCCGGTCTTGGCCTCGAAGCAGCAGGTATCATCGAATCGGTCGGCGAAAGCGTGGATGGTTTCATGCGAGGTGACGCGGTCAGCATCGTTCCGCCACGATCGATGGTCCGCTGGCCTGCCTATGGCGAGCTCGCCACATTTCCTGCCGAACTCGCGGTCAAGCACCCGCCATCGCTTAGCTTCGAAGCGGCGGCCGCCCTTTGGATGCAATATCTCACCGCCTATGGCGCGCTGATCGACATTGCCAAACTCCACAGCGGCGACTTTGTTGTCATTACCGCGGCGTCGAGCAGCGTCGGACTTGCCGCGATCCAGATCGCCAACATGGTTGGCGCGACCGCCATCGCGGTCACGCGAGGGTCGGCGAAGAAGCAGGCCTTAGTTGAGCATGGCGCGACACATGTCATCGCTTCGGCGGAAGAAGATCTGGAGGCCCGGCTGAAGGAGATCGCCGGCCTGAATGGCGTACGCGTGGTGTTCGACGCTGTCGGCGGCCCGATATTCGAGCCGCTGACGGCCGCCATGGCCCCGGGTGGCATTCTCATCGAATATGGTGGCCTGAGCCCAGACCCGACACCCTTCCCGCTGTTTGCCGTTCTCAGCAAGTGCCTGACGCTGCGTGGTTACCTCGTTCACGAGATTGTCGGCGATCCCGCGCGATTGCAGGCGGCCACGGCATTCGTCCTCAAAGGACTGGAAGCGGGTGCTCTCAAGCCTGTAATCGCCAGGACCTTCCCGTTCGATCAGATCGTCGAAGCGCATCGCTTTCTGGAGTCGAACGAACAATTCGGCAAGGTTGTCGTGACCGTTTGAGCGACCATGTGCACCCCTTGCGTTAGGCAGGCGCGGCCGATCCCAGGGTTTCCGCGAGCACGTCAGCCAGACCGCGACCGGCGCTGCCATCCTCATCAAGGTGCGGATTGTAGATGGTCACTTCGATGCCGACCGCCTTGCCACTCGCCAGAATGATCCGGAGCGCCGCCCCCAGCTCATCCCATGACAGCCCGCCCGGAACACGGAAATCAACCGCCGGCATGATGGCATCGTCGAGACAGTCGGCGTCCAGGTGTATGAAGAAGCCATCCAGTTCCGCCCGCGTCAGGTGTTGAACCGCCGCGCGGGCGGCGTTGTCAATGCCCAGGCGACGCACGGCGTAGAGATCGTAGGCGCGGAGCTCCCGGGGCAAAGGCTGGCTACCGAAATCTGCCTGATCTTCATGGTCGCGAAAGGCGAAGGCGACGGCATCCTCTGGCCGCACCAGCGGACGACGACCTTCGAGATCGGTCAGCAGTGCCGGGCCATAGCCGGTGACGAAGGCGAGGTCCATCGATGCGCCCTCGCTATTGGGCTCCGCCTCCGGCTGAAAAAAGTCGGCATGGCCGTCTATGAAAAACAGGCCATAGCGGCCGCGCCGCCGCAACGCGAGCATTGGACCCAAGAGGATCGTGCAGTCGCCGCCCAGTACCACCGGAAACTCGCCCGCGTCTAGCACCGCCGTAAAAGCGTCGGCGAGCCTCGGCGACCAAGCGGCGATCGCCTTGGCGTTCAATGTCAGGGTTTCGGGGTCAGGTATCGCGTCCTTCGGCGGAACGGCGAGACGGCCGGCACGGCGCGCCCGGAGGCGATCCGCCAGCCCCAGCTCCAGGAGCCGGGCAGGCAACTCCTCCACGCCGTCGGCCGCCAGACCGAGCGCGGAAGGGGCTTCGAGGATGGCATATCGGCGCGTGGACATGCAAAGCTCCGGCTGCTGTGAGCTCGAACCCATGCAAGGCCGGAATGTTCCTCACGCCGATCTGCTTACTCCCACTCTATTGTTTTTGATCCAGCTAGACGATTGATCTACCTAGGTTTTTCTTGTTTCTGGCCTGGAGAGCCGGCGCTCGAGCCGGCAAAAAACTACGGTGTTGATATTAAGGGGAAATCGCCACAAAAATATTTTTGACATTTCACCAACTATCGGGACCGGTCGTAGGATTTACGCCCCTCGCGTCGCGACTAACACGACGCACCTCGAAGAGTACCGTCATCAACGCCCGGCGGGCCAAACCGGCCTTCTTCTCTTGGCGAACAGATCGTGATGCTACCGGGGCGACAAGGCAACAGGCACTGTCCGCCTTCCACCTGCTGGCGACGGTGCCACCGAGCATCGGCACGCCGGAGGACTTGCTGCCGCGCGGGATTCCGTTCACGAAGAAGACGTCAACCATGCACAGCCAGTGTCATGTTGCTGGGGTTCCCAGCCCTTCCAGCAGCGTGCTCAAGGCCGCATCCAAGGGGGCCGATCCCACCTTCTCGGGCACCAAGAGCCCATCGATCGCAAGCATGGTCATGCCGTGGATGAGCCCCCACCAGGCTGCCGCCTGACCTTCTATCGGCCGCTTGCGAATGCTCCCCGCGGCCTGACCGCGCCGGAGGATTTCGAGCGCCACATCGAAGACCGCGAGCGCCCGCTCATTGAGATGCATCCCTGCGGCTTTCTCCTCCCCTGCGCTAAACATCAGGCGGTAGAGAGCCGGGTTGTCCGTTCCGAACGCGACGTAGGCCCTAGCTATCGGAGTGATTTCGTCGCGCAGAGTTTTGGGCGCTTCAGACTTCGCAGCCGATAGGGACTCGCGCAGCCGGTCGAACCCAATCATAGCGAGTTCTGCAAGCAGCGCGGCCTTATCGGGGAAGTGCTTGTAGGGTGCCGCGTGGCTTACGCCAGCCCGGCGGGCGACTTCCCGCAGCGTGAACTGCCAGCCCTTCTCCTCCCGAAGCATATCCAACGCCGTCTCGATAACCGCACGACGGAGATCACCGTGGTGATAGGGGCGGTTGGGTGCGTCCTGCATGGTACCTCGAAGTTTCTTGTGCTTACATTGTTGACAGTGGCTACTTAAGCGCCTATGTCAAGGGCATAAGTTTCTCTTGTCTACATTGGAGTGGACCATGAACGCAACCGCAAATATCACCGACGCTAATCGGCTGGGCAGTCTCCTCGTGGCCCAGCGTGCTGCCTTCCTGCGTGACGAAGCGCCATCGCTGGCGCAGCGACGCGCTGATCTGGCTAGGTTCAGGGCCACGATAATCGGGCACCGCAAAGCGATCGAAGATGCCATCAATGCCGATTTCGGGCATCGCTCGAGGTATGAGACGGCGATCATGGAGGTTGGAGGGGTTGCCGAGGGCACGAAGTATCTGATCCGCAACCTTCGTAAATTCATGGCGCCTTCCCGCCGCCACGTTGCTCTGCACATGCGGATGGGCAACGCCCGCATTGAATATCAGCCGCTTGGTGTCGTCGGCGTGATGTCACCGTGGAACTATCCGGTGAACCTCGCGCTGATGCCGGTCGTAACGGCCATCGCTGCCGGAAACCGGGTGATGCTGAAACCTTCGGAGTTTACACCCGTCACCAATGCGCTACTCGCAAACATGTTCGGCGAGATATTCTCCGAGGACCAGTTCGCGATCGTGACCGGTGATGCGGCGGTGGGGGCGGCATTCACTGCCCTACCGTTTGACCATCTCGTCTTCACCGGCAGCACCGCAGTGGGGCGGGCGGTGATGAAGGCTGCTAGCGACAACCTTGTCCCGGTCACCCTTGAACTGGGGGGCAAATCGCCGGTCATCGTCGCCAAAGGCCACTCCCTCGACCAAGCGGCGGCGTCCATTGCTTTCGGCAAGCTGCTCAACGCCGGCCAGACATGCATCGCCCCCGATTACGCACTCGTCCACGAAGACGACGTCGACTCGTTCGTCGGGGCGTATGACCGGAAAGTGGCGTCCTTCTATGCGGATGGGCCGACGAGTGAACACTATACTTCCATCATCAACGAGCGGCACCACGCCCGGCTCCAGGGCCTGATCGAGGATGCTAGAGCCAAGGGAGCGCGGATCATCGAGGTCGGCAACCGGCCCGGTGATGCATCTCGTCGCCCCAACACGCTGGCGCCAACCGTCGTGCTTGGCGTCACAGACACCATGCGCATCGCTCATGAGGAGATCTTCGGCCCGGTCCTGCCGATCTTTCCCTACCGCGACATCGGCGATGCGATTGCCTATGTGAACGCCCGGCCTCGGCCGCTCGCGCTCTACTATTTCGGTGCCGCTGATGAAGACCGACGCATGGTGCTGAGCCGAACAACCTCAGGCAACGTCACTATCAACGGCACGATCATGCACATCGCCCAGGATGACTTGCCCTTCGGCGGCGTCGGGCCCAGCGGCATGGGCGCTTACCATGGCGTCGAGGGCTTCCGTACGCTCAGCCATGCCAAGGGGATCTACGAGCAGGGTCGCTGGAACCTCTCCAACCTGCTCCATGCCCCGTTCAGACAGCCGATCGACATCATCCTCAACATGATGCTCCGGTGACCAGCATGCCCTCGTCAAATCAAGCTCAGGAGCATCCGCACATGACCACCCACACATCGTTGCCGCTACGCGGTTCCTGCGAATGCAGCGCTTGCTCGTTCGAGGTGCATACGTCGCCGAGAGCCAGGTTCCGGTGCCACTGCCTGATCTGCCAGGCGTTCAACGACAAACCGTTCGCGGATGTGGTCGCTGTTCGCGCCAGGGATGTCGTGCTGAAAAACGCCGGCAATATCTCATTCAAGAAGTACCGTCCGCCACCGAACTTCAATCGCGGAGTCTGCCGGACCTGCGGCAAGCCCGTTGTGGAGGTTGCGGGCGTCGGGCCGTTCAAGGTGATGTTCATCCCGGCGAGCAACTTCGAGCCCGAGGCCCGGCTGCCGCCGGTTCGGATGGATATTTTCTATCACCGTCGTGTGCTGGACATGCCCGATAGCTTGCCCAAATACAGCGGCTATTTCGCGAGCGAGCTGGCGATCGGGAAAATGATCATGAGTGGCTTGTAGGGCGCCGGCTAAAGTATCGTTCGCACGGAAGCGCCACGTGAAGGCCTGCTTTCACATTGGATTTCAATGCCTTGATCGGCAAAAAAGTACCGTCAGACCGAAAATGGATTGACGGTACTTTTCTCAGACGTTCGGCCGCACACGACAAGTACCGTCAAAAGTACCGTCAAACAGATCCGCTTCACTTTCGCCGCCCGTGACCGCCGGCGGATAAATTTAACGAAATCAGTCGCTTGAGCATCAACGATTCAATTGATGATGCATCTTGGATAGTGCTTGCACTGTTCGAAATCGTTGTATTTTTTCAACGACAGGCTACGATTTCCTACGCCAGGCTGCGCTATTCCCCTACTCCCACTCGATCGTGCCCGGCGGCTTCGAGGTGACGTCGTAGACGACGCGGTTGATGCCGCGGACCTCGTTGATGATGCGGGTTGCCGCACGGCCGAGGAATTCCATGTCATAGTGGTAGAAATCGGCGGTCATGCCATCGACCGAGGTAACGGCGCGCAACGCGCAGACGAATTCGTAGGTGCGCCCGTCGCCCATCACCCCGACCGTCTGAACCGGCAGCAGGACCGCGAAGGCCTGCCAGATGGCGTCGTAGAGGCCAGCCTTGCGGATTTCGTCGAGATAGATCGCATCCGCCTCGCGCAGGATTTCGAGCTTCTCGCGGGTGATGCCGCCGGGGCAGCGGATCGCGAGACCCGGGCCGGGGAACGGATGGCGGCCGATGAAGCTGTCGGGCAGGCCGAGTTCGCGGCCGAGCACGCGGACTTCGTCCTTGAACAGTTCGCGCAGCGGCTCGACCAGCTGCATGTTCATGCGCTCCGGCAGGCCGCCGACATTGTGGTGCGACTTGATCGTGACTGAAGGACCGCCGGTGAAGGAGACGCTCTCGATGACGTCCGGATAAAGCGTGCCCTGGGCGAGGAAATCCGCGCCGCCGAGTTTCTTTGCCTCTTCTTCGAAGACCTCGATGAACAGGCGGCCGATGATCTTGCGCTTCGTTTCCGGATCGCTGACGCCTTCGAGTTCGCCGATGAAGCGATCGGACGCGTCGATATGGAGCAGATGCAGGTTGTAGTGCTCCTTGAACATGGCGACGACGTTGTCCGCCTCGTCCTTGCGCATCAGCCCGTGATCGACCAGGATACAGGTGAGCTGGTCGCCGACGGCTTCGTGGATGAGGAGCGCGGCGACCGAGGAGTCGACGCCGCCGGAAAGCGCGCAGATCACCTTCCTGTCGCCGACCTGCTCGCGGATCGCCTCGACCGCCTTGGCGCGGTAGGCCGACATGGTCCAGTCGCTCTTGATGCCGGCGATCTTGTGCACGAAATTCGCGATCAGCTTGGCGCCATCCGGCGTGTGGACCACTTCCGGATGGAACTGCACGGCGTAATACTTGCGCTTCTCGTCGGCGATGAAGGCGAAGGGCGCATTCGACGAGGTTGCGACGACCTCGAAACCGTTCGGGATCGCGGTGACGCGATCGCCGTGCGACATCCAGACCTGGTGGCGCGAGCCGACCGACCAGACGCCGTCGAAGAGAGCACATTCCTTCTCGACGTCCAGGAAGGCGCGGCCGAATTCGCGGTGATGGCCGCCCTCGACCTTGCCGCCGAGCTGCGCGCACATGGTCTGCTGGCCGTAGCAGATGCCGAAGACCGGCAGGCCGCTGTCGAAAATGATCGACGGCGCACGGGGAGAATCGATATCAAGCGTCGAGGCCGGGCTGCCGGAAAGGATCACCGCTTTGGGTTTCAGCCGCTTGAAGCCGTCTTCCGCCGACTGGAAGGGGACGATTTCGCAATAGACACCGGATTCACGCACGCGCCGGGCGATGAGCTGGGTCACCTGGCTGCCGAAATCCACGATGAGAACGGTGTCGGGATGGGCTGTCTGGGTCATGTCGGGCCTTCAAACAAGCTTGATCATGGCGAGCCTTTAATGAAAGCCCGGCGTTGGCGCAACGATTACATTGCACCCCGACAATTTAGGCCCGTCAGAGCCCGATTTCACCGGTTTCGATCGCTCTTTCCAGCCTGTCGATCACTGCTGCGAGCTTTTCGTCGATGACGTGGAGATATTCGGTCCAGTCATCGACATGCTTCAGCTCCGCCTTGCCGTCCGAGATGCCGCGCAGTCCGATGAGCGGCACCCCGAAGGATTGGCAGGCGCGCAGGACGGCGAAGGTCTCCATGTCGACCATGTCGGCGTCGATGCCGTCATAGGCGTCCCCGGAAACGATGTCGGCGCCGGTCGAAAGCCGCGCCTGCTTTACGCCGGGGATGCGCAGCGGCAGTTCGATGACGGCGGGCAGATCGAGGAAGGGTGTCGCGCCTTTTTTAAAACCGAGCGGCGAGGCGTCCATGTCGCGATAGCTGACGGAAGCGGCCTGGTAAATTTCGGTCTGTTCGAGTGTGGCGGAGCCCGCCGAGCCGAGCGAGACGACGAGATCGGGCAGGCTATCGCTGGCCGCGAGTTCGGCGAGCGTTCGGGTCAAGGTGACTGCCGCCTCGACCGGGCCGACGCCGGTCATCAGCGGCGCAAACCGGTCGCGCAGACTTGGGCCATATTCCGCATCGACGGCCATGACATAGAGGACCTTCCTGCCGGCGACCGGCTTCAGCTCGAAGCTCATCCCTCGATCCCCTCGCGTCCGCGCACCACCATCATCGTTCCGGTCATCGAGGCGATCAGTTTGGCCGGCCCGTCGGATCTCACCGCATAGGCGCGCCCGTCCGAAACGATGATCGTCGAGCCCGGCTTCGTCACCTCGCCACGGAAGAGGAAGCGCTCGCCGCGGCCGGGCGAAAGAAGGTTCACCTTGAACTCGATCGTCAGCAGCGATGCCTCGGCATCGATCACCGAATAGGCCGCATAGGTGCCGGCGGCATCGAGGGCGGCGGAAATTACGCCGGCATGTAAGAGACCGTGCTGCTGCGTCAGCTTGGGATCGAACGGCAATTCGATCTCGACGGTCCCCTGTTCGACGCGCGTCAGTTCGGCGCCGATGGTGCGCATGGCCGCCTGACGGTCGAAGCTTTCCCGAATACGGGCGCGGAAGTCGTGCGGCTCGCTGTCGTCGATCAATATAGAAGACCTTCCCGAGAACGGGCCCAACCGCCCGCGTCGGCTGACAGTCGCATGCGCGCGGAGACAGGACAAGCATGAGAGATGCGGAAAATCGACGCGCTCGGGGCACCAACACGACGCGGCGTACCGCGCATGAATCCGACGTGGAAAATACCCTCCCGCAGGCGCGATATTGAAGCCGGTGCCGCTTTCGCAAGGCCCGCCCGATCCATATATTTCTATGATGAAGAACATCAGACGCATTGAAATCCGTCCAGCCGTGCCCAGCGACGCCCTGATGATGGCATCCGTGCTGGTCGAAACCTGGCGGTCGACGTTTCGGGGGCTCATCTCGGACGCCTATCTTGACGCGATGACGGTCGAAGACCAGGCGATCCGGCACGCGCGACGAATGCGCGTTGCCGGCGTTTTTCATACCGTCGCGGTCGAGATGGCGACGAAGAAGGTGATCGGCCTGGCAAGTTACGGTCGGGCGCGATCGATGCCGCCGGCCTTCGACCGGGAGCTCTATACGCTTTATCTCCTAGAGGAGTTCCAGGGTGCCGGCATCGGTTCTGCCCTGGTGCGCACGATTGGCGGGCATTGTCGGCAGATGGGTGCCTCGTCGCTTTTTGCCTGGGTGCTTGCCGGCAATCCGAACCGTGTTTTCTATGAGCGGCTCGGTGCCCGTGCGGTCGGTCAAGGGCGCGTCAGCGTCGGCGGCGAAAGTCATGACCAGGTCGCCTACCGCTGGGATGATCTCGCGGCGCTCGCGGGCGCCGGCACTGTCGCTATGTGACGCGGCGCGGAACGCCATTGCAGTCTGACGATATGTTGATCCCAGGCAACTGCGCTTTGGCGTTGCTTGAACCGACCGTCATAGGAAGAGATCGCGAAGCCGTGTTCGGCCGCCGCCACGCCTGCCGCGTCTGCTACCGGCTCCTCCTTCACTACCGCCCCCGTCCTTGCGTCGAGCGTGACGGCGACACTGCCTTTCGGAGAGGTGAGGCCGACGAGCCCCTCGTGGCGGTTGACGGCAATGGCGCCGACATAGTTGGCGAGCGCCTCCGTGGTCCTGTCCGGCAGCGTGATGAGGGTCAGGTCCTTGCCTTGCGAGAAGTGCCCGACGAGCGGTGGCAGGTCGTTGCGGGCCCCTTCATATTGGCAGGCAAACCATATCCTGCCATCGGCGCCGATATCGACATGGCGGGTCGAAAGCCGGCTGAGTTCCTTTGGCAGCATGTGCTTCTGGATAAGCGCTCCAGTCGCCGTATCGACGAGGGTGAGGCTCGGCTCCATATGGTCGAGATTGAGCTTGGTGCGGCCGAAGTCCGGGTGAGTTTCGATACCGCCATTGGCGATCGCGAGCGTCCGTCCGTCGGAGCCGAGCGCCATGTCATGCGGACCTATGCCGTAGGTCGGGAATTCGCCGATGCGGGCAAAGCTCCTCGTCCCGTCATAGACGCCGATCATGCCCCGATTGGCGGAAAAATCGTTCTCGGTGGCATAGAGCAGGCGCCCGTCTGCGGAGAAGCAACCGTGCCCGAAGAAATGGCGGCCCTCAGTGGCGGCGATCACGATCGGCTCGGCGGCACGGTCCGTCGCAAGGATCATGGCGTAGGTGCCGGGCCGGCGGGCAAAGGCGACCGCGTGCCGGCTTTCTGGCGAGAAGGCCATGCCGTGCGCCCGCGCCGGCAGCAGCGTGCGCTCGATGATCTCTCCTTCTTCAGTGAGGGTCGCAATGCCATAGCCGCCGTCCGGCGCCATGAAGGCGGAGGCGAAGACGGCATCGGCTCTCTGGAGCGCGAAGGCGTCTCGCGGGGCAAGTGTTGCCACCCAGGCCGTGCCCGCCATCTTGACGAAGCTGCGTCGGTCGATGAGCTTTTTGGCGTCCATCCGGTCCTCGCCATAAGCAGGGCACCGACGGCAGCGATGCTGCCGCCGAGTTTCCGTTGAGGCTGTAGCAGATTGCGGCGTCAGAGCCATCCCCGCCGCTTGAAGTAGAGATAGGGCAGCACCGCCGAAAGCACCATCATCGACAGCACGTAGGGATAGCCGAGCTGCCAGTGCAACTCCGGTATCACCTCGAAATTCATGCCGTAAATCGAGGCGACCAGTGTCGGCGGCAAAAACATCACCGCAGCGACCGAGAAGATCTTGATGATCTGGTTCTGCTCGAGATTGATGAGGCCAAGCGTCGCATCGAGCAGGAAATTGATCTTGTTCGACAGGAACAGGGCATGATCGCCGAGCGAGGCCGCATCGCGCTGGATCAGCTTGATCCGCTGCCGGCTCTCCTTGGCGGCCTTGCGAGGGGCGCTTCCTTCGAGAGCGACATGATAGGCGACGAGCCTTCCGACACTGACCAGGCTTTCTCGGATGATCGTCAGCAGGTCACCCTTTTGGCCGATCTGCTCGATCAGCGACTGCAGATCACGCGTCTTCTTGGTGGCGCTGGGGCCGGACTTGCGGAAGACTTCGCGCGAGATCGCGTCGACGTCGCTGCCGGCGCGCTCCAGCGCATCCGCCGTACGGTCGATCATCGCTTCCAGTAGCCCGAGCATCACCAGCTCGCCCGTCTCGCAGGCTGCTCCATTCGGCTTCTGGATGCGGTTGGCATAGACCTGAAACGACTTCGGATCCGCATGGCGAACGGTCACGAGGGTCGTTCCCTTGAGGATGAAGGTTACCGGCACCTTGACCGGATAGTCACTGTCGAGCTTGGCCGTCGCCGTCATGGTCATGAACTCGGCGCCGTCTTCCTGATAGAGCCGATCGGAAAGCTCGATCTCCTGCATCTCGTCGCGCGTTGGAATTTCGAGGCCGAGCCGGCTTTCAACCAGCCGCGTCTCCTCGGCGGAGGGACTGAAAAGATCGAACCAGATCACCGGCTCGGCGGAGGCGAGACCGTTGAGCAGATCGACGAGCGCGAGGTGGCTGTTCTGGCTTTTGTAGATGCGCAGCATTTTGGGCTCCATGGGGCGAGTCATCCGACCGCCTGGAGCCCTGATCAATCAGGACAGGACGGCCGTGAGCATGAAGGCTCGACTTCGACTGTCGGGGTTCATCTTGAGTTGATCCTTGATGCGTGAAACATGCTCATGAAAGCGGACACGGAATGCGCTTTGCTCCCAAAAGCCTGGCTTGTCAACCGCCGGGCTCTGCGGACCTTTCATGTTCGTGTGTCAATCGCCGTCGGCAAAGGAAAAGCCCGCCCCAAGTCCGATAGCGCCGCCGAAATCCCGATTCAGCCGGTCGAGCAGGTCGGCGGTGTTAAGCGCGATGAAATCGAGTTTCGCGCGGTGCCTGTCATCGGTGAGCGCCGCATCGATCGGCCCGTCGACACGGTCTGCCGCGCTGATCAAAGCCTTGAAGAGAAAATTCACCGAGCCGGCGATCGAGCGGCTATCGGCCGGGAGCAGGTTCTCCATGCCGGCCGTATCGAAGAGCCTCTGCAGGCCACGGAAATTTCCGGAAACGGCGGCCATCGTACTGCCCGAGCGCCAGTAGATGGCGAGCTTCGGGTGGCCCTTGTCCTGTTTTCCGCTAATCGCTCCGGCATAGAACGGCCGTAGCCGCTGATCCTTTATCATCTCGACGCTGTGCACGAGAACGCCGAGCAGTTCCGTTGCCGCTTCCCTGTTGTCGCGGAAGAGCGGATTGCCAAGGCCCGGTTTCTTCCAGGCGGCCTGGATGCCGTCGGGCTTCTCCCATTCGGCAAGGAACTCGCCGGCAATCGCTTTCAGGTTCTGCGATATCGCCACGCCATAGCGGCAGCGAAAGTCGCCTTGCTTGCTGGAGAGGGCCTCCGCTCCCGTGCCGTAGAGCACATATTCGAGCGCGCCGAGGCCCTGGACTGCGACGCTCTTCATCTTCAGGCTTTCCGCGCGCGTTGCGCTTTTGTCGCCCTTGGCGAGGATCGCCTGCACCTGCTTAAGGCCGGTGCTTTTGCGGTCGGGATAGAACAGGAAGCGTTCGAAACGGTTTTGCTCAAGCGCCGGTCCCAAACGCACGATCTCGATCGTGGACCATTTTTGCACGACGTCGGAAAAAGCTGATCGTGTGGTTTGCAGCGCCGCATCGGAGGGCACCTTGCAGAGCGCCGCGCTTGCTTCTGAAAGGGCAGTCGTCACCTGTGAAAGCTCGCGGTAGCCGGGAATGATGAAATCGTCCACCGCCTTCGCCATCACACCCGGCAGAGCGGCCTCGTCAAGAACGCGCGGGGAAAGCGCGTTGCCCTCCTGCGCGGCCGCCGGCGCGCCGACAGCGCTTGCGAGGAGAAGGCCGAGGATAAGGGCGAACCTTGAACGCATCAAAGTGACTCCAAAAATGCCAGCAGGGCTTGTCGGTCATCCTTGGACAGAGCGGCGAAAGCATTGCGGGCCTTTTCCGCTTCGCCGCCGTGCCAAAGAATAGCCTCGGTAAAATTGCGGGCGCGCCCGTCGTGAAGCAGGAAAGTGTGCCCACTCACCGTTCGCGTCAAACCGATGCCCCAGAGCGGCGGCGTGCGCCACTCGCGGCCATTGGCGACTCCGACCTCTTGGCCGTCGGCAAGGCCCTCGCCCATGTCGTGCAGCAGGAAATCGGAATAGGGCCAGATCAGTTGGAAAGCCTGCTCCTTATGCGGAGCGTCTCGCCGCGTCACGTATTTCGGCGTGTGGCAGCCGGCGCAGCCCTTTTCATAAAAGATCTGCTTGCCCGTCAAAGTCTCCGGGAAGCTTGCCCTGCGCCGCGCGGGTACCGCGAGATTGGAGGAATAGAACGTCACGAGACCGAGCACCGGATCCGGCGCCTCGACCGGGCCGAGGCGTGCTTGCACGCCGGTCGGAAGCGCGAGGCAGGCGGTCTGAGCCGGGCTGCAATCGCCGAGGCTGCGGTCGACGTCGGGCGTGGAGATGCCGATGTCGGTGGCGAAGGCGTCAGCGGTCTGCTGGCGAACCGAAGGGTTCTGCGCCTTCCAGCCGAAGCGCCCGAGTGCGATGCTGCCCGTCTTGCGGTCGCGCACCAGTGCCGCCCGGCCGCTGATGCCGTCCCTGTCGCGATCATCCGGATCCGCGCGCGCCAGGATGTCGGCCGCGTGGATCGCTTCGACCAGGCCGAGACCGATCATCGGAGAGGCGACACGCGGTGACAGCGTCGTTGCCGGATCCATCTCGCCATAGCCAATATCGGCGACCGCATAGTGTGGTTTACGAAGCGAAATCGTCTCGCCGTCCGCGAGCGTCACCGGATGCTCCGTGTAGGCGATCTTGACGCGGCCCTCGGCGGCAAGGCCGGGCACCGCACTGTCCTGAAGCTGCGCGCCGTAGACCGGATCGGGAAAATTGAGCGCCTCGTGGGCAGCGATCATATCGCGTTCGGCGTTGTCGCGCGGCGGGCGGGCGAGTCGGTAGAACATCGATGTCGCGTCCGCCGCGCCTTCGGGAGGACGCCCGCGCCCGTCGCGCAGATGACAGCTTTCGCAGGCGCGGGCGTTGTAGAGCGGCCCGAGCCCGTCGGAGGCTTGCGTGGAGGAGGGAGAAGAGACCCAGAGCTTTTCGAAGAGCGCCTTGCCGAGCCTGAAACTCTCCTCGGCTTCGAACGGCAGGTTGGCTGAGAACTGGGAGAAGACCTTCTCGTCGACGGGTGCGATCGTCGTCGTTGCGCCGGCGGACATGGCTTCGAACCGCTCGGCGTTCGAAAAGTCGGTCGCCGGCCGGGTGACGGCCTCTACGCGCCGGAGTTCGTCTTCGGTAAGGTCGTCCCGCTTCGAATCCAGAATGGGATCGTTGCCCGATATCGCCGACGCGGCTGCGGCAAGGCTGATGAGCGCCGCGAGCGGCAGGGCGAGGAAGCGGGCGGTCAGGACACTCATCGGGCGAGGGCCGGGCCGCGCCTTCCGGAGTGGCCCGCCTTTTTCAGCTTATTGAAAGACGGCGTTAGGATTATCCAAGCTGTCCGAACCTTCAAGCTCGATCGTGCCGAGATCCAGCGCCGCAATGACGCGCTCGACCGTCTTGGCCTGGGCGATCAGTCCGTCGATGGCGGCCTGGACGGTGGCGTTGCCCTCGGCATTGCCTTCGCCAATCATCTGGTCATAAGTCTCGACCGTTTCGGCGCGCTTCGCCATCGCCTGCATCTTCTCGACGGTGGCTGTGAGGTTGTCCTTCATTTCCTTGTCGAGGGCCGCGTCCTTGGCCGCAACGAGCTCCGAAAGCGAAGGCCCGGTCAGCTTGGTGCCGTCGACACGCGTATATTCGCCGGTATAGGCCGACTGAATGCCGATCGCGTCGTGCAGATGCGAGTTATGGGTATTGTCCGAGAAGCAATCGTGCTCTTCTTCCGGATCGTGCAGCAACAGGCCGAGTTTCATGCGCTCGCCGGCGAGTTCGCCGTAGGAAAGCGAGCCCATCCCGGTGAGGATCGCCGCCAAACCGGCCTTAGAATCGGCTTCAACAGCCTTGGCGGCGGCACCGTCCGGCGTCCAGTTTGCGACCATTTCCTTGAGGTCGGAGACGAGCAGGCTCGAAGCCGCCTTCAGATAGGCGGCGCGGCGGTCGCAATTGCCGTTCGTGCAGGTCTTCGTGTCGAAGTCGGTATAGGGGCGGTTGCCGGCGCCAGCTCCGGTGCCGTTCAGATCCTGGCCCCAGAGCAGGAATTCGATGGCGTGATAGCCGGTTGCGACATTCGCCTCGATGCCGCCTGCTTCCTGCAACGTTCCGGACAGGAATTCCGGTGTGATATTCGTCGCATCGACGTCTTTGCCGTCGATCTTGATCGTCTTGTTGGCAATCACGTTCGCGGTGAAGAGCGCGTTCTCGTCGCTCTCCGTGCCGTAGCTCGGATCGACATAGTCGATCAGGCCTTCGTCCAGCGGCCAGGCATTCACCTTGCCTTCCCATTCATCGACGATCGCATTGCCGAAGCGATAGACTTCCGTTTCCTGGTAGGGATTGCGCGCCTTAAGCCACGCCTCGCGTGCGGCCTTCAGCGTCTCTTCACTCGGGCTTGCGATCAGCGCGTCGACGGCCTTGTCGAGCGCTTCGGCGGTCGTCAGCGCGTCCTCGTATTTGGCATGCGCCACGACGGCATAATGCTCGAGAACGGCAGCAGCATCGCTCGCGGCGTTGGCGGGCTGCAAGGCCAGTGCCGATGTCGCCGTCATGAGCGCCAGCGCCGCGGCGCGGATGAAGTTTTTGGTCATGACCCTCTCCTTTGCTTTCCGCAGGGCGAGTAAACGTCTAGGCGCCCGTTGAAGCCCAGGTGTCATGGACCAAAACTAAACTTGTGTCAAAGCGTATAGTTTAGAACATTTTCAATCTATATTGTCGCCTTGCGCGGAAGACGATTGAGGGTCACTACCCTCTTCTACCCATCAGGCAGAAAAAAAAGCCATCGGTTCCGGTCGAAGCGGGCGTCAGCGTGACGCTTTTCATATCGGCAGACCACGGCTGCGGCTTGTCGGTGCCGAAGAGCTTCGCCCAGTTGTCCGCGGCAGAAAGAATTTCGAACTCCGGGTTGTCCTCGCAGAAGCCGTAGACCTGCGATTCGTTTTCCTCGGGCAATACGGAGCAGGTGACGTAGATCAGATATCCGCCGGGGCGAACGAATTGGGCGGCGTTGGCAAGAGCCTCTTCCTGTTGGGCCAGCCTCTCTTCGAGGTTCTTCTGCGTGAGGCGCCATTTCGTGTCGGGGCGGCGTCGCCAGGTTCCGGTGCCGGTGCAAGGTGCATCGACAAGCACGCGGTCGAAGCGTGCGCTGAGCGGCGCTAGGGAGTCCACGGATTCATGCACCTGCACGTTGCGGGTGCCGGCGCGCTTCAGCCGCTCGATGATCGGCGCCAGCCGCTTGCGGTCGGTGTCATAGGCGTGGACCTGGCCCTTGTTGTTCATCGCCGCCGACATGGCGAGCGTCTTGCCGCCTCCGCCGGCGCAATAGTCGAGCACCTGCTCGCCCTCCTGTGCGAAGACGAGATCGGCAACGATCTGCGAGCCTTCGTCCTGAACTTCGAACCAGCCCTTCTGAAAGGAGATTTCCGCCGTCACGTTCGGCAGGCGCGAAGCGCCTTCGCCGGCGGGAATACGCACGCCATGGCGGGCAATGGTGGCTGGTTCCGCACCACTGCGCTCCAGCGCTTTTAGCACCTTCTCGCGGGTGGCCTTCAGCGTGTTGACGCGCAGATCGAGAGTCGGCCGCCCGGCAAGCGCCTTCGCCTCATCAAGCCAGCTGTCGGAAAAATTCGCTTCGAACGAGCCCTGCGTCCATTCCGGAATATCGGCCTGTACGTGAGCGGGCGCACCTTCGAGCCGGCGTTCGCTGAAGGCCTTCGTCATCTCCGCCGAAAGCGGCGCGGGGGCGAATTTGTCGCCCTCCAGCTCCGCGGCAAGCGCATCGGCGGTAAAGCCCCATTGCCGGAACATGACTGCGTGGGCAAGCGCGGTCGGGCTGTCGCTGTCCATCAGGTAGGCGTGGGAGAGTTTCATGCGCAGCGCGTCGTAGACGATGTTGCCGATCGCGGCGCGGTCGCCGGAGCCAGCGAAGCGGTGGGACAGTCCCCAGTCCTTGAGCGCGTCGGCGACGGGGCGCTTCCGCTTTTCGATGTCGTCAAGAACCTCAATGGCTCCGGAGAGCCGTCCGCCCAATCGCATTTTCGATGAACTCCTTTTTCGCCGTGGTAGCGGCGATGGCATCGAAGAGCAAGACGAAAGCCGGATAATTGCGCGGGCGCGCGGTCGTAGAAGCAAAGCCGCCCGCGCCAAGCGCGGACGGAATCGATCAGGAATTGATGACGCGGTAACAGATGCTTGCGGTGCCGGAGCGGATCATTCCAATCTGGGAGGCGGCGGCCTTGGAAAGATCGATCACTCGGCCACGGATGAATGGGCCGCGATCGTTGATCCTGACGACGACGGTCTTGCCGTTGCGCTTGTTGGTGACCTGGACCTTGGTGCCGAACTTCAGGCTGCGATGTGCTGCCGTCAGGCGGGCGGCGTTCATTCGTTCGCCGGAGGCCGTCTTGGAGGTGAGGGCGTACCACGATGCCCCGCCGCAACCAGCGCCTGCTGCCTGACTATCGGATGCCGAGACCAACCCCATCCCGACGGTGAATAGCGCTGCCGCGGCAGCAGTCTTGATTTTCGCTGGCTTCAAGCGATGCCCCCTTCGGTTTGAAAATTTAATTAGTTCCCTTGCTGATCGAGCTATTTGAGGTGAAAAATGGCAAAAGCGTGCTTCAACCGTTAACGTTCCATTAGGATTTATCGAAAAGCTGCAAAAATTTAAAATTAACGATTGTTTGAATTATTTTAGAGAGTCCCAGGAAATTCTTTTGAATCAGCAACTAAACGTCCTTCGCCGCTCAGAGTGGCAGCCAAACTTCCGGCTGGCGAAAAAAATCATTAAAAATTTCGATCCCGATGAAATTCCACGAATTTCGATCGATAAATTTTCGCCACTATCGCGATGGTTGCATAAAATGGCAGAGTATAGGCGAAATATTGACGACATAGGGCAGTCAAGCGGCGGCCATCGTCGCCGTTACTTTCGGATGATCTGCCGACATGCTTTTGCGGTCACGCAGATATTCTGATCCACCGGTCTCGCAGCGGGATCTACTATCCGCGCCACGTGCCGCTCGCCCATAACTGTGCAAGCGAGACGCGATAGGTGGGGAAGGCGAATTCAAAGCCGGCCTCACGGAGGCGGGCATTCGAGACACGCTTGTTCTCGCCATAGAAGGAGCGGGCCATCGGCGAAAGCTCGGCGGTTTCGAAAGGGATTTCCGGCGGCGGCTCGACACCCATCAGCCGCGCGGCTTCAGCGACCACGTCCTGTGGCGGGGCCGGTTCGTCGTCGGTGACATTGAAGATCCCGCCCATGCCCCGGTTCGCGAGGAAGGCGGCCGCCGAGCCGATGTCTTCGACGCGGATGCGATTGAAGACCTGGTTCGGCTTCACCAATCGGCGCGCCGTGCCTTCGGCGAGATTGCGAAAGGCGTTGCGGCCCGGCCCGTAAATGCCGGCAAGCCGCAGCACTGCGACCGGAATGCTCTGTCGGGCCCCGTAATCCATCCAGGCGTTCTCCGCCGCTACCCGCTCGATGGAGCGCTGCGAGACGGGGTTAAGCGGCGTATCCTCCGTTACCCAACCGCCGCCATGGTCGCCATAGACACCGACGGTGGAGAGATAGCCGGCCCAGCGAAGGTTCGGCAGAAGTTCGGCAAGCGGCGGAGTGCCCGCGCGGAACATCGGATCGCCGTCGCGCCCGGGGGCGATGGACTGGACGAGGTGCGTCGCCTCACGCATCGCGTCGGCAAGCTCGGCGGAAATCGTCGTTCCATCGAAAACGACGGGGCGGATGCCGGCTTGCTCAAGTTCGGACAGCTTTTCCGGCGAACGGGTCGTGCCGGTCACCGACTGTGCGGCGGGGGCAAGCGCCTTCGCGATCGCCGTGCCGGAATAGCCGGCGCCAAGAATCAGGACATGCATCGGCTCACTCCTGCCATTTCCCATTCCGAAAGTACCTCACTGTCGGTCTCCGGCCGGCACTGCCCGGCGAATGTCGCAAGTTCTCCGGGCCCCATCAGCCGCGAGAGCGCCCAGATAGCCATGCCCCTTACTGTCGGCGAGGCGTCGCCCGCCAGCGCCTTGCAGATTGGTATCAGCTTTCTTTCACCGGAATTGCCCGCGGCGATCAAGGCATTTCTGACAAAACGGTCACGGCCGATGCGCTTCACCGGGGAGCCGGAGAAGAAGGCGCGGAACGCCGCATCATCCAGCCTCAGCAGGTCGGCGAGCTCCGGCTCCTTCAGGTCTTCGCGCGCCTTGAGCTTTATTTCCGAAGCGGACTGCGCGAACTTGTTCCACGGACAGGCCGCAAGACAGTCGTCGCAGCCATAGATCCGATTGCCGATCAGTGGACGAAGTTCTGGCGCGATCGGTCCCTTGTGCTCGATCGTCAGATAGGAGATGCAGCGGCGCGCATCGATCCGATAGGGTGCCGGAAAGGCTCCTGTCGGACAGACGTCAAGGCAAGCGCGGCAGGAACCGCAATGATCGCGCTCGGGCTCGTCGATGTCGAGATCGGCGGTGGTGAAGAGACTGCCGAGAAACAGCCATGAGCCGAATTCCCGACTGACGAGATTGGTATGCTTACCCTGCCAGCCGATGCCGGCTTTTTCCGCAAGCGGCTTCTCCATAACCGGGGCTGTATCGACAAAAACCTTCACGTCCTCGCCAGCGCGCGCGGCAAACCGCGTCGCGATCTCCTTCAACCGCCCCTTGATGACGTCGTGATAATCGCGGTTCTGGGCGTAGACGGATATCGCCCCACGATCCCGCTTGGTCAAAATGTCTCGCGGATCCTCTTCGGGGCCATAATTCATGCCGAAGATCACGACGGCGCGAACATCGTTCCAGAGAGCGCGCGGATCGGATCGGCGCTCCGCCGTCTCGGCCAGCCATTCCATGGTGCCGTGGTAACCCGTGGCCAGGAATTCCCGCAGTCGGCCAGGCGCCGCGGGAATCGAGTCTGGCCGCGTGACGCGACAGATGTCGAATCCCTTATCCGCAGCCTCGGCCTTCAGAAACGCGGTGAGTGTCCGTCGTCTCTTGCCCTGGTTCTCCGCTCTTGCAGCGTTGCCGGGCATGGCAATGTCCTTAGAAATCGAGATCCGCATAATGCGAAACCGGCGTGACGCCGCGTACCCGCTCCGCCAGCAGCGGCCGGAAGGAGGGGCGGGATTTCAGCCTCTGGTACCACTCCTTGGCGGTCGGGGAGTCGGACCAGTCGATCTCTCCGAGGTAATCGAGCACAGAGATCGCGGCGGCTGCCGCAAGGTCGGCATAGGATATACGGTCGCCGGCAAGCCAGGGCCGCGATCCCGCGAGCCAGGAGAGATATTTCATATGCTGGCGGATATTGGCGCGCGAGGTGCGCAGGACCTTCGAGTCCGGCGCGCCGCCGCCCTGGTCCGGGGTCATCTGCAGCTTGAAGATGCGTTCGCGCACCAGCGGGCGCGTCACGTCGGCCTCCATCTTCTGCAGAAACCATTCAGTGAGGCGGCGGATCTCCGCCCGCTGAAACGGATCCTCGGCCAGGAGCCGGCGATCCCGTTTCAGGATGCCGTTGGTCTCATCCAGATATTCCGAAATGATCGTCGCGCCGCAGAGCGCGCGCATGCTGTCATCGACATAGACCGGCAACGTGCCGGCCGGATTGAGCGCCAGAAAGTCGCGCCGGTTCTCCCAGGGCTGTTCCTCGCTGAGCTCCGTCTGATAGCCATATTCGGAGAGAATAAGGCGTACGAACCGCGAGGCTGAGGACATGGGGTGATGGTACAGTGTCGGCATCGATGATCAGGTTTCGCAGCTATTTTCCGGGGTTGACAGCATCGCGGCACATGCGTCTGGCCACGGCTTATCATAACGAGCTATAGGTAGTTGCGGTGGCAAAAACAAGCGAATCGACCTTTTCCTCCCAAATCCCAAGATATCAGGAACAACTTATTCATGGCGGATCAATCGATCATCAGCGCGCTCGTTCTCGGGCTCATTGAGGGACTGACAGAGTTCATCCCGGTATCGTCGACGGCGCACGTTCTTCTGGCCGGACACTTCCTCGGCTTCAGGTCGCCGGGAAATACCTTCGCGGTTCTGATCCAGCTCGGCGCCATACTTGCCATTCTGCTCGTCTACTTCCAGCGGCTGCTCAACATCGCTTTTTCCCTGCCGACGAGCGTCAAGGCGCGCCGTTTCGTTTTTTCGGTGCTGCTCGCCTTCCTGCCGGCTGCCGTCATCGGCGCGGCGGCGCATGGCTTCATCAAGTCGGTGCTGTTCGAAACGCCGATGCTGATCTGCGTCGTGCTGATTGCCGGCGGCATCGTTCTCTACGTCATCGATCAACTGCCGCTGACGCCGCGTTATACCGAGGCGATGGACTATCCGCCGTCTCTGGCGCTCAAGATCGGCCTGTTCCAGTGCCTGGCGATGATCCCGGGCACGTCGCGTTCCGGCGCCACGATTGCCGGCGCCCTCCTGATGGGGGCCGACAAGCGTTCGGCTGCGGAGTTCTCCTTCTTTCTCGCGATGCCGACAATGGTCGGCGCCTTCGCGATCGATCTCTACAAGAACCGCGCCGCACTCTCCTTCGATGACATCTCCCTGATCGCGTTCGGGTTCGTTGCGGCCTTCGTCGCCGGGATCTTCGTCGTCCGCTCTCTGCTCGATTTCGTTTCGAACCGCGGCTTCACGCCGTTCGCGATCTGGCGCATCCTGATCGGGACGGCCGGTCTCATCGGTTTGTGGCTGCTTGGATAGCCTCAGGCCGGGAACATAAAGCCGCATGCGTCTCTTTCGAAACGCATGCGGCCCCTGGCCCCCGCCAAAACTTGAAATGTCTCTGCCTCTCAACGGTGCCGCGCGTCTCAGATGCGTCAGGCGAAGGAGGCGTCGGCTTATTCGCCGGAAAACTCGATCGAGGCCGTGGTGCAGGGATCGACGCCATAGGCCGGGGTGCAGCCCTTGCTGCTGCTCGCCACGGTGCTCGGAGCCATGAATGAGCCAGCCAGAATGATCAGTGCCGCAGACGCAAAAAAGATTGCGATCGACTTGCCCATGGGACGTCGTGCCTTTCGAGTGTGATGTTGCCGCCGCTCGCCGAGCGATGTGGCGCGAGCGGTGTTTATTCGCTGGATTTGTCATGATCAATATCAGCGCATGCTGAATCCGCGGTAAACAGTATTCGCATTCTCGGTTGCGGCAGAACTGCAACAGTGTTGCGCCATGGCCACAACAAAAAAACCGCCGGGCTGCCGGCGGTTATGGGAAGAAAAACGCGCGGAAGACGTTCAGGCCGCGCGTCCACCGCGCGTATACTGCCCGTGCGGGCGATAGCGCACCAGATAGGTGGGCAGGATCGAATCGAGCATTGTCGGTTCGATGCCGATCCCGCTGAGGGTTCGCCCTTCCGCCTCGGCCTTTGCCGAGACGACATTGTCGGATTTCAGCAACAATACCTGGTCGGCGGTCAGCGGCGGCGTGATGAACGGCACCAGCGACGAGACGCTCCCGAGAAGCGAGGCGAGCCCGAAGGGCAGGGATACGAAGCGGCGCTTCCGGTCGATCGTTTTCAAAAGGAGTTCGAGACAGTCGCGGAAGGACAGAACCTGCGGTCCGCCGAGTTCATAGATCTTGCCGCGTGCGACCTTGCCGTCGACGGCACGCGCCACGGCCTCCGCGACGTCGGTCACGTAGACCGGCTGGAACTTCGTACGGCCGCCGCCGATTAGCGGCAGGACAGGCGAGAAGCGGGCCATCTCGGCGAACTTGTTGAAGAAGTCGTCCTCAGGTCCGAAAATGATCGATGGACGAAGGATGATCGCCTCCGGCAGCGTTTCCATTATCGCGGCCTCGGCGCGCCCCTTGGTGCGGGCGTAGCGCGATTCGGACTTCGCGTCGGCGCCGATCGCCGAGATATGCGTGAGCGTCGCGCCCGCCGCGCGCGCCGCTTCGGCGACGGCGCGTGCGCCGAAGTCCTGCACTGCCTCGAAGGTGTTGCGGCCGCGCTCGAAGAGCACACCGACGCAGTTGATCACATGGTCGGCGCCTTCGACGGCACGATCCACCGAGTTGCGATAGCGGAGGTTTGCCTGGACAAGCGATATCTGCCCGACATTGCCGAGCGGTTGGAGATGACCGCCGAGATCCGGCCGGCGAACGGCGACACGGATACGATAACCGCGTTTGGCGAGCGCGCGCACCACATGCCGACCGACGAATCCGGACCCGCCGAAAATCGTCACCAGCGGCGGAAGGTTGGACAAGGTCATGGGAAGCGCACTCCTGATCTCATTGGGAAGAATTGCTTGCTACATAGCCCAAGCGGCGGGCAAGGTGAAGGCCAATCCGCGCACGTCCCAAGGCGGCTTTCGTACCCGCAGTCGACGATGCCTAAACGCCTTCCACCACCACCATTTCGGCGTCGGCGACCTCCTGGCGAATTGCCGCGGCAACCTGGTATTCCGGCGAGTTGTAGCAGTCGACCGCCGCCTGCAGGGAGGGGAATTCGATTACGACATTGCGGGCGCGAACGGCGCCTTCCAGCCGGTGGAATTGCCCGCCGCGCGCAAGGAAAGTCGCGCCATATTTCTCGAAGGCCGGCTTTGCCGCCGCCACATAATCCTTGTAGCGCTCAGGGTCTCTAATATCGACCCGAGCGATCCAATATCCCTTGGCCATGATGAGCTCCTCGTCTTCCGGAAAAATACAGACGGGATCGTTACTTCCGGCAAATTGCGGCCGAGGTCAAGCGTGCCTCGGCACGGCGGCACGATTCGTTAAATCGGAGCTGTTTCGATTGTTTCCGGCGCGGCGCTCAATCGGAAAGAGCGCTATCCATCTCGGCCAGAATGGCGCGGCTCGCGGCGAGCGGATCGGGCGCCATGACGATCGGCCGCCCGACGACGAGATGGCTCGAGCCGGCGCGGAGTGCCTGCGCTGGCGTCATTACCCGCTTCTGATCGCCCTTGTCGGCGCCCACCGGGCGAATGCCGGGCGTCACAAGTGCCATTTCGGCGCCGATGATCTTGCGCACGGCGGAGGCTTCTTCTGCCGAGCAGACGATGCCGCCCATGCCGGCGGCGCGCGCCTGTTCTGCTCGCCGCAGCACCAGCGTATGCGGATCATATTCATAGCCTGCATCGATTACGTCCTGCTCGTCCATTGAGGTCAGTACCGTGACGCCAAGCAGGCAAAGTCCGGAGCCTCTCGCTGCCTCGACAGCGGCCCTCATCGCCTTCGGATAGGCGTGCAGCGTCAGCATCGACATGCCCATCTTGACGATGTTCTCGACGCCCTTGGCGACCGTGTTGTCGATATCGAGCAGCTTCATGTCGAGAAAGATCTTCTTGCCGCTGCCGGCGAGATCGCGCGCGAACTCGAGTCCTCCGGCAAATGCAAGCTGATAGCCTATCTTGTAGAAAGCGACGTCGTCGCCAAGGGTCGAGACGATCTTTTCCGCCTGCGCGGTCGTTGGAAGGTCAAGGCCGACGATCAGCCGGCCGCGTGCGCCTGTGGTCATGTCGAGGTCACCCCTGCCAGAACTCCATCGGCGTCCAGTCGCATGTGACGCAGCGATCCGCAAGACGGAAAGCAAAGAGATTGCCGCCTCCAGGCAATTGGTCACTGCGGCCGATCGACCTCCCCATCATCTGACATTTCAGCAAGGTACCGACGCCGCCATGACCGACAAATGCGATCGGAACAGTCGGGTCGTGACGATCGAGGATGTACGACACCGCCGCCGAGATACGCCTTTGCGCGTCGCTTGCCCGTTCCCAACCCCTAAAACTCTCATCAGGATGGGCGAAAAACCAATCGGCCGCCTTTTCGAATTCCTGCGGAGGCAGGAAGCCCGTTGCCGAACGATCGTTCTCGCCCATCTCCTCGTCGGTTTCGACTGCAGTGCCTGCCGCCTCTGCTAACGTCGCCGCCGTTTCGATCGCCTTCTTCTCCTTGCTCGAAACGATGCGCCCCAGAGACCGGACCCAGACCTGGCCGGCGGTCGCGCGCGTGCGCTCCCTCCCAAGATCCGAAAGCCCCCATTCAGGCACCGGAACTGTGGGATCGATCGTTACTTGCGGATGGGTGAGATAGACGCCGAACATTACTGCATGTTTCCTTAAACCGGATCCGGTTTAAGGATAAAAACATGCAGCCATTCAAAGCGCTACAGCGATCTTTGTGCCTCTGAAAGATGCACGAAACTGCGGGCCGGCCTCAATGGGCCCTGCGGTAGACCCAGAGCTGCGCTGGCGGAATGTTGCGGACGACGAAATCAAAATGCTGGATGCGATAACGATCCGGCATGGCGACGACCGGCGAGAGCGGCCCGTAGGAAATTTGCACCACGGGGCGGCCAAAGGGGATACGGGAAAGCAGATCGTCGATCAGCTCGACGCGCCGGCTCATCGGAAAGTTCAAGAGAGGCACTGCCGACACGACGCTGTCGAACTGCTGGTCCTTCATCGGTCCAAGCGTGCGCGAGAGATCGAAGGCGTCGCCGTTGATGAAATTCACACCGGCAAAATGTTCTCTCAGCTGATGGAAGAATTCGGTGGAATATTCGACCGAAACGAGCTTTTCCGGTGCCACGCCGCGCTCCAGGATCGCCTTCGTGATCACGCCTGTGCCGGGTCCGAGTTCGAGTACCGGCAGGCCGGAATGCGGGTTGACCACGCTCGCCATTCGTCGTGCCGTGATCGAGGATGTCGGCAGGATCGCGCCGACCGCGCGGGTGTTGCTCATCCAGCCCTTGAAGAAGCGGATTTCTTCGTCGAACTTCCGGCCGAATTTTTCCTTCACCTTCAAGCGCAAATTCATCGATTCCCCTCGAGCCTCGTTGTCACTCTGCATTGCTTGCGCTTCGCATTGCCTCGATTCGGCCGAATGCGCGAGCACTTTGTTCATAATGTGCTCCCATCTGCGGCGAAAACAAGTCTAGCTGCGTCTAAAAGCGACAGCTTATCAACAAAGGGCGACAGTCGAAGGCACGAAAAACTCGCCATGCGGACGCATGACGGGTTGGGCTTGCCGCGATTTAGGCCTCATACGCGCATCGGCATGAGCACGTAGAGCGCGTCTTCCGCAGCGAGATCGCGCACCAGCGTCGGCGAACCGGGGTCCGCCAGCATGAAGATCGCCTCGCCACCGGTAAGCTGGGCGGTAATGTCGAGCAGGTACTTGGCATTGAAGCCGATTTCGAGCGGATCGCTATCATAGCCGACCGGCAGCTCTTCGGTAGCACTTCCGGAATCCGGGTTGTTAACGGTCAGCGTCATCTGTCCTTCGGTCAGCGCCAGCTTC
Organism: Sinorhizobium numidicum; assembly: GCF_029892045.1. Taxonomy (NCBI): domain Bacteria; kingdom Pseudomonadati; phylum Pseudomonadota; class Alphaproteobacteria; order Hyphomicrobiales; family Rhizobiaceae; genus Sinorhizobium; species Sinorhizobium numidicum. The sequence continues at coordinate 321,024 of NZ_CP120368.1, forward strand.
ACGGCGCGGCCGCGTTCGGACGAAATCGTCGAGACGCGATCGACAGCCTGCGCGAAGGACTGGCAATCGACGCGCAGTTCCTTGTCGTTGTTGGCCGGGATCACTCGCTGATAGTCGGGAAACGTTCCGTCGATCAGCTTCGACGTCATGATGATCGAACCGATCGTCAAGCGGATCTTCGCGTCCGAGACTTCGACTGTCACCACCACATCCGGATTGTCGAGCAGCTTCTGCAATTCGCTGACGGTCTTGCGCGGAATGATGATCCCCGGCATGCCCTCGGAGCCGCCGGGAGCCTCGACGTCGGCGCGGGCGAGGCGATGGCCGTCGGTCGCGACCGCACGCAGCTTCAGCTGGCCCTTGTTCTCGACCGTGTGCACGAAAATGCCGTTGAGGTAGTAGCGGGTTTCCTCCGTCGAGATCGCGAATTGCGTCCGGTCGATCAGCATCTTCAGATCCGTCGCCTTGAGGCGGAAGGTATGCGAGAAGCTTCCAGCGGTGAGATCCGGGAAGTCGGACTGCGGCAGGCATTGCAGCGAGAATTTGGAGCGCCCGGAGGCAACGGTCATCGCCGTGCCCTCGGCATTGGTGGCGAGCAGCACTTCCGATCCGTCCGGAAGCTTCCGAACGATGTCGTAGAGCAGATGAGCGGGAACAGTCGTGGCACCGGGCTGTTCCACTTGCGCCGGCGTTGCCTCGGTAATCTCAAGGTCGAGGTCGGTCGCCTTCATTTCCAGGCTTGCGCCGTCCGAGCGCAACAGCACGTTCGAGAGGATCGGGATCGTATTTCGCCGTTCGACCACGCGGTGAACATGGTTCAGCGATTTCAAAAGGTTGGACCGCTCGAGAGTAATGCGCATGGGATGCTACCGCTTTCAACCGTTGCCGGGCGGACGTAGTGCCCGCCGCAGCGTCAACTGCGAGTATTCCGGCCGATCGGCCGGAAGGATGTGGACGGGCAAAATGGCAGAAAGAGAGCCGCAAAAGCAAGGGGTTTTGCCGGCTGTTTCCCCAAATGCAAGCGCTTCCCGCCATGGCCGGCCCTTGCCCTGCCCTGTCCGCTCACTCATAAAGGGCTCGAACCGGCGAGCCGGGCGTCATGATCGGGAAGATAGAGTTGGAAAAGCGGCAGTCGACTGAAGCGGCGGAGAAGGAAAGACAGCGCAGCTATCGTCTGCACAATGCCAGCATTCCTGCTCGTCCGCTGGAGCCGGCGCTCTATCTCGTGGCGACGCCGATCGGCAATCTCGCCGATATAACCTTGAGAGCTCTGGAAACGCTTGCTGGCGCCGATGTGCTTGCCTGCGAGGACACGCGCGTGACACGCGTCCTGCTCGATCGATACGGCATTGTCAATCGCCCTTTCGCCTATCACGAGCACAATGCGGCGGAAGCGGGACCGCGGCTGTTGGCGGCGCTCGGCGAAGGCAAGTCGGTGGCGCTCGTCTCCGATGCCGGCACACCGCTCGTCTCCGATCCTGGTTATCGCCTGGCGCAGCTTGCGATCGAATCCGGATATCGCGTCGTGCCGATCCCGGGGCCGTCGGCTCCGCTTGCAGCCCTTGTCGGCTCCGGTCTCCCGAGTGATGCCTTTCTGTTTGCGGGCTTTCTGCCCACCAAGGACAAGGCCAAACGCGACCGGCTGACGGAACTCGCCATGGTCCCGGCCACACTCCTGTTCTTCGAGTCGCCGCATCGCATTGCCGCGACCCTTGCTGCGGCGGCCGATGTTCTCGGTGAAGCGAGAAAAGCAGCCGTCTGCCGCGAACTGACCAAAACCTTTGAGGAGTTCCGCCGCGGCACGCTTGGCGATCTCAAAGCCGTCTATAGCCAGACGGCGGGTGTGAAGGGTGAGATCGTGCTGGTCATCGGTCCGCCCGAAGCCGCACCGGTTCCGGAGGAGGCCGATGTGGACGCGCTTTTGAGAGCGCTTGCACGGGATATGCCGATGGGCAAGGCGGCGACGGAGGCCGCCCGCCGGACAGGCCTGCCCCGCAAGGATCTTTATGACCGGCTCCTCAGTCTCAGGGTACGCGATGAAGGCTGAGCGGCCCGATGCCCGCAAGCTGAAGGCGCTGAAGCGCGGGCTTTTCGCCGAATACCGTGCCGCGCTCTGTCTCGTGCTGAAAGGCTATCGTATCGTCGCCATGCGCTACCGCACGAAGCTCGGCGAAATCGACATCATCGCCCGGCGGGGTGACCTCATCGCCTGCGTCGAGGTGAAGGCCCGGCGCGGCTTCGACGAGGCCGTCTTTGCCGTGTCCGATGCGGCGCAACGGCGTATTCGTGCTGCAAGCGACATCTGGCTCTCCCGCCAGGCCGATTTTCACCGCCTCTCCGTCCGCTACGACATCGTCGCCGTCACACCCTGGCGCTGGCCGCAACACCTGCCGAATGCCTTTTGACCAACTAGAGCGCGATGACGAAAAGTGTATACGGCTTTCCACCCGCATCCCGCTCTAACTTCTTAGAATCGATCACGTTTATGATTTTGGATCGCTTCGACCCAAAATCATCGTAATCCAGGCAAATTTGTAATCGTTCCGACATAAAAGCGTTACCCGCCTGTCATCGAAGGTCACTAGTCCACTGCCATCCCAATGGAAGCTGGAGAGGGCAATCGACATGATCAGGAAATTCATCACTGCCGGGTTCGCCCTGGCGCTTTCGGCATCCTCCTCGCTGGCCGCGACCGAAATCACCTGGTGGCACGCCATGGGCGGTGAAGTCGGGCAGAAGCTCGAAGAAATCGCCAAGAAATTCAATGAGAGCCAGACCGACTACGTCGTGAAGCCGGTCTACAAGGGGACCTATCCGGAGACGCTGACGGCAACGATCGCCGCGTTTCGCGCCGGCGAGCAGCCGGCCATCGCGCAGATCTTCGAGGTTGGTACCGGAACGATGATGGCCGCCAAGGGCGCCGTCTATCCGGTTTACAAGCTGATGGCGGATCAGGGAGAGCTCTTCGAGCCGGCTTCCTTCATCGCGCCGGTGGTCGGCTATTATACCGACATCGAGGGTAACATCCTCTCCATGCCCTTCAACTCCTCGACGCCGATCCTTTATTACAACAGGGACGTGTTCAAGAAGGCCGGCCTCGATCCGGAGGTTGCCCCAAAGACCTGGGCGGAAGTCGAGGACTTTTCCCGGAAGATCGTGACTTCCGGCGCGGCGAAGTGCGGCTTCACCAGTGCCTGGATCACCTGGATTCAGACGGAGAATCTTTCGGCCATTCACGATCAGCCCTTCGGCACCCTGGAAAACGGCTTCGGCGGTACCGGAGCGGAGTTCACCTTCAACGGCCCGGTCCAGGTTCGGCATTGGGGCAACCTGAAGAAATGGGCCGACGAGGGCCTGTTCCAATATGGTGGCCCCGCCGGCGGCGACGATGCCGCGACGAAGTTCTATGCCCAGGAATGCGCTATGACCATGAACTCGTCGGCTGGCCGCTCTGGCGTCATCAAGAACGCCAAGGACTTTACGCCCGGTTTCGCGCCGCTTCCCTATTACGACAACGTCACGAAGGAGCCGAAGAACTCGATCATCGGCGGTGCGACGCTCTGGGTTCTCAACGGCCAGAGTGACGATGTCTATAAGGGCGTCGCGAAGTTCTTCACCTACCTGTCTGAGCCACAACTCCAGGCCGATTGGCACCAGTACACGGGCTATCTGCCGATCACCAACGCGGCCTATGAGCTTGGTCGCAAGCAGGGATATTACGAAAAGAATCCCGGTTCCGAGATCGCGCTTGGACAGATCACCCGCGGCACGCCCTCGGCGAACTCGAAAGGCGTGCGTTTCGGCAATCTGACCCAGGCCCGCATTATCGTGGACGAGGAGTTCCAGGCGCTGCTCGCGGGCAGCAAGGATGCGCAGCAGGCGCTCGATTCCGCTGTTCAGCGCGGCAATGAACTGCTTCGCGAGTTCGAGGCGGCCAACTGAAGCACGGTGGCAAACGGGAGAAGCCGGCAGTCGCCGACTTCTCTTCGTTTTTCCAGTCGATGATGGCGCCTCCGCGACAGGTCAAGAAAGACGACGCATGGACACGAAACGCACGATCTTTCCGAACCGAATGCTGCCCTATCTGCTTCTGGCACCGCAACTCGCCATTACGTTGGTGTTCTTCATCTGGCCGGCGGGACAGGCGGTGAAATCCTCCTTTGAGCGGGAAGATCCGTTCGGGCTGTCGGCCAGTTTCGTCGGCTTCACTCATTATGCCCGGCTTCTGCAGGACCCGCTCTATCTCGGCTCGCTCGGGCGCACGGCGGTTTTCGCCATCGCAGTGACTGTGCTTTCCATGGCGCTGGGCCTAGTCTTCGCGGCGGCGGTCAATCGTCTGGTCAAAGTCGGACGCGTCTACACCACGCTGCTCGTCTGGCCCTACGCCGTGGCGCCGGTCATCGCCGGCCTGCTCTGGTGGTTCCTGTTCAATTCGACGACGGGCGTGCTCGCTTATTTTCTCGGTCAGATCGGCATAGGATGGGACCATAATCTGAACGGCACGCATGCGATGATCCTGATCATCATCGCTGCCGCCTGGAAGCAGATTTCCTATAACTTCCTCTTCTTCCTCGCCGGGCTACAATCCGTGCCGCATTCGCTGATCGAAGCGGCGGCGATCGACGGCTCCGGTCCGGTCAAGCGTTTCTTAACGATCGTCTTGCCGCTCCTGTCCCCGACGACCTTTTTCCTGTTCATCGTCAACGTGAACTACACCATGTTCGATACCTTCGCGATCGTCGACGCCACCACCGGGGGCGGTCCGGCTCAGGCGACTAATATCCTCGTCTACAAGGTCTATGGCGACGGCTATCTCGGCCTCAATCTCGGCTCGTCTTCGGCGCAGTCGGTGCTCTTGATGCTGATCGTCGCCGTGCTCACCGTCATCCAGTTCCGCTATGTCGAGCGGCGCGTCCAGTATTGAGGAGCTGCGATGGTCGAAGATCGCCCATTTCTAACCTTTCTGACGCATCTGGTATTGATTGCCGGCGTCGTCCTCGTGGCCTTTCCGGTATACGTCGCTTTCATCGCCTCGACACATACACGCGAGGCCCTGGTCGGCGGCATGATTCCGCTCATGCCCGGCGGTCACCTGATCGAGAACTATACGCAAGTGCTGACCAGCAGCTCCGCCGCCAACGGTCTGCCATCCTATATGCTGATGGCGCTGAATTCGCTCGGCATGGCGCTGATCATCACCTTCGGCAAGATCGCGATTTCGATCATATCGGCTTATGCGATCGTCTATTTCCGCTTTCGTTTCCGGCTTCTTGCCTTCTGGATCGTCTTCATCACGCTGATGCTTCCGGTCGAAGTGCGCATCATTCCGACCTACAAGGTGGTGGCCGATCTGGGAATGCTCAATTCCTACGCCGGTCTCACCGTACCGCTGATCGCCTCGGCAACCGCCACCTTTCTCTTCCGGCAATTTTTCATGACGGTGCCTGACGAACTCATGGAAGCCGCGCGGGTCGACGGTTCCGGACCATTGAAATTCTTCCGCGACATCCTGCTGCCGTTGAGCCGCACCAATATCGCCGCCCTTTGCGTCATCCTCTTCATCTACGGTTGGATCCAGTACCTTTGGCCGCTGCTCGTGACCACCGACCCCAGCTATTACACCTTGATGATGGGGCTGAAACGCATGGTCGCAGTCCAGGACGGCGAGGTCCAGTGGCACCTGGTCATGGCCGGCGCCATCCTCGCGATGCTGCCGCCGGTTCTCGTTGTCATCCTCATGCAGCGCCTCTTCATCCGGGGCCTCACCGAAACGGAGAAGTGACATGGCTGCCATCGAAATCGACGCGGTTCGCAAAATATATACCGGCGGCGTAGAGGCGGTGAGATCCGTTTCGATCGATATCGACGACGGAGAATTCATCGTGCTCGTCGGGCCGTCCGGCTGCGGCAAATCAACGCTCCTGCGCATGGTCGCGGGGTTGGAAACGATCAGCGCCGGCACCGTCTCGATCGGCGGTCGCGTCGTCAATGCCGTCGAACCGGCCGAACGCGACATCGCCATGGTCTTCCAGAATTATGCGCTCTATCCGCACATGACCGTCTATGAAAACCTCGCCTATGGTTTGAAGAACCGGAAGACGCCGAAGGCCGAGATCGAAGCGCGCGTCGCGGAAGCTGCGCGCATGCTGGAGATCGGAGCCTATCTCGACCGCAAGCCGCGCGCTCTCTCGGGCGGCCAGCGCCAGCGTGTCGCCATGGGGCGCGCGATTGTCCGTAAGCCCGCCGCCTTTCTCTTCGATGAGCCTCTGTCGAACCTCGACGCCAAGCTGCGGGTTTCCATGCGCGGCGAGATCAAGCGGCTGCAGAAGCGCCTCGGCACCACCTCTCTCTATGTCACCCACGATCAGCTCGAAGCGATGACACTCGCCGATCGGCTGGTCGTGCTGAACGGCGGCCGGATCGAGCAGATCGGCCGGCCGCTCGATGTCTATCACGCCCCCGCCTCGACCTTTGTCGCAAGCTTCATCGGCTCGCCCGCAATGAACCTCGTCAAAGGCGTTCTCGAAGGTGGGCGCCTGCATGTCGGCACGCATATGATCGATCTCGACTATCCGGCGCCGGCGGAAGGGCCGGTGACGGTGGGGCTGCGGGCAGAGGATTTTCGCCTCGCTGCCGTTGGCGAAGAGGCATTGCTGTTTCGGGTCGACTATGTGGAGGAACTGGGCGCGCAGCGGCTGGTCCACGGCATGCTCGAGGATCAACCGCTGACCATCGCACTGGCGCCGGAAGTGCCGCTGTCGGATGAGCTTGCCATCACGATTGCGACCGATCGTCTGCACTTCTTCTCGACGGACACGGGAAAGAGACTGTACCGGCAAAGCGGGTCGGCGGTGAAGCCGGCCGTTTCGCGCCTCGAAGGAACGCATCTCGAGCCGACCTCGTGATCGAAGCGCGCAATTTGAGGGGACGACGGCGCTTCGGATTGCTGGCAGCCGGCTGCGCCGCGCCCGGACGCAATGGTCTCCCTGCTCCTTGCCTAAGTGCGTCGCGCATTCTACATGTTGCGGACTTTTCTGCCGCGGCGCACCTCTCGAACGAATTTCGATTTAAGGGGTTATGTGGCTGAATATCCAATCAGGAATGAAAAGATGGCAAGTATCGTCAATGTCGGGGTCCAGATGGACCATGTGTCGGGCATCACCATTGCGGGCGACTCGACCTTTGCCATGAGTCTCGAGGCGCAGGCCCGCGGCTATCGCCTGTTCCACTACACGCCCGACAAGCTCTCGCTGCGCGACGGCAAGGTCTATGCGACCGTGCAGCAGATGACGCTCCGCGACGTCAAGGGCGATCACTTCACCCTTAACGAGCCGCAGCGGGTCGATCTTTCGACCATGGATGTCATCCTGCTTCGCCAGGATCCGCCCTTCGACATGGCCTATATAACCTCGACGCATCTGCTCGAGCGCCTGCATCCGAAGACGCTTGTCGTCAACGATCCCGCTTGGGTCAGGAACTCGCCCGAGAAGATTTTCGTCACCGAATTTCCCGACCTGATGCCGAGGACGTTGATCACCCGCGACGCAAACGAGATCGCGCGCTTCCGCCAAGAAATGGGCGACATCATCCTGAAGCCCCTCTACGGTAATGGCGGTGCGGGCGTGTTCCATTCCTCGCGCGACGACCGTAATCTTTCCTCGCTCTTGGAAATGTTCAGCCAGATGTTTCGCGAGCCCTTCATCGCGCAGGAATACCTGCCGGCGGTCAGAAAAGGCGACAAGCGCATCCTGCTCGTCGACGGCGAGCCGGTTGGCGCCATCAATCGCGTTCCCGCCGAACATGACTCGCGCTCCAACATGCATGTAGGCGGGCGTGCGGAGGCGACCGAACTTACCGCACGGGAGCGGGAAATCTGCGCCCGCATCGGCCCGGCATTGAAGACGCGTGGCTTCCTTTTCGTCGGCATCGACGTGATCGGCGACTACATGACGGAGATTAACGTCACCTCGCCGACGGGCATCCGCGAGGTCAAGAGGTTTGGCGGCGCCGATGTCGCGAGCCTCCTCTGGGATGCTATCGAAAAGAAGCGCGTCGAGCCCTCGTCCTGAGGCAGGAGGTCGTCTCTTCTTTGAGGCGGCATACCTGTTTGTTCTATTATTGTTCTTGTTTTTAAGCGTGAACCGTGCAAGATTTGCCGCTGCAACCGGCGGCGGTTGTGGCGGTCCGTCAGCGATCCGCCGGCACAAGGGGGCATCATGGTCGCGCGCGTCAGTACGGTTGCGTTTCAGGGTATAGAGGGCGTGCCGGTCGACGTGCAGGTGATGGTCGCGCCGGGAAAGGTCGGCATGCAGATCGTCGGCCTGCCGGATAAGGCGGTCGCCGAAAGCCGCGAGCGCGTGCAGGCGGCACTCCATGCATCGGGCCTGGCGCTGCCGGCAAAGCGGGTCACGGTCAATCTCGCGCCCGCCGATCTGCCGAAGGAGGGCAGCCATTTCGATCTCGCCATCGCGCTTGGGCTGATGGCAGCGCTCGGCGCTATCCCGGCAGATGCGCTCTCCGGCTATGTGGTCATCGGCGAGCTCAATCTCGACGGCACGATCGCCGCAGTCGCCGGCGCGCTCCCGGCGGCGATCGGCGCCAACGCGCTCGGCAAGGGGCTGATCTGCCCGGCTGAGAGCGGCTCGGAGGCGGCCTAGGCCGGGTCGGAGATCGATATATTGGCGCCGCGCAGCCTAATCGCCATCGCCAATCATTTTCGCGGCACCCAGGTGTTGTCACGTCCCGAACCGGCTGTCCGGGCGGCGGCAGCCAACCTGCCGGATCTCGCCGATATCAAGGGCCAGGAAAGCGCCAAGCGGGCGCTGGAAGTCGCGGCGGCTGGCAATCACAATCTCCTGATGGTCGGCCCGCCCGGTTCCGGCAAATCGATGCTCGCCGCGCGCCTGCCCTCCATTCTGCCGCCGCTGTCGCCGGCCGAACTTCTAGAAGTCTCGATGATCCATTCCATCGCCGGACAGCTGGCGGGCGGCAAGCTCTCCGACCGGCGGCCGTTCCGCGCGCCGCATCATTCCGCGACCATGGCGGCGTTGATCGGCGGCGGCCTGCGAGCCAAACCCGGCGAGGCGTCGCTCGCCCATCACGGCGTTCTGTTCCTTGACGAGTTTCCGGAATTTCCGCCGCAGGTGCTCGATGCGCTGCGTCAACCGCTCGAGACCTCGGAATGCGTCATAGCGCGCGCCAACCACCGTGTCAGCTATCCGGCGGCGATCCAACTCGTCGCCGCGATGAATCCCTGCCGCTGCGGCATGGCCGGAGAACCCGGGCGCACCTGCGCGCGCGGGCCCCGTTGCATGACCGACTATCAGGCGCGGATTTCCGGACCTTTGATGGACCGCATCGATATCCGGATCGACGTCCCGGCCGTCAGCGCCGCCGACTTGATCCGCCCGGTCGCGGCCGAGCCGAGCGCCGCGGTTGCCAAGCGTGTCGCCCGCGCCCGGGCGCTGCAGGCGGACCGCTTTGCCAGCCGCGGCCATCCGGAACTGACGAGCAACGCCCGCTGTTCGACGGCGATGATCGAGAAGATCGCCGAGCCCGATGCGTCTGGCTTGCAGCTCCTGAGAGATGCGGCGGAAAAGCTCAAGTTTTCAGCGCGCGGCTACCATCGCGTCTTGAAACTCGCCCGCACGCTTGCAGACCTCGATGAGGCGCCGACGGTCGGCCGTATTCATCTCGCCGAAGCGATTTCCTACCGCATCGCCGGAGAACGCCTGCCCGCTGCGGCATAGGGTTTTCCGCCCGTGAGAACTCGGACGAGGGGCAAAGCCTTGCGGCGGCCCTGCGTCTGCAAAGCGGTGCGGCGCTGTGATATGGTGCCGCAGCGAGGTGGTCATGACAAAAGAACCGGCCAGCAGACGGACGGACTCCGCATCACGGATCGTCAAGGCCTCGCCGCCAACCGTCTATCAGGCGCTGCTCGATCCCGAGGCGGTGGCCAAATGGCTGCCGCCCGAGGGTATGAAAGGTGAGATCTACAGGTTCGAGCCGTGGGAAGGCGGGGCCTATCGCATGGCACTTGTCTATGAGGAGCCGGACCATCGGACACCCGGGAAAACCAGCGGGCACGCCGATCTTGTCGCGGGGCGCTTCGTGCAGTTGATCCCGGACGAACGCGTCGTGCAGCAGGCGGAATTCGAATCCGATGATCCCGCATTTGCCGGTACGATGACCATTATCTGGGCACTTGAGCCCGCTTCGGATGGGACATTGGTGACGGTGATCTGCGAGAACGTGCCCCCTGGCATTTCGCGGCAGGACCACGAGGCAGCTTTGAGCTCGACACTCGCAAATCTCGCTACCTTCACCGAATGACAGCGGAGGCGGTTGGCTACCAGCCGCCGCTATCTCGCGTCATTTCTCGGCTTGACCCGATTGGCGCCCGCTGTCCTCTCCGTCGTCGTCCTCGGGGTCGAGCCGAGGCTCCATTCACAAGCGAAATCCGGCGCCAGGAGCTCGTAAGATCGCGGGAACGCATGCTTGCGCGCGGATCCTCGGGTCGGGCCGAGAATGATGACGGAGAGAGAAATGCTCTCGGCTATTTCGCAATGTCCGTATAAGCGGCGAACTGATCTCGACGCGGTTTATCGACGATTGAAAACCAGTTTAGAGCGGAATGAGAAAAAGTGTGTACGGCTTTCCGCCCGCATCCCGTTCTAAAGTATTGGAATCGGTCATACTTAGGGGTTGATTTGATGCAACGATTTTGGCGATCCACATGGACTCGCACGTTCCCTCTGCGCCTGCGGCAAGAACGAAAAAGGCGCCTCGAAGCGCCCTTTGTTGTCATCGGAACAGGTCTTGGAGTGCCGTGCGTCCTTTCAGACGCACAAACATCGCTGTAACGCTTTGAATCACTGCATGGCTCTGTCCTTAAACCGGTTCCGACTAAGGAATCATGCAGTGGCCTGGGCCCCTAGCCCTTCGAAGAGCACCGTCGAAAGATAACGCTCGGCAAACGAAGGAATGATGACGACGATGTTTTTGCCGGCATTTTCCTCGCGCTGGCCAATCTCGATCGCTGCTTTCAGTGCGGCTCCGGCGGAAATGCCGACCGGAACGCCTTCAAGCCTAGCGATAAGGCGCGCAGCCTCCACGGCCTCACCGCTGTTGACCGTCACGACCTCGTCATAGATCGTCGTGTCGAGGATCGCCGGCGCGAAGCCGGCGCCGATGCCCTGAATCTTGTGCGGGCCAGGGGTGCCGCCAGAGAGAACCGGCGATTCCTCGGGCTCTACAGCGATGACCCTGATCGACGGCTTGCGTGATTTGAGCACCTGGCCGGCACCGGTGATCGTGCCGCCCGTGCCGATGCCGGAGACGAGGATATCGACGCTTCCGTCGGTGTCGTTCCAGATCTCCTCGGCCGTCGTCCTGCGATGAATTTCGGGATTGGCTGGATTTTCGAACTGTTGCGGGATGATCGCGTCCGGCAATGTTTCGACCAATTCCTGCGCCTTGGCGATCGCTCCTTTCATGCCCTTGGCGCCCTCCGTCAGCACCAGTTCGGCGCCAAGCAGCGCGAGCATCTTGCGCCGCTCGACCGACATCGTCTCCGGCATGGTGAGGATCAGCCTGTAGCCTTTGGCGGCCGCGACGAAGGCGAGAGCAATGCCGGTATTGCCGGAGGTCGGTTCGATGAGCGTGGTGCGGCCGGGGGCGATTTTGCCCTGCGCCTCGAGCGACTCGATCATGGCGACACCGATGCGGTCCTTGACCGAACCGATCGGATTGAAGAATTCGAGTTTGGCGAGAAGATTTGCCTTCACGCCCTTCTCTTTGGCGAGCTTGTCCAGCCGCACGATGGGCGTGTCGCCGATCGTTTCGGTGATCGAGGAAAAGATGCGGCCGCGGCCGGGCTTGCGCGCTTCAGACATTTCGATGCTCCCTTCATCTGAAATCGTTGCCGCGAGAATAGGCACAATGACCAGCCGCTTCCAGAGCGGTATGGTCGCGGACATAGGCCGCTGGAGGAAAAAACGGTTGTAGAACCGTTACTTGGGAAATCTTTTTTCAAGTCGCGCGTGTGGCGATATAGACGGCCGTTCCAGCAAGGATTCCGGCTGCAGCGCGGTTCAATGCCTTGAGCGTTGTCGGCCGCTTCAGCAGTGTCCGCGCGCGCGCCGCAAGCAGCATGTAAGGCAGGAGCACCGCAAGGAGCACGAGAGAGGTCGCCGCGAGCAGCAGGCCGTATTCCTCGGCGCCGATCGCCGTAAGATCGATCAGCGTCGGCACCAGCGCGATATAAAACAGCATCGTCTTTGGATTGCCGAGGGTCACCATCAGACCCGAGAGGAAGGACATGGCCGCACTTGCCGATTTTCGTGCCTGAATGTCCTGTGGAAGCAGGCCGGCACTCCAGAGCTTCCAGGCGATATAACTGAGATAGAGCGCGCCGGCGATCTTCACGACCAGAAAAGCGGTCGTGAAGGTTTGCGCGATGAAGGCAAGCCCGAGCACCACCGCCGTCAGATAGAGCATGTCCCCGAGGATCAGACCGAGGCCCATGAAAAAGGTCTCGCGAAAACCGGACCCGAGCGCCCGCGCCACGATCGCCGTGATGCCGGGACCTGGAATGACCGCGGCGATGAAGAGGGCGCCGCTATAGGCGATAAGGGCTGCAAGCGTCATGACGTATCTCCCCTGACATCAAAATCATGTCTACCCCATCGCCCCGCGGAAATCCAAGCGGATGGCAGCGAAAATGTTCGCGGTGAAATTGTGCGGGTGACAACATCGGCATTGCCGGGTGCAAAGGAAAAATACACTTTCCTGGCAGGAGCAATTCCGCTGCTATGGGACCGCATCATGCCTGAAACACACAGTCTCCTGGCCTTCGCCCTGATTGCGCTCGGCATGGTGCTGACGCCCGGACCGAACATGATCTATCTGATCTCCCGTTCAATCTGTCAGGGCCCCGCAGCCGGTCTGATCTCGCTTTGCGGTGTCGCACTCGGTTTCGTTTTCTATATGGTTTTTGCGGCCCTCGGCATTACCGCCCTGCTTTTGGCGGTTCCCTTCGCCTATGACGCGCTGCGCTTTGCCGGTGCTCTTTATTTGGTTTATCTCGCCTGGCAAGCCGTCAGGCCGGGTGGGCGCTCGCCTTTCCAGGTGCGCGACCTGCCCAAGGACGGGCCGCGCAAGCTCTTCGCGATGGGGCTCATTACCAACCTGCTCAACCCGAAGGTGGCCGTTCTCTATTTTTCCTTATTGCCGCAGTTCATTCATCCCGAGGCGGGAAACGTGCTCCTGCAATCGCTCGTTTTCGGCAGCGTGCAGATCATGATCAGCATCACCGTCAACGCCTTGATCGCGGTGACGGCCGGGGCGATCGCTGCCTTCCTCGCCGGCCGGCCCATCTTCATGCTGGCGCAGCGTTGGCTGATGAGTACCGTCCTTGTCGGCCTCGCCGTCAGCATGGCCGCCGAGGCTCGTCGCTAGAACGGGCTTACTCGAACACGGGGCGCATGAAGCTGCGCTCGTAGCTGACGATGCAATGCGTCTCCTCGGCGAAGGCGAAGGCCGCCCGGCATTCGGGATCCGCGGCCATCTTTTCGCGATAGGCCTCATAGGCGGCCAACGAGGGAAAACTGAAGAGGGCTAGCGCGATGTTGTTCGCGCCCTCGTGCGGCATGAAATAGCCGTGATGGCTTCCGCCGAGCCGGTTGACCAGAGGAATCCAGAGTCTCGCGTATTGCTCGAATTCCGCGGGCTTGTAGGGGTCGATGACGTATTTCAGATAGCAGGTGATCACGAAGCGCTCCCTTCGGTTTCACGCTTGATAGGCGAAATCGATCGAAGGCTCCAGCCGAGATTCATACCGGCGGCAGCCAGCAGGATGGCGGCTGAGCCGGCGATCTGTACCGGCTGCAGTTCATGGCCGAAGGCGAGGCGGTCGACCAGGATCGCGGCGATCGGATAGATGAAGGAGAGGGCGCCCGTTATATGCGTCGGCAGCTTCTGGATCGCCCCATAGAGCAGGATGTACATGATTCCGGTGTGAAGCACGCCGACGGTGATCAAAAGGGTCCACTGCAAGCCGCTCTCAGGCAGCGGCGTGGCGAGTGCGAAGGGCGCCAGCATGACGGCTCCGGTGATCACTTGGATCAGAGCGATCAGATGCGGCGGGGTGCCCATGAGAAGCTTGGTGATGAGAGCGGCGACGGCATAAAAAAAGGCTGCCCCGAGGGAAAGCGCGACGCCGGCGAGATAGTGGCCGGGCTCGAAGCCGCCGGCCGGCTTGGCGGCGACAATCGCCATCATGCCGGCGAAAGAGACCGAAAGCCAGAAGAGCTTGGTAATAGTGATCCGGTCGCCTAGGAAGACTGCGCCTAGACCAAGAAGCATGAAGGGCTGTGTATTGTAGACCATCGTCGCGATCGAGATCGAAGCGCGCGAATAGGCCGCAAAGAGCAGCAGCCAGTTGACGACGATCGCCACGCCGCCGAGCGCGGAAAGGACGATTATCCTTCCCCGAAGGTGGCGCAGGTCGATGAGACCGTACATCGCTGCGAGGACGGCGAGGGTCACGGCCCCGAACACGCAGCGCCAGAAGACGACACCCGCCACCGGTTGCCCGGACATCAGCACGAACCAGCCGATCGTTCCCGAGATCAGCATCGCGGCGCTCATCTCGATGCTTCCGCGTCTTGTCTCATTATCCATCGCCGTCATCCTTCCTGAGTTGTTGGAAGAATAATCGGATAGTTTCCGGCATGATATGGATTATGAGAGGAGTTTGCGGTATGTTACCTAATTATGGAAGGCACTTTGGCGTTTATGACTTATGGGGTTGTTGGTGCTTGACGAAGTGGATCGCCGGATTTTGGAGATTCTCGCGGTTAACGCGAGAGTGTCTCTGAAGGAACTCGCGCTGGAAGCGGGACTCTCCTCGCCAAGCGCCGCCGAGAGGTTGCGCAAGCTGGAAGAGCGCGGCGTGATCAACGGATTTACCGTCTCGGTAAATCCTGCCCGGCTGGGCTATCCGCTGCAGGCGGTCGTCCGCGTCCGGCCGATGCCGGGCATGCTGCACATCGTCGAAAGGCTTATCCAGGAGACGCCAGAGATCGTCGAGTGTGACAAGATCACGGGCGACGACTGCTTTGTGGCCAGGCTCCTGGTCCGTGACATGGAGGAGCTAGACACGATCCTCGACCGCATTGCCGAAAAGGCGCAGACCAATACTTCGATCGTCAAATCAACGCCGGTGAAGCGCCGCCTGCCGCCGCTTACTTAGAACCGGTCGAGCCGAAGCCACCCGCTCCGCGCGCCGTCGCCGTTGCGCTGTCCGATTCGCGGATGGTGGCTTGCGTCACCGGCATAATGATCATCTGGGCAATGCGCATGCCGCGTTCGACGATGAAATCCTGCTCTCCGAGATTGACGAGCAGAACCTTCACCTCGCCGCGATAATCGCTGTCGATGGTTCCCGGCGTGTTGAGGCAGGTGATGCCATGCTTGAAAGCGAGGCCGGAGCGAGGCCGCACCTGACCCTCGTAGCCGGCCGGAATTTCGAAGATGAAACCGGTAGGCACCAGCATACGGCCGCCTGGCTTAATCACAATCGGTTCGTCCGCCGGCACGGCAGCACGCAAATCCATGCCGGCGGCACCCGACGTCTCATAGGCCGGCAGATCGAGATCCTGCGCATGCGGCAGGCGGACAAGCGTGAGGGCAGGGCGATTTTCAGAGGCGTGCATGGTCATTACGTCATAAGCATCGTCGGCTTTGCCGCAGTCAATTGCATATTGGGTTCCGAGCCTGTAAAGACGCCGCAACTCACAGGATACTCGAATATGGCCGAAAGCATTGCCGAAGCGGTTTCCCGCCGCCGCACATTTGCGATTATTTCACACCCGGATGCCGGTAAGACGACGCTCACCGAAAAGTTGCTGCTCTTCGGCGGCGCGATCCAGCTTGCCGGCGAGGTCAAGGCGAAGAAAGATCGTATCCAGACCCGTTCCGACTGGATGAAGATCGAGCGCGAACGCGGCATTTCCGTCGTCACGTCGGTGATGACCTTCGAATACAACGACACGGTTTTCAATCTTCTCGACACGCCCGGCCACGAGGATTTCGCCGACGATACCTATCGCACGCTGACGGCGGTGGATGCGGCGGTCATGGTGATCGACGCGGCCAAGGGTATCGAGCCGCGGACGTTGAAACTGTTCGAAGTCTGCCGCCTGCGCGACATTCCGATCATCACCTTCGTCAACAAGATGGACCGCGAGAGCCGCGATCCCTTCGAGATCCTGGACGAAGTCGAGCAGAAGCTGGCGCTCGACTGCGCGCCGGTGACCTGGCCGATCGGCCGCGCGAAGAGCTTCTGCGGCACGTATCATCTCGCGACCAATGAGGTGCGCGGCGCCGACACGCAGGAGCGGCTGACCAAGGTCAACGATCCGGAAATGGCCTCGCATCGCCTGCCGGAGAACGAGCGCGACGCCTTCATCGAAGAGACGATGCTGGCAATCGAGGCCTGCAAACCTTTCGATCAGAAGGCGTTTCTGGAAGGCCATCTGACGCCGGTCTTCTTCGGTTCGGCGCTCCGGAATTTCGGTGTCCGCGATCTCATCAACGCTCTTAGCGAGTTCGCACCGCCGCCGCGCGCCCAGGTCGCCGACATCCGCACCGTCGAGGCGACGGACGACAAGATGACCGCCTTCGTCTTCAAGATCCAGGCGAACATGGACCCGAACCATCGCGATCGCATTGCGTTCGTGCGCGTCTGCTCGGGCAAGCTCGAGCGCGGCATGAAGGCTCGGCTCTCGCGCACCGGCAAGCAGATGGGGCTCTCAGCGCCGCAGTTCTTCTTCGCTTCGCAGCGCCAACTCGCCGATACCGCCTTTGCCGGCGACGTGGTCGGCATCCCGAACCACGGGACGCTCCGGATCGGCGATACGCTGACCGAGGGCGAGCCGCTCGTGTTCCAGGGCGTACCGAACTTCGCGCCGGAGATCCTTCGCCGCGTCCGGCTTGAGGACGCGATGAAGGCAAAGAAGCTGAAGGAAGCGCTGCAGCAGATGGCGGAGGAAGGCGTCGTGCAGCTCTTCTCGCCGGATGACGGTTCACCTGCGATCGTCGGTGTCGTCGGCGCGCTGCAGCTCGACGTTCTGAAAGAACGACTGCAGGCGGAATATGGCCTGCCTGTCTCCTTCGAAATGTCACGCTTCTCCGTCTGCCGCTGGGTTTCCGCCGATCAGCCAGCCGAGCTCGACAAGTTCATCGCCGCGCGCCGGGGCGACATCGCGCGCGATCTCGACGGCGATCCGGTGTTCTTGGCGCAGGACAGCTTTTCGCTTCGCTATGAGGCGGAACGCTATCCGGCGATCAAGATGGTCGCGATCAAGGAGTATCACGTCGCCAAGGCGGCGTGACACGCACTGCCCGCCGTGCCTCAAAAATCGAAGCGCGGTGCCAGGCGGTCCAATACCGCGCTCCGGGGATCGACCGCCCAGACCGTGCCTATGGCCTCGCCCAGCTGATCGGTAAGCCGCTTGATATCGGTCGGCGCGCCGGCATGCAGCGCTTCGGCGACGATCAGCACGCTTGTCGTCTCGTTGCGCACAGCCGAATAGCCGCTCTGGCGATTGGTCCAGCGCCGCGCATGCGCTCGTCCTTCCTGGTCGGCGAAAATCACCTCGTGTTCCTCCGGATGCTCGATTTCGCCCGCAAAAGTGGCGTAGGTCTCTTTCCCGGATGCATGGCGAACTTCGAGATATCCGCTCACCTTTTGTAAACCGAATACCGCGATCGGAATGGCAAAAGCGAGCGAAGCCGCGTTGCAAAGGTCGATCAGCGGATGAATTTTCGGCAGCGCTCCTTCCTTTCGGAAGCGTCTTAGAAGCGCCTCGGCGGCGCAGCGATATTGTGTCGGTTTCAGCCCCATCCGCGAGAACGCGCGCCGCCAAGCCTGTATTTCCGGGAATTCTCCCTCCGCGTTTCCCGCGAGCCGCGCCCTCGCCACTGACTCGAAACGGGCGGTATGCATGTCGACCGAAACGCCGCTGCTGCGGATGCCCCTTGCATACAGCACGCCTGCGGCGAGTTCGGGATAGTCTTTCCAGATGTCTTCTGAATGGCGGATATACATGGCGATACGTTACCAGCTTGTGGAACAGACAGAGAACATGTTACCGAAGGAGACCCGTTAGGGCTCCGCTCTCCGTCGGCGGCTCGACATTTCGGGTGCGCGAAGCGCCAGGCTAAGAACGGCAATCAGAACGAATGAGATGCCGATCAACTGGTTAGGCGCGATCGATTCCCCGAGGAAGAAGAAGGCGAGAAGAACGGCCGAAACCGGCGCGAGTGCCGTGAACACTGAAGCCTCCGTGCCGCTCACTTTCGCCAGACCCGCATACCAGAGCAGGAAGCCGCCGACCGTGGGCACAAGCGCATAATAGATGACGGCGCCGACAGCGTCGGCCGTTATGGTTGCTGTCCACGGCGTTTCGAGCAGCGCAGCTGGCGCGGCAACTGCAACGCCGAGGCCTGCCATCAAAGTCGACAATGCCAGCGGCGGAATCTCGGTTTTCAGTCGCTTGTTGATAAGGATGAACAGGCCCTCGCAGATGACTGCGCCCAAGATCAGCACGCCGCCGAAAAACGAGTGCCCGCCGCCGCCCCCGTTGAAGACAATTGACAGAACGCCGGCTGCGGCAAGCACGATCGCCAGCAGCGCGAAGCGGTGAGGCCTCTCTCCAAGGATGAGGATAGCGATCGCGGCCGAAACGACCGGGAGCGTGCCGATGATGACACCGGCATCGGCGGCCGGCGTCAGCTTGAGGCCGGAAATGAGCAATGTCGTATATCCGACGCTGCCGGCGCCAGCCTGCACGAGCAGGATGAGCCATTCGCGCGGTTGTGGTTTCGGCCACGCCGTCGCCGTGACGCGCATCGCCAGAAGCAAAAGCGGAAAGGCTATGGCGAACCGCAGCGCGGTTGCGGTGAAAGGCGATAGCCCGGAGGCTATGACCTTGCTCGCGGCCACTGTGCTGCCGACCAGCACCATCGCGAGCGACAAATAAAGATATCCCTGAAGCTGTTTCGACATTTTGCCGCCATTTCCTTCGATGAATGGCAGCAAAAAAATACGATCGCCGCTTTCTGGTCTTGAACGGAATTGCAGCTACAGCGCCGTGCGTCTTTTCAGACGCACAAAGGTCGCTGCAGCAGGCGACGTCAGTTCAGGGCTTGCGCATAGAGACCGGGAGAAAATCCGTATTTGCGCACGAAAACGCGCGTCATGTGGCTCTGGTCGGCGAAGCCGCCGGCAATCGCCGCCTCGGCGAGCGGCGTGCCTTCGGCGATCAGCCGGCGAACGATATCGATCCGCCGCTGCACGAGATAGGCATGCGGCGTCAGGCCGGTTGCCTTGGCAAACCCGCGCACCACCTGGAATCGGCTCAAGCCGCTTTCACGGGCGAGGTCGGCAAGCGTGAGCGAAGCCAGCGGATCGTCGTCTATCAGGCTCCGGGCCTTGGCGATCGACTTTGGCTCCTTGACCGGAGCACTGGATTGCGGCCCAAGACACATCGCCTCGGCGAGCAGCGTCACAGCCAGTTCCTCCCAGCGAAGCATAGCGTCGGGTCTGACCGCTGTCGCCGCAACCGCGAAAATCGCGCGGAAGCGGTTGGCAAGAGCGGCATTCCTCATAACCGGGTCGGCGAACTCGCAATTCGTTCGTCGCCCCTCACTGATGTCGCTGACGACGGCGTCGACCAGGGACGGCTCGAGGTAGAGCATCCGCCAGGAGCGGCCGGCACCGATCGGCGCGCCGTCATGGACCTCGCCCGGATTGACGGTGATCACGTCGCCCGCTTCCGCTTCGACGATCCCGCGCCCGCTCAGCGACTTTTGTGCGCCCTGGTGGATGAGGCCGATTCCGAATTGCTCGTGCGTATGCCGCGCAAAGGCATGCCCTGTAGCAGCCTCGACCACGTCGACCCCGGCCATACGCCGCGGCAGCACCTTGAAATGGCCTTTCGTCATGTTCCGTTCGCCCGCCGCTGATCTTCGTCGCCAATGGCGTTAAGCTGGTATAGCTTTTCCGCGTCTGTGCGGCAAAGCGAATTGCCGAAGCATGGGGCAAGCTCGGCCGGTGCGTCGATGAGCAGGCAAGCTTCGAAGGAGGTTGCAAATGCAATACACGGGGTGGGCCTTGAGGCGCTTGCGGATTTTGCGGGGAATGAAGCAGAGCCACGTGGCGGAGCTCCTCAGCGTGACGCAGGCGACCATGTCGCGCTGGGAGTGTGGCGTCTTGACGCCTTCCGAAAGCCAGCAGATGGCGCTTGCGCGCCTCTTCGAAACGGTCACCACGTCTTCGGCCGACGCCGCCCTCAAGCGGCTGGTCGAAACCTCGACGAGCAAGGTTCATTTGATTTGCGACCGCTCACACCGGCTGCTTGCGGCGTCGCCTGCCCGGCGATCGGAATGGCGGCGCGACATGCTCGGAACCCCGATATTTCGCTATGCCTCGCCAGAAATCCGGAAGACGGAGACCGATCTCGCGAACCTTGGCTGGCACGAAGGCCGAATGGCTTCGCTGATCGTCGACACCGGGCCGAATGCGGATGACGATGTGCCGATCGTTGCCGGCCGGGTCCTTTGGGAGCGCATGCCGCTCGCGGAGGGCGCCACGGGCCGTCTCGTTACCACGCTGACGTGATCCGGCGCATATTTTATGCGTTGCCTCCTTCCTTCGGTCTTGGCTAGCGTTGCGTTACCTCGGAGAGAAGGACGAATGCATGACAATACTGGTAACCGGAAGTGCCGGCCATTTGGGCGAGGCGCTGATGCGAATATTGCGGACGGCGGGACGCGACGCGCGCGGCGTGGATATCAAAGCCTCCGACTTCACCGACCACGTCGGATCGATTTCCGACCGCGCCTTCGTTCATCATGCAATGAAAGGCGTTCGGGCGGTTATCCATGCGGCGACGCTGCATAAGCCCCATGTCGCCACCCATGATTATTCCGAATTTGTCGAGACCAATATCGCGGGCACGCTTAATCTGCTCGAAACGTCGACGGATATCAGCGTCGGCGCCTTCGTTTTTACCAGTACCACCAGCGCTTTCGGATCGGCCCTGACGCCGGAGCCCGGTGCGCCGGCAGCCTGGATCACCGAGGACGTAACCCCGATTCCGCGCAATATCTACGGCGTCAGCAAGGTCGCCGCAGAGCAACTTTGCGAGCTCTTCGCCCGCCGGCACGGCCTTGCGACGGTCATTCTACGCACCTCGCGTTTCTTTCCCGAGGCCGATGACGATGCGGAAATCCGCACCCGCTACGAGACGGACAATGCGCAGGCGAACGAACTGCTCTATCGACGCGCCGACATCGAGGATGTGGCGAGCGCCCATCTGCTGGCGATCGAAAAGGCAAGCGATATTCGTTTCGGCCGCTATATCGTTTCGGCCCCCACGCCATTCACGCGCGCTGATCTCGCCGAGCTGCGGACCGACGCGCGAACCGTCGTTCGGCGTCATTTCCCGGAATGCGAGGCGCTATATGCGGCGCGCGGATGGCACCTTTTCCCGACCATCGATCGCGTCTATGTCAGCGCCCGTGCCATGGCGTCGCTCGGCTGGCGACCGAAATACGATTTCAACCATGTGCTTTCATGCTTGCGGCGCGGCGACGACTTCCGCAGCCCGCTGGCGGGTGAAATCGGCGCCAAGGGTTATCACGATACGGTCTTTGCGGATGGACCCTATCCGGTTGCGTGAGGTGAGCTATTCCCGAGGCCGGCCTGGGAACGCGCTGATCTCGCCGACCCAGGGCAGGGCGGAGGAGCACCAGATCTGCGAGCGCGGCGTAAGCTCGCGCCGCTGGTTGATCGTGCCCAAACGGATGCCGACTTCCTCAGCGTCCTCGTCCGTCCCCGTCGTATAGATCGGTGAACCGCATTGCGGGCAGAAGAACTGCAGGCGCTTGCGCCCATTTTCGGCGACCTTCAGGTAAAGCTTCGGCTCGCCGCCGGTCAGCCGGAAGGCGGCTCGCGACGTGCCCGCGGTCACGCGATAGGCGGAGCCCGTCAATTGCTGGCAGTCGGTGCAATGGCAGATCGATACGTCTTCCGGATCGATCTCCGCCTCATAGGTCACGAAGCCGCAATGGCACTGGCCGTCGATCCGCATCGAAACACTCCTCGTAGCTCTCCCTGACGAAGATACGATAGGGCGCCGGTGCTGTTAGTCCAGAGCGCTTATCGCGGTGCCTCAAACGCCGGTGAACAGCCACTCGTGTTCCTTGGCGTTGTGAAATTTCCAGACCCGCTTCGGGCCGGCCATGACGTTGAGGTAATAGGAGTCGTAGCCGTGCACCGCCGCGACCGGATGATATCCCTTCGGCACGAGCGTCACGTCGCCGTCTTCCACCGCCATCGTCTCGTCAAGCGAGCGATCGTCCGTATAGACGCGCTGCATCGCAAAGCCCTGCGGCGGGTTAAGACGGTGGTAGTAGGTCTCCTCAAGGTAGCTTTCGGCCGGTAGGTTGTCCTGGTCGTGCTTGTGCGGCGGGTAGGAGGAGGTGTGTCCGCCCGGCGTGATCACCTCGACGACGAGCAGCGACTGCGCCGATCCGTCGTCCTCCGGCATGATGTTGGTGACGTAACGGGTGTTGGTGCCCTTGCCGCGCGTCGTCTGCGGATGCGTGCCGGGGCGGATGACCTTGGCCTTGAAGCCTTCGCCGCCGGGCGCCGAGCAGATGGCGAGGTCGAGATCGGTCGTCGCCTCAGCGTGCCATTTGCTGCCTTTGGGCACGTAGACCGCATAGGGCTGGCCCTCGAAGGGCGTCATGCGTTCCCCGAGCTCGCCGAAGTCCTCGCCGTCGACAGAGATTTTCGCCTTGCCGCTGACGAGCACGAGGCAGAACTCCTTCGCGCCCGCTTCGCCGCCGGTCGTCTCCCCGGGCTTCAGCCGGTTGAGCGCGAAACCGACATAGGTCCAACCGGCGCTCTCCGGTGTGATCTCCTGCATCAGGCCGGACTGTGTCTTCGGTTTGACGAGCAGTTTGGACATTTCGACGGTCTCCTGACTTCTATTCTTTAGTCGCCGCATTCCGCGGCCGCCCCTTGCCTTAGGCCCTCTCCCCGCAAGCGGGGAGAGGGGCGTTCGAGCTTGTCGCTTGTCCCTTCGCCCCGCCTGCGGAGAGGACGGATGAGGAGCTTACTTGTCGAGCCCCGTTTCCTTCGCAAATGCCTTCAGCGATTTCAGCCCTAGCGACTGATATTCGAAGGGGTTGCGGACGGCCGAGTCCTGCTCGGCTTCGATCACCAACCAGCCATTATAGCCATGTTCGGCGGCGACTTTCAGCACGGGCAGGAAGTCTACGCCGCCTTCCGCGTCGCCGGGAACCGTGAAGACGCCGCGGCGCACGCCCTCGAGGAAGGAGAGGCCCTCGCTTTCGACGACGGTGCGGATCGCCGGACGGACGTTCTTGCAATGGATGTGGCGGACCCGGTGCATGTATTTCCGCGCCAGTTCGGCCGGATCGGAACCGCCGAACCAGGCGTGGCCGGTATCGAGCAGCAGCTTCGTTGCGGGACCCGTGTTCTGCATCAGCAGGTCGATCTCCTCGCCGGTCTGGACGATTGTTCCCATGTGGTGGTGATAGACGAGATCGATGCCCTGATCGGCGCAATATTCAGCGATCGCTTCGAGGTCGGCGCCGAACTTCGTCCACTCACCGGCCGGCAGCATCGGCTTGTCCTTGACGAGGGACTTGGAGTCGTCGCCATGGATCGCATTCGAGGTTTCGCAGGCGATCGCCACCTTGCAGCCATTGTGCTTCAGGAGGTCGAGATGCGGCTGGATCGCCTTCTTCTCGGCCTCGACGTCATGGGTCAGAAGATTGGTGGAGTGCCAGCCGGAGACGAAGACGAGATCGTAGGCGGCGAGCTTCTGCTTCAGCGCTTCCGGATCGGACGGCATTTTGTGGCCCTTCTCGATGCCGTCGAAACCGATCTTCTGGCAATCGGAAAGGCAATCCTCGAGCGTCAGATGCGCGCCGATCGAATGATCGTCGTCGTTGCTCCAGGCAATCGGGTTGGTTCCGTAGCGGATCATGTATTTCACTCTCTATTGCGTCATTCGCTTGGTGCGGATCGTTCGTTGTCTCTGCGTGGAGCAGTGGTGGCGGTGAGCTGTTTCCCCGGACGTGGAAAAGCGCTCGCGGGAAAACGCGAGCGCCGATTGCTGGCCTCAGCCGAAGCGTTGCGACTGGAGGGCCTTCTCGTAACCTTCTCGGGCCGCCTTCACCTGATCGCGCTCCGATACTTCCGGCACCGCGACGTCCCACCAGTGGCCGCCTGCCTCGGTCGTGATCAGCGGGTCGGTATCGATGACGATGACGGTTGTGCGCGGTTCGCTTGCGGTTTCCGCGAGCGCCGATTCGAGTTCGGGGATCGAGCCGACCTTGCGGGTGACGGCGCCCATCGCAGCGGCATGCGCGGCGAAGTCGATCTGCGGCAATTCCACGTGGTGCGTGTCCCGCAAGAGATTGTTGAAGTTGGCACCGCCGGTTTCCATCTGCAGCCGGTTGATGCAGCCATAGCCTGCATTGTCGAGCAGCACGATGGTGATCTTGGCACCCAGCATGATCGAGGAGGCGATCTCCGAGTTCAGCATCATATAGCTGCCGTCGCCGACCATGACGATCACGTCGCTGTCCGGCTTGGCAAGCTTGACGCCGAGGCCGCCGGCCACTTCGTAGCCCATGGTCGAGAAGCCGTATTCCATGTGATAGCCGCCGGGCTCTTCCGCCTGCCAGAGCTTGTGCAGCTCGCCCGGCAGGCCGCCGGCCGCGCAGACGAGGGTCGTCTTCCGGCCACCGCGTGCGCGCTGGACGGCGCCGATCACCTGGGCATCGGAGGGAAGCGCAACATTGGTCGTGGCCGTCGCCTTGTCGGCCGCCTGCAACCACTCGGCTTTGCCTGCCTTGGCCCTTTCCGTCCAGCTCGCGTCGGCCTTGTAGCCACCGAGCCCGCCCGACATCCGGTTGAGGCCGGCGCGCGCATCGGCGATCAGCGGCAGGCCACTGTGCTTGCCGGCATCGAAAGGCTGGACGTTGAGGCCGATGATCTTCAGCGCATCGTTCTTGAAGAGCGCCCAGGAGCCGGTGGTGAAATCCTGCAGCCGCGAGCCGACGGCGAGCACGACATCCGCTTCCTCAGCAAGCGCATTGGAGACGGATGTGCCCGTCACGCCGACGGAGCCCATATTGAGCGGATGGGAATGCGGCAGCGAGGACTTGCCGGCCTGGGTCTCGACGACCGGAATGCCGTGCTTTTCGGCGAATTCAGAGAGTTCCGCCGTCGCCTCCGAATAGAGCACACCGCCGCCGGCGATGATGATCGGCTTCTTCGCCGCCTTGAGCGTCGCGATCGCTGCGGACAGTTCGTCGAGATCGGGCTCGATCCGCCGCGGTACCCAGACCTTCTCGTCGAAGAAGGACTCCGGATAGTCGTAGGCTTCTGCCTGTACGTCCTGGCAGAGCGAAAGCGTCACCGGGCCGCAATCCGCCGGGTCGGTCAGGACCTGCATGGCGCGGCGAAGCGCTGGGACGATCTGCTCAGGCCGGGTGATGCGATCGAAATAGCGCGAGACCGGACGGAAGCAGTCATTGGCCGAAACCGTGCCGTCGCCGAAGCTTTCCACCTGCTGCAGCACCGGATCGGGCCGGCGGTTGGCGAAGACGTCGCCGGGCAGCAACAGGACCGGCAAGCGGTTGACGTGGGCGAGTGCCGCCGAGGTCACCATATTGAGGGCGCCCGGACCGATCGAGCTCGTACAGGCCATGAAGCGGCGGCGGAAGCTCGCCTTCGCAAAGGCGATCGCGGCATTCGCCATGCCCTGCTCGTTTTGGGCGCGGTAGGTCGGCAAGGTTTCCCTGACGGCATAGAGCGCTTCGCCGACGCCGGCGACGTTGCCATGGCCGAAGATCGCAAAAACGCCGCCGAAGATCGGCACGCGCTTGCCGTTGATGACCGTCATCTGCCGGGTCAGGAACCGCGCCACAGCCTGGGCCATGGTCAGCCGCACCGTTTTCTGGCTCATTTTCTGTTTCCTCCTCGTGGCGAAGTCCTGCTCCGCCATTATAAGTTAAAGCGACATGCGGGTGGAAAACCGCACACGCCTTTCCCGACTCTAGGCGGCCTTTGTTTCACCCAGTTGCAGCCAGAGATCCACCAGAGCCTTGAACTTTGCCGCCATGTCGGAAACGGCCTGCTCGTCGGTCATCGTGCCGGCGAGCCAGGTTTTGGCGGCATCGGCAAAGATCGTCCGGCCGACCGCAAATCCCTTCACCGTCTTCGATGCTCTTGCGGCGGCGAAGCCATCCTTCAGGATCTCGTAAGGCGCCTCAAGGCCGAGGAGGACGACACCCCGGCAGAGCGGATCGCGCTTCTCGATCACGGCGTCGATGGCACCCCAGGCGCCGCGGCTTGCCTGCGGCTCGAGCTTCCACCAGTCCGGCTTCAGCCCAGCATCATAGAGCTCGTTGAGCGCCCGCGGAATGGTCTCATCATCGAGCGTCCCATGCTTGCCGGCGATGATCTCGATCAGGATTTCGCGGCCGACCTTTCGCGCCGCCTCGAAGGCCGAGCGGAGCTTGGCGATCTGGACTGTCTTCAATTCGGCCGGATCATCCGGATGGAAGAAAGAGAGTACCTTGATGCAATGATCGATCGGCCATTCGATGAGGCGGCTGCCGAGGTCCTGGCTGAATTCGAACTGCAGCGGCCGGGAGCCCGGAAGCTCGATCGGCCTGGCGATCCAGAAGTCGCGGTGGGCACCCGCGGCAAAGAGCGCGTCGCGGCCATATTTGTCGTCGATCAACATGCCAAAACCTGGGCGGCCGGCGGCGACCTGGGCCGCGGCCTTGACCGCAAGCACCTTGAAGGCGGGGATGCGCGCCAGAAGTTCCGGTTTGCCTTCAGCAATATCTTCGAGCTGGCTGCGGTGATCGATCGCGAGTGCCATCAGAAGCGGGATGTCGCGGCGGCGGGTGGTTGCCCAGTGAACGTGGTTGATCGCCTCGTCCTTGCGCAGGGCCTTTTCCTTGCTGCCGTGTTCGAGGAAGAACTGCAACTCGGTCCAGGTCGGAATTTCCGGCGCGCAGAGGAGGCGTGAGACCGCGAAGGCGCCGCAGGCATTGGCCCAGGTGGCGGACGTCGCGTGCGGCTCGCCGGTGAGCCAGCCGCGCAGGAAGCCGGACATGAAGGCGTCGCCGGCGCCGAGCACGTTGTAGACTTCGATCGGGAAGCCCTTGCCGACGATGCCGTCTTCGAGATCGTCGGATATCGGCCCGTCATAGACGATGCAGCCCATCGGTCCGCGCTTGAGCACGATTGTGGCCCTTGAAAGCGAACGGATGGTCTTGAGCGCCTGGAGCAGATCTCTTTCACCGGAGGCGATCAGAACTTCCTCCTCCGTGCCGACGATGAGGTCGCAGTCGCCGAGAACGGTTTTCAGATGCGCCGAGACGCGATCGGAAGCGATATAGCGGCTTTCGCCCGCATCGTGGCCTGCAAGGCCCCAGAGGTTCGGGCGATAGTCGATGTCGAAGACGATTCTGGCGCCGCTCTCCTTGGCAATCCGCATCGCCTTGCGCTGGGCGCCGTCCGTGTTCGGTTTGGAGAAATGCGTGCCGGTGACGAGGATTGCCCGGGCGGAACGGATGAAGTCCTCCGCCACATCAGCCTCGCTAAGCGCATTGTCGGCACAATTGTCGCGATAGAAGAGCAGCGGAAAGGATTTATCGTTTTCGACCGCCAGGATCGCGAGCGCGGTCAACCGCTCGGGATCAGTGGCGATGCCGCGGGTCTCCACGCCTTCACGCGCGAGCTGCTCGCGGATGAACCGGCCCATCTGCTCGTCGCCGACGCGCGTCAGCAGCGCTGATTTCAGCCCGAGGCGTGCCGTGCCGACCGAAATGTTGCAGGGGCAGCCGCCGACGGACTTGGCAAAGCTTCCCACGTCTTCGAGACGGGTGCCGATCTGCTGGCCGTAAAGGTCGACCGAGGCTCTGCCGATGGTGATGAGGTCGAGGGGCCTGGCGCCCTTTGCCGATGGAATTTGGGCCGATGGAATCTGGCTCACTGCTTCCTCCCCGCGGACGCCGCGCCGGCGCCGACAATTATGCTTATGCGATGGGCGATGCGGTTATGAAACATAAATTCCGCCGTCTCGTCAATATGGAATTTTCATTCTATAAACTGCTGCGGGCGTCCGAAAGCCGGCGACGCTTCTCGGCGATCGCCACCGTTAGCGCCATGGCGAAAGCCATGCTCGCGGAGAGCGAACGGAAGCCGGCATGATCGGCCTCCACCAGTTCGAACCAGACCTTTGACGACTCGGCGAGCGGCGAAAAGGCCGAATCGGTCAGCGACACGACCGGCACCTTGCGGCTGGCAAGCACCCGCGCCTGGTTGGCGCTTTCCGAGGCGTATGGCGAAAAGCTGACGGCGAAGGCGGCATCCTGCTTGGTCGCCATCGCCAGCATGTCGTCGTCGATGCCGGCGGCTGTACCCACATGCTGATATTTCACCTTCAGCTTGCCGAAGGCGTAGGCCATATAGCTGGAAATTGGATAGGAGCGCCGCTTGGCGATCAGATAGATCGTCTCCGCCTTGGCGAGGATGTCGACGGCGCGATCGAAGGCCTCCGGTTCGACGGATGTGGCGACATTGTCCAGAGAGCGATGGGCGGCCGCCACGAAGCCGTTGAAGATCGAGCCGCTTTCGAGCTTGCTGTGGTCGTTTTGGCTCAGCGCCTTCAACCGTTCTTCGTAACCGGGCGTGCGCTCGCGCAGCCGTGCGCGAAAAATCTGCTGCAGGCTGGAAAACCCCTCGAAGCCGAAATGCTGCGCGAAGCGCACGAGCGTCGAGGGCTGAACATCGGCGGACGTTGCGATGCTGGCTGCCGTACCGAAGGCGATCTCGTCGGGATTGTCGAGCGAGTAGGCTGCCACCTGCTTCAGTCGCTTCGGCAATTGCGCCTTGCGTTCCAGAATGACGGCCTTTAGCGCCTCGAAGTCCTGAGGGACATCGGTGGTCGTCTCCGGCGTTGGCATCGTTTCGCTTCTCCAGGCTTGCTGCTTTCCGTCGGCCTCATTCTAATCGATTAATGATCGCCCGCATAGAACAGACGTTCCATTTTGCGAGGAAGCCGACTGGCGGGCGGTCAGCCGACCTGCACCCATTCGTTCGTCCTTGCCGAGTGGTAGGTCGCCGAGAGAACCTTTTGAACCTCGTAGCCTTCGCGGAAGTCGGTCGACGGCTTGCCGCCTTTGGCGATCGCATGGAGAAACTCGTGGACCTCGATCGCCTTCAGATCGTTGAAGCCGATCTGGTGGCCGGGCGCCACGCAGAATGCGCCATAGGGCGGGTGTTCCGGTCCTGCCCAGATGGTGCGGAAGCCGCGGCTGCGAATGTCGTCGCCGGCATAGTAGACCTTGATCTCGTTCAGCCGCTCCTGGGTGAAGACGATGCTGCCCTTTGAACCGTAGATCTCGAAATCATGCTGCATCTTGCGACCGGTGGCGATCCAGTTCGCCTCGAAACTGCCGGTGGCGCCGCTTTCGAAACGTACGAAGGCGCGGGTGATGTCGTCGACTTCGACAGTACGTGTCGCGCTTGCGCCGCGAGAGACAGGGCGCTCCGGGATCTGGATGACGGTTTCCGCGAGCACCGACTTGATCGGACCGATGAGGTGACGCATGCAGGCGATCATGTGGCTGCCGATGTCCGCGAGTGCGCCTCCGCCGCTGCGCGGATCAAGGCGCCAGCCCCAAGGGACGCTCGCATCTGCCATGAAATCCTCCGCGTGGACGCCGCGGAACGACCGGATTTCGCCGATCTCGCCGCTCTCGATAATATCCTTGGCGAGGAGGATCAGCGGGTTCTTCAGGTAATTGAAGCCGACCTGGGTTACGACGCCAGCCTTTTCGGCCGCCGCGACCATCTCCGCGCAGTCGGCAACCGTCGGTGCCAGCGGCTTTTCGCAATAGACATGCTTGCCGTATGCGATAGCCGCGAGCGCCATTTCCTTATGCAGAAGGTTGGGTGTGGTGATGTCGATGATGTCAATGTCCGGGTCCGTCAGCAGATCGCGCCAGTCGGCGGTCGCCTTGCGGAAACCGAGGCGCGCACGGGCGGCCTCGGCGCTTTCTTCGGTGACGTCGGCGACCGAAACCAGGTCCAGTTCGAAGGACAGCTCGAAGACCCGCGCCGCGATCGTGAAGCCGAGGGCATGGGCCTTACCCATGAAGCCCGTACCGATCAGGCCGATGCCGAGCTTGCGCTTGCCGCTCATATGTTCCTCCCGGGCCGAAGGCCCCATGTGTTTGGGAGAAATGAAATGAATTGTGCGAATAATGTCAATATGGAATATTTGTTCGAAATCGTCTCGTCGCGGTTGTGCCGAACGAAACAGCGCCGAGCTCTCCGGCACGTTATGTGCTAGGCAAGGGTGAATTTGTTAACGCATTTTTACCATGTTCCATTGAAACATCGCTGCTGACGACTGTTAGCGAATCGTCTCAAAGTCATCGTGATCTGGAGCCGAAGCCGGAGTGAGATCGCATGTGCCGCTGGGCAGCCTACCGCGGAGAGCCGCTCTATCTTGAAGAACTGGTGACGTCGCCGGCGCATTCGCTGATCGAACAGTCCCATTGTGCCACCCGAGCGAAGACCGCGACCAACGGCGACGGCTTCGGCATCGCCTGGTATGGCGATCGTCCGGAGCCCGGCCGCTACCGCGATATTCTGCCTGCCTGGTCCGACTGCAATCTAAGGAGCATTGCGCGGCAAATCCGCTCGAGACTCTTCCTCGCCCATGTTCGTGCGGCGACCGGCGGCGGCACGCGGCGCGACAATTGCCACCCCTTCGTCCACGGTCGCTGGTCCTTCATGCATAACGGACAGGTCGGCGATTTCGAGCATCTGCGCCGGCCGATGGAAAACATGCTCGACGACGAGCTCTATACGGCGCGCACCGGCACGACGGATTCGGAACTGCTTTTCCTCCTGGCCCTGCAATTCGGGCTCGACCGCGATCCGCTCGGCGCATGCGCCGAGGCGCTCGGCTTCGTCGAACGGCTTGCCGCGAACCTCGACCACTCGGTGCTCGTTCGCTTCACCGCCGCCTTCTCCAACGGTCACGATCTCTACGCGGTCCGCTACGCCTCGGACTGCAAGGCGCCGACGCTCTACGCAGCGCCAATGGGGCCGAATGGCGGTTATTGCCTTGTCTCCGAACCGCTCAACGACGACAACGCCTGGGCGGAGATCCCCGATGGCTCCGCCGTTATCGTCGGCGAAAATGGCGTTGACGTTCGCCTCTTCGGCGCGGCCGACGTTCCGGCTCGCGGACGCCTTGCCGCCACGCCGCGTCCCTTGGGCGCTGGAGAGGGTGTACAACTCGCCTAGATCAGGATGATTTTAGGTCGGATCGACCTAAAATCATGAACGTGATCGATTTTAATAAGTTAGCGCGGGATGCGGGCGGAAAACCGCGCACACTTTTCCTCATCCCGCGCTGATATCCGGGCGCCGCAGAGCTAGGCGGAAAGCTTCACGGCGATGAGCGCCGCGAGCTTTTCGGCCACTTCGTCCTTGCTCATCTCCGGCCAGTCCTCGGCGCCATCGCGGCCGATCAGCTTCACCCGGTTACGATCGCCGCCCATGACGCCGGTCTTGGGCGAGACGTCGTTGGCCAAAATGTAATCGGCGCCTTTCCTATCGAGCTTTGCGCGGCCATTCTCGGCGACGTTCTCCGTCTCGGCGGCAAAGCCGATGACGAGCCGAGGGCGTGAGCGATGATGCCCGATCGTCTTCAGAATGTCGGGATTCTCGGCAAGCTGGAGCGGCGGCGGGGCTTCGCCGGGCCGCTTCTTGATCTTGTTGCCGGCAGTTGAGGCGACACGCCAATCCGCGACCGCTGCGACCATCACGGCGACATCGACGGGAAGGGCGGCCGCCACCGCGTCGCGCATCTCTTCGGCGCGTTCGACCCGGATGACACGGACGCCGGCGGGGTCGGGAATCGTCACTGGCCCTGAAATGAGTGTGACTTCGGCTCCGAGCCGCGCAAGCGCCGCGGCGATCGCATGGCCCTGCTTGCCGGATGAACGGTTGGCGATATAACGCACCGGATCGATCGGCTCATGCGTTGGCCCGGAGGTGACGATCGCCCTTCGGCCGGCAAGCGGCCCCGCCGCTCCGCCGAGCATTCCTTCGATCGCCGCAACGATCTCCAGAGGCTCCGCCATCCGGCCTTCGCCCGCTTCGCCCCCTTCGGCCATCTCGCCCGCGGCCGGACCGATGAAAGGGATCCCATCGCCGGCTAAGATTGCACGATTGCGGCGAGTTGCCGGATGCATCCACATCTTGGGGTTCATGGCAGGGGCGAGGAGCACCGGCCGATCAGTCGCGAGCAGAATGGTCGAGGCAAGGTCATTTGCGTGACCATTGGCCAGCTTGGCCATCAGATCGGCGGTAGCCGGTGCCACAACGACGAGATCGCATTCCCGCGCAAGCCGGATATGGCCGACATCCTGTTCGTCCTCGCGCGAAAAAAGATCTGTAAACACATGGGAGGCGGAAAGGGCGCCGACGGCAAGCGGCGTGACGAATTGCTGCGCGGCCGCCGTCATCACCGGCCGGACCTCCGCGCCGCGTTCGCGCAGGCGGCGAATGAGGTCGAGGCTCTTATAGGCGGCGATGCCGCCGGAAATGATGAGAAGAATTTGCTTGCCGGAAAGTGTCATTCCGTTTCGGCCTGTTCCGCCGCTCCCGTCCATTTGTGGCGACCCTACTCGACCATCCGGCCAGGTGCAATTGCCGGAACGCCGCGTGCTTTTCACTCGGGAGCGGAAGGGCGCCTTGACACAGTCAGTTTCATGTAACAAACTGAGTTACATGAAACGCGATAGTCGACTTTCCATCACCCTCCACGCTCTGCTCCATATGGCCGAGCGTGAAATCATTACATCGGATGAACTGGCAGTCTGTCTTTCCACGAACCCCGTCGTGGTTCGCCGGACTATGGCAGGCTTGCGTGCGGCAGGCCTGGTCCGCTCGGAGAAAGGGCACGGAGGCGGTTGGTCGCTTGTGCGCGATCTCGCCACGGTGACGCTTGCGGACGTGCATGCCGCGCTCGGCGAGCCTGGCTTTTTCGCGATCGGCAACCGCACCGAGTCCCCCGGCTGCCTGGTCGAGCAGGCGGTCAATGCAGCCATGGATGATGCCTTGCGCGACGCAGAGGCCTTGCTTCTCGAACGGCTAACCAGGGTGAGCCTCGCGGATCTGTCGCGAGATTTTCAACGCCGCATGGCGGACCACTGCAGGAAGATGAAGGAGCCAGACTATGCCGAATGATGTCGCGATCGTGGGTGGAAGCTATGCGGGACTGGCCGCGGCTCTGCAATTGGCGAGGGCGAGGCGCTCGGTGGTTGTTGTCGACGCGGGGCACCGAAGGAACCGTTTTGCCGGAACATCGCATGGGTTTCTCACACGAGATGGCGAAGCGCCTGCGTCTATCGCCGAGAGCGGGCGGCAGCAATTGCTGGCCTATCCCGATGTTCGTTTCGTCGAGGGCGTAGCCGAAATGGCGCGGCCGGAAGGAGAGGGATTCAATATCTCGCTCCAGGGCGAAAATCTCAGCGCACGGCGGCTGATCCTTGCGACCGGGGTGGTCGACGAATTGCCGGCGATTCCCGGTCTTCGGGAGCGGTGGGGCCGGACGGTCTTCCATTGCCCCTATTGCCATGGCCATGAGCTCGCGCGCGGGCAGATCGGCGTATTGGCGACCGGTCCGCACGCCTTTTATCAGGCGATGATGCTGCCGGATTGGGGGTCGACGACCCTCTTTATAAATGGCGCTTTCGAACCGGATGCGTCGCAGTCGGCCATGCTCGCGGCGCGCGGCGTGAAGATCGAAAAGGAGCCGGTTGTCGAGCTGGAGGACTCCAAGGCAACCGTTATCTTGGCCGACGGGCGGAAAGTTTCACTCGATGGCCTGTTCGTCGCGCCGCGGACGCGCATGGCAAGCGACTTGCCCGAGGCGCTCGGGTGCGCGTTCGAAGAAGGGCCGATGGGGCCTTTCATTCGGACCGATCCGATGAAGGCGACGAGCGTTGCCGGCGTCTATGCCTGCGGTGACGCGGCGCGCGCGGCAGGCTCGGTGTCACACGCGGTCGGAGACGGTGTTACGGCCGGTATGGCTGCGCATCAGTCCTTGATCTTCGGTTAGAGGCGAGTGCAGGGCTATCTGCCTTTGCTCGCCTGGCATTGCTGCCATTTGCTTGGAAATGTCAGAGCATCGAGCGGCTGAGACCGCCATCGACCGGCATGGCGACTCCGGTGATGTAGGCGGCTTGGCGGCTCGCCAGGAAGGCGGCAGCAGAGCCGAACTCTGCCGGCGTCCCGTAGCGGCCGACGGGGATCTCCGACTGGCTGCGCGCCGCGACCGTTTCGATGCTCACCCCTTCACTCTCCGCATCCATCCGGTCGAAGCTCAGCGTTCGATCCGTGGCGAGGCGGCCGGGCAACAACATGTTGACCGTAATGCCATCGGCGGCGACCTCGCCGGCAAGCGTCTTCATCCAGCCGGCAAGCGCGCTGCGCAGCGCATTGGAAGCGCTGAGACCCGGAATCGGTTCGCGGATGCTGGTGGATGCGACCGCAATGATGCGGCCCCAGCGGCGTTCGCGCATCGGCGGCAGCAGCCGGTGGGCGATGCGCATTCCCGCGAGCACCAGCGCCTCGAATTGCGCTCGCCAAAAATCCGGATCGACGTCCGAGGCGAGCGTCGGTGGCGGTCCGCCGCCGTTCAGCACCAGAATGTCGATCGATCCGAACTGGGCGGTCAGCCGGTCGAGGAATGGCTCGATCGCCTCCGGCTTCAGGAGGTCGAGCGAAAAGCCAGAGGTAGAAGCGATACCCGCTGCGGCCTTTGCCGCTGTCTGCTCATCCCGACCGGTCAACGCGACAATAGCACCTTCGGCCGCAAGCGCCTCAGCGATGCCGCGCCCAAGGCCCTTGCTGCCCCCGAGCACGAGCGCACGTCTGCCTTCGATGCCGAGATCCATCACTCTTCCCCTCCTATTGCCATCGCCGCGTCCGTTGGAACGCGCCTGCGGCGCGCGGTCAATAGGGGAGAGGAAAAAGAAATCCCAACCAGGAACCCGGAAGAAAGACGAGGGGCCGCAGCCCGGCCGGGCCTCGTCTCCAGCCGTCTAACGGCAGAAGCGGATGCGTTTGATGTAGAGATTGCCGTGATGATCATATCGCCTCACCTTCCTGGTGAAGCAGTAAGCCCCGTAATAGTCATCGTGGTAAGGGCCGCCATAGTAACCGCCGGGAAAGCCGATGCGACCGCCCCAGCCGTGGCCGTGATATCCATGGCCGAAGCCGATCGAAAAACCACCCGCCTCGGAGGGGGCGGCGAAGGAGGTTGCGGCAGCGGCTGCGACGGCGAAAGCGATGATGGTCTTGCGCATTGTGTTCTCTCCTCTGTTTTCGGATGAACGTTCGTCATCCATCCGCAGAAGATCGCGCAATCCGCACATATTCGCAGTTTCGAATGGAACACCGTCGAAATGTACGGCCCCGTCTGCCCCCTATCCAGCCACGGCTGTCACGCGCGCAGCCGTGCCATGGCCAACACGTCGGCGAGCACACCGTCTCGCAAGGCGTAGGACTTCAATACGCCCTCTTTGACGAAACCCGCCTGACGGTAGAGCGCGATCGCCGCCTCGTTGTCGGTAAATACCGTCAACTCGACACGCGAGATGCCGAGCCAGCGGTCCGCCGCGTCGACCAGTTCGTTGAGCAAAGCTTTGCCGATGCCGCGCCGGCGGTAGTCGTCATGCACCGACATGCCGAGTTCCGCAGCATGTTGCCGTCGGCCCTTGTGGCGGTGCAGCCCGGCAATCCCGACGATGCGGCCCTCGAGTTCGGCAACGATGATCGTGTCGGTTTCTGCGAGATTCTCGAGCCATTTTCGCGTCTGCTCCGGGGGCGCGAAGGGCAGGCGCAGCGTCCCGGCGCGAACACCGGGCAAGTCTCTCAAGGCGGCCAGCGCCTCCCAGTCGCCAATGCATGCAGCACGGATGGAGAGTTCGGCGGAAGGTGCCGTCATCGTTTCCTCTTTCGTTCAGGAGCTAACCGAGGAAACAGGGCCAAACCCTGCTCGCCTCGGCAGGGTAGCTTGAAGACAGGTCGCTTAGCGCAGCAGGTCTCCTGCACACCCTGAGGTCTGCGCGGTCACCATCATCACGAGCGAAAAATGCCTGTCCATGGATGGATGCTACTGCAGGATGTGGAAAATCGGAAGGATCTTTTCGCATGAAGCGAGCAGGGTGGCCCCTCACTCCTGCCGCGCCCTTCTCTCCGCAGGCGGGGAGAAGGGACCCGCGGCGCCGCTTTCGCGCAACCGGTCACAAGCGGTGAGGGCCAATCACTAGATTCTATCGTGTCGTGCCCCGGCGTCGCAGCACAGCGCTACCGTTCAGGCAAGCTGCCACGCGATATAGACGAGCGTTGCCGCGATCACCCAGAGTGCTACACGACCGGAGCGGCTATGGCGCGCCTCCGCCTCGCCGATCGCCTCTGCCGTTTCGGCATCGAAGCGCAGGCCGTTTTCGCTCATCGCCATGATTTCGGCGGAAAAGCGTTCCGTCCGAGCGGCGATTTCGGGAACCGCTTCGGCGACCCGCAGCGCGGCATGCAGGCCGTCGCGCAGGTCCGCAACGATGCGTTTCGGGCCGAGATTGTCCCGTATCCATTTGCCCACCACCGGCTCGGATGCCTTCCACATGTTGAAGCGCGGATTGAGCGTGCGGGCGACGCCCTCGACGACAACCATCGTCTTCTGCAGCATGACGAGTTCGGGACGCGTCTGCATGTCGAAGAGTTCCGTCACTTCGAAGAGCAGCGTCAGCAACTTTGCCATGGAGATGGTTTCGGCCGGCTGGCCGTGAATCGGTTCCCCGATGGCGCGGATCGCCTGGGCAAAGCTTGCGGCATCGTGGTGCGAGGGAACGTAGCCGGCCTCGAAATGCACGTCGGCGACGCGCTGGTAGTCGCGGGTGATGAAGCCATAGAGGATCTCAGCGAGGAACCGCCGCTCCTTTTTTCCGAGCCTGCCGACGATGCCCATGTCGACGGCAACGATATGGCCGGCATTGTCCACGAACAGGTTGCCTTGGTGCATGTCCGCGTGGAAGAAACCGTCGCGCAGCGTATGCCGCAGAAAGGACTGGATGAGCGTTTCGGCGAGCGTGTTGAGATTGTACCCCGCTTGCTTCAGACCTTCGATGTCCGACATCTTCACGCCGTCGATCCATTCCATGGTCACGACGTCTCGGCCCGTGCGTTCCCAATCGACCTTGGGCACGCGAAAGCCGGAATCCTCCTTGGTATTGGCGCCGAGTTCGGAAAGCGCTGCCGCTTCAAGCCGAAGGTCCATCTCGATCTTGGTCGTTTGTTCAAGCGTCTTCGTGACCTCGACCGGCCTTAACCGGCGCGTATAGGGCAGAAACCGCTCCTGCATGCGGGAGACAAGATACATCGCCTCGATATCGGCAGCAAAGCGCTGGCGGACGCCAGGACGGATGACCTTGACGGCGACCTTTTCGCGCATACCGTTGCGCATGATCACCGCGGGATGGACCTGAGCGATCGAGGCTGCCGCCATCGGCTCGGAAAATTCGACGAATAGCGAATCGATGGAGCGGCCGAGGGAGCCCTCGATTGCGATCTCGGCATCACTTTTGGGAAACGTGGCCATCCGGTCCTGCAGCAGCGACAGGTCGGCGGCGAATTCGGCGCCGACGACATCCGGGCGCGTCGCCAGAAACTGGCCAATTTTCACATAGGACGGACCGAGCCTCTCGACGGCGCGCGCGAGCCTGCCGCTGCGCTCCTCATATCGCGCTTTGCGGCGGGCGAGGAGCCCGGCGAGCTTCTGTGCGAAACGGGCAATCGGCGGCAGGTGCTCGGCAGGGATAGCCGAAACGACGCCTTCGCGCGCGAGGACCCAGCCGATCCGCGTAAGACGGAAATATGCTCCAGGCGTGCTCATGCGTTCAGATTTTCCAGCCGGAATGCAGTGCCGCGATACCGCCGGTATAATTGGTGAAGGAGACACGGGCGAAGCCGGCGTCCCGGATCATAGCGGCGAAATCGCGCTGATTCGGAAACTTCCGGATCGATTCGACCAGGTATTGATAGGGCGCGTCGTCGCCGGTGATCAGCTTCCCGAACTTCGGGATCGCGTTGAACGACCAGGCATCATAGAAGCGGTCGAGCAGCGGCATCTCGACGTCGGAGAACTCAAGCACCAGCAGCCGGCCGCCGCGCTTCAACACACGATAGGCCTCCTTGAGCGCTACCTCGATGCGCGGCACGTTGCGGATGCCGAAGGCGATCGTATAGGCATCGAAGGAATTCGCTGCGAAGGGCAGTTCCTCGGCATTGGCCTCGACGAATTCCAGATTGGGCAGCAGCCCCCTCTTTCGCGCGCGCTCCTCGCCGACGGCGAGCATCGAACCGTTGATGTCGAGCACGGTTGCATGTGCCTTCCGGCCGGACGCCTCAATGATGCGGAAGGCGATATCGCCGGTACCGCCGGCAACATCGAGCACCCGGTAGTCCTCCCGGCGCGGCGGGTTGAGCGCGGCGATCATCGCGTCCTTCCAGACGCGGTGCAGCCCTGCCGACATCACGTCGTTCATCATATCGTAGCGCTTGGCAACTTTATGGAAGACGTCGTTGACGAGCGGCTGCTTTTCGCCCGCGCCGACTTCGCGGAAACCGAAGGAGGTTTCCATTCCGCCATCGGCCGATACGCGCTCATCCGTCATACGAAAACTCCACCTGAACCAATTTGCCGGCACCATAGCGAAATCGCCCCACCCGCGCTATCTCAGCGACAGGGATAAGGCTGCGGCATAGCGCACCTATAGGACATCAACGTTGCCAGATCACGATGATTTTGGGTTGATCAATCCAAAATCACATGCGCGATCGATTCTGATAGGTTGAAGCGCTGGATGCAATGTGAGACACCGCTCCGCTTTTTCTCCTGCCGGCGTCAGAAATGCCGTATACCGCCGCGCGCGAACGCAAGAAGGAAGACGATCAATGCCGGAATTGCCCGAGGTCGAGACGGTCAGGCGCGGGCTGGCGCCGACGATGGAGGGGGCTCTCCTTGTGCGCGCCGAGTTGCGCAGGCCGGACCTGCGCTTTCCCTTTCCGGTGAATTTTTCGGCATCCGTCTCCGGCCGCCGCATCGTCGCGCTGTCGCGCCGGGCCAAATATCTGATGATCGATCTCGAAGGCGGCGACGTGATCGTCGCGCATCTCGGCATGTCGGGTTCGTTCCGGATCGAGGCCGGCGAGGGCCCTGCCACGCCCGGTGCCTTCCATCACCCGCGCGGCAAGGACGAGAAACACGACCACGTCGTTTTCCATCTCGAGGGGCGGTCCGGTCCGGTACGGGTGATCTACAACGATCCGCGCCGTTTCGGCTTCATGGATCTGGCGCGCCGCGACACGCTCTCCGAACACGCCTTTTTCCGTGAATTGGGCGCTGAGCCGACGGGCAATGCGCTCGACGCGGCCTATCTGGCGGCGCGCTTTGACGGCAAAGCGCAGCCGCTCAAGGCGGCGCTCCTCGATCAGCGGACCATTGCCGGCCTCGGCAACATCTATGTCTGCGAGGCGCTGTGGCGGGCGGGCCTGTCACCGCTGAGAGCGGCTGGAAGTTTGGTCGACAAGCGCGGCCGTCCCAGGCAGGGACTTCTCACGCTTACGGAAGCGATCCGCCAGGTGATCGCCGATGCGATCGCCGCCGGCGGCTCATCACTCAAGGATCATATTCAAGCGGACGGCAGCCTCGGCTACTTCCAGCACAGCTTTTCCGTCTACGATCGGGAAGGCGAGGCTTGCCGCACGCCCGGTTGCGACGGTACGGT
Organism: Sinorhizobium numidicum; assembly: GCF_029892045.1. Classification (NCBI taxonomy): domain Bacteria; kingdom Pseudomonadati; phylum Pseudomonadota; class Alphaproteobacteria; order Hyphomicrobiales; family Rhizobiaceae; genus Sinorhizobium; species Sinorhizobium numidicum. The sequence goes on from NZ_CP120368.1 coordinate 361,026, forward strand.
GGCCCGCATCGTTCAGGCGGTACGCTCGACTTTCTTTTGTCCGCTCTGCCAGAAATAGATCCTGACCTACTGCATGTTTCCTTAAATCGGAACCGATTTAAGGATAAAAACATGCAGCAATTCAAAGTGCTACAGCAACCTTTGTGCGTCTGAAAAGACGCACGGCGCTGTAGAGCGGCATGAGGAAAAGTATGTGCGGTTTTCCGCCCGCATCCCGCTCTCACTCATCAGAACCGAGATCGAAGTGGAGGAGACGACAATGAGCTACGAGACGCTGCTGGTCGAAACGCGCGGGCGCGTGGGCCTGATCACGCTAAATCGTCCGCAGGCGCTGAACGCGCTTAACTCGACCCTGATGCGCGAACTGGACGCTGCCTTGAGGGCGTTCGACGCCGACAAGGGCGTCGGCGCGGTCGTCATCACCGGCTCGGAAAAGGCATTCGCCGCCGGCGCGGACATCAAGGAAATGCAGGCGCTCGATTTCGTCGACAGCTATATCGGCGACTTCCTGGCGGGATGGGAGCAGGTCGCGACCGCCCGCAAGCCGATGATCGCAGCCGTTTCCGGCTTCGCGCTCGGCGGGGGCTGTGAACTCGCCATGATGTGCGATTTCATCATTGCTTCGGAGACGGCGAAGTTCGGCCAGCCGGAAATCACCCTCGGCGTCATCCCTGGCATGGGCGGGTCACAGCGTCTGACGCGCGCGGTCGGCAAGCCGAAGGCGATGGACTTGGTATTGACCGGCCGCATGATGGATGCGGCCGAGGCAGAGCGCTCGGGGCTCGTTTCGCGTGTGGTCGCGCCGGAAAAGCTGATGGAAGAGGCGCTTGCAGCCGCCGAGAAGATAGCGTCCTTCTCGCTGCCGGCGGTGATGATGGCCAAGGAGGCGGTCAATCGCTCGCTGGAGGTGACGCTGGCGGAGGGCTTGCGCTTCGAGCGGCGGCTTTTCCAGTCGCTTTTTGCAACTGAGGACCAGAAGGAGGGAATGGCCGCCTTTGTCGGAAAGCGCAAAGCGGAGTTCAAACACAGGTGAGCCCGGGGGGCGAGGCCAGTTTTCTCAAATTGCGCGTTGACGCGAGGGCGGTTTCCCGTTATACGCCGCCCTCAGTTTGGAACGCCGTCACGCAAGGCTTTCCGATAATGCTCCCGAATTGCTTTGGATGACAGGTCGCAGTGACCCGGCACGGCGAAGGCGGAGTTCATGTCAGTTTTCGAAGAGAGGCATCGATGGCCAATACAACTTCGGCGAAAAAGGCGACCCGCAAGATCGCACGCCGCACTGCAGTGAACAAGGCGCGCCGTTCGCGCGTCCGCAGCTTCATCCGCAAGGTTGAGGAGGCAATCGCTTCCGGCGATCAGGCAGTCGCAGCCGCCGCTCTGAAGGCGGCACAGCCCGAGCTGATGCGCGCCGCCACCAAGGGTGTGCTGCATGCCAACACGGCATCGCGCAAGGTTTCCCGTCTGGCACAGCGCGTGAAGTCCCTTTCGGCATAACCCGGCTAAATAAAAAACTGTTGATGAAGAGCCCGGCCTTTGCGCTGGGCTTTTCGGATTCATACTTCTGCGATGGCCATGATTAATCTTCCCAGCCGAGGTTGTGTCATTGCCGTGACATAAATTACTAAGTAATATCAAAGGATTGCGCGAGGTGCTTGCGAAGATGGCATCTCTACACGCGGGCAGACTGAGTCCGAACTGAGTCAAGCGAATTTTTATTTTTTTTCTTTTTCGCCAGCTAAGCAAGACTGCAAAAAACAAAACCCTTGATTCGACAGGGATTCTTGTTGGACTCGGAAAGCGGCAAGCAAAAGGTGAAGCGAGAGTCAACCGGCGGCGTTTAACGTTGGGTAAAAATCCCGATTGATCTTGCCGGGCGATCCTGCCTAAATGCCTCCCACAGGGGACACAGACCATATCTGTACAAGAGAGTGTGAGAGTCATTTCAACGAGATGGCTGCGGACTTTCTGTTCTCTGTGGCGGGGTAGCTCCACGTCGTTCAATCAACAAGTCGAGACGATACATCCGGACGAAGCTTCGTCGCGGAACGAGGACGTTTCGCCTTATGGTTGCCGGCGTGGATCGCGATATATGAAAGGCCGTTGAGGCCTTCAGATAACAAGGAGAGAGTGGGCTGTCCGCTTCGTACGAGGGTGCGGCGCAGCCGATGATGAGGAATGTGATTCCGACGGCTTGAAAACAGTCGGCTGGGATCGCTAAGGCGAGGCGCGAGGGGACATCCGTTGGCTCAGGCGAGCGGATGCGCGTAGCGCGCACCGCGGCGGGGTACGAGGAACCCGGTTCGGTGCGACGGGGCGTTCGTCGGACGCGGAATGGCCCTAGGGCAGCCGTGGCAGACGGGCATAAGAGATGACGCCGGCAGAAATGACGGCATCCGAAGATGAAATTTGGAAGGCGGCAACATGCAGATGAATTTGGCGACGGTACCTGACGCGTTTCAGGCCGGAAGCAATCAGTCTCAGGCGGCGGGGGAAAAACACGATATGCGGCATGACGCACTTTTCGAGCGGGTAAGTGCGCGTTTGAAAGCCCAGGTCGGTCCGGATGTCTTCGCAAGCTGGTTTGGACGTCTCAAGCTCCACTCCGTATCCAAGAGCGTCGTGCGCCTTTCGGTGCCGACAACGTTCCTCAAATCGTGGATCAACAATCGCTATCTCGATCTCATCACCAGTCTCTTCCAGCAAGAGGACGGCGAGATCCTGAAGGTGGAGATCCTCGTCCGCACGGCGACCCGCGGTCAGCGCCCGGCCGCCCATGAAGAGGCAGTGCCGGCGCCCGCCGAAACGGCACCGGCGGCTCCGACCCGCCGTTCGGCCTCGGCCCAGCCGCTTGCCGCGGCCGCGGCGGCAACGGTTGCCACCGTCCAGAGACCGACGCAGGCGCCGCTTTTCGGCTCGCCGCTCGATCAGCGCTACACGTTCGACAGCTTTGTCGAAGGCTCTTCCAACCGGGTCGCACTCGCCGCCGCGCGCACGATTGCGGAGGCCGGCGCCGGCGCCGTGCGCTTCAATCCATTGTTTATCCATTCGAGCGTCGGCCTCGGCAAGACGCACCTGCTGCAAGCCGTCGCGCTTGCTGCCCTGCAAAGCGCCCGGGCGCCGCGCGTCGTCTATCTGACGGCCGAATATTTCATGTGGCGTTTTGCGACCGCGATCCGCGACAACGATGCTCTGTCGCTCAAGGAATCCTTGCGCAACATCGATCTTCTCGTCATCGACGACATGCAGTTCCTGCAGGGCAAGTCGATCCAACACGAGTTCTGCCATCTCCTGAACATGCTGCTCGACTCCGCCAAGCAGGTCGTCGTCGCTGCTGACCGTGCGCCTTGGGAACTGGAGTCGCTCGACAGCCGCGTCCGTTCGCGGCTTCAGGGCGGCGTGGCGATCGAGATGGAAGGCCCCGACTACGAAATGCGCCTGGAGATGCTGAAGCGCCGCCTCGAAGCGGCCCGTCAGGACGATGGCACGCTTGAGATTCCGGCCGAGATCCTGTGCCACGTTGCACGCAACATCACCGCAAGCGGCCGGGAGCTGGAAGGCGCCTTCAACCAGCTTCTCTTCCGCCGTTCCTTCGAACCGCAGCTCTCGATCGAGCGCGTCGATGAACTGCTCGGCCATCTCGTCAATGCCGGCGAGCCGCGCCGCGTTCGTATCGAGGACATCCAGCGTGTCGTCGCCAAGCACTACAATGTCTCGCGGCAGGAACTGGTCTCCAATCGCCGTACCCGCGTCATCGTCAAGCCGCGCCAGATTGCCATGTACCTGTCCAAGACCTTGACGCCGCGCTCCTTCCCCGAAATCGGCCGTCGCTTCGGTGGCCGCGATCACACCACCGTGTTGCATGCCGTGCGCAAGATCGAGGAACTGATCTCCGCGGACACCAAACTCAGCCACGAGATCGAATTGCTGAAGCGGTTGATCAATGAGTAGGTAAGTCACCACTGACGAAGAAAATGGCCCGGTCGTCCCGGGCCATTTTCTTTGCATCTTGGATTTGCGTCAGCAATGGAATAGGCCGACGATCACGCCGACCGCCGGAGACCGCGCTTCATATCGCCCGGTTTGTGCGGGCTTCATCCAAAATCCATGTCCGGAAGGATGCAACCGTCGGTCGGTCGAGCGCCGCCGGCGGATAGACCAAGTGGTAGGCGAGGTCGGTCGCAATGCCATTGGGAAAAGGGGCGATCAGAACGCCGTCCCGAAGCTCGCGCGCCACCAGCGAAAGCCGCACCAGCGCAACCCCATCTCCCGCTTTAGCCGCTTCGATGGCGCCGTTGCTGTTGACGAAGACCGGCCCGCCGGAACTGACAACCTCATTTGCGCCGACGGCATCCAGCCACAATCGCCAATCCTGCCTCTGAACGTCATGAAGAAGGACATGGTCACGAAGGTCGGCCGGTTCGGCAAGCGGCCGTGAACGCATGAGCGCCGGACTGAGGACCGGAACGAATTCGTCATCAAGCAGGCGTTCGCTGACCAAACCCTCATATCGGCCGAAACCATGGCGGATCGCCACGTCCACCCCGTCCCTTTCGAAATTGGTCAAGCGGTTGGAGGCGTTGAGACGGACATCGATGCCAGGCACGCTTTTTTCGAAATCGTTCAGCCGCGGTACCAGCCATTGGGCTGCAAAGGTTGGGGTGCAACTGATCGTCAAACTCGGCGGGCGGTTTCGCATGGCAAGATCTTCCGTCGCCTCGCGGATCATCCGGAAGGCTCGCCTCAGTGTAGCGAAATAGGCGTTCCCTTCGTCGGTCAGAAAGAGCTGCCGCGGCCTTCTCTCAAACAGTCTCACCCCGAGAGCATTCTCGAGTTCGCGCACCTGCAAGCTAACCGCTCCGGGCGTGACATTGAGCTCGCGTGCGGCCAGCGTCACGCTCAGATTGCGGGCGGCCGCCTCGAAAGCGCGCAGCGCCGCCAGGGAGGGGAGGGGTGCTGCCATAGTTTAGCGCAACTCAATCGTCCGATGAGAATTTCTCGCTTCGTGTGGGAGCTATTCTGCTGATAATAAGCCGGTCCGGTCAAGATATATCCTGACAGTGGAATAGACCAGCTAAATCATAGAGGGTAAATCATGAGCAACTTGGCAACGGGAAAGATCATGAGTGCACGAGAATGGGGCATGCTGATCGCCCTGTCGGTGCTCTGGGGCGGCTCCTTCTTTTTCGTCGGCATCGCGGTGAAGGCGTTGCCACCCTTCACCATCGTCGCGCTGCGTGTGACGCTTGCCGCTGCGGCCCTGGTTCTTTCATCCGTTTTCTTGGCCTATCGCTGCCGCGCCGCCGTGACATATGGCTGGCCTTTTTCGGCATGGGACTGCTCAACAACCTCATTCCCTTCTCGCTGATCGTCTGGGGGCAGACCCATATAGCGAGCGGCCTTGCCTCCATTCTCAACGCCACGACGCCGCTTTTCGGCGTTGTTGTTGCCCATCTTCTGACGGATGACGAGAAGATGACGGCAAACAAGCTCACCGGCGTGCTGATCGGCTTCGTCGGTGTCGCCGTGATGATCGGGCCCGCGGTGCTCGGCGGCCTTGGCTCGAATGTGTTGGCGCAGTTTGCCGTGCTGGGCGCCGCATTCTCCTATTCCCTCGCGGGCGTTTTTGCCCGCCGGTTCAAGCGAATGGGCGTCGCGCCGCTGCTGACGGCAACCGGTCAGGTCAGCGCTTCGAGCATGATGCTGGTGCCGCTCGCTCTGATCGTCGATCGCCCGTGGACACTAGCCTGGCCGGGACTTGACGTCTGGGCAGCCCTCGTCGGCATCGCACTGATTTCGACCGCGCTCGCCTATGTGCTGTTCTTCCGCATTCTCGAAACGGCGGGCGTCACCAATTTGATGCTGGTAACCTTCCTTATCCCCGTCAGCGCCATCCTCCTCGGTGCCGTGTTTCTCGGCGAGCGGCTCGAGCCAAAGCATTTTCTCGGCATGGCCCTGATCGCTGCCGGCCTGGCGGCCATCGACGGCCGGCTGCTCGCCCGGTTGAGGTTCGGCGCTGCAAAAGCTCCGGGAGTGGGACTTGGCTGCAGGAAGGGGCTTTAACCGAGCCCGCGCATTTCCGCCTACGTCCGAATGGGGCGACACATGTGGGTGTCGTCCCTATTTTTTTCGCCGCGCTTGTCGGCTATCTCTTGCACCATTCGTCTTTCAAACAAGAGCAGGAGACTTCTCGATGCTTTACGCGGTGCTTTGCTACAATTCGGAAGATGTCACCGGCACCTGGACCAAGGAGGAGGATGGCAAAGTCATGCGTGACATGGCCGCCGTCGAGCGCAAATACGCCGGCAAGCTCGGTCCGGTCGCGCGCCTCCTCCCGACGACCGCGGCAACCACGCTTCGCCACGGGGGCGGCGAGCCGATCGTGATCGACGGACCCTTCGCCGAAACGAAGGAGCAACTCCTCGGCTTTTTCATCATCGACTGTGAGTCTCTGGACGAGGCGATCGCCTTTTCCCGCGAACTCGGGGAGGTCAATCCGAGCGCGGGCGCCTATGAAATCCGACCGCTTGCCATCTACAAGCCGAGTGAGCGTCCCTCATGACCGACACTGCCTGGATCGATCTCGCACTGGTTTCCGCACGGCCGCAGGCAATGGGCGCGCTTCTGCGCTATTTCCGCAATCTCGACATGGCCGAGGAAGCCTTTCAGGAGGCCTGCATCCGGGCATTGAAGGCTTGGCCGAAGAGCGGACCGCCGCGCGACCCGGCCGCCTGGCTGATTTTCGTCGGTCGCAACAGCGGCATCGACACGGTGAGGCGGCAATCGCGCGAGACGGCGCTGCCACCCGAAGAACTGCTTTCCGATATCGATGATAGGGAAAGCGAACTCGCCGACCGCCTCGACGGATCGCATTATCGCGACGACATCCTGCGTCTGCTTTTTGTCTGCAGCAATCCGGCCCTGCCGGCGACGCAGCAGATCGCGCTCGCCCTCAGGATCGTTTCCGGCCTCTCCGTCAGGCAGATCGCCCGAGCTTTTCTCGTCAGCGAAGCGGCAATGGAGCAGCGCATCACCCGCGCCAAGGGGCGCGTTGCGGCGGCCGGCATTCCGTTCGAGACGCCCGATGCTGCCGATCGCCCCGAGCGGCTCGCGGCTGTTGCGACAATGATCTACCTCCTCTTCAACGAGGGCTATTCGGCGATGAACGGTCCCGAAGGCGTTTCCGCCGATTTCTGTGACGAGGCCATACGCTTGTCGCGGTTGCTCCTGCGGCTGTTTCCGGCCGAACCGGAGATGATGGGACTGACGGCATTGCTGCTGCTCCAGCATTCGCGTGCCCGCGCGCGCTTCGATGCAAGCGGCGCCATCGTCCTGCTCGAGGATCAGGACCGGCGACAGTGGAACAGGTCGATGATCACGGAGGCGCTTGCGATGATCGACAAGGCGATGCGCCATCGCCGCCCCGGTCCCTATCAGATCCAAGCCGCAATCGCGGCGCTCCACGCGCGCGCCGAGCGTCCGGAGCTGACGGATTGGGAAGAGATCGACCTGCTTTATCAGGCGCTTGAACGGTTGCAGCCATCGCCCGTCGTCACGCTCAACCGCGCGGTTGCCGTGTCCAAACGCGAAGGGCCGGAGGCAGCGCTGGCGCTGATCGAGCCGCTCTGCGACAAGCTCTCCGGCTATTTCTATTATCACGGCCTGCGCGGCGGCCTGCTCAAGCAGATGGGCCGGCGGCGCGAGGCGCGCATTGCCTTCGATCGCGCGATCGCATTGGCGACCAATGCGGCCGAGGCTGCCTACATCCGCATGCAACTTGATCAAATTGCTGCGGAAACAGGCTCATCCGAGTTCGCGGAAGAAAAAAGATAAAAAATTCCCCCGGCGTTGTCGGAACCCGGCCGTCCCATTCGTCCTTGGCTCAAACCACTCAAGGAGATGCGAAATGACTGTAGCGACTGACACCAAGCCCGCCGGCGAACGCGAACTGGTTTTGACCCGCCTGATCGATGCCCCGCGTGAGAAGGTCTATCGTGCCTTTACGGACCCGGAGCTCCTGAAGCAATGGTTCGCGCCGTTGCCGTGGACGATCACGGAAGCGGAGCTCGATGTGAGGGCCGGTGGCACCAATCGTTTTGTCATGCGCTCGCCGGAGGGCGAGCTCTATCCAAATCAGGGCGTCTATCTGGAGGTCGTGCCAAACGAAAAGATCGTCGTAACCGACGCATATACGGAAGCCTGGAAGCCGTCCGAGAAGCCGTTCATGACCGCGGTGATGACCTTCGAGGACGAGGGCGGCAAGACCCGCTACACAGCCCGCGCCCTCCACTGGAGTGTGGAGGACCGGGAAGTGCATGAGAAGATGGGCTTCCACGAGGGCTGGGGCCAATGCGCCGATCAGCTCGCCACTCTGGTCGCGAAACTCTGAAGCGGCCTGCATGTCAGGTTTCCTCGTGTCGACAAGGAGCTGAACGATGTCCACCACCGGAAACGAAGCCGCCATTGAGGAAATCCGGGCGGTAATCGAGGATTGGGCGGAGGCCCTGCGCCAGAAGGATGCGGAGCGCGTCCTGGCCCATGGCACGGAGGATTGCCTCGTCTTCTCGCTGGCGCCGCCCCTGACAGCATCGGACGGGGATGGCGAGGGGCTTGAGCAGTGGTTCTCGACCTGGAAGGGCCCGATTGGCTACCGGCTTGAGGAAGTCGATATTTCCGCGAGCGGCGATGTCGCCTTCGCGACGGCGCTGGCGCATCTTTCCGGCGAAAAACATGACGGCGAGAAGGCCAGCCTCTGGTACCGCCAGACGCTCGGCCTGAAATGGACCGAAAAGGGCTGGAAGATCGCGCACCAGCATGAGTCCGTCCCCTTCTACATGGACGGAAGCTTCAAGGCCGCGGTCGACCTCGACCCGAGGTCTGAGGTCGACTGGCAATCGCCGTCGCACCCGCCCATGGCCGGTGTCATCGCCTATCTCGGCGTCCAGGACGCCAATGCCACGGCGGAGTTCTATGGCCGGGCCTTCGGGGCTAAGGAAGTGGACCGCAAATACGCCGAAGATGGCAAACGGCTGATCCATTGCCATCTGACGATCAATGGCGGCGCGCTGATGCTGAACGATCCCTTCCCCGAATTCGGCTATCAGTGGAGGCCGCCGGAAGGTTTCGTCCTGCACCTCGTTGTCGATGATGCCGATTTCTGGTGGAAGCGTGCAGTTGCTGCAGGGGCGGAAGTGACGATGCCGTTGGAGATCGCCTTCTGGGGCGACTATTACGGCCAGCTCCGCGATCCTTTCGGTATCACTTGGGCGATCGTCGCACCGGTGAAAAAGGGCGACTGAGCCGATAGAGCGGGGGGGCAAGACATTATCTCCCACCAAACAAACGTGCACGGCGGGCCGCGGAACAAGCAGGTTTCTCGCGGCTCATGTATCTTTGCGAGAGGCTGCACGAGCTGTTATGCGGGGCAATATGATCCTTTACTATCAGACCCATTCTCCCTTTGCCCGCAAGGTGCTCGTCTTCGCTAACGAGGCCGGGATAGCGAACCGGCTGGAGGTCATTCACCACGAAACCAGCCCGACTCTGCGTAATGAGCAGGTCTATGCGGAAAACCCGCTCGGCAAGGTGCCCGTGCTGCTTCGCGCCGGCGCGCCGGCAATCTTCGATTCCGATGTGATCTGTGCCTATCTCGACACGCTCCACGGCGGCAGGAAGCTCATTCCGGAGAGCGGAGAGGCCCGCTGGCAGGCGCTGGTGCTGCAATCCGTCGCACAGGAGCTGGCGCAGACGGGGATCAATCTCCGCTGGGAGACGGTCAGGCGGCCAGAACCGCTGCGCTATGCGGCGCTTCGGGACGGTTATGCCGAAAAGATTGACGCAAGCTATGATTGGCTGGAAGCGACGCCGGCGTTGCAGGCGCCGCTTCATTTGGGCCATATCGCCCTGGCGACGGCGCTCTCCTGGATGGCGTTTCGTGACTTGCTGTCGTTTCGGGCTCGCCCGAAGCTTACTCGATGGTTCGACGAATTCGAGCGACGGCCCTCGATGCTGGCGACGCCGCTTTCCGGCGAGACGCATGACTGAGCGCCGAGTCAACGATTCCGTCACGCTGTGACGCCGGATGAGGGGACAACCGCAAGCGCATTTCTGGCTAGCAAGCGAGATCTGCGACCACTGCGTCGAGGATCAGCATGCCGGCCGGCGTGCAGCGCAAGCGCGAATTGCCGAGCCGCTCGATGAAACCGTGCTCGATCAGGAACTGTTCGCGCGCCGGATCCGGGTCCCGCCCCGAAAGTGTCTGCCAGCGAGCGAGGTCGACGCCTTCCTTCAGCCGGAGCCCCATCAACAAAAGCTCGTCGGCCTGGGCTTCGAGATCGAGCAGTTCGCGCTCTACCATGCCGTCGCCACGTTCTTCGACGAGGCGAAGCCATTCTTCCGGCTTCCGTTCCGTTGCCGTCGCGATCTTGGCGCCGGCGGTCGTCAGACGCCCGTGGGCACCCGGGCCAATACCGGCATAGTCGCCATAACGCCAGTAGGTGAGGTTGTGGCGGCTTTCGGCGCCTGGTCGGGCATGATTGGAGACTTCATAGGCCGGCATGCCGATCGCCGCCGTTATTTGCTGCGTCGCTTCGTAAAGCACCGCCGACTGCTCGCCATCCGGCACGACAAGCTTGCCCGCCTTATGCAGGCCGTAGAACGGTGTCCCTTCCTCGATCGTCAACTGGTAGAGCGAGAGATGGTCGACGGCGTAGGAGACGGCTTCCCTCAACTCACGCTCCCATTCCTCGACCGTCTGGTTGGGGCGGGCATAGATCAGGTCGAAGGACATCCGCGGAAATATCTCGCGCGCGAGCCGAACCGCCTTCAGTGCGTCCTCGACATTGTGCAGCCGGCCGAGGAATTTGAGGTCCCGGTCGTTCAGTGCCTGAACGCCGAGCGACACGCGGTTGACGCCGGCGGCGCGATAGCCATGGAAACGCGTTGCCTCAACGCTCGAAGGATTGGCCTCCATGGTGATCTCGATGCCGTGGGGCACGTACCAGTGCTGAGCGATGCCGTTGAGGATGGTCTCGACAGTCGTCGGATCCATCAGCGACGGCGTGCCGCCACCCATGAAAATGCTCGTGACGGTCCGCGGACCGGAAAGCGCCCGAACTGCCGCCATCTCCTTGAGGAACGCAGCGACAAAGCGCGGCTGGTCCACCGGCTGATGGCGAACGTGGCTGTTGAAGTCGCAATAGGGGCATTTGGCCGCGCAGAACGGCCAGTGCACATAGACGCCGAAACCCGGGTCCATGCCGTCACCGATCGCCGAAAGCGGGGCCGTCTGCATTGTCTTCGTTCCTTAGATCACGATGATTTTGGTTCGGATTGACCCAAAAATCATAAAACGTGATTGATTCTCACAAGCTAGCGCGGGATGCGGGCGGAAAACCGCACACACTTTTCCTTATCCGCTCTAGGCGCCGAGGCAGGTTTCGGCGAAAAGCTTGAAGGCGCGGGCGCGATGCGAAAGGGCTTCTTTATCGCCCGGCCTCCAGCCGTGTTTTTCTTCCGCGCTCATTTCGCCGAATGTGGTGTCGTAACCCTTCGGTTGGAAGATTGGATCGTAGCCGAAACCGCTCGTGCCGCGCGGCGGCCAGACGACGTGGCCCTCGACCTCGCCGCGAAAGAGCTCCACGTGCCCGTCCGGCCAGGCAAGGCAGAGCACGGAGACGAAGCGCGCGGTGCGGCTTTCGGGCGTCACCGCGCCCTTCTCCTGAAGCGCGCCTTCGACCTTTTCCATCGCTATAGCAAAGTCGCGGCTGCCATCTTCGCGCTCGGCCCAATTGGCCGTGTAGACGCCAGGCGCGCCGCCGAGCGCGTCGATTGCCAGGCCGGAATCGTCCGAAAGCGCCGGCAGGCCCGAGGCTCTTGCAGAGGTAAGCGCCTTGATCATCGCGTTTTCCTCGAAGGTCGTGCCGGTTTCATCCGGTTCGACGAAATTGAGATCGGCCGCGGACTTCGCCTCAAAGCCGAGCGGGCCGATCAGATCGCGAATTTCGCGGATCTTGCCGGCATTGTGACTTGCGACGACGAGCGTCTTGTCATCCAGTTTGCGCATCCTGTTGCGTTCCATTTCGAGCGGTAGCGATCGCAATTCAATCTTCAACGGCCCAGAGGCCCGGTTCCGCGCATTCGATGCTGTTGCCGGCAGGGTCGCGGAAATAGAAGGAGCGGGCGCCGTTCGGCCAGCGAATGTCTGCCTCGATCGCAACGCCTGCCTGTTCCAGTTTCGTCTTCCATGCATCGAGCGCCTCTGCGGCGACACGGAAGCACATATGTCCATGCCCGTTCGTGCCATGGGGAGGCACGGGGAGCGCATCGGCGGCAGGCGGCTTCATCGTTTCTGCCGGATTGAAGATCAGAAGCACGCTGTCGCCGCAGCGGAAGAAAACGTGTCGGTTGCCGGCGCGGGTGATCCGCTGCAAGCCGAGCACCGTGCCGTAAAAGGTCTCGGCGCGGTCGAGATCCTCCGCATAGAGCGCAGTTTCCAGAATGCCTTCAAGCGCCGGGGCCAATTCGCTTCCTTTCGCTCAACCGGCAATCGCCTGCTTCTGCAGTTCGATAAGCTCGGCGATGCCCTTCTTTGCGAGGCTCATAAGACTCGCGAATTCTTCCTCGCTAAAGGGTTTGCCCTCGGCCGTTCCCTGGATCTCGACGAGGCCGCCGCTGCCGGTCATGACGAAATTGGCGTCGGTTTCGGCCGCCGAGTCCTCGAGATAATCGAGGTCGATCACCGTCTGATTGGCAAAGATGCCACACGAAATCGCCGCGACGTGGTCCCTCAGAACCTTTTCCACCTTGACCATGTTACGCGCCTCCATCCACTTCAGACAGTCGTGCAGCGCGATCCATGCCCCGGTGATCGAAGCAGTGCGTGTACCGCCATCCGCCTGGATGACATCGCAGTCGATGGAAATCTGACGCTCGCCAAGCGCCGGCAAGTCGACGACGGCACGGAGCGAGCGCCCGATCAGCCGCTGAATCTCCTGCGTCCGGCCGCTCTGCTTGCCGCTCGCCGCTTCGCGCCTCATCCGCTCGCCGGTCGCGCGCGGCAGCATGCCGTATTCGGCCGTGACCCAGCCCTTGCCGCCGTTGCGCAGCCATGCGGGAACTTTCTCTTCAAGGCTCGCGGTGCACAGCACATGCGTGTCGCCGAAGCGCACGAGGCAGGAGCCCTCCGCGTGCTTGGAGAAATTGCGCTCGAAGGAAACCTTGCGCATTTGGTCGGTTTTTCTGCCGGATGGCCGCATCGTCAACTCCTGTCGTATCTCGGAGCCTTCTAGAGCATGGCGCCACTAAAGGGAACCAGTTGATATCGGAGGACGAGCGCGATTTTTCCCTTTTGCCATCGCCAGCGCGGATCACTATATTTCTGCCAGACACAAATCACCGTTCTCACGGAGTAACATGGTACTGCGCAACTCTGGAGCGAAGGAGATCGCGGCGGCACTCGATGAGCGCTCCGGCGACATATTTCGTCGCATCGTCGAGAGCTATCTCGAAAGCGGCGAGCCGGTCGGCTCACGCAATCTTTCGCGGCTGCTGCCGATTTCGCTGTCGCCCGCCTCCGTGCGCAACGTGATGAGCGATCTCGAGGACCTAGGCCTCATCTATTCACCGCATGTCAGCGCGGGGCGGCTTCCGACGCAGACGGGTTTGCGCTTCTTCGTCGACGCCTTCATGCAGGTCGGTCATCTTTCACCGGAGGACCGCGCTTCGATCGAGCGACAGGTCCGCCGGGGAGATCGGGATCAGCCGGTTGAAAGCCTGCTCGCCGAGGCAAGCCAGATGCTTTCCGGCATGTCTCGCGGTGCCGGCCTCGTTATCACCACAAAGAGCGACCCGGTGTTGAAGCACGTCGAGTTCATCCGCCTGGCGCCGACCAAGGCGCTTGCGGTCCTCGTCGGCGAACATGACCAGGTGGAAAACCGCATCATCGAACTGCCGGCGGGTGTCACGAGCGCGCAGCTGACCGAGGCGGCCAACTTCCTCAACGCCCATCTTTCCGGGCAGACGATCGCGGAAGTGCGGACGCAACTCGAAAAGGTCAAGAAAACGGTGCGCGGAGAGCTTGACGCCCTGTCGCAGGACCTCGTCGAACGCGGCCTCGCGATCTGGTCGGGCAGCGAAGGCGACGAGAAGCCGACGCGGCTCATCGTCCGTGGCCGCGCCAACCTGCTAGAGGGCCTCGAAGGTGCCGAGGATATCGACCGGCTACGCATGCTGTTCGACGATCTCGAAAAGAAGGACAGCCTGATCGAGCTCCTCAATCTCGCAGAAAGCGGCCCGGGCGTGCGCATCTTTATCGGATCGGAAAACAAGTTGTTTTCGCTTTCGGGATCATCGCTGATTGTCGCGCCCTACCGCGACAGCGATGACCGCATCGTCGGCGCCGTCGGCGTGATCGGCCCGACTCGGCTCAATTATTCACGCATCGTACCAATGGTCGATTACACCGCCCAGCTCATGTCGCGGTTGTCGCGTTGAACGCACCCTTTTAATGGGCAGACCGATTGCACCCTTGATTTTTCGGGCTCAAACCTCGATATCGGCTTCGAACCCTGGCAACTGAACGTTCAAGCAGAGCGACTTCCGCTGGTTTGATGATGCCGAAGACACGCAAGAAAAGATATTCGGAGAACGTCATGACCGACGAAACGAAGAAGAACGGACCTGAGGCCGCGGCTCAGGCAGAGAAAATGGCCGCTGCCGCGCCGGAAACGGCGGAAAGGCCGGAAGCCGATGTGTCCGCCGCCGCGCCAGATCCGCTGGAGCTCGCCAAAGCGGAGAATGCGGAATTGCGCGACAAATATCTTCGCCTCGCCGCCGAGATGGACAATCTGCGCCGGCGCACCGAGCGCGACATCAAGGATGCGAAGGCCTATTCCGTCGCCGGCTTCGCGCGCGACATGCTGGCGGTATCCGACAATCTGCGCCGCGCGCTCGAGGCCATTCCGGCCGAAGCGAGGGAAAGCGGCGAAGCAGGTCTCACGGCTCTGATCGAGGGTGTGGAGATGACCGAGCGGGCAATGCTCGCCGCGCTTGAGCGCCATGGCGTGAAGAAGCTGGAGCCGACTGGTCAGAAGTTCGACCCGAACTTTCATCAGGCGATGTTTGAAGTTCCGAACGCGGACGTTCCGAACAATACCGTCGTTCAGGTGATCCAGGCAGGCTACACGATCGGCGAGCGCGTTCTGCGGCCGGCGATGGTCGGTGTTGCAAAGGGCGGCCCGAAAGCGGCAGCAGCCGAAAACGAGACGCCGGCGGCCTGACGCCGCTGACGATACCTGAATAAATATAAGGAGGCGCCGCGTGCGAACGCGGCGCCTCTTTCTTTAATACCCGCTATCGCGGGAATTCCTCCCTGAAATCCGACGCGACTATCTCAGGCAAAGAGCTGACGGAGATGATCGTTGAGGAAGCGGCCCTCCGGATCGACCCTGGCCCTGAGCGCGCGGAAATCGCCGGCGCGCGGGTATAGTACCGTGACGTCCTCGGTGGCGAGGAAGTGCAGCTTGCCCCAGTGCGGCCGCGAACCGTACTGGCGGAGGATTGTGTCGACGTCCTTCAGATATTCCCAGTAATCGGTGCCGGGCTCGCCTGAGACGGAGAGCGTGATCGAATCCTGTTCGTAGAACGGGCTTATCCAGCCGGAATCGCCTGCCGTGAAACGATATTCGATCGGGTAAACGCAGGTCGGATGCTTTTCCAGCATCAGCTTGCGCACGGCCCGCACCGCATCCTTGCCGTGCGCGACCGGCACCGCATATTCCAGCTCGTGGAAGTTGGGTACGTATTCGATCGGATAGATCTCCGACGAATAGGCGATCTTTTCGAATGCCTGCTCCATCGGCGGCCGCTCGGTGATGTCGATCACCTTCATCTCGCAGACGTCCGAGGTCTTGCTGGTCGTCGAGACCGCGGAGGTGTCCGGCAGGCAATAGCAATGCCTGCTTTCGAGAACCGGGCACCAGAAGAAGCCAAAATGCCGGTGCTTGGCCGCAAGCTCGTCGTGTTGTTCCATGCATTCGTCAAAGTCGCACCGCCACAACTTCTCATGCAGATTGTAGCTGTCCATGGCCTGCAGCGTGATTTCCGAGACCACGCCGAGCATGCCGATGGAGACGCGCGCCGCTTCAAGCAGGTCGGGCGTCGTTTCGTCGACGACGAGGATGCTTCCGTCGGGTTGAACAAGGCGCATGCCGACGATCTGCGAGGCCATGTTACCGAGCGCGGCGCCGGTGCCGTGAGTCCCGGTGGTGAGCGCGCCGGCAAGCGCTTGGCTGTCGATATCGCCTTGGTTGATGAGAGACAGCCCGCTGGACTTCAGCACCTTGCCAAGCTGGTTGATTGTCGTGCCGGCCTTGACCGAGACGCGCTTGCGCGCCTGATCGATATTGACGACGCCCTGCATGCCGGAAAGCGTCAGCAACAGCCCGCTCGTCGCGACGACCGGCGTGAACGAGTGGCCGGAGCCGGCGCAACGCACGTTGAGCCCGGCGGATGTCGCCTCCCGGACCATCTCGGCAAGTGCGGCTTCGCTCTCCGGCGCGCCGTTGTGACGCACGATGCATGATTGATTGCCGACCCAGTTTCTCCAGTGGCCACCTGCCTGCAGCATTATTTTCGTCTCCCTCAGACTGCGGTGAAGCAATTATCAACGAACAGGTGCGTGCCGTTGACGAAGCTCGATTCGTCGCTCGCCAGGAACAGCGCTGCACGGGCGACTTCCATCGGGTCGCACATCCGCCCCTGTTGGGCGGCAATTGCGGCTTCGGATACGTCGACGCCGTATTTGCTTAGACCCGCGATCTCACGCTTGCCGTGGTCCGTGGCTATGAAGCCGGGGCAGACGGCATTGCAGCGGATGCCCCGGTCGCGGAACTCGACAGCGATCGCGCGGGCAAACATATGGCAGGCGCCCTTCGTCGTGTCGTACAGCACTTCCATCGGCGTTGCGGCGACCGCCGAAATCGACGAGGTGCAGACGATGCTGCCACCGCCCGCCTTGAGCATGCCTGGAAGCACGGCCTTGGTCATCAGGAACATGCTGCGGACATTCACCGCCATCAACCGGTCCCATTCGTCCTCCTCCGTTTCGAGGAGAGGACCGACGGCAAGGATGCCCGCATGGTTGAACAACACGGTGATCGGCCCAAGAGCATCTTCGACGGCACCGACCGCAGCACTGACCTGCGCCGAAACCGAGACATCGGCGGCCGCGAACACGGCACTGCCACCCTCGGCGCGAATGGCTGCGGCAACCTCCTCGCCCTTGCTGTGCGGCAAATCGACGATGCCGACTTTGGCGCCCTCACGGGCGAACAATCGAGATGCCGCCAGTCCGCAGCCGCCAGCGCCGCCGCTGATTAGTGCAATCTTGCCTGAAAGCTTGCCCGTCATCACGTTCCTCCTTCCGCATCCCGTTGCCGAAAGCTCTGACGGGCTGCCGTATCAACCGCTTGTTTCGGGAATTATCATTGACGAAGCGAAGGCTGTCGATATCCCACGGGGGATACGCGCAACCCTACAGCCGCCTGCATCTTTTCAGACGCACAAAGGTTGCTGTAGCACTTTGAATTGCTGCATGTTTTTATCCTTAAATCGGCTGCAGTAGTTGCAGGAGGGAAGTCATTCGATGTTGGCAAGGGAACTGGCGGATATCTCGGCAATGATCGGCGGTATCGGCACCCCGGATTTCGGCCCGGCGCTTGATGCAATGTTGCGGGCTGTCGTCCCTTTCGATCTGTCGGTGGTCTTTGCTTTCCCTTACGACGCCCGGCCGATCCTGTTGCATGACGGCTATACGCATGAAGTCGCGCCGCATGCGCTGGCGGCCTATCTCGGCGGGGCCTATCTGCTCGATCCGTTCTACGTTGCTTGCAACAACGGTCAGGAGGCAGGCCTATGGCGCATGCGGGAGCTCGCGCCGGACCGCTTTTTCCGCTCGGGCTTCTCATCCTCGGCGGAGGTTCACCCTTGCGTCTCGCTGGAGAAGGGTTCGCTTATCGAGGAGGTGGGGTTCGTCATTCCGCTGCAAGAAGGCATGCAGGCGACGTATTCGCTGATGCGCTGCCGCGGTCGGTCGTTCAGCGGGCGGGAACTGGATCGCTTGAGGCTCTACGAACCGATCGTGCGACAGGCTGTACGTTCGAATTGGCGTCGACAGGACACGGCGGCCGCGGTGCCTCGGGACGAGGCAGCCGATGCGATGGAACGTGCCTTCGAGAGCCTTTTTTCCGACCGGTTGACCAAACAGCAGCGCAATATTGTCCGGCTGATCCTGCGCGGCCACAGCAATCTATCGATCGGCAAGGCGATGAACATTGCCGAAGGGACCGTTCGGATCCACCGCAAGAATATTTATCGCCGGCTTGGTATTTCCGGCCAAGGCGCGCTGTTCCGAATTTTCATAGATCACCTGAACCGGCGCCAGTTCTACTAGTTGCTGGCCGGCTTGACATTGGCACTAATCCAAAGCGTCGTGCCCTGCCTGCCGCAGCTTCATGCGGCGTGCGAAGTCGTGTCGTCGTTGAGCAGGGTGTAGATCGCGCTGGCGGAATCACTCGCCCGGATCTTCGCCACCATGTCATGGTCGCGCAGCACGCGCGCGATGCGAGACAGTGCCTTCAGGTGGTCGGCACCGGCGCCTTCCGGCGCGAGCAGCAGAAAGACGAGATCGACCGGCTGGTCGTCGAGCGCCTCGAAATCGACCGGCGTGTCGAGCCGTGCGAAGATGCCGACGATCGACGGAAGATTGCTGAGCTTCCCGTGCGGGATGGCGATGCCGTTGCCGACGCCGGTGGATCCGAGCCGTTCCCGCTGCAGGATGACGTCGAAGATTTCCCGCTCCGGCAAACCGGTGAGTTTGGATGCTTTTGCCGCCAGTTCCTGAAGGAGTTGTTTCTTCGAGTTGGCCCTCATGGCCGGGATGATCGCATTTTGATGCAGCAAGCCTGCCAATGCCATTCTTTTGTCCTCGTTCGCCGGTTAGAGCCTGACAACTTCATCACAAATGTGTCGTGATGGCTCTATCCATCTTTATCTTGGCGGGTACCATGCACAGAAAAGTCGAGCTTTTCCGGCTGTCCGCTGATCCGAGCGGCGGGGTAGGCCGGACGTATCGGCCTCCCCCGGCCCTGCTCATGCCTTGATATTGGCGGCGTCGATCCAGCCAATATTTCCATCGTTGCGCCGATAGACGATATTCAGATCTTTGTTGCCGGGACTGCGAAACATCAGTACCGGTTCGTCCGTCATGTCGAGTGCCATGACAGCGCTTGCAACGGACATCGTCCTCAGTTGTTTCGTGCTTTCGGCAACGATCGTCGGTGCATAATCCTCCGGAACTTCCTCGTCCGCATCAGGCACCGAATCCATCACTGTGTAGGCCACCTCGGCAGCGCTCTGGCCGTTGCCGTTATGATGATCCTTGAGCTTGCGCTTGTAGCGTCGAAGCCGCTTTTCGATACGCTCCGCAGCCCCATCAAAGGCTAGCTGAGGCTCGTTCGCCTGGCCGTTCGCCTGCAATACCACGCCCGTGTCGAGATGAAGCTTGCAGTCCGCGCTGAAACGCGATCCAGACTTTTCCACAGTGACCTGGCTTGAATATCCTCCGTCGAAATATTTGGTCACGGCCTGCTGTATCTGCTCCCCAATACGGGCGCGGAACGATTCGCCGATTTCCATATGTTTACCGGATACACGCACACTCATGGAGTTTCCTCTCTCGTTCGTGATTGCGCGTCCAGTCTATTCCAAGCGCTTCCGTCATCCAAGCGTTTCAGCAAGGGCGCGCATGCGCCGCCGGAAGATCGCGCGGAACCGCCGAAGTGGAGTTTGCGTCCTTCGGCAATTGCGGCGGCCTCATATCCCTTGTGTCGCAGGGAGTCAATTGCCGGTCGCAAAAATATCGACGCAGGCCCCCTCCCTTCAAACGAGGCGGGGCGTGAGGAGACTAGCACTTGCCCGCTTCGCCCCGCTGGCGGGGAGAAGGTGGCCGGCAGGCCGCTGAGGGGAATCCGGACGAGAAGCCGCTCGTCGGCAATCAGAAGCCGGCAGCCTTGGCGAGTGCCCGCTTCTCGCGCCGTCGCTGGACGGAGGAAGGTATGTTCATCGCCTCGCGATATTTGGCGACGGTCCGCCGGGCGATGTCGACGCCGGCCTGCTTTAAGCTCTCGACGATGTCGTCGTCGGAAAGCACCGCGCCTGCGCTTTCCTGATTGATCATCGTGCGGATCCGATGACGAACGGATTCCGCCGAGTGTGCATCCCCATTCTCGGCCGAGCCGATCGAAACGGTGAAGAAGTACTTCAATTCGAATAGCCCGCGAGGCGTCAGCATGTATTTGTTCGATGTAACTCGGCTCACCGTCGATTCATGCATCTTGATCGCGTCGGCGACTATTCTGAGGTTGAGTGGGCGCAGGTGGTCGACGCCGTTGACGAGAAAGGCGTCCTGCTGCCTGACGATCTCGCTCGCCACCTTCATGATCGTCCTGGCGCGCTGGTCGAGGCTGCGCGTCAGCCAGTTGGCATTCTGCAAGCATTCGCTGAGAAAGGCCTGGTCGGCACTGTTTTTCTGGGTGCCGCGCGAGATCTCGGCGAAATAGTCGTGATTGACGAGAACCCGGGGCAGGGCGTCAGGATTGAGTTCGACCAGCCAGCTACCGTTCGGCGCCGCGCGTACGGTGACGTCGGGTATGATCGCCTCGCTGACGCAGGTTTCGAAGCTGGTGCCCGGTTTCGGGTCGAGCTTGCGGATTTCGGCGAGCATGTCGATCAGATCTTCCTCGTCAACGCCGCAGATTTTCTTGAGGCTGGCGAAATCGCGGCGCGCCAAAAGCTCCAGATTGGCGACGAGCGCGTCCATCGCCGGATCGAGGCGGTCGCGCGCGCGCAGCTGAATGGCGAGACATTCGCTGAGGCTGCGTGCGAAGACGCCCGGCGGATCGAATTGCTGCAGGACGAGCAGCACGCGCGTCACGTCTTCTGTCGCCGCGCCGAGCCTGGCCGCCGTCTCCCGCAGGTCGGCGTGCAGGTAGCCTGCTTCATCGAGCTGGTCGATGAGATGTTGGGCAATCAGTCGGTCTCCGGGCGTGCCGAGCGCGAAGGGAAGTTGTTCGAGAAGGGCCTCCCTCAGAGTTTTTCGGCCGGCGACAAAATCGTCGAGATCGTATCCCTCGCCATTGTCGCCGTCGCCCCCGCCGGGCATCGATTTCCATTGGCCGAGCAACTCCGGAGCATCGGCGCGCTGCGGCGTCGTGTCGTCCGGGAAGACGTTTGCGAAGTCGGCGTCGAGCTGTTCGCTGAGCCTCTCGCCGGTGCTCGATGTGGCGCTATCGTAAAGGTCGCGCTGGGTGCCAGCCTCGTCCGCGTCGCTTCCGGTGTCGCTGCCAGTGTCGACGGAGAGGGATGCCGCTTCCTCGCGGCCGGCGCGATCCTGCGGGATTACCATTTCATCGCCGGACTGACATTCGAGCAGCGGATTCTTCTCGACCTCCTGGGCGATGAACTGATTGAGCTCCAGATGGGTCATCTGCAGCAGCTGGATCGACTGCATCAGTTGCGGTGTCATGATCAGCGACTGCGACTGTCGCAAATGAAGGCTGGCGGACAAAGCCATGCTGACGCGAAACTCCCGTCCAATCTCGAGGGCCCGGATCGTTTTTCGATCGCTTTGCACGGGCCGTTTATTATTACAGCGCCATGCGTTTTTCAGACGCACAAAGTCGCTGTAACATTTTGAACTGCTGCATGGTTTTATCCTTAAATCGGTTCCGATTTAAGAAGCCATGCAGTAGTTGGCCCAAAAATTGCTTATTAAGGGGATTTGGTCAAGCGTGGTCGCGAGCCGCAGCGACAAATTCGCTGCCGCGAGGCACTCAGAGACTGAAGTTATCGCCGAGATAGAGCCTGCGTACGTCTGGGTTGGTAACGATGTCGTTGGCGCGGCCATGCGTCAGCACTTCGCCGGCATGGATGATATAGGCGCGATCGATCAGTCCGAGCGTCTCGCGCACGTTGTGGTCGGTGATGAGAACGCCGATGCCGCGCGAGGTCAGATGCCGCACAAGCGCCTGGATATCGGCGACCGAGATCGGGTCGACGCCCGCGAAAGGCTCATCGAGCAGCATGAATGTCGGGTCGGTCGCGAGCGCCCGCGCGATTTCGAGACGCCGCCGTTCGCCTCCGGAAAGGGCGATCGCCGGAGACTTGCGCAGGTGGGTGATCGAAAATTCACCAAGCAGATCGTTGAGCTTGCTCTCTCGGCGGTCGAGGTTCTCGTCGTGAACTTCGAGCACGGCGCGGATATTTTCCTCGACCGTCAGCCCGCGGAAGATTGAAGCCTCCTGCGGCAGATAGCCGACCCCAAGGCGGGCCCGACGATACATCGGCATCGAGGTGACATCATTGCCGTTGATCTCGATCGAGCCTTCGTCGACGGGCACTAGGCCGGTGATCATGTAAAAGCAGGTCGTCTTGCCGGCGCCGTTCGGCCCAAGCAGGCCGACGGCCTCGCCACGGCGCACGACGAGCGATACGCCATTGACGACCCGGCGCGAGCGATAGGACTTTGTGAGGCTGCGGGCGATCAGCGTGCCGTCATAGCGTGCCTTGTCGACCGCGTGGGCAGCTATGGCTGCCGCCGACGGCTTTCTGACCCGTTTGCGTTTGTGAAGAAAAGGAATGTGCACGAGCGGGTCTACGTCAGTTCTTCTTGCGGGACTGCGGATCGAGTTGGATCTGCACGCGGCCGCCGCAGGCTTCCAACTGGGCTTCACCCGTATCCATCTGCACGTTCAACTGGCAGCCGACGAAAACATTCTTGCCTTCCGACAACACCACTTTCTCGCCCTTGAGCACCAGTGTCTGCTTGGTCAGGTTGAAGGAGCCGGTGTCGGCGGTCGCCTGCTGAGTGCCGGAATCGAGGAGCACGCGATTGCTCACCTCGATACGATCGATATCGGCGCTGCCACTCGAAATGGTACCGCCGCCTGTCTTGTAAAACACCGTCATGCTGCCGGCCTGCAGCGTTGTCGTGCCCTGAACGACTTTGACATTGCCCGTGAAGATCGCCTTGCTTTCGGGATCCTTGATTTCGAGCTTGTCGCTCTCGATCTGGATCGGCTTGTCGTTGGAGAGCTGGAGGCCCTTCATGTTGCTGGACGTCGCCTGCGCGGACGCATCGGAGACAATCATCAAGGCGCCGATCCCGGCAATGACCAGGCTGGCGGAAATCTTAAAAAAAACGGTAGCTTTGACCGACATGGGTGCACCGGGTCCTATTATTTTGCGTTCTTGCGGATGGTGCTGGGTTCAACATTCACCCGTACCATGCCCTCGAATGTTACAATACGTCCCTTATCTGTCATTCGCAGCTTCTGCGCAATGATCGATCCGCCGTTCATGCTGATCGCGATCGGCTGTTTCGTTTCCATTTCGCCCGCATTGATGTCCAGATAGGCCGATCGGAAATCGGCATTGACGCCATTATTCATGGAAATCGTGAACGGTGCGTTCATATCGAGCGTGTTGGCACCACGATCATAGATGCCGCTTGCCGCGTCCACTGTCGCAATCAGCGTCTCGTTGACCGGCATTTCCGCGTGGATCGTCTCGAGAGTGATGATGTTCGGATTCGCGATATCCTGCAGCGCGCGCTGCGCCTTCATCGAATAGCTGATATCCTGCTTGTTGCGGCCGGAGATCGCCGGGTTCTGCATCACGATCTTGCCGTTCTCGATCGTTGCCGTTTCAAGCTGCAGTTGCTCCGGCAGAAAGGCGCGTACGAAGGAGACCGCCACAAAAATCAGCGCGATAGTGCCCGCAGCGAGCGGCAATATCACTTTCAGGCGCCTGACCAGCGCCGAATGCCGCGCCGCCGAGGCGTAGGCATCCGAAGAGCTCGTGCCCGAATCGCTAAAGATTGCGGGAAATCGTGCTTCGTTCAGCATGAAAGGGCCTGTTGGTTCCGTTTGATATCCGCGAACCCAACGGGATCCGCATTTACATACACTGGCGTAAGTCACGGCAAATATGGTTATTTTCTTGTCGTCCGGCAATGGAGCGACAAAAACTTTGAAATGCAGCGAAAAAGCCGTCGGTGACTTTCGCTCGCCGCCAACCGCGACTATCTAGCTTGCCGCAGCGCGCGCAGATAGCATGTTCCGCTGGAAACTGACAGGACCCGCGACAAGAAATCGGGAGATACTCATGGATGAACTTGCCATTGCCGACCGCCGCAGCCTGCGCAGAAAACTAAGCTTCTGGCGTTGGGCGGCTGCGGGCCTCCTCGTCGCCGGCGCCCTCGTACTGTTTGCCCTTTCCGGTTGGGGCGAGGTGGCGGAGCGCACCCGCGATCACGTAGCGCGCGTGACCGTTTCGGGCCTCATCCAGGATGATCGGGAACTGGTCGAGCGCCTGGATAGGATTGCGGAGAACGATTCCGTCAAGGCTTTGATCGTGACGATATCATCCCCGGGCGGGACCACCTATGGCGGTGAAGTGCTCTACAATGCGATCCGCAAGGTGGCTGCCAAGAAGCCGGTCGTCTCGGATGTACGGACACTTGCTGCGTCCGCCGGATACCTGATTGCACTTGCCGGCGATCGGATCGTCGCCGGCGAGACCTCCATCACCGGATCCATCGGCGTCATATTCCAGTACCCGCAGGTCAAGAACCTGATGGACAAGCTCGGCGTGTCGCTCGAATCGATCAAGTCGAGACCGCTCAAGGCGGAGCCCTCTCCATTCCATCCGCCAAGCGACGAGGCCCGGGCGATGATCCAGACGATGATCGACGACAGCTATGCCTGGTTTGTCGATCTGGTGGCAGAACGACGCAAGCTGCCGCGGCCGGATGCGCTCGCGCTGGCGGACGGCCGGATATTTACGGGGCGGCAGGCGCTCAAGGACAAACTCGTCGATACACTCGGTGGTGACGACGAGATCAGGGCGTTTCTGGCTGATCGGAAGGTGCCAAAAGAGCTTGCGGTCGTGGACTGGGAGGAGTCAGGCGGCAAACTGCCATTCGGCCTTGGCGCACTCGTCTCCGAATGGATCAAGATGTTGGGATATGACGCTTTTCCGTCGATGAGGGCGTTCGAAAAGATCGGCGGAGAGAAGTTGTTTCTTGACGGTCTTGTTTCGGTTTGGCAGGTTGATGGCCAATTGAAAAGGCAAGATATCTTGCCCTGAGCGACGGGGCCGCAACTACAGACCCGGGGCGTCGGGCGATACCCTTCCGAAAGTCACAAAGCAAAACAGAACAAGATAAGAGAACCAAGGGGGCGACAGTGATCAAGTCAGAACTGGTGCAGATTGTCGCGGCGCGCAATCCGCATCTCTACCACCGCGATGTCGAAAATATCGTCAATGCGGTTCTCGATGAGATCACAGATGCGCTCGCGGCAGGAAACCGGGTCGAGCTCCGCGGCTTCGGCGCCTTCTCGGTCAAGAACAGACCGTCGCGCTCCGGCCGCAACCCGCGCACGGGCGATTCCGTTTTCGTAGAGGAAAAATGGGTGCCTTTCTTCAAGACCGGCAAGGAACTGCGTGAGCGGCTCAACCCGGACATGAACGGCGACGATGAGGACTGACGGGCGAGAGGCGCTGTAACGGCGCACGGCGGCGCGATACGCCTTGCAGGCGCATGAGCGCTCATCTCTTCAATTTGCGCGTCGTGTCTGGCGAAGATCGTTCCGCGTCGACGCTATAGCCGGAGCGAGTGCATGTTCAAGAAGCTGATCAATATCGTCGTTCTCGTGCCGGTCGGGGTGATCCTGATCGTGCTGAGCGTTGCCAACCGCCAAATGGTGACTTTGGCCCTCAATCCGTTCAATACGGCCGATACCGTGCTCTCTGTCTCGGCACCGTTTTTCGTTTTCCTCTTCCTCGCTGTCATACTCGGCCTGATCGTCGGGGCGACGGCGATGTGGATCAATCAGGGAAAATACCGGCGCCGCGCCCGCAATGAAGCGAACGAAGCGCTGAAATGGCACCGCGAGGCGGAAAAACAACGCAGGCAGGCGGAAAGTCAGGCACAGCACACGGCTTTGCCGACGCCACGGACCTGACGGAGTCGTTGCGCTTTTTACCCCGCGCAAAGCCGGCGCGAAACGGGACCGGGAAGCCGCACGCATCTTGCTCCGCGGGCTAGCTCGCCGCTTCGGCTGCGCCCGTGACGGCCAGGTTGAAGTCGGAAAAGAACTGCTGCGCGAGCTTCCTCGACGTCGAATCGATCAGGCGCGACCCGAGCTGAGCGAGTTTGCCGCCGACCTCCGCCTTGACATCATAACGCAGCACCGTTTCGTCACCCTCCTCTGAGAGCGTCACGTCGGCACCTCCCTTGGCGAAACCGGCGACGCCGCCTTTGCCCTCGCCGGATATCCTGTAGCTGGCGGGTGGATTGAGGTTGGAAAGGATGACATTGCCGTTGAAGGTCGCCGAAACCGGACCGATCTTGACCTTGACCACCGCCGTAAGCTCCGTCGGCGATATCATCTCGAGCAACTGGCAGCCCGGAATGCATCGTCTTAAAATTTCCGGATCGTTCAAGCACTGCCAGACTGCGTCCCGGCGCGCCGCGATACGTTCCTCGCCCGTCATGTCCATGCCGCGTCCTCCACCTGCTTCTCGCCTGATCATGGCAAATCGGAAACGGCTTTGCCAAGAGCACCGGCAATGCTATTTGCACGGCTTGAAATGTTTCGCGCATGGATTCCGGCGCGGGAACGGCGTATGAGCACGGCTTCCGCCCGCCGGCGGGGTCGAGAGCGGGTGCGTCGGATGGTTTGAGCAGAGTCCAAGGATCAGCGCGTGAAGGAAAAAGATCGGCGATCGAAGAACGCCTCGGTCACGGCGGCGAAGGGCCGGGGCGCCGAGGCGCGCGGCGGTCGTCACGAGCAAAGACAGCCGCCGGCAAAGGGCGTCCCATTCAAGGGCAAGCCCGCCGCAACGCCGCCCTCGAAGGCCGTGCTGCAGCGCTCCTCCTTGAAGGAGGCCGCCGCGGTGCGCGTCGTCAAGCCGAGGACCGGAGAGAAGCCGGCCGAAACCGTGCCGCTCATCCTCGAAACGGTTGCTACCGCCGGCTATCACCTGATCGATAGCGGCGATGGGGAGAAGCTCGAGCAATATGGTCCCTATCGCGTCGTCCGGCCGGAGGCTCAGGCACTGTGGCCGAAGTCGCTGCCGGCATCGGTCTGGGAAAAAGCGGACGCCGTCTTCACCGGCGATACCGACGAGGACGGCATGGGACGCTGGCGTTTTCCGGGGGAGGTGCTCGGCGAAACCTGGCCGATGAAGCTTCTAGATACGGATTTCCTCGGCCGTTTTACTTCGTTCCGGCATGTCGGCGTTTTTCCAGAGCAGCTTGCCCATTGGTCATGGATGCGGGATCAGGTGGCGACGGCCGACCGGCCGCTCAAAGTTCTCAATCTCTTCGGCTATACCGGCGTCGCCTCACTGATTGCCGCCAAGGCGGGCGCAGAAGTCACGCATGTCGACGCTTCCAAGAAAGCGATCGGCTGGGCGCGCGAGAACCAGACGCTGGCGCGTGCCGAAAAACTGCCGATCCGCTGGATCTGCGACGACGCGATGAAGTTCATCCAGCGTGAGGAGCGGCGCGGCAGCCGCTACGACATCATCCTGACGGATCCGCCGAAATTTGGTCGCGGCCCGAACGGCGAGGTTTGGCAGCTTTTCGATCATCTGCCGGCGATGCTGGACACCTGCCGCGAGATCCTGTCGCCGGAGGCGCGCGGCTTGGTGCTCACCGCCTATTCCATCCGTGCGAGCTTCTATTCGATCCACGAGCTCATGCGCGAGACGATGCGCGGGCGCGGCGGCCGGGTGGAATCGGGCGAGCTCATCATCCGCGAGGGCGGTCTCGACGGCAAAGAGCCGGGCCGGGCGCTCTCCACCTCCCTTTTCAGTCGCTGGGTACCCGAATGAACAATGACAGAGGCGATCACGGCACGTCGCGCGTCGGCCAGGTGAAGGAGGTTACCAGCCTCACCAATCCGATCATCAAGGACATCCGCTCGCTTGCCCAGAAGAAGCACCGTGACGAGACGCGCTCCTTCATGGCCGAGGGCCTGAAGCTGGTAATCGACGCGCTCGATCTCGGCTGGAAGATCAAGACGCTCGTCTATGCCAAGGCGGCGAAGGGCAAGCTGCAGGTCGAGCAGGTGGCGGCGAAGACAGTGGCTAAAGGCGGTCTCGTCCTCGAGGTCAGCGAGAAGGTGATTTCGACAATCACCCGGCGCGACAATCCGCAGATGGTCGTCGGTATTTTCGAGCAGCGTTATCGGCCGCTCAAGGATATCCACCCGCAGGAGGGCGAGACCTATGTGGCGCTCGACCGTGTTCGCGACCCCGGCAATCTCGGAACAATCATCCGCACCGCTGACGCCGCGGGCGCGTCGGGCGTCATTCTCGTCGGCGAGACCACAGACCCTTTCTCGCTTGAAACCGTGCGGGCGACGATGGGGTCGGTGTTTGCCATGCCGATCGTCCGTACCAATGCCGAGGACTTCATAAAATGGCAGAAGACGACCGGCGTTCGCGTTGTGGCGACGCATCTGGCAGGCTCGGTCGATTACAGGACGATCGACTATAAGTCGAAGCCCGTCGTGCTGTTGATGGGCAATGAACAGGCCGGCCTGCCGGTGGAACTCGCGCGCGAAGCGGGCGCACTCGCCCGTATTCCGCAGGCCGGACGTGCGGACTCGCTCAATCTTGCCATTGCCACTGGCATTATGCTGTTCGAAGCGCGGCGCCACCTCTTGTCTCTGGATGCTGGCGCATGAGTGGAGGCAAGACCCTGTTCTCCCGGCCGCTGCCGATTGCGGTCTTCATTCTGATTGCGATCGCCGCGGACCAGATCGTCAAGTATCTCGTGGAGGCTTTTCTGCCGTTCCAGCAGGCGGTGCCGGTCATTCCGATGCTGGCTCTCTATCGGACCTATAATTATGGCGTGGCCTTCTCCATGCTTTCCGGCATGGAAGCGTGGTTCATCGTCGGCATCCGCCTCGCTGTTGTCGCCTTCGTGCTGTGGCTGTGGCGGCGCACGCCGAAGGATCGCTTCTTCGCCCACCTCGGCTATGCGATGATCATCGCCGGCGCGTTGGGCAACCTCGTCGACCGGCTGCTCTTCGGCTACGTCATCGACTATGTTCTGTTCCACACGGCGACATGGTCATTTGCGGTCTTCAACCTCGCGGACAGTTTCATCACGGTCGGGGCAGGTGCGATCATCCTGGACGAACTTCTGCAGGCCAAAAAGGAACGTTCGCTAAAACTTTAGAGATGCGTTGAAGGCATTCGGAAGGCCCACCGTGCTACGCCGGTGGCATGAGCGAACGGCCACGATTGAAGCACCGGATAAGCCCTGGCGATAGACTGTCACCGTCTGCGGCGGTAGACGTCGGCCCCTCGCTTGGCCGCAGCGTTTGCGCCATCGGTGGAATCATGGCCGCGGCACTTCTCGTCGCCGTCGGTGCGAGCGCCGGCTTCCATCTGCTTCCGGCGTTGATCGCCGTCGGCGGCCTTGCCGGTGCTTTCCTGCTTCTTGCCGACGAGGTCGGGCCGGCTGGACGGACGGGTGCGGAGGACGAGAGCCCGTACGCGCCCGAGCGGCAGCGTGGCGAAGCTCCGGCTCCATTTTCACCAATTCACGACGCGTTGGGCGACCTTGCCGTCATCCGCGGCATGGACGGCACAATCGTGTGGGCCAATGTGATTTTTCATCAGGTTTGCGCCCGCGCGGATGTGAGCGGGCTAACCTGCGCGGCCGTGGGCCTGAGCTTCGAACCAACGCCTGAGCCGGACCGCTATCTCGCGCGCCTCGCGACGGCGACGGGCGTCCGTCTCTACGACTGGCACGACGTCATCGCACGCGAGCCCGCGAGCGGCCGGCTGACGCGTCACAGCATTGGCCGCGACGTGACCGAGGAGGCGCGGGCGGCGCGCGAAAGGGAGGAGGCCCGTAGGCGCGCGGAAGAGGCGAGCCAGGCGAAATCGCGCCTACTCGCCACTGTTAGTCACGAAATCCGCACGCCGCTCTCCGGCATTCTCGGCATGAGCCATCTGCTCGCCCAGACGCAATTGTCTGCCGAACAGCACAACTATCTTGCCGGCATGCGTCAGTCCGGCCATGCGCTGGTCCAACTGGTCGAGGACCTCATCGATTTCTCTTCGCTTTCGGCCGGACGGTTTAAGTTGCGCCCGTCACAACAGGACTTGCGTGGCGTCCTAGAGGGTGTGGTGGAGATGCTCTCCCATCGCGCGCATGAGAAGGGCATCGAGGTCGGCGCAACGGTTGCGGCCGATGTGCCCGCAAGCATGGAATTCGATGCGGCACGTCTCCGGCAGGTTTTATTCAATGTGATCGGCAATGCGGTGAAGTTCACGGAAACCGGCGGTGTCTTCGTCGCAGCCGATATCGACGAAGGTTGCGTGCGCATCCGCATCGACGATAGCGGCCCTGGCATGTCGGCCGAAGAACTCGGGCGCGTCTTCGAGGAGTTCGAGCAGGCCGGCGACGATGCCCAGCGCGCTAAAGGCACTGGCCTCGGTCTCGCAATATCGCGGCGTATAATGGAAGCCTTTGGCGGCAGCCTGACCGCTTGCAGCACGGCCGGTGTCGGAAGCCGTTTCGAGGTTTGCTTTCCGCTCGAGGGCGCCGAGCCATCTTCCGC
The DNA here is from genome assembly GCF_029892045.1 of Sinorhizobium numidicum. Lineage (NCBI taxonomy): Bacteria > Pseudomonadati > Pseudomonadota > Alphaproteobacteria > Hyphomicrobiales > Rhizobiaceae > Sinorhizobium > Sinorhizobium numidicum. The sequence goes on from NZ_CP120368.1 coordinate 391,730, forward strand.
CCTCGCCAGACGCGGCATGCTATCGGGTATGCATGTGCTGGTGTTGGCGCCGGATGGCCCCGCTTCGGCGGCGCTTGCTGCCACGATCGCAACGCTCGGCGGCAAGTGCCATCGGGCAGCGACGCTCGCCGTTGCCGAAAGCTTCGCCGCCGCGGCGCTGACAAACAGCCTGCCTTTGACCGACATCATTGTCGACCACCGCCGTGCGGGCCAGTTCCGCGAGCTTCTGTTCAGGCTGCCGGCTATCGGCGCGCTCAGATTGCGCAAGACTTATCTCATTAATCCTGAAGAACGCACCAGCCATCCCGTGAACCAGATGGGCGGCTATGAGGCCTGGCTGATTCGTCCGTTGCGCGAAAAGTCGCTGGTGGAGGTTTTGCTCGGACGCCTGAAAGGCATCGAAAAGCGGGATGCGATCAACGACAACAGGCCCGTTCTCAGGGAGGAGCCGCCTGTGGCCGTGGCTAAGGGAGCTCGTGCCATCCTGGTCGCCGAGGACGATCCCGTCAATGCGCTGATCCTGCGGACGATCCTTCGGCGGGCGGGGCATTCTGTGCAGCAGGTCGGCGATTTCCGGGCGCTTGAAGCCGCCATCCATGGGCAGGACGGCGCGTGCGTGGCGCCCTCTCTCATCGTCACCGACCTCAACATGCCGGGTGGTGACGGGCTCGCCGTGCTGAGACGTCTTCGCGAGAAGGAAGCGGCCGGAGATATGGTGCGCGTGCCCGTCATCGTGTTGACGTCGGACGTCCGCGGCGACCTGCACCAGCTTCTGCTTGCAGCCGGTGCCGATGGGGTGTTGTCCAAGCCCATTGAACCGGCGCGGCTCGTCACGGAAATCGCTGACCTTCTCGAGGGCGAAAAGACGTAGCCTTCGTAGGTTCCCAGCATCGCCGTGTTGGGGTTGCCCACAGCTATCGTGTCACTATCTTGTTGCAGAAACGTGGTCTAAGCCCGGCAGGCATTTGGCTATTCGGGATGACCAGGAATGACGATCGAACTTCTGGATTCGACGAGCGTGGTTGACACTTCACAGGCTTGCATGCGCAAGACCGTTGCGGGTCCGGCAACCGAGGTTCTCGGGCGGATCGCCAATCTAGAGACGCGCCTTGCTCGCTCGGCCGCCGAGATCGATGCGGCGCAAGCGGTGCGTTACAAGGTCTTTGTCGAAGAGATGAATGCGCAGGTGGCGCCGGAAGCCGACCGGCGCAAGCGTGACGTCGATAGCTGGGATGCGATCTGCGATCATCTGCTGGTTCTCGATACCTCCATCGAGGGTGATTCCGAGGAGCAGATCGTCGGCACCTATCGCCTGCTGCGCCAGGACGTCGCCGCGCGGGCAGGCGGCTTCTATTCGGCTTCTGAATTCGCCATCGGTGAGCTTTTCTCCCGCCACCCGGGCAAGCGCTTCATGGAGCTCGGGCGCTCCTGCGTCCTGCCGGCATACAGGACCAAGCGCACGGTCGAACTGCTCTGGCAGGGCAATTGGGCCTATGCTCTGAGACACGGCGTAGACGCGATGTTTGGCTGCGGCTCTTTCCCGGGTGTTATTCCGGAAGAGCACGCGCTGGCCCTTTCGTTCCTGCACCACAATGTTCTGGCGCAGGACGACTGGGCAGTTGCCGCGCGGCCGGAACTTCATCGCACGATGGACCTGATGCCTCCGGAGGCGATCAATCCCAAGAAGGCGCTTTCCGCCCTGCCGCCCTTGATCAAAGGCTATATGCGGCTAGGTGCGATGGTCGGTGACGGTGCGGTGGTGGATCACGCGTTTCGCACGACGGATGTCCTTATCGTGCTGCCGATCAGCAATATTTCGGGTCGTTATCTCAACTACTACGGTGCCGACGCCGGGCGCTTCTCGTCCACAGTATCTTGACATCGCCCCTTCGAGGGCGGTGATTTGAACCGATCTACACCTTTTTTGGCGATCTCTGTAGCAGTATTAACCAGTTATTAAGGATGTATTTGACTTTTCCGCGTGTAAGCGGCAAGTGTATTTTCGTGGTTGATCTGGATTTCATGACGAAGCAAGTGTAAAAATATAAAGGAACGGTCGACGGTATGGCTGGAGGGAGCCCGTGCCGCGATTAAGTTTCTCTCATTTTTATCACGTAGGAAATAGGCCAGCCATAAAGTATTGAGCCCACTTCCGTTCCCAAGGATGTGGGCTCTTGTTTTATTGGTGCTATATGTGTCGTTACTGAACAACGGGCTGCATGATGTTCAGCGGGGACACAGCATTGTTTCGAAACGGCGCAAACCTGTCGGCTTACGTTCCTGCATTGTAGGCGGCGATCGCCGCCATGTTGACGATGTCGGAATCCTTGGCCGACATGGAGACGATCTGAACCGACTTGTCCAGGCCGACGAGCAAGGGACCGATGACGGTTGAACCGCCCAGTTCCTGGAGCATCTTGGTCGAGATCGAGGCCGAATGGAAAGCTGGCATTACCAGCACGTTGGCCGTGCCCGAGAGACGGCAGAACGGATATTGCTCCATGACCCGCGAATTGAGTGCCACGTCCGCGGCCATTTCGCCGTCGTACTCGAAATCGACGCGGCGCTTGTCGAGCATCTTCACGGCCTCGCGCACCCGTTCCGAGCGCTCGCCGGACGGATGGCCGAAAGTCGAATAGGCAAGCATTGCGACGCGGGGCTCATAGCCCAACCGCTTGGCGAGCCCGGCCGCCTCCTCGGCGATATCCGCCAGTTCCTCCGCAGACGGCATATCGTGCACAGCGGTATCGGCGACGAGCACCGTGCGGCCGCGGCAGAGCGCGAGCGATACGCCGATCACGCGGTGGCCCGGCTTGGCGTCGATGCAGCGACGCACGTCTTCAAGCGCCGTCGAATAATTGCGGGTAAGGCCGGTGACCATGCCATCCGCATCGGCGAGTGCCACCATGCAGGCGGCGAAATGGTTGCGGTCGTTGTTGATCAGCCGCTGCACATCACGGAAAAGATAGCCCTGGCGCTGCAGGCGAGCGTAGAGGAAATCGGTGTATGCTCCGACGCGCTTGGAGAGGCGGGCATTGACGATCTGAATGCCGGGCCGGTCGAGGTCAATTCCTTCCCGTTCGGCTGTTTCGCGCATCTGATCCTCGCGCCCGAGCAGGATGGCGGTGCCGAGTTGCTGGTTGGCATAGGCAATGGCCGAGCGCATCATCTGCACTTCCTCGCCTTCCGCAAAGACGATGCGTTTCGGCTGGCGGCGGACGCGCTCGAAGATACGCTGCAGAGTCGACGCGATTGGATCGCGCCGTGCGGAAAGCTGCTGGCCGTAAGCCGTAAGATCGGCAATCGGCTTGCGCGCAACGCCGGTCTCCATCGCCGCTTTCGCCACCGCTATCGGAATAGCGGAGATGAGACGCGGATCGAATGGAACGGGAATAATGTATTGCGGTCCGAAACGCGGCCGGTTGCCCTGGTAGGCCGCGGCGACGTCGTCCGGCACGTCTTCCTTCGCGAGACTCGCAAGCGCTTCCGCCGCGGCGATCTTCATAGCGTCATTGATGGTCGAGGCACGAACGTCGAGTGCGCCGCGGAAAATGTAAGGGAAGCCGAGAACATTGTTCACCTGGTTCGGATAGTCCGAACGGCCCGTCGCGACGATGGCATCGTCCCGAATCTGGGTAACCTCCTCCGGCGTGATTTCCGGATCTGGATTTGCCATGGCGAAGATGATCGGCCTCGGCGCCATGGAGAGCACCATCTCGGTCGATAGCGCGCCCTTTGCCGATAGGCCGAAGAATACGTCGGCACCCCTGAGGGCTTCGGTTAGTGTCCGGTGGTCGGTCTTGACGGCATGGGCCGATTTCCATTGGTTCATGCCATCGGTGCGGCCCTGATGGATCACCCCCTTGGTGTCGCAGAGAATGACGTTTTCCGCATTGAAGCCCATCGCCTTGATGAGCTCGATGCAGGCGATCGCGGCGGCGCCCGCACCGTTGCAGACAAGCTTGGTGGTGTTGAAGTCGCGGCCGGTCAGCGCCAGCGCATTGATGAGGCCGGCGGTGGCGATGATCGCGGTGCCGTGCTGATCGTCGTGGAAGACGGGAATATCCATGACCTCGCGCAGCCGCTGCTCGATGATGAAGCAGTCCGGCGCCTTGATGTCTTCGAGGTTGATGCCTCCGAAGGACGGGCCGAGGAAGCGCACGCAATTGACGAATTCGTCGACATTCTCGGTGTCGACTTCGAGGTCGATAGAATCGACGTCAGCGAAGCGCTTGAAGAGGACGCACTTGCCTTCCATCACCGGCTTCGAGGCGAGCGCGCCGAGATTGCCGAGGCCGAGAATTGCCGTGCCGTTCGAAATCACCGCAACCATGTTTCCGCGCGACGTGTAGTCGTAAGCCGTTGCCGGATCGTCGGCGATCGCCTTCACCGGAACGGCGACGCCGGGCGAATAGGCGAGCGATAGGTCGCGTTGTGTCGCCATCGGCTTGGTCGGCGAGATCTCCAGTTTTCCGGGGCGACCCTGGGAGTGGAAATCGAGCGCTTCCTGGGCGGTAACGCTCGTCATGGCGCGGTCGGATTTGTCGATTTCCGGCATGTTTCCTCAACCTCCTGTGGGCGACCCCTCCGGTCGGCCCCTTTGTTGTTGTCGTCTATAAATGCTTGCGGATATTGTGACATCTCTTTTTTTGGAACAATCAATGAATTTCGTGACAGACCCATCGAGCCGCACGGGCGATGTCCTTTCCGTGTCCAATCTGGCGAGCGAAGAGAGCCGCTCCACGGCGACGCCGATGATGGAGCAGTATATCGAGATCAAGGCGAGCAACCCGGATTCGCTGCTCTTCTACCGCATGGGCGATTTCTACGAATTGTTCTTCCAGGATGCGGTCGATGCTTCTCGAGCGCTCGGCATCACGCTGACGAAACGCGGCCAGCACATGGGGCAGGAAATCCCGATGTGCGGTGTGCCGGTCCATGCGGCCGACGACTACCTGCAAAAGCTGATCGGGTTCGGCTTCCGCGTCGCCGTCTGCGAGCAGGTGGAGGATCCGGCGGAGGCGAAGAAACGCGGCAGCAAGTCGGTCGTGCGCCGCGATGTCGTGCGCCTGGTAACGCCCGGAACGATCACCGAAGACAAGCTGCTTTCGCCGGCCGAATCGAATTATCTGATGGCGCTTGCCCGCGTCCGCAGCGGCTCGGAACCGGCCTATGCGCTCGCCTGGATCGACATTTCGACTGGCATCTTTCGCCTTGCCGAGACGGCCGAGAGCCGTCTGCTCGCGGACATACTGCGCATCGAGCCGCGCGAGCTGATCCTGCCGGACACTGTCTTTCACGATCCGGAGCTTCGTCCGGTTTTCGACGTGCTCGGCCGGGTGGCAGTGCCGCAGCCGGCAGTGCTCTTCGATAGCGCGACGGCGGAAGGCCGCATTGCCCGCTATTATGGCGTCAAGACCCTCGATGGCTTCGGGAGCTTCTCACGCACGGAGCTCGCGGCTGCCTCGGCGGCTGTCGCCTATGTCGAGAAAACCCAGCTCGCGGAGCGGCCACCGCTCGGCATTCCCGAGCGCGAGAGCGCCGCTTCTACCCTCTTTATTGATCCGGCGACCCGCGCCAATCTCGAACTCGTCAAGACGCTCTCCGGCGCCCGCGAAGGAAGCTTGCTTCGAGCGCTCGACCGGACGGTGACAAGCGGTGGGGCTCGGCTGCTCGCCGAGCGGCTTATGTCGCCGCTGACCGATCCGGAGCGCATCAATGCGCGGCTCGATTCGATCGAAATTCTCGTCGATCAGCCGAGTCTTTCGATGGATTTGCGCGATGCCCTGCGGCGCGCGCCGGACATGCCGCGGGCGCTCTCGCGCCTGGCGCTCGGTCGTGGGGGCCCGCGTGATCTCGGCGCCATCCAGTCGGGATTGCGCGCTGCTGGCGCTATATCGGCGCTGCTTTCGAGCGCCGATCTTGCAGCGGAGCTGACCGGCGCGCGCCTCGCGATCGCTGCATTACCGGGAGCCTTGCTCGCCGCGCTCGATGCGATGCTTGCCGAAGAACTGCCGCTGCTGAAGCGCGACGGCGGCTTCGTGCGCGAGGGGGCGAGCGGAGAACTCGACGAGATGCGGGCGCTGCGCGACCAGTCGCGCCGCGTCATTGCAGGCCTGCAACTGCAATATTGCGAAGAGACCGGAATCAAGTCGCTGAAGATCAAGCACAACAACGTGCTCGGTTACTTCATCGAGGTGACGGCAGGCAATGCCGGTGCGATGACCGACACGGACGCCGGCCGCGCCCGCTTCATTCATCGCCAGACCATGGCGAATGCCATGCGCTTTACGACCACCGAGCTCGCCGAGCTCGAAACCAAGATCGCCAATGCCGCCGACCGGGCGCTTGCGATCGAGTTGGAGGCTTTCGAGGCGATGACGCGCGAAGTCGTTGCAAATGCCGAGGCGATCAAGGCCGCGGCGCTGGCGCTCGCAACGATTGATGTCTCGGCGGGACTGGCCGTTCTTGCGGAAGAGCAGAACTACGCCCGGCCGGTCGTCGATCGCTCGCGAATGTTTGCGATCGACGGCGGCCGGCACCCTGTCGTGGAGCAGGCGCTGCGCCGCCAGGCGGCCAACGCCTTCGTCGCCAACGGCTGCGATCTGTCGCCACCCGATGGCCCCCCGGATGGCAGCGAGGGGGGCGCAATCTGGCTTCTCACTGGTCCGAACATGGGCGGTAAATCGACCTTCCTTCGGCAGAATGCCTTGATCGCGATCATGGCGCAGATGGGGTCGTTCGTGCCTGCGGCCAGTGCACACATCGGCGTCGTGGATCGGCTTTTCTCGCGTGTCGGTGCTTCGGACGATCTGGCCCGCGGCCGTTCGACGTTCATGGTCGAAATGGTCGAGACGGCGGCGATCCTCAATCAGGCGACCGACCGCTCGCTCGTGATCCTCGACGAGATCGGTCGCGGTACGGCGACCTTCGATGGCCTGTCGATCGCCTGGGCGGCGGTCGAGCATTTGCATGAGGTCAACCGCTGCCGTGGGCTCTTCGCCACTCATTTCCACGAGCTGACGGTGCTTTCCGAAAAGCTCGGGCGGCTTTCGAATGCAACGATGCGGGTCAAGGAGTGGGATGGCGATGTGATCTTCCTGCACGAAGTTGGCCCCGGTGCCGCCGACCGGTCCTACGGGATCCAGGTCGCCCGTCTTGCCGGCCTGCCGGCATCGGTCGTCTCTCGCGCCAAGGACGTGCTGGCGAAGCTCGAGGATGCCGATCGCAAGAATCCGGCGAGCCAATTGATCGATGATCTGCCGCTTTTCCAGGTCGCCATAAGGCGAGAGGAAACGGTAAGGGCATCCGGTCCCTCGAAGGTCGAGGACGCTCTGACGGCGCTCAACCCCGATGACATGACGCCGCGGGAAGCGCTGGATGCGCTTTATGCGTTGAAAAAGGAACTCATCAACCGCTGATTTTCGTCGCGATCATGGGCCTCGCCGCATCCATCCCGGCGGTGCCGATTTTCCCTGTCAATCGGCCGGCAAAAAGGCTATACAGCGCCGCGTGTCTTCCACGGAGGCACATGGGTAGTAATTGAAATGCTGCATGATTCCGGCCCCAGATAGAACCTGATCCGAATCAGGAGCGCTTGCAAATGCAGCGGACCACACAAACAGTCGGACAGGACGGCCCCCGCCACTTCATGGCCAGACACGAAACTTCCTTTCCCAAAATTCTCGACATCGCAGCGCTTCGGGCGAAGTGCGACTTCATCGCTTCGGTCCATGCCGAGCAGCGCGAGCCGATGCGTCAGGCCCTGCTCGCGGCCTTCAAGGAGGCGAACCTTGCAGGTCGCGCCAAAGCACGCGAGCTGCTCGCAGCCGACGGTGCGGGAATCAAATGCGCCGAGCGCATCTCCTGGCTTCAGGATCAGCTCATCGCGCTGCTGCACGACTTTGTGCTGAACGAGGTGTTCGACGCTGCCAACGCGCCGGCAGCCAGCCGCATCGCCGTCACGGCGGTGGGCGGCTACGGCCGCGGCACGCTGGCGCCCGGGTCGGACATCGATCTCCTCTTCCTGCTGCCCGCCAAAAAGGCGGTCTGGGCGGAGCCGGCGATCGAATTCATGCTCTATATTCTCTGGGATCTGGGCTTCAAGGTCGGTCATGCGACGCGGACCATCGAGGAATGCATCCGGCTGTCGCGCGCCGACATGACGATCCGTACGGCGATCCTCGAGTGCCGCTACATCTGCGGTTCGGAAGCATTGGCGGCCGAGCTGGAGGCACGCTTCGACCACGAAATCGTTCGCAACACCGGTCCGGATTTCATCGCGGCCAAGCTCGCCGAGCGGGATGAACGCCATCGCAAGGCCGGCGATACCCGCTATCTGGTCGAGCCGAACATCAAGGAAGGCAAGGGCGGCCTGCGCGACCTGCATACGCTGTTCTGGATCGCCAAATATTTCTACCGGGTCAAGGATTCGGCCGATCTCGTGAAGCTTGGCGTCCTGTCGAGGCAGGAATACAAGCTGTTCCAGAAATCGGAGGATTTTCTCTGGGCGGTCCGCTGCCACATGCATTTTCTCACCGGAAAGGCTGAGGAACGCCTGTCTTTCGATATACAGCGCGAGATCGCCGAGGCTCTCGGCTACCACGACCATCCGGGCCTTTCGGCCGTCGAACGGTTCATGAAGCACTATTTCCTCGTCGCAAAGGACGTCGGAGACTTGACGCGCATCTTCTGCGCGGCGCTCGAAGATCAGCAGGCGAAGGACACCCCGGGGCTATCAGGCGTCATCAGCCGCTTCAAGCACCGCACCCGCAAGATCCCTGGCACGCTCGACTTCGTCGACGATGGCGGACGCATCGCGCTTGCGAGCCCAGACGTGTTCAAGCGCGATCTGGTTAACCTGCTGCGCTTGTTCCACATTGCCGACATCAGCGGCTTGGAATTCCATCCGGCCGCTTTGAAGCAGGTGACGCGCTCGCTGAGCCTCATCACGCCGCAACTGCGCGAAAACGAGGAAGCCAACCGGCTCTTCCTGTCGATCCTCACGTCGCGGCGCAATCCGGAACTCATCCTGAGGCGCATGAACGAGGCGGGGGTGCTCGGCCGTTTCATCCCCGATTTCGGCAAGATCGTCTCGATGATGCAGTTCAACATGTATCACCACTATACGGTGGACGAGCATCTTCTGCGCACCGTCGACGTCCTCTCGCGTATCGAGCGCGGCTTGGAGGAAGAGGCACATCCGCTTACCGCCATGCTGATGCCGAGCGTCGAGGACCGCGAATCGCTCTACGTCGCTGTCCTGTTGCACGACATTGCCAAAGGCCGCCCGGAGGACCATTCGACGGCTGGCGCCAAGGTGGCGCGCAAGCTCTGCCCGCGTCTCGGGCTCTCGCCGAAGCAGACGGAGACGGTGGTCTGGCTCGTCGAGGAGCATCTCACGATGTCGATGGTCGCGCAGACCCGCGACCTCAACGACCGCAAGACCATCGTCGATTTCGCCGAGCGCGTGCAGTCGCTCGACCGTTTGAAAATGCTGCTCATACTGACCGTTTGCGACATTCGGGCCGTCGGTCCCGGCGTCTGGAACGGTTGGAAGGGACAATTGCTGCGCACGCTCTACTACGAGACCGAGCTTCTCTTGTCGGGCGGCTTTTCGGAATTGTCGCGCAAGGAGCGGGCAAAGCACGCCGCCCATATGCTCGGCGAGGCACTGGCCGATTGGCCACGGAAGGAGCGGGAGGCCCATGTTCGCCTGCATTATCAGCCTTACCTACTGAGTGTGCCGCTCGAAGATCAAGTGCGCCACGCTGAGTTCATCCGCGAGGCGGACCGCGCGGGCAAGACTTTGGCGACGATGGTCCGTACGCACCATTTCCACGCGATCACCGAAATCACCGTGCTCTCTCCGGACCATCCACGCCTGCTCACGGTCATTGCAGGCGCATGTGCAGCCGCCGGCGCCAATATCGTTGATGCGCAGATCTTTACGACATCGGATGGCCGCGCGTTGGATACGATCCTCGTCAACCGCGAATTCGCGGTCGACGAGGACGAGACGCGCCGGGCCGCAAGCATCGGCAAGCTGATCGAGGACGTGCTGTCAGGCCGCAAGCGCCTGCCGGAGGTGATCGCCAGCCGTACGCGGACGAAGAAGCGCAACAAGGCGTTCACGGTGACGCCGGAAGTGACGATCAACAACGGACTGTCGAACAAGTTCACGGTCATCGAGGTCGAAGGCCTCGACCGGCCGGGTCTTCTCTCCGAAATCACCGCCGTGCTTTCCGACCTTTCCCTCGATATTGCCTCGGCCCACATCACGACCTTCGGCGAGAAGGTCATCGATACGTTCTACGTCACCGATCTGGTCGGCCATAAGATCACCAGCGAGAACCGGCAGATGAACATCGCAGCGCGTCTCAAGGCCGTCCTGGCCGGCGAAGTGGACGAGGTCCGCGACCGTATGCCTTCCGGCATGATCGCGCCGGCGCACGTGCCGCGCACGTTACACGCTGCAAAAGCGACAAAAGCCGAAGAAACATGAGCCTCGTCAAGAAATTTGCCACCGTCGGGGGCGCAACGCTTGGAAGCCGCCTCTTCGGCTTCATTCGCGAGACGTTCATGGCCGCGGCGCTCGGCACCGGACCGGTCGCCGACGCTTTCAACACGGCCTTCCGTTTGCCGAACACGTTCCGCCGGCTCTTCGCCGAGGGGGCGTTCAACTCCGCCTTCGTTCCCCTCTTCGCCAAGGAGATCGAAGCGCGCGGCATGGATGGAGCCCGCCGTTTTTCGGAAGAGGTTTTCGGTGTGCTCTTCACCGTTCTCCTCTTTTTGACGATTGCGATGGAACTGGCGATGCCGTTCATCGTGCGGGAGTTGATCGCTCCCGGCTTCGCCGACGATCCGACAAAGTTTGCGAACACCGTTTCCTTCGCGACCATCATGTTTCCCTATCTCGCCTGCATGTCGCTCGCGGCGATGATGGCGGGCATGCTCAATTCGCTGCACCGCTATTTCGCAGCAGCTATTGCTCCGGTATTCCTGAACATCATCCTGATCAGTGTGCTCGCCTATGCGTGGTATGGCAGCCATGACCCGGTTGCCGTCGGCTACGGGCTCTCCTGGGGCGTCCTTGCTGCGGGGCTGGTGCAACTGGCGATCGTCTGGTTCGCCGTCCGCAGCGCCGGCATCCGGATCGGCTTTCGCCGGCCCCGGCTGACTGCGAACGTCAGAAGATTGCTCGTGCTCGCACTGCCGGCGGCGATCACCGGCGGCATCACGCAGATCAACCTGCTGATCAACACGAATATCGCTTCGGCAAAGGCAGGGGCGGTCTCGTCGCTCGTCTATGCCGACCGCATCTACCAGCTTCCGCTCGGCGTCGTCGGCATTGCGGTCGCGACGGTGCTCCTCCCGGAGCTTTCCCGCGCTCTTCGCGGCGGCAATCTCAACGAAGCGGCGAACCTGCAGAACCGCTCGGTTGAATTCACACTGTTCCTGACACTGCCGGCGGCAGCGGCATTGCTGGTGATGTCGGAGCCGATCGTCCGCCTTCTATTCGAGCGCGGCAAGTTCTCGCCGGAATCGACCGTCGTCGTCGGGCATATTCTTGCGATCTACGGCCTCGGCCTGCCGGCCTTCGTCTTGATTAAGGCCTTCATTCCCGGCTTCTTTGCGCGCGAGGATACTCGCACGCCGATGATCTTTGCCGGCATTTCCGTCGCCGTGAACGTGTCGCTGGCCGTGACCCTGTTTCCGTCGCTGGCCGCGAGCGGGATCGCCACTGCGGAGATTGCCGCGGGCTGGGTGAATGCAATCCTCCTCTTCGCGACTCTCGTCTGGCGCGGGCATTGGGGGCGCGACATTCCGCTGCTGACCCGAATCCCCCGTCTTGTGATCGCCGCTGGCATCATGGCCGCCGCGTTGCATTTTGCCGTCCAATGGTTGGCGTTCCCGCTTTCCTCCGCGGCACCGCTTGTGACGCGCGCCTTTACGCTTTGCAGCCTGGTGGGCGCCGCCATGGCGATCTACTTTATCTTTGCCTTCGGTCTCGGCGGCGCCAATCTGGCGATGATCCGCCGCAATCTGAAGCGCAAGGCGGCCGCGGTCGGGCCTGTTAGCGAGGGGTCCGACGCGCCATGAGGCAGACGATTGCCCGCATCGCCATCGTCGTGCCGGCTTATGACGATGGCATCGCCTTCTATTGCGGCAAGCTTGGATTCGATCTGATTGAAGACACTGACCTCGGCAGCGGCAAGCGCTGGGTGCTGGTTCGGCCGAAAGGCGCGACCGAGACGGCCCTGCTGCTCGCCAAGGCCGAGGGCGAGCGGCAGCAGGCCGCTATCGGCAACCAGACTGGCGGCCGCGTCGGCTTCTTCCTGTTCACCGACGACTTTGAGCGCGACTATGCGGCAATGCGGGCCGCTGGCGTCGAATTCCGCGAGACGCCGCGCCACGAGGCTTACGGCTCGGTCGCCGTCTTCACCGATCCGTTCGGCAACCACTGGGATCTGTTGCAGCCGGCGTGATCACGTCACACGTCCGTGCCTCTTGATTGCACCTTGCCTGCCGTGCATAAGCGCGGCGGATATCAACTGGAGACGGGCCCTCCACAAGCCCGATTGGGAACGACATGAACGAATTCAAGCCGCTCGTCTTTTCCGGCGTTCAACCGACCGGCAACCTGCATCTCGGCAACTACCTCGGCGCGATCCGCAAGTTTGTCGCCCTGCAGGAGAATAACGATTGCATCTATTGCGTCGTCGATCTCCACTCGATCACCGCGCAGCTCGTGCATGAGGACCTGCCGGGTCAGATCCGCTCGATCGCCGCGGCCTTCATCGCATCCGGCATCGATCCTGAGAAGCATATCGTCTTCAACCAGTCGGCAGTGCCGCAGCATGCCGAGCTCGCCTGGATCTTCAATTGCGTTGCCCGCATCGGCTGGATGAGCCGGATGACCCAGTTCAAGGACAAGGCCGGCAAGGATCGCGAAAACGCCTCACTCGGCCTGCTCGCCTATCCTAGCCTGATGGCCGCCGACATCCTCGTCTACCGCGCCACGCATGTGCCGGTCGGCGACGACCAGAAGCAACACCTGGAACTGACGCGCGACATCGCCCAAAAGTTCAACATCGACTTCATGGAGCATATTCGCCGCGGGGGCTACGGCATCGATATTGTGGTCGGCGAAGAGCCGATCCATGCCTACTTCCCGCAGGTGGAGCCGATGATCGGCGGACCGGCGCCGCGGGTCATGTCGCTGCGCGACGGCACGAAGAAGATGTCGAAGTCAGATCCCTCCGACCTGTCGCGCATCAACCTGATGGACGACGCTGAGACGATTTCGAAGAAGATCCGCAAGGCGAAGACCGATCCCGACGCGCTTCCGAGCGAAGTGGACGGGCTGAAGGGCCGTCCAGAGGCCGATAACCTTGTCGGCATCTATGCCGCACTTTCGGACAGGACACGGGAACAGGTTCTCGCCGAATTCGGCGGCCAGCAATTCTCGGTGTTCAAGCCGGCTCTGGTCGATCTTGCCGTCAGTGTGCTTTCGCCGATCACCGGCGAGATGCGCCGCCTGATGGAGGATACGGCGCATGTCGACGCGATCCTGCGAAAAGGGGGCGAGCGGGCGCGAGCACGGGCGGAAAAGACGATGCGTGAGGTTCGCGAAATCATTGGCTTTTTGCAGTAATCGGCAAAAATGAGGCCTTGCAGGCGCCAAGCGGCGATGTAATGTTCGTCGCATGGTTTCCACCCGACTCTCACGACTGGAAGGTCATCGCCGCAAATTTATGGCGGTGATCGACGACACGCCCGAATGCGGCCGCGCGGTGCACTATGCCGGCATGCGCGCGAAGAACTCCAATGGCGGCCTGGTGCTGCTCTATGTGATCGCCGACGGCGACTTCCAGCAATGGCTGGGGGTCGAGGAGATCATGCGCGCTGAGGCCCGCGAGGAAGCCGAAGCGACCCTCGCCAAAATTGCGCAGACGGTGCGCGAGACGATAGGCATCGAACCGGAAATCGTCATCCGGGAAGGCATCGCCACGGAGCAGATCCACACGGTGATCGAAGAAGACCGGGACATCGCTATTCTCGTGCTCGCGGCAGGTTCGGCGAAGGAAGGACCGGGGCCGCTGGTCTCGTCCATCGCCGGAAAATCGGCGGCGTTCCCGATTCCCGTTACCGTTATCCCCGACCTTTTAACGGACGAGGAAATAGACGCCCTGAGCTAGTTAGGAGCTCCGATTCCACACTACGGAGCCGTGCGGCGGGATGCCCACTTGCGGGGTTGGTAGGAAGCCCTTATATTTTTGAACAATTCTAAAGAGCCGGTCGAGTGTCGCTCCCGGCGAAACGGAGACAGTTATGTTCATCCAGACCGAAGCCACACCGAATCCCGCGACATTGAAGTTTCTTCCGGGCAAGGTCGTGATGGAGAACGGCACGGCCGAATTCCGCAGCGAAGAAGAAGCGCGCGCGGGATCGCCTCTGGCTGCCCGCCTCTTTTCGATACCTGGCGTTGCCGGCGTCTACTTCGGCTATGACTTCATCACGGTCACCAAGGACGGGCAGGAGTGGCAGCACCTGAAGCCTGCCATTCTCGGCTCGATCATGGAACATTTCATGTCTGGCCAACCGATAATGTCGGGCGCGGGCCGTGCCGAGGAAACGGATCAGGAAGGCGAATTCTTCGATAAGGGCGATGAGGCGATCGTTGCCACCATCAAGGAATTGCTCGAAACGCGCGTGCGGCCGGCCGTCGCGCAGGATGGCGGCGATATCACCTTCCGGGGCTTCAAGGATGGCACGGTGTTCCTGAACATGAAGGGCGCATGCTCCGGTTGCCCCTCCTCCACCGCCACGCTCCGGCATGGCGTGCAGAACCTGCTGCGGCACTTCGTTCCCGAGGTCCAGGCGGTCGAATCGGTCTGACGCGGAGCGGAACGAGAAAGCATCGAGCGGCTTGCGCTTGCGAGCCGCTCTGATTCTTGGAACTCATCGCGACGACTCTGAGACGATTTCGGTCCGCTGTTTTCAGCCCCTCGTGGGTTTAGGCACCGCGCTCTACGCCATGTCATTCAGGCGTTTAAAGGTCGCTGCAGCAATTCGAATTGTCCATGATTTCGTCCTTGAATCGCTTCCGGTCTACTGCATGTTTCCTTAAATCGGAACCGATTTAAGGATAAAAACATGCAGCAATTCAAAGTGCTACAGCGACCTTTGTGCTTCTGAAAAGACGCACGGCGCTGTAGGGAGTTATGCAGTAGCGGGGGATCGCGGCGCTCTTCCAACCGGCAATGGCGCAAAGTCGGTCTTCGCAGCGGCTTTGGTTGCGACGCAATGCAGGGAGGCCATCGCGGCTGACATGTTAGTTCTTGCCATCGATACGTCCGGGACAGGCTGCGCCGCCGCAGTTTACGACAGCGGCGCAGCGAAGGTCCTGGCCCGCGCGGGTGCGGATATCGGACGCGGCCATGCCGAGCGCCTCATGGATTTTATCGATGAGGCCCTGGCCGCTTCTAACAGGCAACTGGCCGAGATCGAGCGGATCGCGGTCACCATCGGGCCGGGATCGTTTACCGGCATCCGCGTCGGTGTGGCGGCTGCCCGCGGCCTGGCACTTGCCCTCGGCAAGCCAGCGGTCGGCGTCTCCACGCTTCAGGTCATCGCCGAAAGCACGAGGCTCAAGCACCCTGGCCAGCCGGTCCTCGCGGTCATCGACGCAAGAAGGGACGAGGTCTACGTCCAGTCTTTCGATGCCCTTGGCAATGCAGAACGGGCCCCTGAAATTCTGCCTCTCAGCGAGGCGCGTAGGCGCTTTTCCAGTTTTATCGGAGCCGTTTGCGGTTCCGGTGCGCATCTCGTCACCGGGGCCGCGGCAAGCGAAAAACCGGAAGAGATCGACATCGCGATCGTCGGCCGGCTGGGCGCTGCTGCCGATCCAGCTTCGGCCAAGCCGAAGCCGCTTTATCTGCGCGGGCCCGACGCGAAACCTCAGGCTGGTTTCTCGGTGAGCCGAGCCACTGCATAATTCCTTGATCGGTCGATCCAAGAAATTATACGGTAAATTCAAAGTATCACAGCGACTCGTGCGTCTGAGAGAGGCGCATGACGCTGTAGAGCGGGATGCGTAGAATCGACCACGATGAGCTTCACGGACTATTTCACCCGCCGAACCGAATTCGATATCTTTCCGCTCGAGGAGAGTGACCTCAGCGCCGCCGCGGCGCTGCACGGCCAGCGTTTTGCAGCACCCTGGAGTGACGGCGAAATTCACGCACTCCTCGTTCAGGACACGGTTTTCGGGTTCGTCGCGCGCCAGACCAACGGCACGTTCCGCCCGGCTTTCGGCGGTTTCGTGCTGTCGCGTGCCGTCGCGGGAGAGGCCGAGATCCTGACCATCGGCGTGGACCCGCGGTTCGCCCGGTCCGGTCTCGGGTGGCGACTGATGCAGGCGGCCATGCGAGAGGCTGTCGTCAAGGGAGCCGAAGCGCTGTTCCTCGAAGTGGACGAAACGAACGAAGCTGCGATCGGACTTTATCGGAAACTTGGCTTTCACAAGGTCGGCGAGCGAAAAGCCTATTACCAGGCGCGATCAGGCGAGCGCACCGCGGCGCTTGTCATGCGACGCGATCTTCGCTAGTCCCGTCCGCAGGAATCCGCGCCTTCCACTGTGAAGCACCGGCGGATGGCCTTTATTTTCGAAACGGCGCCGCAACACCTTTGCGGAGCGGAAGTGAGCGGCTCAGAAAGTCTTTCCGGATGATCAACTGGATTCGGGTCGCGCTGTACGGCATCCTGCTTGCTCTCGTCTCGCTCCTGCTGATGCCGCTTCAACTCGCCTGCCTTTGGCTGGATCTGAAGCCGCGTCGATGGCTGCCGCGATTCTGGCACCGTACCGCATGCCTGCTGCTTGGGCTTCATGTTCGCGTTCATGGCGAATTGGAACGGCGTCGCCCGCTCTTGCTCAGTGCCAATCACGTTTCCTGGAAGGATATTCTGGTATTGTCGTCGGTGGCCGATGTCGTTTTCGTCGCCAAATCGGATGTGAAGGAATGGCCTGTGTTCGGGCTTCTCGCCCGCCTGCAGGCATCCGTCTTTATCGAGCGCGATCAGAAGCGCACGACCGGCGATCAGGTGAGCGAAATCGGCCGTCGCCTCGCCGACGGGGAAATCGTCGTGCTCTTTCCAGAGGGCACCACTTCCGACGGCAACCGCCTGCTCGAAATCAAGACGTCGCTGTTCGGCGCAGCCGCCTCGGCCATACCGCAGTCGCCGACGGGCATCGTCCACGTCCAGCCAGTGGCTATTTCCTATACCGGCATTCACGGAATGCCGATGGGACGCTTTCACAGGCCGATCGCGGCGTGGCCGGGAGACATCGGCTTGCTCCCGCATCTCATCGGTGTGTTGCGGGAAGGGGCGCTGGAGGTGGACGTCGACTTCGGCGAGGCCGTGGACTTTGACCGGCATACAAACCGCAAGCACGTGAGCCGGACCGTCGAGCAGCGGATCCGCCGAATGCTGTCGGACCGCCTGAGGGGACGTTCACCGGCACATGACGAGAGCACGTTTCCGCCTGCTCTTGTGCCGCAGAATCGATCGCATCGCTCCTGAATTGCCGCATTTCAGGATCATTGTGGTTCAGCCGGCGGCCGCGGCTGAAAATACTTCAACTTTTGGCCGCTTTGCACTAAAGAACCCGCATGACCCAGGAAACAGCCCTTCTGTCGATACCGCCCGTGATGGGCGACGAACACATTCCGGCGCGCAAGGTCTTCGTCAAGACCTATGGCTGCCAGATGAACGTGTACGATTCCGACCGTATGTCCGACGCCCTGTCGCGCGACGGCTATGTCGCGACTGATGTGCTGGAAGACGCCGATTTCGTGCTGCTCAACACCTGCCACATCCGTGAGAAGGCCGCGGAAAAGGTCTATTCCGAGCTGGGCCGCCTGCGCGACTTGAAGAAAGCCAAGGCGCGCGAAGGCCGTGAGATGGTCATCGGCGTTGCCGGCTGCGTCGCCCAGGCGGAAGGCGACGAAATCCTTCGCCGCGCGCCGGCGGTCGACATCGTCATCGGTCCGCAAACCTACCATCGGCTCCCCGAGGCGCTGAAGCGCGCGCGGACGGGCGAGCGGGTCGTCGAGACGGATTATGCCATTGAGGACAAGTTCGAGCATCTGCCCGCGCCCGACAGGGCAAAGACCCGTGCCCGCGGCGTCACCGCCTTCCTGACCGTGCAGGAGGGATGCGACAAGTTCTGCACCTTTTGCGTGGTGCCCTATACCCGCGGTTCGGAGGTCTCGCGGCCGGTCGCGCAGATCGTTGCCGAGGCGGAAAAGCTGGTCGAGGGCGGGGTCCGGGAAATCACTCTGCTCGGGCAGAACGTCAATGCCTGGCATGGTGCGGGGCCGGATGGCCGCGATTGGGGTCTCGGCGATCTGCTTGCGCGTCTGGGCGAAATCGAAGGGCTGGCGCGGCTCCGCTACACCACCAGTCATCCGCGCGACATGGACGACAGCCTGATCGAGGCGCATCGTTCGATGGCGAAGCTGATGCCCTATCTGCACCTGCCGGTCCAATCGGGCTCCGACCGCATCCTCAAGGCGATGAACCGGCGCCATACGGCGGCCGAATATCTTACTCTTATTGAACGCATTCGCGCGGCCCAGCCCGACCTTGCGCTTTCCGGCGATTTCATCGTCGGCTTCCCCGGTGAGACCGAAAAGGACTTCGAGGACACGATGCGCCTCGTCGGGGCCGTGGGTTATGCACAGGCATTTTCCTTCAAGTATTCGACACGTCCCGGTACGCCGGCTGCCGAGCTCACGGATCAGATTCCCGAGGACGTGAAGGCCAAGCGTTTGGAAAGATTGCAAGCTTTGCTCATCAAGCAGCAACGGGACTTTGCGGCAGCCTGTGTCGGAAAGGAGATCGACCTGCTCCTGGAAAAGCCGGGGCGCATGCCGGGCCAGCTCGTCGGGCGCTCGCCGTGGCTGCAGCCCGTGAATGTTGATGCAAAAGCATCGCAAATCGGTGACATTATCAAGGTACGAATCACCAAGGCCGGCCCCAACAGCCTGTTTGCCGAGATGATCGGGTAGGGACCAAAAGCAAGGAGCCTGAACCGCTTGAATGGACACGAATTGATTTCCTCATCATCGCGCCAGTCGAAAACATCTGCGACAGACGCCAATCACTTCGTGCTCACTTTCGAGAACAACCGGTTCGCCAGCGAACTTTTCGGTCAGTTCGACCAGAATTTGAAGTTGCTGGAAGAGCGGCTGCACATCGATGCCCGGCCGCGGGGAAATTCCGTTGCCATCTCCGGCGATCTCGTGGCGACAAATCAGGCGCGACGGGCACTCGACTATCTCTATGGAAGATTGCAGAGTGGCGCTTCGATCGATACGTCCGACGTCGAGGGAGCCATCCGTATGGCGGTCGCTGCGGACGACCAGTTGCAGTTGCCGACGATGGAACGCAAAGCCAAGTTGACGATGGCGCAGATTTCGACGCGCAAGAAGACGATCGTCGCACGCACGCCGATGCAGGACACCTATATCCGTGCGCTCGAGCGGGCGGAGCTCGTCTTCGGAGTAGGCCCCGCCGGTACCGGCAAGACCTATCTCGCCGTCGCCCATGCCGCTCAGCTTCTGGAACGCGGCGCGGTCGACCGCATTATCCTGTCCCGGCCGGCGGTCGAGGCGGGCGAACGCCTCGGCTTCCTGCCCGGCGACATGAAGGAGAAGGTCGATCCCTATCTGAGGCCGCTTTACGACGCGCTCTATGACATGATGCCGGGCGACAAGGTCGAGCGGGCGATCACCGCTGGCGTTATCGAGATTGCGCCGCTGGCATTCATGCGCGGGCGGACGCTCGCCAATGCCGCCGTGATCCTCGACGAGGCCCAGAACACGACATCGATGCAGATGAAGATGTTCCTGACCCGCCTCGGCGAGAACGGCCGAATGATCGTCACCGGCGATCCGAGCCAGGTCGACCTGCCGCGCGGCGTGAAGTCCGGGCTCGTCGAGGCGCTACAGATCCTCAGGGGGGTGGAAGGCGTCTCGGTAATCCGCTTCAAGGACGCCGATGTCGTGCGTCATCCGATGGTGGCGCGGATCGTCAGGGCCTATGAAAGTCATACGGCGGTTCACGACGAGAGCGAGCAGAGCGATCGCTAACGGCGGCTCGTTGGATCATGACGGCTTTGGATATTCAGATCAGCGTCGAGGAGGGAGACTGGTTGTCGGAGGGCGAGCTCCGGTCCTTCTCCTCGCGGGTTCTGGAGGCGACGGCGGATTACCTGGCAAGCGAGGAGAGGCAACCCTTTCCGAGCGAACCACCGGAACTGTCACTGCTCTTTACCGATGACGCGTCGATGCGGGCGATCAATGCGGAGTGGCGCAGCCAGGACAAGCCGACCAATGTGCTGTCTTTCCCGGCCTTTCCCGTAACTCCCGGCAAGATGCCGGGACCAATGCTCGGCGACATCATCGTTGCCTATGAAACGCTGAAGCGCGAAGCGGATGAGCTGGGAAAGCCGTTCGACGCCCATCTGACGCATCTTCTCGTCCATGGATTCCTGCACCTTTTCGGGTATGATCATATGGAAGAAGGTGAAGCGGAAAGAATGGAGGGCTTGGAGACTCGCATTTTGGCGCGTCTTGGCCTATCTGATCCATACGGGGGCCAATCCCCGGATTGACAGTTTGGAACGATGAGCGACATCAAGACACAGCCGGCCGCTGTTGCGACCGACGAAGCCGATGCCTCCGGCGATGCCGAGGCGGGCAGTAGTACCACCGCCCCCCGACAAGAGGGCAACAAATCCACGTCATCTTTTTGGAGCCGCGCCGCGCGCCTGTTGCGGGGGGCAAGCGCATCAAGCCTGCGCGAGGATCTCGCCGACGCGCTGATGACGGATGCCGGCACCGACACCGCATTCTCGCCCGAGGAGCGGGCGATGCTCAACAACATCCTTCGTTTCCGGGAGGTCCGGGTCGAGGACGTGATGGTGCCGCGCGCCGATATCGAGGCGGTCGATCAGGGCATCACCATCGGCGAGCTCATGGTTCTCTTCGAGGAATCGGGACGCTCGCGCATGCCGGTCTATAACGAGGGCCTCGATGATCCCCGCGGTATGGTGCACATTCGCGATCTCCTCGCCTACGTGACCAAGCAGGCCCGTAACCGCCGCCGCAACGGGCGGGCGATCGTGGCCGCTGACAAAACGGAAAAGCCGCCGCGTCAGCAGAAAGCAAACTTCGATCTCTCGCGTGTCGACCTTAGCAAGACGGTGGAGGAAGCCGGCATCATTCGCCAGGTCCTGTTCGTGCCCCCGTCGATGCTCGCTTCGGATCTCATGCAACGCATGCAGGCAGCGCGTATCCAGATGGCGCTCGTCATTGACGAATATGGCGGTACCGACGGCCTCGTATCGCTTGAGGACATCGTAGAGATGGTGGTTGGCGACATCGAGGACGAGCATGACGATGACGAGGTGATGTTCGCCCGCACCTCGGACGATGTGTTCCTTGCCGACGCCCGCGTGGAGCTCGAAGAAATCGCCGAAGCGATCGGCCCCGATTTCGACGTGCGAGAGCAGATCGAGGACGTCGACACGCTCGGCGGCCTTGTCTTCGCATCGCTTGGCCGGATCCCCGTGCGTGGCGAAGTGGTTCAGGCCATCCCAGGTTTCGAATTCCAGATTCTCGACGCCGATCCGCGGCGGGTCAAGCGGGTGCGCATCATCCGCAAGCGTCCGCCGGCGCGCCGGCGCGTGATGAAGGCCGAAAAGGAAGCTCTGCCGGAAACACCGCAAGCAGCGGGCAGAGGGCAGGCAAGCGCCCCCCCGCCGTCGTCAGCCGAATAAGCACCACAGCGCCGAGTGTCTTTTCAGACGCACAAGGGTCGCTGTGCACTTGATTGCTGCATGTTTCCTCAAATCTGCTCGGATTTAAGGAAACATGCAGTAGCGGACAGCGCTTTTTCGCGTGCAGAGACCATCCGTAGACATCTGCGGTCCCTGCGCGTCTAGAGCATCCCGCTTTCAAGCGGAACCGCTGGAAGCGGACAAGATGCTCTAGAATCTAGAGTGCTAGAGCGTCCTTTGTGCGTTCACTTGAACGCACGGCGCCCTAGAAAGAGGGCGTGGCACTGCGACGGGACAAGCAGCCAGTTTTTTGGAACACTGCCGTCGATTGATTCGCTTGTTCTTCCCGCGCCGGCCGGCGGCCACGGCCGGCGCCCATTGGAGGCTGCATGGAAAGACTGGCAGGCAGAATTATACTCCTTTCCGGAGCGTCCCGGGCATTCGTCGGCTTTCTCGCCGGGCTTGTGGCGGTTCTCGCCCAGCCGCCATTCGGCATTTTTGCCGCGGGCTTCGTCGCGTTTCCGATGCTTGTCTGGCTGATCGACGGGGTCTCGCCTCACCCAGAGGACGGCGTGCTCAGGCGGTTTCTGCCATCGGTGTCGATCGGTTGGTGCTTCGGCTTCGGCTATTTCCTCGGCGGGCTCTGGTGGCTCGGCAACGCCCTTCTGATAGAGGCGGATGTCTTCGCCTGGGCCGTGCCACTCGCCGTCATCGGGCTCCCCGCCTTTCTCGGGCTCTTTTATGCCCTGGCGGTACTGCTGGCGCGCTGTCTCTGGTCCGACGGCGTGGGCCGGATCGCCGCGCTTGCCATTGGCTTCGGGATCGCGGAGTGGCTGCGCGGTTTCCTGTTCACCGGTTTTCCCTGGAATGCCATCGGATATGCGGCGATGCCGATGCCGCTCATGATGCAATCGGCGAGCGTCCTTAATCTCGCGACGATCAACACGCTCGCCGTCTTCGTCTTTGCCGCGCCCGCTCTCATCGGCACCGGCAAGGGCACCCGCGCCGGTCTCGCCGTCGCCGCGGCGCTTTTCGGGGCGCATATCGGCTACGGCTACTATCGGCTCGCCCTTCCCGCACCGCAACCGCCTGAGCCGGAACTCACCGTCCGCCTGGTCCAGCCGGTGATCGACCAGGCAAAGAAGATCGATGATCGCGAGCGGGCATCGGTCTTCGAGCAGCATCTCTCTCTTACGACCGCGCCGCCGCAGGACGATGGCAAGCGGCCGGATATCGTCGTCTGGCCGGAAACGTCGATTCCCTTCATTCTCACCGACAATCCCGACGCTTTGGCGCGGATCGCCGATGTCCTGGAAGAGGGGCAGATTCTTATCGCCGGCGCTGTGCGGGTCGAAGACGCGGGAGCGGGGCTGCCGCCGCGCTACTATAACTCCATCTACGTGATCGACGACCGCGGGCAGATCGTCGGCGCCGCCGACAAGATCCACCTCGTTCCGTTCGGCGAATATCTGCCTTTCGAGGACCTGCTTTCCTCCTGGGGCTTGAGTTCCGTCGCCGCCTCCATGCCAGGCGGTTTTTCGGCCGCCACGAGCCGTCCGCTGCTGACCTTACCGGGCGGCAGGACGGTCTATCCGCTGATCTGCTACGAAGCGATCTTCGCCGACGAAGTCGACGGCAACGCCAGTCTTTCCGACGCGCTCCTCAATGTCACCAACGACGCCTGGTTCGGCGATACGCCCGGTCCGCGTCAGCATTTTCATCAGGCGCAGCTTCGCACCGTCGAAACCGGAACGCCAATGATCCGCGCCGCCAATAACGGTATATCAGCAATTGTTGATGCACGTGGTGTTTTAGTGGTAGGATTGGGATACAATTACAAGGGAGTTACAGACACAATTCTGCCGGGAAAAATGTCTACGACCACGGACGCCACAATGCGGGGCAAAATCTTCTGGTTCGTGGCCGGAGTTCTCCTGTTGGTTGCGCTATTTTCGCGCGCAGGTTTTAATATTAGGAAGAATTGACCTAAAACCCCTAAAATTGCATAGTGGCTTGTACCATCAACCTTCACCTGCCGGCGGGGCCTGTTTCTCACCGGTGGGTTGCTGCAAGGCAGAATACGCAATGTATGGTTGTAGGGTAACCGAAACAGCGTGTTTTAGGAACGCGAACATGATTGAAAACAAGAAGAAGCCGAACCCGATCGACATCCATGTCGGTAGCAGGATTCGCCTTCGCCGGACGATGCTTGGTATGAGCCAGGAGAAACTCGGCGAGAGTCTGGGGATCACTTTCCAGCAAATCCAGAAATACGAGAAGGGGACGAACCGCGTCGGTGCGAGCCGGCTGCAGAACATTTCCACCATTCTCAACGTCCCGGTGTCGTTCTTCTTCGAAGATGCCCCGGGCGAGGGAACCGGGGGCGCATCGGGCGTGGCCGAAGCCTCCAGTTCCAACTACGTGGTCGACTTCCTCTCCTCCTCCGAAGGCCTGCAGCTCAACCGCGCCTTCGTCAAGATCGCTGACCCGAAGGTCCGCCGGAAGGTGGTCGATCTCGTGAAGGCGCTGGCTGCCGAGGCCGAGAGCGAATAATTCGAGGCTTCCGTGACCTGAAAAAGCGGCCCCGGGCCGCTTTTTTCGTATGCGCGCAGGGACGGCTCGGCAAATTTCGGGATGCGCGATCTTCAGCCGCAGAGGGCAACGAAACGCACCCGAGTAGGCGAATTATGTCCCGTTTAGTCGACAGTCCGGGAACTCCGAAACAGTGGTGGCAATGTCGATATAAAGATATATTTATGTCGTTGTTCGCTTGTTTTTCGGCGGCAAAACCACTAACACGTTCGGACCGCTTCTTTCATTGAGGGGACTTCCCGCATGCGCGCAAACTACCTGTTCACGAGTGAATCCGTAGCCGAAGGTCATCCGGACAAAGTGTGTGACCGTATTTCCGACGAAATCGTCGATCTCGTCTACCGCGAAGCGGCAAAGACCGGCGTCGACCCTTGGGGCGTGCGTATTGCTTGTGAGACGCTGGCAACCACCAACCGCGTCGTGATTGCGGGCGAAGTCCGCCTGCCACCGAGCCTGCTGAAGAAGGACAAGAACGGCAACGACGTCATCAACCCGTCGAAGTTCAAGTCCGCCGCCCGCAAGGCGATCCGCGACATCGGCTATGAACAGGACGGTTTCCACTGGAAGACGGCGAAGATCGACGTGCTCCTGCACTTTCAGTCCGCGCATATCGCACAGGGCGTCGACAACGCCGCCGACAAGCAGGGCGAAGAAGGTGCCGGCGACCAGGGCATCATGTTCGGCTATGCCTGCCGCGACACGGCGGAGCTCATGCCGGCGCCGCTCTACTATTCGCATCGCATCCTCCACCTGCTCGCCTCAGCCCGCAAGAAGGGCGAAGGCGAGGTTGCCAAGCTCGGGCCGGACGCCAAGAGCCAGGTCACCGTGCGCTACGTGGATGGCAAGCCGGCGGAAGTGACGTCGATCGTGCTTTCGACGCAGCATCTCGATGATAGCTGGGATTCCGCCAAGGTCCGCTCCGTGGTCGAACCCTATATCCGTGAGGCGCTCGCCGACCTGAAGATCTCCGACGATTGCACCTGGTACATCAACCCGACGGGAAAATTCGTCATCGGCGGACCGGATGGCGACGCCGGCCTGACCGGCCGCAAGATCATCGTCGATACCTATGGTGGCGCGGCTCCGCATGGCGGTGGCGCCTTTTCGGGCAAGGATACGACCAAGGTCGACCGTTCGGCTGCGTATGCTGCCCGCTACCTGGCCAAGAATGTCGTTGCAGCCGGCCTTTCCGACCGCTGCACCATCCAGCTTTCCTACGCGATCGGCGTCGCCCAGCCGCTGTCGATCTATGTCGACTTGCATGGCACCGGCAAGGTCTCGGAAGATCAGGTTGAGAACGCCATTCGCAAGACGATGGATCTCTCTCCAAGCGGCATCCGCCGCCATCTCGATCTCAATAAGCCGATCTACGCCAAGACCTCCGCTTATGGCCATTTCGGCCGCAAGGCAGGCCGCGACGGTTCCTTCTCCTGGGAAAAGCTCGATCTGGTCAAGCCGCTGAAGGAAGCAATCGAGCTTGACGCCTCGGCGTTTTCCGGACAGAGAGCGTCCGGTCGCGCTGCGTAGATTGCAGCCGACGCGGTTTCCAAAGGACGCCGCGAGCGTTGAAGTATTGCAAGAACAAGGGCGGAGCTCCGGCGAGGAGTTTCCGCCCTGCCTGTTACTGCAGAACTCCTTGATCGGAATCGGTTACAGCGCCGTGCGTCTTTCCAGACCCACAAAGTCGCTGTAACACTTTGAATTGCTGCATGTTTTTAGCCTTAAATCGGCTCCGATTTAAGGAAACATGCAGTAGGAACAAGTTTCGCGGCAATTGGCAGCGTTGAAACAAGCTTTGCGCGTCCGAGTGGGCGCCGCGCTGGAGGGAAAGGACGACATGACCGAACCGCGTCGCGCCAGGGCAACGGAGGCCTTCTTTGGCCGCCGCAAGGGCAAGCCTCTGCGGGAGCGCCAGGCCGCGCAGATCGAAAACCTCCTACCGGCTCTGAAGCTCGATCTGAAACAGCCGGCGCCAACCGATCTGTCGAAGCTGTTCCCACGGCCGGTGAAGCGAATCCGCCTGGAGATCGGCTTCGGCGGGGGCGAACATCTCATTTATCGGGCAGCGGAGGATCCTTCGACGGGCTTTATCGGCGTGGAGCCCTTCGTCAATTCGATGGCAAAGCTGCTGGGTCAGATCGAGGCAAGGGAGATAGCGAATGTCCGCCTCTATGACGACGACGCCACCCAGGTGCTGGATTGGCTGCCGGCGGCTTCGGTCGATCAGATCGATCTGCTTTACCCTGACCCCTGGCCGAAGCGGAAGCACTGGAAGCGACGGTTCGTTTCCAAGGTCAATCTCGACCGCTTCGCCCGCGTCTTGAAGCCCGGCGGTCTCTTCTGCTTCGCTTCGGATATCGATACTTACGTCAACTGGACGCTGCTCCACTGCCGCGACCACGCGGCCTTCGAGTGGACGGCAGAAACGGCAGCCGATTGGCTCACGCCTTTTGCCGGCTGGCCAAGCACACGCTACGAGGCCAAGGCGCGCCGGGAAGGCCGCAGCTCCGCCTATCTCACCTTCGGCCGTTCGTAGGAGACGCCAAGCTTGCCCCTCACCGTAACTCTCTTCCCACAGGTGGCAAGAGGGGACTGAGAGCGTGCGGCGCGTCCCTTCGCCCCGTCAAACGGGGCGAAGGTGGCCGGCAGGCCGGATGAGGGGCAATGCCCGCGAAAAGTTCAACTTGAGCGGCAGCGCGCTGTACGCAATGGCAGCCCGTCAGTGCAGGCTGACGGTGCGCAAGTCGTCTTCGGCTGCCTTGAAGAATGTACTGGAACGATTATCGGTCAAGAGGATCGGCGTGCCGTCCGCACCGAACAGGGCCCACAGGTCGATTCCGGGGCCCATCTCGGGCGCTTCCGGAAAGCAACGGGAGACCTCCTCCGAACGCATCTTGCGAATATAGCCGACTTCGCCCGCGCCGAGATGCGCGAGGTCGTTCTTCGACAGCGATGTGTTGATGGCTTTCAGTCCCATGGTGATACTCCGTGGTCGCCGGCCAGGGAAAATCCCGCCGGTTATCCTACTCTGGGACGGAAATATTAATTTTCTTTACCATACGGACCGGCTCGGGCCGCACGAGATCGACCGAAAGGAGGCCGTTGCGCAGTTCCGCGCCGAGGACCTTCATGCCATCGGCCAGCACGAATGTGCGCTGAAACTGACGGGAGGCAATGCCGCGATGCAGATAATCTCGCTCGCCGACATCAATCTGGCGCCCACGGATGACCAACTGGTTTTCCTCCGTCGTCACGTCAAGATCGTCCTCGGAGAACCCTGCCACGGCAAGCGTTATCCGCAACCGTTCCGGCGCGTCGGATGATGCGTCGCCGCGAATGCGCTCGATGTTGTAGGGTGGGTAACCGTCATTTCCCTTGGCAATGCGCTCAAGGGTCTTTTCCATGCTGTCGAAACCCAGCAGAAGCGGGCTCGTAAAGGGCGTAATCCTGCTCATTCCCAAGTCCTTGCAGCTCAAGCGACCAACTTGCGGACCTGCCACGCAGCATCCATCCAGCAATATGGTGGCTGTGTGCAACGAGTGCAAGCGGCTTGCCTCGGCGGCGCCTCCAAATCATAGTCCGTTGCGAGGAATTCCGGAGCGTGACGAGGAGGCCCGTGAAATGGTCTTTTCGCGCCCATCCCGCTCCGGTTTTTGAACCGATTGCGTTCATGGGTGTTTTGGTTCTGCAGCCCATCATTGTGATCCGGCAGGAGGTAGAAAGTGTCAGACGCAAGAAAGATAATTATAGACACGGATCCGGGACAGGACGACGCGGCAGCAATCATGCTTGCCTTTGGTAGCCCGGAAGAGATCGACGTTCTCGGCATCACTGCGGTTGCCGGGAACGTCCCCCTTTCGCTGACGGCACGCAATGCCCGAATCATCTGCGAGCTTTGCAACAGGACCGACGTGAAGGTGTTCGCGGGCGCGGAGCGGCCGGTCGCACGCGCTCTCGTCACTGCCGAGCATGTTCACGGCAAGACCGGACTCGATGGTCCGGAGCTGAGCGAGCCGACAATGGAGCTGCAGGAGCAGCACGCCGTTGATTTTATCATCGAGACGCTGCTTTCCGAGGCGCCAGGCACGGTTACCCTCTGCACGCTCGGTCCCTTGACCAATATCGCGCTGGCCCTGACTAAGGCGCCGGAAATCGCTCCACGGGTGCGAGAACTGGTAATGATGGGCGGTGGGTTCTTCGAAGGCGGGAATATCACGCCCGCGGCGGAGTTCAACATCTATGTCGATCCGGAAGCCGCCGAGATCGTCTTCCGCTCCGGTATTCCGATCGTGATGATGCCGCTCGACGTCACGCATCGCGTGCTTACCCGCAAGGCCCGCGTTGAGAAGATACGCGCCATCGGCAGCCCGGCGGCGACCGCCATGGCGGAGATGCTGGAATTCTTCGAGCGCTTCGACATCGAGAAATATGGCACCGACGGCGGTCCGCTGCACGACCCCACCGTTATCGCCTACCTGCTGAGGCCGGAGCTCTTCACCGGACGTGACTGCAATGTGGAGATCGAGACCACGTCGGCTTTGACAATGGGCATGACCGTCGTCGACTGGTGGCAGGTGACCGGGCGCAAGCACAATGCCAGGGTCATGCGGCATATCGACGATGAGGGCTTCTTCGAGCTCTTGACGGACCGTCTGGCGCGCATCTGAGGCGCGGAAGGCATTGGCGGCTTTTGCCGTTGCGATCGATCCCGCGAACGAAAACGGCGCCTGCTTGGCGCCGTTTTGCTGTTCGGTCGCATTTCGATCAGAACTCTTCCCAATTGTCCTGGGTGAGCGCGTTGGCGCCGGACGTCTGGGTGAGAACGCGCTGTGTCGAGGTCGAATAGCCGGTACGCTGCGGTGCTTGCGCCGGCCGGGCTTCCTTGACGGCGGCCTTGGAGGAGGCGGGTCTTTCCGCGGCCCGCATGCGCTCGGCGGCGCCCCGCAGCATGTTGGCCGAGGACTGGGTTGGTGCCCGCTGGGCGACGCGGAACCGGGAAACCAGCGCGCTCAACGCGCGGGCTTCGTCGTTCAGCGCCATGCTCGCAGCGGTCGTTTCCTCGACCATCGCAGCATTCTGCTGTGTCACCTGATCCATCTGGTTGACGGCGGAATTGATCTCCTTGAGCCCGACCGCCTGTTCAGACGCGGAGCTGGAGATCTGGCGAATGAGGCCATTGATCTGCACCACCTGCTCGGCGATTTTTTCAAGCGCTCCGCCCGCCCGCCCGACGAGATCGACCCCCTCGCGCACCTGGCCTGCGGAAGTGTTGATCAGCGTCTTGATCTCCTTTGCGGCATTTGCCGAGCGCTGCGCGAGCTCGCGAACCTCCTGCGCGACCACTGCAAAACCCTTGCCGGCATCGCCGGCGCGCGCGGCTTCGACGCCTGCATTGAGCGCCAGGAGATTGGTCTGGAAGGCGATCTCGTCGATGACGCCGATGATGCGGCTGACTTCGTGCGAGGACTGTTCGATGCCCTGCATGGCGGCGATTGCCTTCTGCACGACTTCGCCCGACTGTTCGGCATCGCTGCTCGCCACTTCGACCGACTTCGCCGCAACCTTTGCATTCGCGGCGCTGGCATTTACCTGAGAGGTGAGCTGGTCGAGGGCTGCTGCGGTTTCCTCGAGGCTTGCCGCCTGCTGCTCGGTTCGGTGCGACAGGTCGTTGGCGGCGCTGCTGATCTCGCCGGTACCGCTGCCGATATTCACGACCGAGTGGTTGACGGTGCGAATCGTCTCTTCGAGGCTCTCCATCGTCGCATTGAAGTCATGCTTTAGCTGTGCGTATTCGCCGGGGAAGTCGTCCGTGATCCGGAAGGCGAGGTCGCCGGAAGCAAGATGCGACAGGCCTTTGCCGAGGCGGGCGACGATATCGCGTTGAAGAGCGCCGGTTTCCGCACGCTCCGCCTCCGAACGGCCGCGCTCCAGCTCCGCCTGTTCGCGCTCGTGACGCGCTTCGCTTTCGAGGCGTTTGCCGTCGGCGAGCTGATGGCGGAAACCTTCGAGCGCCTTGGCGACGGAGCCGGTCTCGTCGAAGCGGTCCTGACCAGAGATCGGCGTCGCATATTCGCCGTTGCTGAGCGCCTGGACGTCATGCACGAGACCGGCGAGCGGCTCCTGCACGAAGCCGCGAACGGCAAGATAAAGGCCGACAAGCACCGTGCCGAGGACGACGAGGCCGCCGACGATCATCATATAGGTCTGGTCGCGGACCGGCGCGTTGATGGCCGTTCGCGGCACATCGACGAGTACGACCCAGCTCGCATTCACCTTGGGAAGAACGAAGGGATAGACGACACGGTCGAAAGGTTCGTTGCCGTCATAGGTGAGATTGTTGATGACGCCCGGGGCGCCCGTCGAGAGGGCGTTCTTAACGACATCGTTGCCTTCTCCGTCATACTCTTTCAGCAGGAGCTCGGGGATCGGCGCCACCAGCCATTTGCCGCTCTGCGACAAGAGATAGACACGGCCCGAACCGAAGGGCTGAAGTTTCGACAGGCCTTCTGCGAGCGATGCGAGCGAGATGTCGACGCCTGAGACGCCGATCATCTTTCCATTCGACAGCACCGGATAGGCGATCGAGCTCATTGCCGTGGGGACGTCGGTATCTTGCGCCGTGTAAGGCTGGCTGATCGCGCCCTTGCCGCTCTTTGCGGCTAGGCTGTACCACTCGGCGGCATAGTCGGCCTTGAAAGTGGAGTACTGAATTTCGTTGTTCCGGTTCTTGGACCAGTAGGGCGTGAAGATACCCTCTTCATTGGCGCCCATTTCCGCGTTGTTGACCAGTTCGTCCTTGCGCCCGTCGAACGCCTTCGGCTCCTCTGCGAACCAGCTGCCGAAGGCGAACGGATTCTGTTCAAGGCTGGCGCGGAGCACGTTGATGACACCGGCCCGGTCCATCGACTTGGCCGCATGGCTGCGGCCGAGAATGCCGGCCATGGAGCGCGCAGCGCTCGACAGTTCGCCGATGCCGCTCGCGATATCGCCGGCAATGGCCTTGGCCTCGCCGCGCGCCTGCTCGAATACGAGCGTCTCGACGCGGTCCTGCGTCTGGGAGATGAGAACGAAATTCGACGCGAGCAGCACGAGGGCAATCGTGCCGCCGGTCACGGCGATCAGCTTGGTCGCCAGCGATTTGGCCTGGAACTTAAACATGAAATCCTCACGTACTGACGGGTCCGCAGGTTTGCGGCCCGCGGCGTGACGCATTCCGAATTGTGGGATGAAACTCCATCATGGAGCGCCAGATGCCGACCGGCATGAAGGAGGCGGCCAAACCCATGAAGGCCAGCCTTCTGACGTCTGAATAGACGATCAAATATTAAGATCCGGCCAACGCTTGAGCCGATTCCTGCAGCGCTTCCGCGAAATTTATGCGGCAAGCACCCTCGCCGCGACATATGCTGGCCGAATTGCGAAATGCGCCTGCTGCATGATTCTCTGAGCAGCAAAAACCATGCAGCAGTTCAAAATGTTATAGCGGTCATTCTGCGCCCGAAAAGCAGCGCGGCGGTGTAATGCCCTTGATCAGCGTGGCCATCTCAGAGATGGGTGGCGACCTCGGATGCCAGAGGGATGGACGGCTGCGCGCCCGGCTTCAGGCAGGCGAGCGATCCTGCGACCGCAGCGCGGCGCAGCGCATCGGCGAAGGAGAGGCCCATGTCGAGACTTGCGGCCAGGTAACCGCAGAACGTATCGCCGGCTCCGACCGTGTCGACGGGCTCGATCGTCAGTCCCTTGGCGCGATGGACTTCGCCCTCATGGACGGCCACAACGCCCTCGGCACCGAGCGTGACGATCACCGTCTGGCCCGTTTCGCCGTGAAGGCGTCTCATCGCCGCTTCGCGTTCCGCGCCGGCGATGTCACTTTTTCCCGCCAGCAGTTCGAATTCCGTCTCGTTTGCGATCACGATATCTGCCATGCGGCCGAGGCGCGCGGCTTCCGCTGTCAGCGGCGCGATGTTGACGATCGATCGGATGCCCTTGCGCTTGGCTTCGACGAGCGCCTTCTCGACCGAGGCGGCCGGGATTTCGAGCTGCAGCATCAGCGTGTCGCCGGGCGACATTCCCGCGATCGCCGAGGCGGCATCGCTCTCGCTCACCGTCGCATTGGCGCTGGCGACGACGACGATGACGTTCTCGCCATCGCCGCCGACGATGATATGGGCGGTGCCGGTCGGCTCATCGACGGTCTTGGTGAGACCAAGATCGGTGCCGGCTTCCTTCAGCAACGCGAGCGCGCTCTCCGCGAAACTGTCGGATCCGACCGCGCCGGCCATGTGCACGGAGGCGCCGGCCCGGCGCGCGGCCAACGCCTGGTTCGCGCCCTTGCCGCCGGCGGCCGTGGAGAAACCCGTTCCGGCGACCGTCTCGCCGGGTTTCGGAAGCCGTGCGGTCGTAGCGATCAGGTCCATGTTGATGGACCCAAAAACAGTAATCATGTGGAGATGTCCCGTCGGGTTGCTGATTTTTGCCGGAGAGTGCCCGACGCCGTCAGTCTTCGTCAACCACCCGCAGTTTCAATTGGCCCAGTCGGCCGTCCACGGCGCGTTCGCCCCTGTC
The DNA here is from genome assembly GCF_029892045.1 of Sinorhizobium numidicum. NCBI lineage: Bacteria > Pseudomonadati > Pseudomonadota > Alphaproteobacteria > Hyphomicrobiales > Rhizobiaceae > Sinorhizobium > Sinorhizobium numidicum. The sequence goes on from NZ_CP120368.1 coordinate 424,737, forward strand.
GCCCTTGTCACCCTTGTCGCCCCTGTGGCCTTGCCCCGGCGGTGCCTCGGCTTCGAGTTCCAGGGCCTCGATCTTGGCGCCGCGCCGCGTCAGTTTGTCCGAAGAGATGAGGATCTCGTCGATGTCTTTCTGGGTAATGGCAAAATGCCCTTGCAGCTTCCGCACCCGCTCGTCGAGGCGCGACAGGTCGTCCATCAGCCGCACGACTTCGCCTTGGATCAGATGGGCCTGCTCGCGCATGCGGGCATCCTTCAGGATCGCCTGGATCACTTGGATCGACAGAAGCAGCAGCGACGGTGAGACGATGACGATTCGCTGACGGTGGGCCTTCTGCACCACCGCTTCGAAATGCTCGTGGATCTCCGCAAAGATCGATTCGGAGGGCACGAACAGGAAAGCCGTGTCCTGCGTTTCGCCCGGCAGGAGATACTTGCTGGCGATATCGCGGATATGCACTTCCATGTCGCGGCGGAACGATTGCGCCGCCTGCTGCCGCCGCTCGGCACTCGGTGCGTCGCGCATGGCATTCCAGGCTTCGAGCGGAAACTTGGCGTCGATGACGAGCGGCGGCTGATCGTTCGGCATGCGGATCGTGCAATCCGGCCGTGCGCCGTTGGAGAGTGTCGCCTGGAAGGCAAAGGCACCCATCGGCAGCCCGTCGGCGACGATCGCTTCCATGCGGGACTGGCCAAAGGCGCCGCGCGTCTGCTTGTTCGCAAGAATGCTCTGGAGGCCGGCCATGTCTTTTGCGAGCGACTGTATGTTGCTCTGGGCATTGTCGATCACGGCGAGCCGCTCCTGCAGCCGCCGCAGATTTTCATGCGTCGCCTTCGTCTGCTCGCTGATCGAGGCGCCGATCCGATGCGTCATGCCGTCGATGCGCTGGCTGATCGCCTGGTTCAGTTCGGCCTGTCGCGTACCGAAGACTTCGGCCATCGCGGCGATGCGTCCCTGCATTTCGGTCTGTGCCGCAACCAGCGCGGACATCTGCTCATCGCGTTCTTCGGCACGGTTCGCATGAGCGCGGCGCAGGCTGACAGCGGTCAGCAAAGCCATCAGGACGGCGGCCGCCGTTATAAGATGGCCCGCTGTCACGGCCAAGGTGCCAAGCAGGAACAACGGCTGGTCGAAGGAAAATACGGTGGATTCCATCGCCGCAGCCTAACAGATTCGTTCCCGAAGACCAGATCAAAACGAGAACAGAAAACGTCGGCGCTTCGATCGGCTGGCACAACCCTGCGCCCTCAAAGCGTCGGCAAATTTCTTGCGCCCGGGCGGAAAGATCGGCTATGGGATCAGCATGACGATCAAACCGCTCATCATCCTTCCCGATCCGGTCCTGCGCCAGGTTTCAACGCCGGTAGAGACCGTTGACGCCGATATTCGTCGCCTCACCGACGATATGCTCGAGACCATGTATGATGCGCCGGGCATCGGCCTTGCGGCGATCCAGATCGGCGTGCCGAAGCGCCTGCTCGTTCTCGACGTGTCGAAGGAGGGCGAAGAGAGAAAGCCGCTCGTCTTCATCAACCCCAAGATCGTCAAATCGTCCGAGGAGCGCTCGGTCTACGAAGAGGGCTGCCTGTCGATCCCGGACTATTATGCCGAGGTTGAACGGCCGGCAGCGATCACCGTCGAATATGTCGATCGTGAGGGCAAGGAGCAGACAGTGGAAGCCGATGGCCTGCTCGCCACCTGCCTGCAACACGAGATCGATCATCTGAACGGTGTTTTGTTCATAGACCATATATCCAAGCTCAAGCGCGATATGGTGATCCGCAGGTTCACCAAGGCGGCGAAGACACGCGGCGCCAAGGCGATTTGATCGTGCCCGCGTTCCGAATCGCGCGGTAAGCGGCGCTTGAATTTGGCCGGCGTCCGGTTTCGGGCAATTGAGAGAGACGGAGTTCGCCGCCTTGTCGCTGCGCATTATTTTCATGGGCACCCCGGAATTCTCTGTACCGACGCTCTCGGCGCTCACCGAGGCCGGTCACCGGATTGTTGCGGTCTACACGCAGCCGCCGCGCCCCGGTGGGCGGCGCGGCCTCGACCTTAAGAAGTCACCGGTGCATCAGGCGGCCGAGCTTCTCGGCGTTCCGGTCCTGACGCCGCCGAACTTCAAGAATGCAGCGGATCGCCAGACCTTCCGCGATTTCAATGCCGACGTGGCGGTGGTCGTTGCCTATGGCCTGCTCCTGCCCGAGGAGATCCTCTCGGGCACGCGCTATGGCTGCTATAACGGACATGCGTCGCTCCTGCCCCGCTGGCGGGGCGCCGCGCCGATTCAGCGGGCGATCATGGCAGGCGATCATGAGACTGGCATGATGGTGATGAAGATGGACAAGGGGCTCGACACCGGCCCCGTCGCGCTTTCCAAGCCCGTGGCAATCGACGAAACGATGACCGCCGGCGAGTTGCACGACAAGCTGATGTGGGTCGGCGCGGCGCTGATGAAAGAGGCGATGGACAAGCTCGAGGCAGGCGACTTGCCGTTGACGCCGCAGCCGGAGGAGGGGCCCGTTTACGCGGCCAAGATCACGAAGGACGAAACCAGGATCGATTTCAGCAAGCCCGCACGCGATGTGCACAACCACATCCGTGGCCTCTCGCCATTTCCCGGCGCCTGGTTCGAACTGGAGATTGCCGGCCGGCCCGAACGGATCAAGGTTCTCGGCTCCGAGATCGCGGAAGGGACGGCGTCGCACGGTATCGTCCTAGACGACGCCTTGACGATTGCGTGCGGTGAAGGTGCGGTGAGGCCGACCAGCCTGCAGAGAGCGGGCGGAAAGGTGCTCGCCACCGCGGAATTCCTGCGCGGAACGCCGATTGCCGCCGGCACGAGGATCGCCTGATGCCGCGCTATCGCCTGACCGTCGAATATGACGGTTCCGATTACGTCGGCTGGCAGCGGCAGGAAAACGGGCCTTCCGTTCAGGGGGCGATCGAGAAGGCTATCCTGTCGTTGACGGGGGGGACGGTTTCGGTCCGGGGCGCGGGACGCACGGATTCCGGCGTTCACGCCATGGGCCAGGTGGCGCATGCGGACTTATCGCGCGAATGGAAGACGCATACGCTTCGCAACGCCCTCAATGCCCATCTGGCGCTTGCCGGCGAACGGATATCCATTCTCGATGTTCTCGAGGCGCCGCCGGGGTTCGACGCGCGCTTTTCGGCGCTCCGCCGCCACTATCTCTACCGCATCATCTCGCGCCGTTCGCCGCTGGCACTGGAAGCAAGGCGCGCCTGGTGGGTGCCGAAGACGCTCGATCATGAAGCGATGCATGAGGCGGCACAGCGGCTTGTCGGCCACCACGACTTCACCACCTTCCGCTCCGCCCATTGCCAGGCGACGAGCCCGTTGCGCACGCTTGATCGGCTCGAGGTGACGCGCAGCGGCGAGCTGATCGAAATCCGGGCAACGGCGCAGAGCTTTCTGCACAATCAGATCCGCTCCTTCGCCGGCTCCTTGAAGCTGGTGGGTGAGGGCAAATGGACTCCGGACGATCTACAGGCAGCACTCGAAGCGCGCGACCGCAAGGCTTGCGGGCCGGTTGCTCCACCCGAGGGACTTTATTTCATGCAGGTGGATTACTGACCCCGTTGCGCAAAGGGGCGCCTCGCTCGCGTCAGGCGGGCATCAGCCCGAAGAAATACTGCAGAAACTGTGCGATCATCATCGACGGCAGCAGGAAGAGCGCGGTGAGCGCAGCGGCAAGCAGATTTTGATTGGCGGTGACGGTACGCAGAAGCCGAAACAGCAGGGCGACGCTCGCAAAAAGCAAAAGGTACCATATCAGCGCCGTCAATTGCTGGCTGCCGGGGATGAGCAGAAGAACAGCAGCCGGCACTGCCATCGCGTAGGACAGCGGCACCGAAAGCCAGTTGGTGGTGACGATTACCGGCACCACAAAAAGGCTAAAGCCGAGCGGACGCGAGAGGACGACGATCAGCACGATAGGCAGAAGCCAGCTCGCGAGATCGACCACAAGCAGCTTGACGACGAAGCCGAGGCCCACCGTCGTGCCGGTCGGCATGGCGGAAAGATAGTAGAGACGCCACGAGGCCCAAGTCACTGCAATCGCCGGCAGCGACCAGAGTATCGCGGTGAAGGAGCGCCAGAGCCCGCCTTCGCTGATATCCAGCCAGCGGTAACCTTCGCGATTGCCCTGGATCAGCAGCCATAGCCCCTTGATGTAGGCAAGGACCTCTTCAAGCAGCGGCATGACCGAACCAGTGGGCGATGAAGGTTTCGTAGATGCCGGTCAAGATTTCGAGATCGGCAATCGCAACACGCTCGTCGACCATGTGCATCGTCTGCCCGACGAGGCCGAATTCGACCACCGGGCAATAATCCTTGATGAAACGCGCGTCCGAAGTGCCGCCGGTAGTGGAGAGCTTCGGCTGTCGTCCGGTGACCGCTTCGATCGCGCCCGAGAGCGAATCAATGAGTGCGTTGTTGCGCGTCAGGAAAACGTGACTCGGGCGCTCGTTCCAGACGATCTCGTATTCGACCGGCTCCCGGCCAGGTCTGAGCGCCCCCTTGACGGCCGCGCGATCGAGCCGGGCGGTGATTTCGGCCATCAGGCTCTCGGCCGTCCAACTGTCATTGAAGCGGATGTTGAAGGCAGCACTCGCCTTTGCTGGAATGACGTTGACGGCAGCATTGCCGACATCGATGGTGGTGATCTCCAGGTTGGATGGCTGGAAATTCTCCGTACCATTGTCGAAGGGCGGGTCCATCAGCGCCCCGGTGAGCTGCAGGATGCCACGTACCGGATTGTCGGCGAGATGCGGATAGGCCGCATGGCCCTGGACGCCGCGAACAGTGATCCGGCCCGAAAGCGATCCGCGCCGGCCGATCTTGATCATGTCGCCGAGCCTATCGGGGTTGGTCGGCTCGCCGACGAGGCAGGCGTCCCAGCGCTCGCCTTTCGCTGCGGCCCATTCGAGAAGCTTCACCGTTCCGTTGATCGCCGGGCCTTCTTCGTCGCCGGTGATCAGGAAGGAGATCGAGCCCTTCGGGGGTCCATGCTTTTCGACATGGCGTGCTACCGCCGCTACGAAGCACGCGATGCCGCCCTTCATGTCGACGGCGCCGCGCCCGTACATTTCGCCATCGGCAATCTCGGCGGAGAAAGGCCCGTGAGTCCACGCGCCTTCGTCGCCGACCGGCACGACGTCCGTATGCCCGGCGAACATCAGGTGCGGCCCTTCGGTTCCGATTCGGGCGTAGAGGTTCTCGATATCCGGCGTACCTGCTTCCTTTGCCACCACCCGGTCAACCTTGAAGCCCAGCGGGGTCAGCATCGCGTCGAGCGCGTTCAGCGCACCGCCCTCGGCGGGTGTGACGGACGGACAGCGGATGAGGGTGGCGAGATTGGTGATCGGATCGGTCGGGATCATCGAGCGGATTGCCTGCGGAGCCGGTGGGCCAAGAAACTGAGGCTGCTGGTTTATCCGATCGGTCTCCAACTGTCACGCGCGATGAGACCGGCACGGCATGCTGTTCCTCTCGAAAAGAAGGCGGACCGGACGATGGTCCGGCCCGCCTTGGCAGCCGTCTTGGGCAGGGAAGGCTATTCGCCGGGTGCGAGATGAGGCGCTTCGATATGTGCTCCTGCGTGCTTTAGCGGCCGCTCGCCGGAAAGCTTTCGGATCAGCACGTAGAACACCGGCGTCATGAAAATGCCGAAGGCGGTGACGCCGATCATGCCCGCAAAGACCGCGACGCCCATGGCCGAACGCATTTCCGCGCCCGCGCCGGTCGACGTGACGAGCGGCACGACGCCCATGATGAAGGCCATGGAGGTCATCAGGATCGGACGCAGACGCAGCCGGCTCGCTTCGATCGCGGCGCTGACGGCGCTGCTGCCGGAAAGCTCGAGTTCGCGGGCGAACTCGACGATCAGGATCGCGTTCTTCGCCGAAAGGCCGACGAGCACGATCAGGCCGATCTGGGTGAACACGTTGTTGTCCCCGCCGGTCAGCCACACGCCGGTGAGCGCCGCCATGATGCCCATCGGTACGATCAGGATGATCGAGATCGGCAGCAACAGGCTTTCATACTGGGCGGCGAGCACGAGATAGACGAGCAGCAGCGCCAGCGGGAAGATGAGGATGCCCGAGTTGCCGGCGAGGATCTGCTGGTAGGTCAGATCCGTCCATTCGAAGCTGATGCCGGGCGGCAGCGTCTCGGCGGAGATCCGTTCGATGGCGGCCTGCGCCTGACCGGAGGAATAGCCCGGTGCCGGCCCGCCGTTGATGTCGGCGGCGAGGAAGCCGTTGTAGCGGATCGCTCGCTCGGCGCCCACCGTCTGCTCGACTTTGAGCAGTGCCGACAGCGGGATCATCTCGCCCGATTGCGAACGCACCTTCAGCTTGCCGATGTCGTCGGCATGGCTGCGATAGTCCGCATCGGCCTGGATGCGCACACTGTAGGTGCGGCCGAAGGCATTGAAGTCGTTGACGTAGAGCGAGCCCAGATAGATCTGCAGCGTTTCGAACACGTCCGTGACCGCCACGCCGAGCTGGCGCGCCTTGGTGCGGTCAAGGTCGGCGAAGAGCTGCGGCACGTTGATCTGGTAGCTCGAATAGAGGCCGGCGAGCTCCGGCGCTTCAGCCGCCTTCGCCAGGACGGCCTTGGCCGCCTCATCGAGCGCCCGATAGCCGAGGCCGTTGCGATCTTCGATCTGCAGCTTGAAACCGCCGGTAGTGCCGAGACCCTGAACGGGCGGCGGCGGGAACATGGCGATGAACGCATCCTGGATCGCGCCGAACTCTTGGTTGAGTTGCATGGCGATCGCGCCGCCGGAGAGTTCCGGCGTCGTGCGCTCCTCGAACGGCTTCAGCGATACGAAGACGATGCCGGAGTTCGACGAGTTGGTGAACCCGTTGATCGAAAGGCCGGGGAAGGCGATGGCGTGCTCGACGCCAGGGTGCTTGAGCGCGATGTCGCTCATGCGCCGGATCACGTCCTCCGAACGGTCGAGCGTCGCCGCATCCGGCAGTTGCGCAAAACCGATCAGATACTGCTTGTCCTGGGCCGGTACGAATCCGCCGGGGACGGCGCGGAACAGGACGAACGTTACGCCGATGAGGACGATGTAGACGCCCATGATCAGCGACTTGCGCGACAGGATGCCGCCGACGCCCCGACCGTAGGCTTCCGAGCTGCGTCCGAAGAAGCGGTTGAAGCCGCGGAAGAACCAGCCGAAGACCTTATCCATCGCCCGCGTCAAGAGGTCCTTCGGCGCGTGGTGATCCCTGAGGAGAAGGGCGGCGAGCGCCGGCGAGAGCGTCAGCGAGTTGAGAGCGGAAATCACCGTCGAGATCGCGATGGTCAGCGCGAACTGGCGGTAGAACTGGCCGGTGAGGCCGGTGATGAAAGCGAGCGGCACGAAGACGGCGACCAGCACGAGCGCGATCGCGATGATGGGGCCGGAGACCTCCTGCATGGCGCGATAGGTCGCCTGCACGGGCGAAAGGCCCTGCCCGATGTTGCGCTCGACGTTCTCGACGACGACGATGGCGTCGTCCACCACGATGCCGATCGCCAGCACCAGGCCGAAGAGGCTGAGCGCGTTGATCGAGAAGCCGAAGACGTACATCACCGCAAATGTTCCGACGATCGAGACGGGCACGGCAACGAGCGGGATGATCGAGGCGCGCCAGGTCTGCAGGAAAACGATGACGACGAGGACCACCAGCGCGATCGCTTCGAGCAGCGTGTGAATGACCGATTCGATCGACGCTCTGACGAACTGTGTCGTGTCGTAGACGATCTCGTAGTCCACGCCGGCCGGCATGGTCTGCTTCAGCTCGGCCATCACCTTGTGCACGTTTTCGGAGATCTGGATGGCGTTCGAGCCTGGGGCCTGGAAGACGCCCATGCCGACGGCCGCCTTGTTGTCCAGCAGCGAGCGCAGCGAGTAGTCCGCCGCCCCCATTTCGACGCGGGCGACGTCGCCGAGACGCGTGATCTCGCCACCGGCGCCGGATTTGACGACGATATCGGCAAAGTCTTCGGGCGTTTTCAGGCGGCCCTGCGCATTGACGGAGAGTTGCAGATCGAGCCCCGGAACCGATGGCGAGGCGCCGATGACGCCGGCGGCTGCCTGGACATTCTGCTGGCGGACGGCGTTGGCGATGTCGCTTGCGGCAAGACCGCGCTCGGCGGCTTTTTGCGGGTCGATCCAGACGCGCATCGAATAGTCGCCGCCGCCGAAGATCTGCACCTGGCCGACCCCATCGACGCGGGCCAGCCGGTCCTTGACGTTGAGAACGCCGTAGTTGCGCAGATAATTGATGTCGTACTGTCCGTTCGGCGAAATCAGATGCACGACGAGCGTCAGGTCGGGCGAGCTCTTCACTGTCGTGACGCCCAATCGGCGAACCTCTTCCGGCAGCCGCGGCTCGGCCTGCGAGACGCGGTTCTGCACGAGCTGCTGGGCCTGGTCCGGATCGGTGCCGAGCTCGAAGGTGACGGTCAGCGTCATCAGACCGTCGGCGGTCGCCTGGCTCTGCATATAGAGCATGCCTTCGACGCCGTTGATCTGCTCTTCGAGCGGTGTCGCGACGGTTTCGGCGATCACCGACGGGTTGGCGCCGGGATATTGAGCGCGCACGACGATCTGCGGCGGCACGACTTCGGGATATTCGGAGATGGGCAGACCGGTCATGCCGATGAGCCCTGAAACGAAGATCAATACCGAGAGAACGCCCGCGAAGACCGGGCGGTCAACGAAGAAGCGTGAGAAGTTCATGTCATCCCCCTTTGGGACACGTCAGGCATGCCGTCGGCCGTTGCGGGCGAGAATGCTCACCCGCCGGCTCGGCGCATGCAGTTTGATTTCGGTCCCAGGGCCCTGCTTGAAAGAGGCGAGGCCGCTGGTTGCTATGGCTTTGCGATCGAGGCCGTGGCTTGCTCGACCGGCTGCGGAGCGACGACGACACCAGGCCGCACACGCTGCAGCCCGTTGACGACGATGCTCTCGCCGGACTTCAGGCCGGTTTCGACGATCCTCAGACCGTCGGCAGTCGGCCCGAGCGTCACCTGCCGGTATTCGACCTTGTTGTCCGAACCGACGACCAGCACGAATTTCTTGTCCTGGTCGGAGCCGATCGCGCGATCGCTGATCACCAGCTTCTCCGACGGTTCCGGATCGCCGATGCGGATGCGGACGAATTGCCCGGGAATCAACCGGCCGTCGGCGTTGTCGAGCGCCGCCCGCACGCGAATGGTGCCGGTCGTGGCATCCACCTCATTGTTGATGAGCTGGATATGACCATTAATCGGCGTGCCCTCGTCGGCGGCCGTGCCGATCTGCACGGGAATGCGCTCGATCGAGTCGGCATCGGCGGAAGCGGAGAGCTTTGCAAGGGCGGCCGCGACCACTTCCTCGCTCACGTTGAAGCTCGCATAGATCGGGTCGATCGAGACGATCGTCGTCAGCACCGGTGAGGCGGAGCCGGCCGACACGAGGTTGCCGGCAGTTACCTCGAGCTTGCCGACGCGGCCGGTGATCGGCGCGTGCACTTCGGTATATTGCAAGTCCAGGCGCGCCGAACGCAGCGCCGCCTTTGCCGAGCGGACATTCGCCTGTGCTTCGTCATAGGCGCTGAGCCTTTGGTCGACCCCGCTTTGCGGGATGGCGCTTGTGGTGACCAGTTTACGGCCGCGTTCGAGTTCGGTCTTCGCCAAGGCGACCCGTGCCTCCGCTGCCGCGACCTCTGCCTCGGCGCGCTCAACGGTGGCCGCGTAGGGCTCGGGATCGATGGTCACCAGAAGGTCGCCCTTCTTGACCAACGCACCTTCACGAAAATGCGCGCTGAGGATTGCGCCGCCGACGCGGGGGCGAACCTCGACGCGCTCGATTGCCTCGAGCCGTCCGGAGAAGTTCTCCCAGGTGGTGATCCGGCGTGATTCCGCCTTCGCCACGGAAACGGGAACGGCGGGCGGTGCCGCAACTGTCTCGGTTGCGGCGTCGGCCTCGAAAGGATTGGGCACGCCGAGGAAGACGGCGGCCCCACCGGCGACGGACATAAAGATACTTAAGCCGGCGCCCCAAAGGACCCGGCGGGTAGCGGTCGATGTCATGTTCTCTCCTCGCCGGTTGGGAGCCGGCATCTATGCTTGTTTACTGCTGCTTTGGCTTTGCCCCCGTCTCCTGAAAGAAGCGGGAGAAAATGCCGGAAATGGTTTTTTCCTGTGAAGGCCAGTTCTCCTGGGCGGCATTCGCCGGGATCCAGGCGGCGCGTCCGGGCAGGACGTGTATCTCCACCGGAACGCCGGCCGCGCGCAGGCGCTCGGCATAGGCCTTTGTCTCGTCGCGCATCGGACATTCCTCGCTGGTGATGACGAGCGCCGGAACGAGCCCGCCGAGACGTGTGCAATGGCCGGGCGCCGCATAGGGGTGGGTCAACCCGCTTCGCTCCCCGAGATACTGCTGCCAGCCCTCGGCGATCGACTGGACCGAACTCTGCGGACAGTACTTACGGAACGATGGCGTTGCCAGGCACGGATCGAGCAGCGGCGACAACAAGATCTGCCCTTTGAGTTCAGTCAGGAACTGGTCCCGCGCCATCAGTGCCAGGCCGGCTGCAAGATTGCCGCCCGCTTCCTCGCCGGCGACGAACAGCATGGACTTTTTATGCGCGAACTGCGGACAGCGGCTGCGCATCGAAGCGAGCATCGCGTAGGACGCCTCGAGTGCCGCCGGAAACGGGTTTAGGCATGCGGAGGGATATTCCGGCGATATGACGATAGCACCCGCAACGGCAAGCGCATTGGCGACCTTTTCCCCTGCTGCGACCGACTCCCCGACGAAGCCTCCGCCATGGAGGTGAAGCACGATCGGCGGCGGCGCGAGCAGCGACGCGCCACGGTAGACGCGCGCGCGGCACGAACCCTGACTCGTCCCAATCGTCTCTTCCGTAAAATGCGTGTTCATCTCTCTTGTCTCTGCCATGGGTGAATCCCTAGATGAGGGACAACCCGCGATGTTTGCAGCATAACATTGTCTTTCGTCTGGAATAGTCCGTGGGTTCTGACTACACTATTCGGTATTTCGAACAATGCGGTTATTGAAATGGACCAGCTCACGGCCATGCGCGCCTTTCTTCGAGTGGTGGAAACCGGCAACTTCACGCGGGCCTCTGCCTCGCTCAACATGCCGAAGGCGACTGTCACCAACCTCATTCAGGGTTTGGAGGCGCATCTCAGGACGAAGTTGCTCAACCGCACGACGCGGCGGGTTCTGGTGACCCCGGACGGCGCACTCTATTATGAGCGTGCCGCCCGCCTTCTCTCCGACCTTGACGAATTGGATGGCAGTCTCTCGAGCGCGCAAAGCCTGCCGAAAGGGCGGCTGCGCGTTGAAACCGCGAGCGCGTTTGCCAACCTGATCATCATTCCCGCGCTGCCCGAGTTCAACAGGAAGTATCCCGATATCCAGATCGATCTCGGTGTTTCCGACCGCACGATCGACTATATCGCGGAGAACGTCGATTGCGCCATCCGTGCCGGCACGCTGACGGACCAGTCGCTGATCGCCCGGCGCATCACGGAGATGAGATTCGTCGCCTGTGTCTCGCCGGTCTTTCTTGAGCGGCATGCAACGCCGCAGCATCCCTCCGACCTCGAGAAAAACTGCTACGTCGTCGGCTATTTCCTGCCGAAAACCGGCCAGCAGATGCCCTTCCATTTCCGGCGTGGAAACGAGGAGATCGAGGTCAACGGCCGCTACACCGTCGCGGCAAACGAGTCGACGACCTATCTTGCCGCCGCGCGGGCGGGACTCGGCGTCATCCAGGCGCCGCTCTTCATGGTGCGCGACGACCTTCGCACCGGAGCCTTGGTTCCGGTCCTGGCGGATTGGCAGGTCGATGCGATGCCGATCTATCTGGTCTATCCGCCGAACCGTCACCTGAGCAGCCGCTTGCGCGTCTTTGCCGACTGGGTGGTCAAGGTGGTGGCGCAGTCGCAAATCGATGGCAATTGAGCGGACGGTTTCTCACCTGCTCCGTTCGGCATCATAGCGCTCGCGCGCGGCGTCGAGCTCGCCGAAATGCGTCTCGGCCCAGCGGTCGAGCACGACCAGGGTTTCGCTCAGCGATCGTCCGACGGGGCTGAGCCGATATTCGACATGCGGCGGCACGGTCTGTTTGTCCTCGCGGATGACGAGGCCATTGCGTTCCAACTCTTTTAGGGTCTGCGTCAGCATCTTCTGCGACACGTCGCCCAGTTTGCGCATGAGCGTGGCGTTGCGCATCGGGCCCGCCTCCAGGGCAGAGATGATCAGCATCGCCCATTTGCTGGCGACGAGCTCCAGCGCGTGGCGGGAGGAGCATGTCGGATCGAAGACGCTGGGAATTGAGACCACCGGTGTGGTCGAGGCCGCGGGGATATTTGTCCTATCCGAAGACATTTTTATAGTTACCAAAAGGTGCGTAATTGCACTCCGGTGCCTATCCTACAAGATTAATACCAGAATTGAAAATCACTGAGGTAGGCACGGAGACGACAATGGCGTGGATCATCCTTCTGGCGGCGAGCGCCGTCGAAATCGCCATGGGGCTTGCGCTTAAATATGCCGAAGGCTGGACGCGGCTGATGCCTAGTGTCATCGGCGTGACCGCGGCACTTGCCAGCATTTATCTTCTGACGATCGCGATGCGGGAACTCCCGGCCGGCACCGCTTATGTGGCCTGGACCGGTGTCGGCTCTGTCGGGATCACCGTGCTTGGCATTGTTCTTTTCGGCGATCCGGTTTCCTGGCTCCGCCTCGTCTGCATTGCCATGATCATCGTCGCCGTTATCGGGCTACGGTTTCTCGAAGCTTGACCTCTTCCCAGGAAACGACGCGGGAAGAGGATAGGGACGGCTTCCTTCCGCTCAGCGTCCGTACAGGTCAGGCCTGCCGGTTTTTCGCGTTGTTGCGCTTGGGCTTCGGCTTGAAGCCGCCGCCCTCTTTCTTCGCCTCGGATTTTCCCTTCTTCTTGCTCCAGGGCTTCTCGTCCCGTTTTCCGGGTTGCGCATCCTGAGCGAAGGCAGGCTTCTTTTCAAACTTGCGCTTCGGACTGAAATCTTTGTTCTCGCGCTCGGGTTCGGCGTCCGCCGGCCGTGGCCGCTTCTTTGCGAAATCCGGCTTCTCCTGCCGCGCCTGAGAAAAATCGGGAGCACCCGAAAGTGGCTTGACGCGAATGCCCTTTTCCAGTGTCCGGTTCGGCCCGATCGCCGAGAGGAAACGCTCCGCACCCTCTGCTGCCAATTCGACATAGGTCTCTTCCGCTTGCATGCGGATCGCGCCGATATCGCGCTTGGTCAGCTTTCCATGGCGGCAGAGCATGGGAATGAGCCAGCGTGGCTCGGCATTCTGCTTGCGCCCGACGGAGAGCGAGAACCAGGTGCCGTCGGTGAAATCTGCGCGCGGCGCGCCAATCTCGTCGCGGGCGGAGACCGGCGCGTCGCGCCGCGCCTTTCTCCGATCGTCGGCAGGCGAAATGTCCGCCAGATCCTCCGGTGCCGAGCGGCCGGAACGGAACTGTCGCACGAAAGCGGCGGCGAGCTTTTCCGCGCCATGGCGGTCGATCAGCGCACGCACGATTGCCTGTTCGTCTTCGCGCAGCGGCTCGTCGAAGGTCGCATCGGCGATGATGCGCTCGTCGTCGCGGCTTGCAACCTCATCCGCCGACGGTGGCTTGGCCCAAGTCGCGGTGATGCGGGCGTTTTCCAGCAACCGCTCGGCCTTGCGACGCATATTGACAGGCACGATCAGTGCGCTGACGCCCTTTTGGCCCGCGCGCCCCGTGCGCCCGCTGCGATGGAGCAGCGTCTCGGGATTGGTCGGCAGATCGGCGTGGATCACGAGTTCCAGTCCGGGCAGGTCGATACCGCGTGCTGCAACGTCGGTGGCGATGCAAACGCGGGCGCGGCCGTCGCGCATCGCCTGCAGCGCATGCGTGCGCTCGTTCTGGCTGAGCTCGCCCGAAAGCGCGACAACGGAAAAGCCGCGATTGTTGAAGCGGGCGGTGAGATGATTGACGGCGGCGCGAGTCGAACAGAAGACGATTGCATTCCTCGCCTCGTAGTAGCGAAGAACATTGATGATGGCGTTCTCGCGATCGTTTGGCGCAACGACGAGGGAGCGGTACTCGATGTCGCCGTGCTGCTTCTGTTCGGATGCCGTGCTGATCCGAATGGCATTGCGTTGATAGTTCTTGGCAAGCGTTGCGATCGAGCGCGGCACGGTCGCCGAAAACATCAGCGTGCGGCGTTCGGCCGGCGCCGCTTCGAGAATGAACTCCAGGTCTTCGCGGAAGCCGAGATCGAGCATCTCGTCCGCCTCGTCCAGCACGACGGCGCTGAGCGCCGAGATGTCGAGCGAGTTCCGTCGGATGTGGTCGCAAAGCCGCCCCGGCGTGCCGACGACGATATGCGCGCCGCGTTCGAGCGACCGCCGCTCGTTGCGCATGTCCATGCCGCCGACGCAGGAGGCAATTGTTGCGCCGGCGAATTCGTAAAGCCATTCGAGTTCGCGCTTGACTTGCAGCGCCAATTCGCGGGTCGGGGCAATGATCAGAGCCAGCGGCGCGCCCGCTGCGTCGAGTTGCCGTGCGCCGCCAAGCATCGCCGGCGCGAGCGCTAGGCCGAAGGCCACGGTCTTGCCGGAGCCGGTCTGCGCGGAAACCAGCGCATCGGCGCCGTCGAGCGCCGGGTCGAGCATCGCCTTCTGAACCGGCGTCAATGCACTGTAACCGCGTTTTGCCAACGCGTCGGCGATCGCGGGCGCGATCCCTTCGAACTCAGTCATGTATCGTCTTTCGGATTTCGGTCTTGACGCCGGCAGACGAGCGGACCTCGGATCAGGTCGTCATCAGCATCGATAGCCGCGGCCAACACGTCGCGGGCCTGTTCATTGCCGGGCTACATACTTGGTAAGGACGCGAATGTACAGTGCGGATTCATTACCGGCCGGGGCCGTTGCGGTGCCTGCCGTATTCGTTCTCCCCTTGCGTACCAGGCCAGAGACAGAGCGCGACGAAAACGATGGGGCTGAGCACCGGAATGAAAAGGCAGAGCGCCAACGGACCCGGATAGCCGATGTCATGCAGTCGCTTGATGGCGAGCATGGCGATGGAGACGGTTGAAAGCACACCCGAAACGATCAGCGCCAGCGTCCAGAGCGCCAACGCGGTGTCCTGTTCCTCGTTCTTCAGCGTCTGCATGAGGAAAATGCCGCCGATCACGAACCAGAACAGCCAGGAAAGCAGGAAGGGCAGGCGGCCGATGCGGCCGGAGGGGCTGAAGAACAGCCACGTCATGCTCGGCTGCCGCCCCTCCTCCGCCATAATGTCAATCTCTGAGCAGCTCGTTGATGCCTGTCTTCGAACGAGTCTTTTCATCGACGCGCTTGACGATCACGGCGCAATAAAGGTTCGGGGCCGGCTGGCCATTGGCCATGGTCGAAGCCGATGGCATGGAGCCGGCGACGACGACGGAATACGGAGGCACTTCTCCGTACGTCACTTCGCCCGTCGCGCGATCGACGATCTTGGTCGACTTGCCGATGAAGACGCCCATGCCGAGAACCGAGCCCTCGCGAACGATGCAGCCTTCGACCACTTCGGAGCGCGCGCCGATGAAGCAATTGTCCTCGATGATCGTCGGACCGGCCTGCATGGGCTCCAGCACGCCACCGATGCCGACGCCGCCGGAAAGGTGTACGTTCTTGCCGATCTGCGCGCAGGAGCCGACGGTCGCCCAGGTGTCGACCATCGTTCCTTCGCCGACATAGGCGCCGAGATTGACGAAGGACGGCATCAGGACCGCGTTAGGAGCGATATAGGCCGAACGGCGCACGACACAGTTCGGCACGGCGCGGAAACCTGCCTTTTCGAATTCGTTGACGCTCCAGCCATCGAATTTGGAGGGAACCTTGTCCCACCAGACCGAGTCGCCGGGGCCGCCCCTGATGAGTTCCATCGGGTTCAGCCGGAAGGAGAGGAGCACGGCTTTCTTAAGCCATTGATTGACAGTCCAGGTCCCGTCCGCGCCGCGCTCGGCAACACGCACTTTGCCGCTGTCGAGCAGGTTCAGCGCCGCTTCGACGGCGTCGCGAACCGCTCCGCGGGTGCCGGTATTGACGGCTTCGCGATCTTCAAAGGCGGTCTCGATCGTCTGCGACAGGGAGGCGAGATCGTGGTTCGTCATCGGAATTCCTTAAAGTTCGGCGGTTATCGTGCAAGCTCTACTGCATAAATCTTCGAATCGGAACCGATTTAAGAACAAAACCATGCAGCAATTCAAAGGTGCTACAGCGGTCTTTACGGCTCTCAAAGATGGCGACGCTGTGGAGCATGATCCTGAAAAGTTGAAGGGCTTTTAGGCTCTGGCTATTCAACGGGACTTGGCAAGCTTCTGCGTTTCCGGCAGTAGGGACGCCTTTATGACCGAGGAAACATCACGGAGCGCGTCCGGACGAGATCTTGGTTGTTCGAAACGCGACGGAAAGACGAGATATGGCACGCATGAAGAAGCGCGCTCTGCGCCGCAAGGGTGGGGTCTGGGATCCGCTGGCAGACAGCACGCAGAGCAAGCTGCGCGCATCGACCGTGCCGTTGACGCCGCAATCGGCCTCGCCGACTTACCGTCTCGCCTATATCGACGATGATTTTCTGTGCCGCGAAGAGCTGCGGCCGGTCCGCCTGCAGCTTGAATTGCTGAAGACGGAGATGATGCTCGAGGAGCGCGGCATCAACTCGACGGTCGTGATGTTCGGCGGCGCGCGCATTCCCGAACCGGGCGGCGAGGCCTGGGCGGCCAAGAACGATATCCAACGGAAGAATCTGGAGGCCGCGTCCGTCTATTATGACGAGGCACGCAAGTTCGCCCGGCTCTGCTCCGAGCAATCGGCCAAGCGCGGGTACAAGGAATATGTCATCGTTACCGGCGGCGGCCCGGGCGTCATGGAAGCGGGAAACCGGGGCGCCGCGGATGCCGGTGCGCCGTCGATCGGCCTCAACATCGTCCTGCCGCATGAGCAGGCGCCGAATCGTTTCGTGACGCCGGAGCTCTCCTTCAACTTCCACTATTTCGCCATTCGCAAGATGCATTTCCTCTTGCGCGCCAAGGCGGTAACCGTTTTCCCGGGCGGCTTCGGCACGCTCGACGAATTGTTCGAAACCATGACGTTGATGCAGACCGGCCGCCTAGCACTGGTGCCGCTCATTCTCTTCGGCGAGAAG
The DNA here is from genome assembly GCF_029892045.1 of Sinorhizobium numidicum. Lineage (NCBI taxonomy): Bacteria > Pseudomonadati > Pseudomonadota > Alphaproteobacteria > Hyphomicrobiales > Rhizobiaceae > Sinorhizobium > Sinorhizobium numidicum. Next base: position 441,981 of record NZ_CP120368.1, read on the forward strand.
TTCTGGCGCTCGATCATCAATTTCGAAGCCCTGGCCGAATTCGGCACCATCGCGCCGAACGATGTCGATCTCGTGCATTTCGTCGAAACCGCGGAAGAGGCCTGGGAGATCATCGCCGGCTTCTACGAAACTGTCGACCCGCGCTCGGTACCGATGGCGTCCGGCAGGCGATAGTCTTGCAGTGCCGTGCGCCTTTTCAGGCGCACAAAGGGGCGCCTTCAGGCTTTCGCAACCACGCGTCGCAGGAAGCCGGCCAGGTCCTCGGTGATGTAGTCGATCTGCTCGTCTGCATCGCTGGATGTTTCCCAGGCTTCGGCGAATTCGTATTCGAGATTGCGCGGCACCAGCAGCACCGTCTTCATGCCAAGCGCCTTCGGCACCACCAGGTTGCGCGGCAAATCCTCGAACATGACCGCGTGACGCGTATCGACGCGGTGAAGACTCATGAATTTGTCATAGGTGTCGCCGGCCGGCTTCGGCACGAAGTCCGCGGCAACGATGTCGAAGATATCGTCGAAGTGATCGAGAATGCCGAGCGCGCGCGCCGTCATCTCGGCATGGGCGACGCTGCCATTGGTGAAGATGAACTTGCGCCCCGGCAGAGCCTTGATCGCCTCGCCAAGGTCGGGGTCGGCTGGAACAACGCTGTAATCGATCGCATGCGCCCGTTGGAGGAAATCGTTCGGATCGACACCGTGATGGACCATCAGGCCCTGCAGCGTGGTGCCGTGATCGCGGTAATAATCCTTCTGCAGCTTCTTCGCCTCGCCCGGCTCCAGTGACAGGAGCTCGGCGACATAGGCCGTCATGTTGCGGTCAATCTGCGCGAAGAGATTGACGTGGTGCGGATAAAGCGTGTTGTCGAGGTCGAAAACCCAATCGGTGACATGGGCGAACTCGGCATGGGTCGGGAGGCGATCGAGCTTTTTCATGGCCGGGTTATGCCACGCGACGCTCACGAAAGGAACGGATTTAATTTTGCATTAGCTGCTCACACCAATGGATTGTCCGCCGCTCCCATGCTAGCGGCCGAATATGGAAACCTGGGTCCTTATCACCGTCGCTGCGGCCTTCCTTCAGAATGTCCGCTCCGCCATGCAGAAACACTTGAAGGGCGTCATGGGCACGACCGGCGCCACCTTCGTGCGTTTCGGGTTCGGCCTGCCCTTCGCGCTTCTCTACCTCGTTGTTCTCTGGCGTGTCGCCGGGCATCCCCTGCCGGTGCCGAACGGCACCTTCTTCCTCTGGGCGGTGATCGGCGGAATGGCGCAGATCGCTGCGACATTCCTGCTCGTTCATCTCTTTTCCTTCCGCAATTTCGCCGTCGGCACGGCCTATTCGCGCACCGAGCCGGCCCAGGCGGCGCTCTTCGGGCTGGTTTTTCTGGGCGAGAAAGCGAGCCAGGGCGCGCTGGTCGCGATCGCTATTTCGGTGATTGGCGTCATGCTCATCTCCGTTGCCCGTACGACACTCAGCGCGCGATCGCTGGTGACGTCGGTTTTCAGCCGTACGGCCGGCATAGGGCTGCTGTCCGGTACGTTCTTCGGGCTCTCCGCCGTTTCCTATCGTTCCGCCTCGCTGGCGCTGGCGCCCAGTTTGCCCGTGCCTGACTACATCATGCAGGCGAGCTTCACGCTCGGCTGCGTCATCCTGTTGCAGACCATGGTCATGCTTGTCTGGATTGTCGCGCGCGAGCCCGACGAGTTGAAACGCATCGGCGCAGCCTGGAAACCCGCCTTCATCGTCGGCTTCGTCGGCGCCTCGGCATCGTTCGGCTGGTTCATGGCCATGACCTTGCAGCAGGCGGCAATCGTCAAGGTGGTCGCGCAGGTCGAGATGCTCTTCACTTTTGCCTCGTCCTTTTTCGTTTTCCGCGAATGGATCAACCGTCTCGAACTGCTCGGTTGCCTGCTGATCGTGCTGGGCGTCCTCATGCTGATCGTTCTGTGAGCGGGTGCGGCTCGCGGAAGCCGCTGAAATAGACGCCCGAATTTCGGCGGACGAACCGTTTGCCGAGTGCTACAAACTGGCATGCTTTTCGATTTGCCGAACGACGATCTCCTTTACGATGCGCTTCTTGCGCGTAGTTTCGACTATGAGGGCCAGGCCTTCGTCTGCGTAAAGAGCACCGGCATCTTCTGCCGGCTCTCCTGTCCCGCCCGCAAACCTAAGCGGGAAAACACCCTGTTTTTCGACAGCATAGCGGCTTGCCTCAATTCCGGTTTTCGACCTTGCGAGCGGTGCCGTCCGCTGGACGGGGCCTCCGAGAAAGAGCCGTTGGTGGACGGCCTCCTGAAGTTGCTTGATCGCCATCCGGACCATCGTTGGACAGAGGACGATCTGGTGCGGCGAGGACTAGACCCCTCGACCGTCCGCCGCGCCTTCAAGAGGAGCCTCGGCGTGACCTTTCTCGACCTTGCACGCCAGCGGCGAATGGGGGAGGCCGCGCGCCAGCTTTCCGCCGGTGCCAGAGTCATCGAGGCGCAGATCGATGCGGGTTATGATTCGCCAAGCGGTTTCCGCGCCGCCTTCGCCAAACTGATGGGAGAGGCGCCCGCCACGGCCCAGGGGCGTGAACTGCTGTTTGCCGATTGGATCGAAACGCCGCTCGGCCCCATGGTGGCCGTCGCCGATCAGACGCATCTTCACCTGCTCGAATTTCACGATCGCAAGGCGTTGCCGGCGGAGATGGAGAGTTTGAAACGCAAGACGCGATCGGCCGTCGTGCCAGGCAGGACGCCGCCGATCGACCAGATCGACGCCGAACTCAAAACCTACTTTGCCGGCAATTCTGGCGATTTTCGCACGCCCATGGCTCTCGACGGCAGCGCCTTCGAGCGGCAGGTATGGACAAAGCTGTCGCAAATACCTTTGGGCGAGACACGATCCTATAGCGACATCGCCCGGGAAACCGGTACCATCCAGGCAGTTCGCGCCGTGGCCAGGGCCAACGGCTCCAACTGCATCGCGATCGTAGTGCCTTGCCACCGCTGCATCGGGGCGGATGGATCCTTGACAGGGTATGGCGGTGGACTTTGGCGAAAGCAATGGCTGCTGCGGCACGAAGCAAAGATGAGGCCTGTTGGATTGTTTGGTGCGGGATGAGATGTGCGGGGTTTCCGCCGGCATCCCGCTGTAACTTGTTAGAATCATGTTGATGATTTTGGAGGAGATGCAATGAACCAGGAGGAAAGGGCGCTCGCCTTTGCAGGGCTGCACCGCAAGGGCGACCCGGTCGTTCTATACAATATCTGGGACGCTGGCAGTGCCCGCTGCGTGGCCGAGGCCGGCGCCAAGGCGCTCGCGACCGGAAGCTGGTCGGTGGCGGCGGCACACGGCTTTGCTGACGGGCAGAAGATACCGCTGCCGCTGCTGATCGAGGCAGTCCGCGAGATCGTCACTGCGATCGACCTCCCGCTTTCAGTCGACTTCGAGGGTGCCTATTCGGAAGATCCGGCGCAGGGCGCGGCCAATGTGGCGCAGTTGATCGATGCCGGCGCGGTCGGCATCAACTTCGAAGATCAGGTCGTCGGCAAAGGCGGCATCCATCCGACTGACAGGCAGGTTGCCCGCATCCGGGCCATCCGCGAAATGGCGGAGCGTCAGAATATCTCCCTCTTCATCAACGCACGCACCGACCTTTTCCTGCAGGAAGGCGATGCTGCACGTCATGCGAGCTTGCTGGACGAGGCGATTGCGCGGGCGAAGGCTTATGCCGGGGCGGGGGCGAGCGGTTTCTTCGCGCCGGGGCTCGCCGAAGCCGACCTGATCGCCAGGCTCTGCGCCGCGTCACCCCTGCCGGTAAACGTGATGATGAAGCCCGGCGCGCCGGACCTCGCCATCCTCGCCACCGCAGGCGTCGGCCGCGTCAGTTACGGGCCGTTCCCCTATAGGGCGATGATCGCCCGGCTGCGCGACGAAGCGGAAAAGGTCTACCGGGGCGCCGCGAAATAGCGAGCAAAAAGAGTGCGCGGTTTCCGCCCGGAAAATTGCCCCTCATCCGGCCGCCGGCCACCTTCTCCCCATTCTGACGGGGAAAAGGACTCGGCGCGAGCTCTCAATCCCTTCTCCCCGCTAGAGACAGTAGGGTGAGGGACAGCCAAAGGCGCGGACCGGCTTTTCGCGCCCGTATCTGTTTACGGCACGATCAGCGTGCCAGCGCCGTGTTCGGTGAAGATCTCCAAGAGCACAGAATGGGCGGTCTTGCCGTTGAGGATGACGACGCCCTGTACGCCGGCTTTGATCGCGTCCATACAGGTCTCGACCTTCGGGATCATGCCCCCGGAGATCGTACCGTCGGCAATCAGCGTGCGCGCCTCGGCGACAGACAATTGCTTGATGAGCTCGCCCTTCTTGTTCAGCACGCCCGGAACGTCGGTCAGGAACAAGAGGCGCGTCGCATTGAGCGCGCCGGCGATCGCGCCCGCGAAGGTGTCGGCGTTGATGTTATAGGTGTGGCCGTCGCGACCGGGCGCCACCGGCGCGATCACCGGGATCATCTCCGAGCGCGCCAGCAGGTCGAGCAGCGTGCGGTCCACTTCGACTACGTCGCCTACAAAGCCGAGATCGAGCACGCGCTCAATGTTGGAATCCGGATCACGGATGGTCTTCTTGGCCTTTTCGGCAAAGACCATGTTGCCATCCTTGCCGCAAAGCCCAATCGCCCATTCGCCGGTCTGATTGATCAGAGCAACGATTTCCTTGTTGATCGAGCCGGCAAGCACCATTTCGACGATCTCGACGGTCTTCTCGTCGGTGACGCGAAGCCCGCCTTCGAACTTCGATTCGATGCCCATCTTGGTCAACATCGCGCCGATCTGCGGGCCGCCGCCGTGCACGACGATCGGGTTCACGCCGGATTGCTTCAGAAGCGCGATATCGCTCGCGAAGGCGCGTCCGAGCTCGGGATTGCCCATGGCATGGCCGCCATATTTGACGACGATCGTCTTGTTCTCGTAGCGCTGCATGTAGGGCAGGGCCTGGGCGAGCAGGCGTGCCTGGATTTCACTTTCTGATGCGGACATGGCGGATCCTCGAAAAATACCGGCTGCTGTTTAGCGCAAGTTTCCTGCGGATGGAATGATCCGGACGCAACATACGACCGTAATGCGGCGACAGGCGTTCAAGCCGCCAGGCGCGCGAAAGTCGAAGATCGACGTCGAGATCTGCGGTGCGAGTGCCGCCTTGTGGCCCGCAAGCCCGGCTGGCCGTGGCCGTGCGATCGATCTCCTGCGGGCGTGAAAACTCTCGCCGAGGCGATTGACGAGGCTGGCGATTTGGCCGATTCTGCTCTTGATCCGGAGAGATCGGCTGTAGCCCCCGCCGAAGGACCATGGGCCGTCTGGAGGAGCTCGACGAGGAGCGTATCGAGGTCGTTCGCCCTGTCTCACGAAAGAGCTGCCGGGAACCGGACGCGATATTCGCGGCTTGCCGCTCAAGACCAGGGGTCCAGTCTCCTGACATTGAGAGAGTGTAGAGAACGATGACGACGCAGAAGCCCGAGAGCGGGGATTCCCGCCGCGACGAGGTGATTGCGGGGGAATACGTGCTGGGCGTTCTGTCTGCCGAAGACCGCCGGAAGGTCGAGGCGCGCATGGCAACCGATCGCAATTTCGCGGCCATTGTCATCCGTTGGCAGAACAATCTCGCCTCTTTCGATGGATCGGTCGTCGTGTCACGTCCGCGTGCATCAGCTTCGGTGGAGCGTCGGATTTCCGACATGCCCGCGAGCCCCGGCAGATCTCCGGGCCTCTGGAACTCGCTGCCTCTCTGGCGCAGTCTCGCCATCGCGTCGCTGACCGCTGTCGTTGTGCTTGCGGCGTCGATGGCTGGCCTGTTCAGTGGTGGGACGGGCGGTCGGCCGCTGATGGCAGAACTGAAAGGCCAAGGCACCGCCGTCAGCCTCGTCGCGCATTTCGACGCTGGCTCCGGGCGCCTCAAGCTGACGCCGGTTGCGGCCGCCAGCCAGGCGGAGGAAAAGTCCCTTGAGCTGTGGCTGACCAAGGGCAACGCCCCTCCGATCTCGCTCGGCGTCTTGCCCCAGTCCGGCGGAGGCGAGATTGTCATAGCTCCCGCGATGCGGATGAAAATTACGGAGGGCGCGACGCTCACCGTCAGCGTCGAACCGCTGGGCGGCTCGCCGACCGGTGCGGCCACCGGGCCGACAATCGCGCTCGGCACAGCGCGCTATTTGTGACGCTACTGCATAATTCCTGAAATCGGATCTGATCTAAGGATAATATTATGCATTAATTCAGAACGTTACAGCGACCTTTGCGCGTCTGAAACGACGCGCGGCGCTGTAGTCACGGCAACGGTTCCGGAGTTCAAAGTGTCACAACGTCCTTTGTGCGTCTGAAGAGACGCACGGCTGTAATGCCCGCCTCTGACGCTTTCACGGCGGTTTGATCGGCCTTGTTTTGCCGCACTGCGAGTGAACGCTTATCCTTGGCGGCGGAACGGGTTAAGGCCGCCGAGAGGAGGTTCTCATGTCGAGCCGGCGGGGTTTCTTAGTGGCGGGCGTGACATTCGCTTCCTGGGCGATCGTGCGCGGGATCGTCCCGCTTGCGCATGCTTCCACTAGCAGCGAAGCCTTCGAACTCGTGAAGACGGACGAAGAATGGAGGGCCCTGCTCGGCGAGGAGCGATATGGGATCCTGAGGCAGGAGGACACGGAGCGGCCGTTCAGCAGCGCGCTCAACAACGAGAAACGAAAAGGGATCTTTCACTGCGCCGGATGCGGCCTGCCGGTCTATTCCTCCGAGGCGAAATACGATAGCGGCACTGGCTGGCCGAGCTTCTGGCAATCGCTCCCCGGTGCGATCGGCACGCGGGAGGACAATTCCTTATTCATGACGAGGACCGAATGCCATTGCCGCCGCTGCGGCGGGCATCTGGGCCACATCTTCGACGACGGTCCGCCGCCGACAGGCAAACGCCACTGCATCAACGGCCTCGCCCTCACATTCTCGCCCGCTGCGGCTTGACGCAACGACTATGCGAAGCGCCCTCGGTCCAGAAAAGGCGAGGCCACAGCCTGTGATTGCTCTCAAAACCCTTCTCCCCGCTCGCGGGGAGAAGGTACTGGCAGGCGGATGAGGGGTCATTTCCGGGCAGAGACCTCCGTAAACGGAGCAGTCGATCAGAACGTGCCGGCTTGCGGCGAAGGCGTCTGTACATCGGAGAGAGCGGCTTGAAGCTGCTGCTCCTGTTCCGGCGAAAGTGATGTCTTCAGCACGCGGCCGCGCAGCCCGGAGAATTCGGCCAACACTTTCTCCGGTTGCACCTTGCGCACCAGGATGAAAAGCGCCGAAGAGTTGTTCGGGATCGTGTTGCCGAGCGATTTGATGAAGTCGTCGTCGATGCCGTAGTCGGCAAGCGAGCCGGAGAGGGCACCGGCCCCGGCGCCGAGAGCGCCGCCGATCGCAAAGCCCGCCAGAGGGTTGAGGAAAAGCAGGCCGACCAGTCCGCCCCAGAGAGAGCCCGAAAGAAGGCCCGAGGTGGCGCCGACGGTGGTTAGGTTCATGCTCTGCTTCAGGTGCACTTTGCCTTCTGCGTCGCGCACGACGACGACCGCGTCTTCCAGATCGATCAGATATTCCTTCTTAAGGCTGTTGAGCTTCAAGAGAACCTTGTCGGCCTCATCCGTCGAATCGAATCCCACGACAATCAAATCGGACATGTCTCTCTCCTGATCCTTGGGGCGACACACCTGTCGCCGCCAGGTAGAAATAGAGCGGATTGCGTGTTGGGGTAGTGACAGAATCAAAGACTTTCGTCTTCCAGATCGACAGCCGCTCACGACGTTTTGGCTTCAAACTGTGAAATTCATCGTCATTGACGATAACGGCTCAAGGCCGGGCTACGGGCAGAAACCGCGCGGGGCTTCTCCACTCTAGATCACGATGATTTTAGGTCGGATCGACCTAAAATCATGAACGTGATCGATTCTAATAAGTGGCGCGGGATGCGGGCGGAAAACCGCGCACACTTTTCCTCATTCCGCGCTAGCGCGCCACCGCGATGTCGATCGCGGCCCGCAGATCTTCGATACCGACGCCTTTTTCCGATGATGTCGACAAGACCTCCGGATAGGCAGCCGGCCGCTTCTTGATCTTCTCAAGCGTCTCGGAAATCAGCCGCGGCACGCCGGCCGCCTTGATCTTGTCCGTCTTGGTGAGCACGATCTGGTAGGAGACGGCTGCCTTGTCGAGGAGCGAGAGTACGTCCTCGTCGTTCTTCTTGATGCCGTGGCGTGCGTCGATCAGCACATAGACGCGCTTCAGCGTCGAGCGGCCGCGCAGATAATCGAACACGAGCTTGGTCCAGGCATCGACCTGCTCCTTGGGCGCCTGCGCGTAGCCGTAACCGGGCATATCGACGAGCGCCATCGGCGGCAGGTCGCCGGCTTCGCCGGAATAGCCGTCCGGCACGAAATAGTTGATCTCCTGGGTGCGACCCGGCGTGTTCGATGTGCGCGCGAGGCCCTTCTGCCCGACGAGGGCATTGATCAGCGAAGACTTGCCGACATTCGAGCGGCCGGCAAAGGCGATCTCCAGCGGCCCCTCCGGCGGCAGGAACTTCATCGAAGGAACGCCGCGGATGAAGATCCACGGCCGGCCGAAGACGGCGGAATCGTTTTGGTTCTTCTTCTCTGCCATGGTTCGGATTTCCCTTTCCCGGCCGGCTTCAGACTTTTGGGAGCGCTTGTCAAGCGCGATGCGGTGTACCGCTATCTTTGGGCGGCTGAATGGATGCGCGCTGCTATCGTGCGGTTAGCGCTTTGCGAGCAGTTCATGCAAGAGGATGCTGAAACGAAAAAGCCCCGGATGGTCCTCGATCCGGGGCTCTTGCGTGAAGTCGGCCGCCGGCTATTCCGCCGGCTTCGGTTTCTTCGAGAAGAGCTGCTTCAGATTGTCGAACAGCTCGACCTTCACGCCCTGGCGCTTCATGATGATCGACTGCTGGGCGATCGACAACGTGTTGTTCCAGGCCCAGTAGATCACGAGACCCGCCGGGAACGATGCCAGCATGAAGGTGAAGACCACCGGCATCCAGGTGAACAGCATAGCCTGGGTCGGGTCCGGCGGTGTCGGGTTCATCCGCATCTGCATGAACATGGTGATGCCCATGACGATCGGCCAGACGCCGAGATGCAGGAACACCGGCACGTCATAGGGCAGCAATCCGAAGAGATTGAAGATCGTCGTCGGATCGGGTGCGGAAAGGTCCTTGATCCAGCCGAAGAACGGTGCGTGGCGCATCTCGATGGTGATGTAGATCACCTTGTAGAGCGCGAAGAACACCGGTATCTGGATGATGATCGGCCAGCAGCCCGCCAGCGGATTGATCTTCTCCTCCTTGTAGAGCTGCATCATCGCCTGCTGCAGCCCCATGCGGTCGTCGCCGAACTTCTTCTTCAGTTCCTCCATCTTCGGCTGGACCTTCTTCATGTTCGCCATGGACGCATATTGCTTGTTGGCGAGCGGGAAGAAGATGAGCTTCACGACGATCGTGGTGATCAGGATCGCGATGCCGAAATTGCCGAAGAGACGGAAGAAGAAATCCATCATTTTGAACATCGGCTTGGTGATGAAGTAGAACCAGCCCCAGTCGATCAAGCGGTCGAATTTCGGAATGGCATAGGCGGCCGCGTAGCTGTCGACGGCCGGGACTTCCTTGGCGCCGGCGAAGACGAGGTTCTTCACTTGCGCAGACTGGCCAGGAGCAACGGTGACCGCATCGCCCTTGTAGTCGCTCTGGTAGCGGGCGCGACCATCGGTGAAGTGCGAGAAGCGGGTGTCGAAAGGCGTCTCTTGCGGCGGGACGATCGTGGCGGCCCAGTACTTGTCGGTGATGCCAAGCCAGCCACCGGTCGCCTTGCCCGGTTCGAGCGGCGGGCTGTCCTCGACGTCCGAATAGCTCACTTCCTGAAGGCTGTCGCCGGTGACGCCGATGAAGCCCTCATGCAGGACATAGATGCTCGGCGTCGTCGGCTTGTTGAAGCGCGTCACGCGGCCGTAGGAGGAGAGCGAAACCGGTTCTGCGGCGTCGTTCTTGATGCTGTCGACCACCTGGAACATGTAACGGTCGTCGATGGAGATCGTTCGAGTGAAGGTGAGGCCTTTCTCGTTGGTGTAGGTCAGCGTCACCGGCGTCGATGGCGTCAGCTTATCGCCGCCGGAAAGCGTCCATACGGTCTGCGGCCCCGGAACGGAACCAGTCGCATCGTTGCCGACGTAGCCAAGTTCCGTGAAATAGCCGTCTGCGGTCTCCGCGGGGCTGAAGAGCGTGATGATGGGGCTCTGCGGGTCGACCGTCTCGCGGTAACCCTTGAGTTTCAGGTCGTCGAAGCGCGCGCCGGTGAGGTTGATGGAGCCAGAAAGCGCCGGCGTGTCGATCACGACGCGTGCAGACTTGGCGACGGCCTGGTCGCGGCTTTCGCCCGGGACCGCGCCGCCGGGCAACGCCTGCCCCGGTGTCGGCTGCCCCGGTGTCGCCTGCTCGGCGCCGGTCTGGGGCTGAGCCTGTTGCGTCTGCTGGGCCCGTTCCGCGGCGATGCGGTCCTTCTCGATCTTCGGATTGACATAGAAGAATTGCCAAGCGACGAGGATCAGCACCGAGAGTGCAATCGCCACGAAATAATTGCGGTTGTTTTCCATCATGGTTTCCTGGAACCGGCCGAGGGCCGCTTCGGTTTCGGCTTGTTTTCGATGCGATCCTGGAGCGTCCGCGTCAATGCGTCAAAAGGAGCGTTCAGGAGATCGCGTCGGGCGACAATCACATAGTCGTGTCCCGGTTTCATTGCAAACCCGGCGGAAAGCCGCACGGCTTCTTTGAGGCGTCGGCGCATTCTGTTTCGCGCGACGGCATTGCCGTGTTTCTTGGTTACTGTGAAACCGACGCGGGCCTCGCCCTCCGGATCGTTCCGGTCAAGCACTTCGAGGAGAAATAATGGCCCTTTGCGGCTTTCTCCAGCCCTAACGGCCAAAAACTGCGGACGGCTTTTCAGCCGCCCGACAGTCGTCTTGTTTTTATCTGACGTCATGTGCCCGGACATAAGGTTTCGGGCAGTTCCGGCTCAGGCCGAAAGACGCTTGCGGCCACGAGCCCGACGGGCTGCGAGAACCTTTTGGCCACCCTTGGTGGACATACGTGCACGGAAGCCGTGACGGCGCTTGCGAACAAGCTTGGACGGTTGGTAGGTACGCTTCATTTATTTAAATACCGCGGTGTGCGGCCCTTCTTGAGTTTGCATAGTGCAAGGAGCGTTTACGTTACCGGGCGCAGCTCCGCCTTTGGCACGGCTTGACCGGACGTGCGCGGCTTATAAGGACAAATGTCCGGCAAAGTCAATTCCCGCGCGGTGATCCCGCTGCGAGGCCGCCGCATTCATCGAGAGGATCCGCACCCGGGGGCGACCTAACGAGCGACTGCTGGACATCGGCGCCGCCGTCAAGCCTCACCGTCCGATTGCCTCTGCACCCGGCCTTCCGGCGAGACAGGGCGCCCCGCCCCCAAGATGTACCCGCTAGAATTTAGTGGAAGGGATGAGCTCTTTGTTAACCACACGTATTTTAGCATTTGCTTAGTTACGTGTATACCGCAAGTTACTTCCCGCAATGGGCGAGTAGGCGGCGAGGGGGGCAGGAAATGAAAATTCGTGGAAAAATATACCTGATCGTGGGCATCATGAGTCTGCTGGCGATCGCGATTACCGGCATGTCGTTGCTCATCGTGTCGGAATACAATGACAAGCTTCACCAATTCCAAAACGCATCCGAGCGCGCGTTCAAAGGCGAGCGCCTCAACCGGCTGGTGACGGGCGTGGTAATGGAGTCGCGCGGCGTTTACGCCGCGCCGACGATCGAACAGGCCCAGACGTTTGCTGAAGGTCTCCTCAAGAACCTCGACAAGATCGATGCGCTGCTGAAAGAGTGGCGTCCGCTGGTTCCGGCCGACACGCTCCCGTCCTTCGACGCGCTGGTGAAGCGGGCCGAGGAATTCCGGGCGTTCCGAACGGAAACGGCCCGTCTCGGTCAGATGGTTTCGCCGCAGGCTGCGAACGAGCAGGGCAACAACGATGCCAATCGCGCGAACCGCAAGGCGTTTCAGGCCGAGATCGACGTGGTCGTCGATGCCAACCTCGAATCCCTTGAGGCCATTACCGCCGAGATCGCATCCTTCGAACGCTCGATCATTCTCCTCGTTCTCGGCATCGCCGGTATCGGGCTTACAGCAGGGATCGGTGCGGCCTTCTATATCGGCACCAATCAGCTTAGCCGTCCAATCCTCGACCTGACGGACAAGATGAAAATGCTGGCCGGCGGCGATCTCTCGGTCGATGTGCCCTTTGCCGGACGCAAGGACGAAATCGGCGACATGGCGGCCGCGGTAGAGGTCTTCAAGCGGAACGGGCTCGCCGTGCGCGAGCTCAATGCGCAGGAAGCGGTGCTGCGCGAAAAGAGCGCCGATCTGCAATCGAGCATCGGCGTCGTCGTGTCGGCGGCCGCCGCCGGCGATTTTACCAAGCGCATCGGCAAGGACTACGGCAACGAAGACCTCAACCGCTTCGCAGCCAGCGTCAACGAACTCGTCAACAGTGTCGACAGCGGCATCGCCGAAACGCGGCGTGTGATCGCGAGCCTTGCTGCCGGCGATCTGACGCAAAGCATGAATGGCCATTTCCAGGGAGCCTTCGCCGAGCTGCAGAAGAACGTCAACGATACGCTGTCGACCTTGCAGAAGACCTTGCGCGAGGTTCGCACGACGACGGACTCGATCAACGGCAACGCCTCCGAACTGCGCACGGCGGCCGACGATCTTTCGAAACGCACCGAGCAGCAGGCCGCTTCCCTCGAGGAGACCTCGGCTGCCCTCGACGAGATCACGGCCGCCGTCCGCAGCTCCACCGAGCGCGCCCAGGAAGCAACAGTCATGGTCACCGAGGCGAAGGAGAGCGCGGCGGAATCGGCCTCCGTGGTTCGCAATGCCGTGGAGGCCATGGGCCGGATCGAGCAGGCATCGAGCGAGATTGGCCAGATCACCAATGTCATCGACGAGATCGCCTTCCAGACGAACCTGCTCGCCTTGAATGCAGGCGTCGAGGCGGCACGGGCGGGTGACGCCGGCAAGGGATTTGCCGTCGTCGCGCAGGAAGTGCGCGAACTCGCGCAGCGCGCTGCCAGCGCCGCCAAGGACATCAAAGCGCTGATCTCGAAATCCGGCAGCGAGGTCGCAACCGGCGTCAAGCTCGTGCAGGCGACGGGCTCGGCGCTCGGGGAGATCGAGACGCGGGTCCTCAAGATCAACGACCACATCCACTCGATCGCGACCGCCGCGCGCGAGCAGTCGACCGGCCTGAGCGAGGTCAGCACCGCGGTCAACGAGATGGATCAGGTCACTCAGCGGAATGCCGCGATGGTGGAGGAGGCGAATGCGGCGACGCACAAGCTTTCCGCCGAAGCGGACAATCTCGCAAGCCTCATTGCCTACTTCAAGGTCGATCGCGATCCGGTCCGTGCCGTCGCGCCTGCGAAGGACACGAGCCGACCGGTTGTTTCGCCCGCCCGCCGGATGATGGGCACGGTCGCCCGTGCGTTCGGCAATGGCTCGGCCGTTGCCGCTCGCGACAATTGGGAGGAATTCTGAGCCCGCAGTATCGGCTGCGAAGCTTCTCGCGGTGATGCGCCAGTCACCGCGAGAAGCTTGTTCGGGAAGCTTTGCCGACCACGCCAATGATCCGCAGCGCGGCGTTTCACGGCAACGTGAGTTGTCATCGCGCCCCGTTCACGTTGTCGTTTGCGGGCGCGACCATTCGTTATTGGTTCCCGCGCTCAATTCTCTTTAATTCAGGGGCAAATTTCGCCGAAAGCAAAAAACATATGAGCCATGGTGTCAGCAACAGGGCAGGGGACAAGGCCCTGAAGCCGTCTGGACGGAAGCCGCCTGAGCCCGGCATGCGTCCTTCGCCGTGGCGCTTCGTGCCGTTTGCCCTTCTCGTGATGGGCGGCGCCGCCTGTTACGCCCTTGGTCTGCAGGACTATGTCTCGTTGTCGGCGCTCGTTAATCACCGGGAGGCGCTCAGCGCCTATGTCGACACCCATCCCTTCAGGTCCGGTGCGGCCTTCTTCGCGGTCTACGTGGCGATCGTGGTTTTTTCGATCCCAGCGGCATCGGTGCTGACGATATTTTCCGGATTTCTGTTCGGCTGCATTCTCGGGGGAGTGATTGCGGTCTTCGCTGCTACCTTGGGATCCAGCCTTCTGTTCGTTGCCGCACGGGGCGTGCTTAGCGACCTCCTGCGGCGCCTCGCCGGACCTTCTCTGGAGCGTCTCGCCGACGGGTTTCGGCGCAACGCGTTTCTTTACCTGTTGATCTTGCGCCTGGCGCCGATCTTTCCTTTTTTCATCGTCAATATCGCGCCCGCATTCTTTGACGTGAAACTGCGCACATTCGTCGTCGCGACCCTCATCGGCATTGTGCCGGCCACTTTCGCCTATGCCTGGCTTGGTCGGGGGCTTGATGAAGTCATCGCCCGCGCGGCAGCGACCGGCGGCGAGCTTTCGCTATCGGATTTTGCCACGGCGGACATCTCACTGGCGCTCGTCGCCCTTGCACTCATTGCGGCGTTGCCTCTGGCATTCAGGATAGTACAGTCACGCCGCAAACGAGCATGACAGAGTGGCACAGGGCGCGCGTGGTGGAGACACTCACTCCAGATATCTGCGTGATCGGCGGCGGGGCTGCCGGTCTTTCCGTGGCCGCGGGTGCGGCCGCCTTCGGAGTCCCCGTCGTCCTTGTCGAGCGTAGCCGCATGGGCGGGGATTGCCTGAACTATGGCTGCGTACCATCGAAGGCGCTGATCGCGGCTGCAAAACATGCGCAGGCGATCCGGAAAGCGACCGAATTTGGCGTCTCCGCGGGAGAACCGATCATCGATTACGCGCGGCTGCGGGCGCGCATCCATTCCGTCATCGAAGGTATTGCGCCACACGATTCCGTCGACCGGTTCACCGGGCTCGGCGTGAAGGTGATCGAGGACGCCGCTCGCTTCCTTGACGAGCGAACGGTCGCCGCCGGCGATCACCTCATTCGGGCACGACGCTTTGTCATCGCCACGGGCTCGTCGCCTGCCGTTCCTCCGATCCATGGGCTGGCGGAGACACCGTTCCTCACCAACGAAACGCTCTTCGAGCTGAAGCGCTTGCCCGAGCACCTCGTCATCATCGGCGCCGGGCCGGTCGGCCTGGAGATGGCTCAAGCATACCGCCGTCTCGGCTCGCGCGTGACGGTGATCGAGAGCAGCGCGGCGCTGTCCCGGGAGGATCCTGAATTGGCGGCGATCGCGTTGGCCGAAATCCGGGCCGAGGGCACCCTCCTTCTAGAACGAACCATGATCCATTCGGTCGAGCAGGCCACGAGGGGCATTCGGCTTCTGTGCGAAACCGGGAAGGGGCGGTTTCATGTCGAGGGCAGCGATCTGCTGCTTGCTGCCGGGCGGGCTCCCAGTCACGCATCGCTTGATCTCGATGCGGCGGGCATTCGCCAGGATGCTGGGCGGATCAAGCTCGGAGCGGACCTTCGCACGAGCAATCGCCGCGTCTATGCGATCGGCGACGCGGCAGGCGGCCTGCAGTTCACCCATGCCGCCAGTTACCATGCGCGGCTCGTGCTGCAGCAGATCCTCTTTCGTCTGCCGGCGCACGAGGCGCGCGATATTGTCCCAAGGGTCACTTTCATGGACCCGGAACTCGCGCAGGTCGGTCTGACGGAACAGGAGGCGCGCGAGAAATCCGGCAGCGCAGATGTCGTTCGTTGGGACTTTTCCGGCAACGATCGCGCCCGCACCGATGGCCTTGGCCGCGGGCTGATCAAGATCGTGGTCGGGCGGCGTGGGCGAATTCTCGGAGCCGGAATTGCCGGCGCGGGGGCGGGGGAGATGATCAACCTCTGGGCATTTGCCATCACCAATCGGCTGACGCTCAAGCATTTCCGCGGCTATGTGGCGCCCTATCCGACCGTTTCCGAGATTGGAAAACAGGCGTCGATCTCCTATTATGCCCCTATGGCGCGAAATCGGCTCGTTCGGTCGGTGATCCGAATGCTGCGGTGTTTCGGCTGAGTTGCAGGGAATGTTCTTGAGTATGGTGGAAGACGCGCGGCCGACCAATGCGAGTGCGGCACCGAAAGTGGCAGTCGGGTTTCTCCGCGGGCTATCCGGAAAATTGCTGTTGCTGACGGTGACTTTCGTCATGCTGGCGGAAGTGCTGATCTTCGTTCCGTCCGTTGCCAACATGAGAATCCGCTGGCTCCAGGACCGGCTGAATACCGTGGCGGCCGCTGCGGTTGTTGTCGACGGCCTTCAGAATGTCGAGCTTCCGCGCGCCGTCCAGCGCGACACGTTGATGGCGACGGGCACCAAGGCGATCGTCATTCGCCGCAAGGATGCCTCGCGGCTGATCGCAACCGTCGACATGCCTCCCCGAATCGACGGTGAATACGACATCGCCAACTTCACGCCGCTTGCTGCGATCCGCGATGCCTTCGATACGCTGCTTTTCGGCGGCGACCGGATCGTGCGCGTCTATGGGCCGCTTGGCGAAAGCGACGCGACCATAGAGCTGGTGATGAAGGATGCCGGCCTGCGCAAGGCCATGCTCGTCTATTCGCGCAATGTCTTCCTGTTGTCGATCGTGATCTCGCTGATCACCGCGGCGCTGATCTTTCTTGCCATCAATCGCATGCTGATCGTTCCGATCCGCCGGATGACGGCAAGCATGCAGGAGTTTTCCGGCGAGCCATCCAATCCGGAGCGGCTGCTCGTGCCGCCGGAAGGCAGGGATGAGCTGGCGGTCGCCGGTCAGCACCTCGCGAACATGCAGCGCGAGCTGCAGAAAACCTTGAAACAGCAGAAGAGCCTTGCCGAGCTGGGCCTCGCCGTTTCGAAGATCAATCATGATATGCGCAACATCCTCTCTTCGGCGCAGCTCATTTCGGACCGGCTCGCCGATGTCGATGATCCGGTCGTCAAACGCTTCGCGCCGACGCTGCTCAGGACCATCGACCGCGCCGTCGGCTATACCCGAGAGGTACTCTCCTATGGACGCACCGCCGAGGCCGAACCGCGCCGCCGCTTCGTTGCTCTCCGTCCGCTGGTCGAGGACGTCGCCGAGTTGCTGGCGATCGATCGGCAGAGCGGCATCGGTTTCGAGATCCAGATCCGCGACGATGTCATGGTCGATGCGGACGCCGAGCAGCTCTTCCGCGTCGTCCATAATATCTGCCGCAACGCCGTTGAGGCGCTGAGAAATCATGAGCCGGAGGACGGTCGCCCCAGGGCGATCTGCGTTTCTGCGGTGCGAACGGGCAGCGTCGTGACGATTTCCATCGACGACACCGGACCCGGCATGCCGCCCAAGGCCCGAGAGAACCTGTTTGCCGCCTTCCGCGGCTCGGCGCGCTCGGGCGGCACGGGCCTTGGCCTCGCCATCGCCCGCGAACTCGTCCTTGCTCATGGCGGCACGATCGCGCTCGTCGAGAAGCCGACGCCCGGAACGCTGTTTCGCATCGAGCTGCCGGACCGTCCGGTGCCGCTCGACGCCTTTCGCTCGAAAGCGCATTGATCCGCTTTCTTCGAGCCGGTCGGCGTCGATGCCGGCGGCGCCGGGCCGCCATCGCGATCTTGTAGACTGCCGTCGCGAAAATGAAATTTTTTGCCGAAAGGCGCTTGCAATCACCGGAAGGACCCTTTAGAGGATCGCCACGCAAGCGGTTGTCACCGCTTCAGGCAAGCACCCGTAGCTCAGCTGGATAGAGCACCAGACTACGAATCTGGGGGTCAGGAGTTCGAATCTCTTCGGGTGCGCCATTCTCCTTCATTTGGTCGATTGGGTATTTTGCCTTTTTGGCCACTATGTTGCCTTTAGGGCAGCATGGTTGACCTATCTTCCGTAGCAACATCGTACCTTTCCCAAACCCATACGCCACACGTATACCGGGAGATGCACCCCAATGGCAACTCGCTAGAATTGCCACCAGATTGCTGAGCGGACGCGATTTGGAGTATGCGCCGACGCTACTGCATGTTTCCTTAAATCGGAACCGATTTAAGGACAAAAACATGCAGCAATTCAAAGTGCTACAGCGACCTTTGTGCGTCTGAAAGACGCACGGCGCTGTAGAATTGCGTTGGTAGCTGCGAGATAAATTGCGCGCGAAGAATGCCGCCGGGCTCTCTGTTCGAAAGCAAGTTCCGCTTCCGACCCCGTTGCCTCCTGAACATTAAAGGGGCACGGATATACGGCAGAAAGATCAAATCACGAACCACAACCTGTTCCCGGTCCCCATTCGGGCCACAGTCGAAGGTCACGAAGGGTGGATGTTTTGCCATTTGATCGGCTACCGGGAACGAGCAAGCAGCGGACTTTGCTGACCTTCGGGGTATGTCCAAGACCTGCCGTTCGCGTTACGGCCTGATGCGACCGAGTACTGCGCACCCATCACATCAGTTGATGCCTCGTGCGGCCTTCTAGCCAGCCGCCATTTCTTCAAACAACCAATCGCGGAATGCCTTGACCTTTCTCTGCCGCAGCGCACCGTCCGGGTAGACGACGTAATATTTCGACCTCGACTTCAGCGCCAGGCCGAAGGGACGTACGAGCCGCCCGGCCGCCAGGTCGGCCGAGACGAGCGCGCTCCTGCCCAGCAGTACACCCTCGCTGTGCACCGCCGCCTCGACGGCGTAGGTGGCGGAATCGAACTTTAAGCCCCTGTTCGGATTGATGTCGTCGACGCCGGCGTGCTGCAGCCACGTAGCCCAGTCGATGCGGAAGTTGTCGTGGATGAGTGTGTGGTGCCTCAGGTCGCCGGGCGACCGGAGGGGATGTTCTCCCTTCAGCAACTCCGGACTACAGACGGGAGACACCTCTTCCTCGGCCAGGAGTTCCGACACCACCCCTTCGTAGCCGCCTGCGCCATAGCGGATCGCGATGTCGATTCCGTCCCTGATGAAATCCGCGAGCACGCCCGACGTGGACAGCCGCACGTCGATGTCGCGATTTGTGCGGTGGAAACGATGGAGCCGGGGCACCAACCACCGGCCGGCAAAGCCGTCCGACGTGCTGACAGTGAGGACACCCGCCGATCGTGGCGCCGTGGCGACGATCGTCGCGGCGCCGATCCGGTCCAGGGCCGCGCCGATTTCGGCAGCATAGGCGGCGCCTGCGGGGGTGAGGCGCACGGACCGCGTTCCTCGTTCGAAGAGCTTGATGCCAAGCCGGTCCTCGATGTTGCGAATGGCGCGGCTGATCGCTCCGTGCGTCACGTTCAGCTCAGCCGCCGCTTTCGTGAAGCTCAAGTGGCGAGCCGCAGCGTCGAAGGCGGGAAGAGCGGTCAAGGGAGGGAGTTTGCGTGCCATGGCTATTTGTGAGCGTTGATCACAAATCCTGCACGATTAATCGTTTGTCGTCCAGCCGGGACCTGAGCAACATGCAGCAACGAAACAAGCTTTCTTCAACTGCCGTCGATGGCGGCGCAACATCTGAAAGGACAGGAATGTGAACGTTACTCATGCTTCTCTGAACGTCTGCGATCGAATGGAGTTGCCATCCGCGCGCTCGTCAATGGACGCATTCGGTTCCATGCGCGACGCGCCGACGGACCTTGCCGCCCGCCTCCTCGCCAGGTTCCGGCACAGCTGGACAACGCGCGGCATTGCGCGCTTTTCTGACCGCCGCCTTCGCGACATGGGCTTTGAGCGCGACTGGGATGGGTCGATCATCCCGATCGTGGATGGCCAGGAAGGATCGAGGTGAAGCGCGACACGCGTGTCCGATCGCTTCGGCTACGCGGGCGGTCGCAGCAGGACTGCACCCATTTCTCGACGGGCAGTCAAATCCAGATGCCTGCAATGATCATTCAATCGTCAAGGATGAGAGCCATGCCAAAAGTATTTCCCCATCTGTGGTTTCAAAACCAGGCCGAGGAGGCGATGGAATTTTACACGTCTGTGCTCAAGGACTCGAAGGTCCTTGGAAGCACGAACCTTCCCGACCCCGAGCTGTCGGTTGTCCGTTTCGAGTTGGCCAAGCTGCAGGTTGTTGCCCTGAACGCCAACTCGCATGTGCCGTACAACGAAGCCTTCTCCTTTCTTGTGGAGACCCAGGACCAGGCGGAGACCGATTATTACTGGAATGCACTGACGGCCGGGGGCGGTAAGGAGCAGCCATGTGGATGGCTGACGGACAAATTCGGCGTCTACTGGCAGGTGGCGCCAACCGCCTTGCTTCGGATGATCGCGGACCCGGACCGGGAAAAGGGCGGTCGTGTGATGCAGGCCATGTACAAGATGAAGAAGATCATCATTGCGGACCTTGAGGGCGCTTACCGGGGCTAACGACCTCGCAAACCGGCCAAAGCGCTGCGCCCCATCGAACCGCTGCCCGAGGGCTTCAAGGGCGGCTCGATCACCACCCCCCGGCAAACGTCGTGCACAATTGACCCCATGCTCTTCGAGGTCGAAGCCGTCGTCATTCTGGAATAGTGGCGGCGACGGATCAGGCGCGATTGCCAACTGTGATAACGGATACCGATAGGTACATATGGGGAACGTCGTCGGGCCAACATGCAAGCAATGTCCGCTCGTGGCGCACAAGAGCATCGCGGGTGCCTTGGTCGAGGGACTGCTTTCCCCCATTCCAGACCTTCCGGTGCATGCACAGCAAAGGGCCTTGCGGCGATACAATGCCTCCGACTTCTGCTACAGTGCATTCCTCGGGCATAGGTGGTCTTAAAGAACGCCGTCGTGGATCGCAAGCTTGCTGCCATTCTTGCTGCCGATGTGGTGGGCTACTCCGCGCTGATGGAGCGTGACGGCCAAGCAGGCGGCCGACGCGCGCATGTGGGCCGGGGTCCATTTTCGCTCCGATGTGGTTGCGGGCCAAAAGATCGGTGAGGGTGTGGCCGAGCAGGTCATAGCGTTCGCGGTTCCACCGCCCCAGCGGTGGGCGCGACGCTCGCCTTCGATTGGGGGCTCCTTGGGGCTAAGCACTACGGAGCCCTAGGTTCCGTAGTGCTTAGCCCAGAGCTATCGGAAAAAGGTGGCCGAAGCGCACGGGGGAGAGTCGGATTGTCAACCGAGCATGTAGAGCGGCGACTTACGGCTATTCTAGCGGCCGACATCGCCGGCTACAGCCGGCTAATGGGCAACGACGAGGAAGGTACGCTCGCCCAGCTTAAGGCGCTTCGGCATGCTCTGGTCGACCGAAAGATCAACGAACACCACGGGCGGATTGTCAAGACCACCGGCGATGGGATGCTGGTCGAGTTCGCGAGTGTGGTCGAGGCCGTGCGCTGCGCCGTCGAGATCCAGCGCGGCATGGCGGAACGAAATGTCGCGGCGCCGGCAGGACAACGTATCGACTTCCGCGTCGGCATTAATGTCGGTGACATCATCATCGAGGGTGACGACATTTTCGGGGACGGCGTCAATGTGGCGGCTCGCTTGGAGGGTCTCGCGGAGCCTGGCGGCATCTGCGTGTCGGGCCGCGTGCAAGAAGACGCGCAAGGCAGGCTTGACATTGCCTTTGAGGATATCGGCGAACAGAAGCTGAAGAACATCGCTCGGCCGGTGCGCGTATTTCGCGTGCGGCTCGACGCCACGGCCGCTCCGGCGCGCACCCGCCGGCGCCGTGGATTGTTCGCCGCTCTGGCTCTGATGATTTTGCTTACTGTAGGCGCGCTGTGGACCGGTTTTGGCTCCGAGTGGAAATTTCTCAGCAATCTGCGCCTTGGCGATCAATTCACAAAAAGTGCTGAAGTCGGCATGAAACCCGCGATCGCCATTCTCCCGTTCCTGAACCACAGCGACGATTCGGCTCGTCAGTATTTCGTGGATGGATTGACGCAGGATATCATCAACGCACTGGGTCGGTTCTCCGCGCTGACCGTGATGTCGTGGAACGCTGTAGCCCCCTACAAGGGAAAGCCTGCAAGCCCCGAGGATATTGGCCGCGGTCTCGCTGTTAGCTATCTGGTAGAAGGCAGCGTCCGCCAGACCGGCGACCGCGTGCGGGTCATCGCGCAACTCGTCGACACAAGGCAGGGACGAGTGCTTTGGTCTGCACGCTTCGAGGAGGCGCTGGCGGACGTGTTTGCGCTGCAGGACATCATTGTCACTGACATTGTCAGAGTCCTAGCGATACGCGTGACGCAGATCGAACAAAATCGAGTGTTCGCAAAGCCAACCGAAAATCTCGCAGCCTATGACTACGTGCTCCGCGCTAGGCCGGCATTGCAGCGCCCGACGCGGGCAAACAATGTGGAGGCGCGCAGCCTGCTCAAACGCGCCATCGAGCTTGACCCGAACTACGCTGCGGCCTATGCGGCACTCGCCGAAACCTATCACCTTGCCAGCTCGATGGGCTGGGCGGAGTCGCCAACCGCTTTCCTGAGCCGTGCCGAGGAATTGGCAATCAAGGCGCTGAGACTTGACGATTCCGAAGTGCGCGCGCACGTCATTCTCGGCCACATCCACCTCTTTCATCAGAGATACAACGAGGCAGAGGCGGAGATCGAGCGGGCCATTGCGATCAATCCGAACGATGCCCTCGGCCTCGCCGGGCGCGGCACCATCTTGTTGTGGCTGGGACAGACAGATGCGGCGATCGAGGCCTTGGAGCAGGCGCAGCGTATCGACCCCGATCTCAATGCGATTGATCGCTTTGCGCTGAGCCTGGCCTACTATCTGAAAGGGCGCTACGACGCGGCGATCGAACAGGCGGAACTTAATCTTCGAACAACCGCAGGCGCGAACTTCAGCCGTGTCTTACTGGCGGCCGCATATGCACAACACAACCGAGCGGAGGACGCTGCGCGTGTCGTGACGATGATACGCCGCATCGACCCAACCTTCGATCCGCAGGAGTTTGGAAACAAGTTTCTAAGCTCTGGCGATCTCGAACACCTGCGCGACGGATTCCGCAAGGCCGGCCTCTACCCCGTCTCTGGCGACCTGCCACCGGCCGAGAGAATGAACCGCTAATGTGAGTGAATTAGCGCGCGGTTCTCGTTGGCCTTCGCGATGTTCGCAGCAAGGTCCTGCTGGAAGAGCGCGGGTCCCATCGGGGCCGGCTTGCCGAAAATATAAAGCTTGCCGTCGCTGATCAGCCAGTTCTCTGGGTTGGCCTCGGTTAGCTCGCCCTCGGCCAGCGCCATCGCACAAAAATTTCCGAACTCTGGCGCGTAGCGAACAGGATCGGCCTTGAAAAGCTCGCGATGCTCGGCGTTCGCGAAGAGGTAGCGGTGCTCATCCCATTCGTACTCGATCTCCGGCAGCCCGCGCGTGGGGCTTCCGATGGTGAAATAGGCGACCGGGTCATAACCCTTGATCGCCAGCGGAACCGCTTCCGTGGCAAAAGAGGGCATTGAGGTCGCAAACAGGGCGGCTGTGACCGCCAGAACGAGGCGAATGGCATTTCGCCGAGAGACATTGTGCATGGCGAATTCCCCGATTTGACCGTCCCGGGCCGCTACCAGCCCCGCGGCAAGCGAAGCCGTCTGCGTTATTCCGTTCGGGCACTAATTATCGCTCTTGTAGCGCTCGGCCGCAACACGTTTCGGAGATTTTCGGAGTTCGAGTGTGGTGAGGCCGGCGCCCATTGCAGGGGCGCCGGGCTCCATTCTTCGTCTGCTTAGTCCGCACCGCGGTCATTCGTGCCCATCGTATTGAGCGACCGCTCTCCATCTGTGGACGCCCCCTCAAGCGCAAGTGGTTTTTCTGGAAAGGATAAGCACGTAGTCGGATGCTGCCATCTGTCCGGCCTCTGGGTGCAGTGATAAAGCTGCGGGCCTGTATGGGAGTTCGCGGACCGGATCCAAATCACCCAAAGCGTGCTTGAGAGCACGGTGGAAAGCCCTGGTTCTTCCGGTCCCGTCTCGCCGACTGGGTGCCATACCCTCCTTCGATCCTCCTGCGCCTGCGACGACCTCACATCCGCAGCGGCATCACGCCGCCGCGGCCGGAGCCCGATAAATGCCGCCGCTGGCCAACAGCGCCCAGACGATCCTCGCCATCTTGTTGGCCAGCGCCACCGTCACCAGCATGCGCGGCTTGCGCGCCATCATCTGCCCCAGCCATGATCCGGTCGGCGCACCGCGTCTGCCGGCCTGCAGCACGACGGCGCTCGCGCCGATGATCAGCAGCCGTCGCAACGTTCGCTCGCCCATCTTTGAGATGGCACCGAGCTTCTGTTTGCCGCCGCTCGACTTCTGCAACGGGGCAAGGCCGAGCCAGGCTGCAAAGTCGCGGCCCTTGCGGAACATTCCCGCCGGCGGAGCCAGGGCCACGATCGCGGTCGCGGTGATCGGGCCGACGCCGGGGATGGTCATCAACCGCCGGGCAACCGCATCTTCGCGCGAGCGTCGCGCGATCTCGCCATCCAGGCTGGCAATCTGCTCGTCCAGTACCCGCAGGCTATCGATCAGCACCTTCAAGGCCGTACGGGCGCTCTCCGGCAGCGGGCAGGCCGGATCCTCGATCCCCTCGATGAGCACCGCTATGTGAGACGGGCCCTGCGGCACGATCCAGCCATATTCCATCAGATGGCCGCGCAAGGCATTGATGAGCTGCGTGCGCTGACGAACCAGCAGATCGCGGGCGCGGAAAACAATTGCGCTTGCCTGCTGCTCTTCCTCCTTCACGGCCACAAACCGCATACTCGGGCGTTGTGCCGCCTCGCATATCGCCTCGGCATCGGCGGCATCGTTCTTGTGCCGCTTCACGAACGGCTTCACATAGGCTGGCGGGATCAGCCGAACCGTGTGGCCGAGCCTGCCGATCTCGCGCGCCCAGTAATGCGCTCCGCCGCAAGCCTCTATCGCTACGACGCATCGGGGCTGTGAGGCGAAGAAGCCAAGCAGCTTTGCGCGCGCGATCTTCTTGCTGAAAACAGCCGCACCCGACGCATTCGCGCCGTGCGCCTGAAAAACCCGCTTCGCAATGTCCAACCCGATTGTGCTAACCTCAGTCACGGACGCCTCCTCCAAGTGCTGTTCAACACCTCCACTTTGGCACATCGATGCCGTCAGGGGGCGTCCACCCCATCACCCAAAGCGGTCCCCCGGGGGAAATTGCCGCGAGTTATGGTGATGGGCAATTTACCCTGACAAAAAGGTAAGATGGCTGAATGGTCTGAAGACGAGACGCTTATTTTTCAGTGCGTTGGCCACGGCATAGGGGGTAAGCGTGGCAATCGACACATTTGTTGTTGTAGCCACGATAACTTACCTTTCTGGTCAAGAGCTTACCCTTTTTGCCAAAGCAAATTACCCTTGGCGCTGGGATGTTCGACGGTCGCTGGCCTGATCTTGCGACTTGAGTGGAAAGAGAGCTTTGCCAGGGAACGAGAAAGATCGATCCCTTGCGGACAGCGACGTTAAGGTTAGTTGCGCTTAGCGATCGCCTGGGCGAAACGGATGCTTCCGGGGTGGAGAAAAGCGGTTGGCTCCCTATTTCGGAAGAGAGCGGATGGGGAAACAAGGCCGAAATCTTGGCTTCAAAGCGAAAGGAACGCGCAATGGCAAAGAATACGATTTGCCTCTGGTACGATAAGGACGCCGAGGCTGCCGCCCGCTTCTACTCGGAGACCTTCCCTGACAGCGTGGTGAGTGCCGTGCACCGTGCACCCAGTGACTACCCATCCGGCAAAGAGGGCGACGTGTTGACGGTCGACTTCACAGTTGCGGGCATTCCTTGTCTCGGCCTCAACGGGGGTCCCGCGTTCAAGCATAACGAAGCCTTCTCTTTCCAAATCGCCACGGACGATCAGGAGGAGACCGACCGCTACTGGAATGCCATCGTCGGCAACGGCGGCCAGGAGAGCGCGTGCGGCTGGTGCAAAGACAAGTGGGGGATTTCCTGGCAAATCACGCCGCGCGTACTGACTGACGCGCTGGCGGCTGGCGGCGACGAAGCAAAGCGCGCGTTTGACGCCATGATGACCATGAAGAAAATCGACGTCGCCGCGATCGAGGCGGCGCGGCGCGGTTGACGCTCCATCGCGTCTTACGGCCAAATTGCTGCCAGAGCGTGTCTGAGCCGACCGTTAAGATGTTTTGCCGGTCAGTAGCGCTTCGCGATGATTAAAGATCGCAGATCTTGAGCGTAGCCTTACGCTAGACGGATACGGCAATGATCAGAATCGGTTCGATCGTCATCCATTGCTACGAGTTTGACCGTATGATCGCGTTCTGGCAGGAGGCCCTGCATTATGTTCCGCGTGCTCCTGCAAGCGGTGGCTGGGTTGTTCTTTGTGATCCTGAACGCAATGGCCCGAATATATCCTTTCAGGCTCGCGATCGTCGCGGCTGGAGAAGAAGTTGGCTACACTTGGACCTTTATACCGATCGCCAGGATGAAGAAGTTCGGCGTTTGCTGACCATAGGAGCAACACGATATGCGTGGCGCTACCCGGCGAAGGCAGATTACGTGGTCTTGCAGGATCCAGACGGCAATCTTTTCTGCGTCGTGCAACGGAATCAGTAAAACAGGAGTGGTAATTTGACCGTCCAATCGCTCCTGACGGCCGGGTGTTCACCAAACACTTGATGTGTCACTTGCAATCGGAGCCGAGACGGCAGGAATGGCGTACCTGATGAATGACCGCTCCCCACGCCCTCAGCAGCCGTGGTAATCGCTCGATTCGCGTGATGCGAAAGATAGGGTGGCTTGGGGCGTCCGCAACTCTCGTCACCAGCTCTTCAGGCGATGTCAATCAAGCTCTCCCCTAACTTTCGCTTTCCCGTTGAGTACGCTCGATGAACTCGAGCATGAGCGATGCGGCCTCTGCCGCGTGCGTCTCGAGCAGGAGGTGGCCGGCGTCGAAAATGTGGGCTTCCATCCTCGGCAGAGCCTTCATCCACGACAGGACCTCGGCGATATCGAAGAAGGCGTCATGCCGTCCCCAGAGCATCAGGGCAGGCGGCTGCCGGCGCGCGAGATGGTCGGCGATCTCGTCGAACCGGGCGGCGTAGCGCCCATAGTCCGCGATGAGCGGGCGCTGTGTGTTCATCCGGCCCGGCAAGCTCATCACCCGCCAGTCCTCCTCCCAGCTTTCGGCCGGGATCCGCGCAGCCACCTCTGGCGGGACATTGGCGATATACTGGTCGCGCGTGCCCGCGAATGTCAGATGCGCGGTCGCCGCCGCCTCGTTTTCCGGGCTCGGGTGCGACCAGTAGGCTTGCGTCGCGGCCCATTGCGGCCCGAGCCCCGTTCGATGAGCGTTGGCGTTTTGAACGATGAGCCCCAATACCTGTTCTGGCGCCTGCATGGCGATGTGGAAACCCACTGGAGCCCCGAAATCATGGAGGTAGACGTAGCGCGGCCCGACCGCGAGCCGGTCCAGCAGTTCCGAAATTGCCTGACCGAAGGCGGGAAACGAGACCGTCGACAGGACGTCGGACTCCCCAAAGCCAGGCAGATCGGGCGCGATCACGCGGGCGACCTGCGACAGCTTGGGCACGACCTCCCGAAACGTTCGCGCGGAGCTCGGAAATCCGTGCAGGAGCAGTACCGTGGGCGCGGACGCCTCACCTGCCGTGATGAAGGACAATTCCGTGCCGCGGGACAGGCGAAGTCGCTGCCGGGTCGCCGGCTGCATCTCCGGGCTCCTCACTTTAACCGTGTGATCTCTCACAATGTCTGCGCTGAGGTAATGTTCCAGGCGTGGCTGAACTAGCCGCGTAGGCATCCCTACTGCGCCGTCGCTTATCGGTCGCAGACAGAGAGCGTCCGCTTCTGCCGCATCGCGGGGTGCCTTTGCGAGGACCGCCCAAAGCGGTCCCTGGGAATGCCGCGAGTTACGGTTCAAGGGTAATTTACCTTGGCGCTCAAGCCGATCCTCAAAACATGTTTAGTTTGGCGCGATCGAGCCATACGGCTGAGATGAAGGTGTTGCGAAAGTCCCCGTAATCCGCGTTTTCCGGCCGACGAAAGGTCGCGCCAGAAGCCGACTTGTTTCTCAAGGCGGACTCTCTCGCTACGGCCGACGTCGATCCATTGCGGACGATGCTAACTTGCCCAAGCATCCAGTTGATTGAGGAGGCAATCGCCGGATAGGATTTCCCGTCGGGATAAGTTTGGCGGTAGTAAACATTCCAATAGCTTGTCGCCCTAGCGCGCATTGCACGCATTACCTCTCGGTTCTGTCGGACGAAACTGGCGTAAGCCGCTTGATCGAAATGCGACATCGCGACGTGAATATCTTCAAGAATCTCGACGACGTACTCGCCTAAGAGAGGATGATGAAGGGGATAGTCCAAGATTCGTTCAGCGGAAGGATAACCCTGGCTGATCTCTGCCGCAGATAGCCGTTTGTCGATCGTGTCAATAAGCACTGCGACTCTGGCGAATAGCTGAGGAATGCTTCCTCTACGCTTGGAAGAAAATGCAGCCGATAAGGAATGTAGATGCTGACTCCATCAGAGGTGAAATGCCTCGACGTTGTTCGGTAAGTGTCGTCAACAAAGGGAGCCAGTTCGTCCGCCGCTATAGAGCCCAGCGCTCTAAATCCGAAAGCAGACTTCGCGGCGTCTGAGAAGGGCTTGCGTCGGGTAAACCAATCCACGTCGTGTTCCTCACACGGTTGCAAGATCAAACATACCGCTAGGGTCTCACGACTCCGAACGCAAGTAGAGCGTCGGCTCTCCACCCAGTGCGGTCTCTGGAGTCGCGGCGAGCGAGCGGCCCTATTCCGTTTTAATTGGGGGCCAAGCTTTCTAGCGAGGGGCGCTCCCGACGCCCGCGAAATCGGCGAACCGCAGAAGCTCTTTCCGTGCTATGATTGGAAAGCATCGTGCAGGGAGTTTGAGCCCGCGCGGGCTTGTCGTGCTGCCTTTTTTTGACTGATCCGGGCGAGGAGGTTGTCCATGCCCATGAGTAACGTCGACCGCCCGCTGCAGCCGGGTGACCAGGCCCCGAATATCGTGCTCGATGCGATCTCGCGCGATGGCAAGATCGCGCTTAAAGATTTTCGAGGCCGTAATCCGTTATTGATCGGTTTGTTTCGAGGCCTGCACTGTCCGTTCTGCCGGCGCCATGTCGCGGCGATGGCACAGCTCAATCCGGTCCTGCGTGAGAAAGGCGTCGAATGCTTGGCTGTGGTCAACACGCCGGTCGAACGCGCGCGGCTCTATTTCCGTTACCATCCGATACCCGATCTTCTGGCGGCGTCCGACCTGGCGCGGGCCTCGCACCGTGCTTTCGGCTTGCACGAGGTCGGGATGGAGACGGTCATGGCGATACGGATCGATCTCCCGGGCGAGTTGCCCGAGCCTATGGACGTAATGGCAATGAACGAGTTTCTCAACAAGAAGGAAGGATATGAGATTACGGAAGCCGATCAGCAGATGATGGCTTCCGACAAGGCGCAGCTTGTCGGTCAGTTCCTAATAGACCGGGAGGGCATCGTACGTTGGAGCTTCACTGAAGTTCTGGAGGGGGGCTATACGTTCAGGGCGCCGAATCCCGAGGAGTTGATGTCGGCAGCTTCCCAGGTCGCACATTAGCTGGGCGTCGGCCGAGGACCTGGTTCGGCTCAATGTAGACATCATCGCCGCAGTAGGTGGCGGTAGCCGCCCAGGCCGCTCATGACGATTCCTATAGTCTTCGCGGCGGTGATTGATCCAGTTGCCGTCGGCTTCGCCGCCACATTAGAGCGCCCCGGAGGAAATGTGACCGGGCTCACCAGCTTTGACCCGCAACTATCCTTGCTCGCGTGGCGATCCTCAGCGATCAGGCAGCTTCCCACCCAAACCGGTCTCTGGAACTGCGGCGAGTTGCGGTTCAAGGGTAATTTACCTTGGCAAAAAAGGTAAGATTGCTGACGATCTGAAAAAAGAGATGTTTATTTTTCCGTGCGTTAGCCGCGGCATAAGGGCAAAATTGCATAGCAATCGACAGCTACGTTTTCGAAATCCTCTGCAACGTGCACGAATCTCCCGCGCAAGCGTAGGCTCCGCGGCTGCTGAAAGAGCCGGCCGGGACCGCCTCGTCTACACGGCGGGGTGACTGAATCGCGCGACCCGCGCGTCCTTCATAAGGCTGCGGAAACCGGGACCGCTGACATGCACCAGTGTCTCGTGGTCGCCGCCCTCGAAATAGACGTCGTTGGCGTTCTCGAGGCTTTCGTCGAGGATGACCGGCATGCCGTAAGCCGATCCGATCGGCGGAACCGCGCCAACGTCACAATCGGCGAAAAGCGAGCGGACTTCCTCTTCCGAAGCGAGACCAAGACGCCTGTTCATGACATCCTGCAGCGTCGAAAGCTCGACACGATGCGTGGCCGGGACCACGGCCAGCACGTAGCCCATTTCGTGGTGCACGACGACGGATTTCGCCAGCCTGCTGCCCGGAACATGCGCGGCCTGTGCCGACTGGCTGCTCGTCGCGGTGCGGTGATGAGGGAGGGTGTCGTAGGTGATGCCCTTTCCGTCGATATAGTCTTGAAGTTTCTTTGCCATCGTCATCTCAGTCGACCCTTTGGTTAAGGTGTGACACGTGAAGCAATATTCTCCTCCCATCATCTGCGAAGTCAACGATGAAGGGACAGCCACTCGCACTACCAGACGAACGGAACGAGCCGGTAGCGCACCTCTTTCGCGTAAGCGTCATATCCGGCGAGACCCCTGCGAAGCGCCGTTTCCTCGATGCCGATGCGGACGGCGAGCAGTCCCGCCAGGACAAGGACTGTCAGAAGGCCCCACCAGGAACCAAGCAGCAGCGACGTGCCGGCAACGAACAAGAGACTGCCGGCGTAGAAGGGGTGACGGACATAGTGATAGGGACCGGTAGTAACTACCCGCTGTGCCCGCTCTTTCTGAACCTTCACGACGGGCGAGGCGAAGCTGTTTTCACGCAATATCCGGTAGTTGAAGACAACGGAGAGCACCACCAGCCACGCACCCGCAGCCTGCACCCATTGCGGTACCGACGACCAGCGGAACCGCACGGCATCAAGTGCCATGAACGCGTATGAGCTGAACAGGAACAAGAGGATGATGGAAAGGAGCACCTTATCGGAGAAAGGCTGGTCCTTCTGAATGGGTGCCGACAATCGTTCCCGTAGCAACGCCGGATCGTGCCGGGCGAGCAAAAGCCCGGTAATGAGCGAGAGCGCGAGCATCATCGCCAGGTAGATCCAGGCGGCCGGCCATTCGAACGTTCCGGCGGAAGCGAAGAGGAGGCCGCCGATGATTGCGAACCAGACAACGGTCTGCACGGTCAATCTAACGATCATGAGCAAGCTCCCTGCAGGCTTCTCGTCACGGGCTTCCGCCCTGCGTGCGGGACACGTTTGCAGGGCCCCTTTGAACGACAGCTATTCAGATAGTGCTGAGTTCAGGCATCGCAACCGCGCAAGCGGAAAAAGGCAGTCCGGTTTTTTGCTCGAACCGGATCCTAACTCATTGGAATTAGTCGCGCTTTGATCTAGGCAAGTTCATTCGAAAGAATTGGACGGGCGGGCTGCCGCAGTAGCCCCTGGGCAGCATGCGACCGCACTTCACGCTGTTGTGTGCGGGCGCGCCTTTAAAACCCGATGTCTCCGTTCCCATGTAGATCGGGTGCTTCCCGGCCTTGGCTGTGGGAGGAGGAATTCTAAAATGTACCGCTACATGATGAAGGAGCTGATGCTGATCATCGTCGGGCTGACGGTTTTTGCAGCATTGTTCCTGTTTGCTCTTTCCCAGACGCCAGCGTCTCCGTAACGGCGGGCGAGGCTCAGCCTCTATTGAGAATTTCGGTTGTCCGCGTATCCCTGACGCCGTCGAAATAGTGATCGAGCGCTCTTGCGAAGGCGCCGATGGTCGGAGCCGCAGCCTCGAAGAGCGTCATCGACGAACGAAACTTGAGATCGTCCGGCCGGCCGAATATTTCGAGCGCGCTGCGCCCTCGGACGGCGTTGACGGCTTCCGTGCATTCGAGAATGCGCCGGCCGAGCAGGGGATGCTTAAGGTAAGCCCGTGCCTCGTCGATATTCGATAGCGCGTAGTATTGCGCCGTCGGCGAATGGCCGAGGCCTTCGATCTGCGGAAAGATGAACCACATCCAGTGGGTTCGCTTGGCGCCGGCGCGAAGCTCGGCAAGCGCGGCTGCGTAAGTGTTTTCCTGCGCTTTGACGAAGCGCTCGAGGTCGAAGGCCTCAGTCATCATTGCCTTCCCGGAGGGACCGCGCCAAGCACGGCCTGTCTCACCATCGCTGATGAACATGGACCTTGATCAGCCGCTCGTAAAGTGCTGCGATCGCGGCCATGGTGGCATCGTCGATCGGCGGGAGCGCGCTGGCGGCAGCATTCGATCGCGCCTGCGCCTCGTTACGAGCGCCGGGGATAACGACGGAAACGGAGTCCTGCTGAAGGATCCAGCGGAGAGCGAACTGAGCCATGGGCACGTTTGCCGGCACGAGCGAGCGCAATTGCTCCACGGCTTCGAGCGCTGCCTCGAAAGGCACGCCGGCGAACGTCTCGCCGACGTCGAAGGCTTCGCCGTGGCGATTGAAGTTGCGGTGGTCGTCGGCGGCAAAGGCTGTGTCCTTGCCGATCTTGCCCGAGAGCAGGCCGGAGGCGAGCGGAACGCGCACGATGATGCCGACATTCTTTTTGTTCGCCTCGGCGAAGAACAGCTCATGCGGGCGTTGCCGGAAGATATTGTAGATAATCTGGACCGTGGCGACGCCGGGGTATTCGATTGCTTTCAGCGCTTCCTCGACCTTTTCAACCGAGACGCCGTAGTTGCGGATCTTTCCCTTGGTTACCAGTTGATCGAGAGCGCCGAAAAAATCCGGGCGGTAGTAAACCTCGGTCGGCGGGCAGTGCAGTTGGAGCAGATCGAGCGTCTCGACGCCGAGATTACCGAGGCTACGGTCGATGAAGGCCTCGATAGTGGCGCCGGTATAGCCGTTGGCGACGTGCGGATTGAGCCGGCGCCCCGCCTTGGTGGCAACGAAGGGCCCTTCTCCGCCGCGCTCCTTCAGCACCGCGGCAATGATCTTTTCCGAACGGCCGTCGCCATAGACGTCGGCCGTGTCGATGAAGGTGACGCCGCTGTCGAGTGCTGCGTTCAAGGCGCGCTTACCCTCTTCCTCGCTGACATCGCCCCAGGAGCCGCCGATCTGCCAGGCGCCGAAGCCGATCTCCGAAATCCTTGCGCCTGTCCGTCCCAAAATCCTCGTTCTCATGTCAGCCTCTCCTCAATCTTCCTGGGTGGCGGCGCCACGCGTCTTTGCCGGTCATTTCTATGATGATGGTGGCACGTATGGAAAGCAGGATCAGTTATCGAGCGATACGATCGCCCTGCCGCGGCTGAGATCGCTTACGAGGACGAGCGCTTCGTCTGCCGTGTCCCTCCGCATGTCGATCGTCAGCACCGCACCGGTATCTGTAAAGGTCTCGGCGGCAATCATAACGCCGCGGGCCGCAAGGCGCGCCTTGATCAACGCAAGATCGGCAAATTCGCAGGCAATCGTCGCGCGCAACCTATCGACGAGCTCGACTTTCGCTGCCGCTCTCAGGCAAAGCGCGGCGGTGCCGCCATAGGCGCGGACCAGTCCGCCGCTGCCAAGCAGGACGCCGCCGAACCAGCGCGTGACGAGGACCGCGACGCGATCAAGGGACTGGCCATCGATCGCCGCGAGGATCGGCTTGCCCGCCGTACCGCTCGGTTCGCCGTCATCGCTGAAGCGGTAAGTCTGGCCGAGGCGCCAGGCCCAGCAATTGTGGTTGGCACTGGGATCCGCATGAGCGGCGAGAAATACTCTTGCCGACTGCTCGTCCTCGACCGGCGCGGCGAACGCCAGAAACCGGCT
This sequence comes from Sinorhizobium numidicum, assembly GCF_029892045.1. Taxonomy (NCBI): domain Bacteria; kingdom Pseudomonadati; phylum Pseudomonadota; class Alphaproteobacteria; order Hyphomicrobiales; family Rhizobiaceae; genus Sinorhizobium; species Sinorhizobium numidicum. The sequence continues at coordinate 475,838 of NZ_CP120368.1, forward strand.
CTTCTTGATTTCCTGTGTCAAGGTCTCGAGGCGCTCAAGCGTGAACATCCGCTGCTTCCGTTTTTCAACGCTGATAGCGGATTGCAGACGAATGTGCCACCGCCGTGGCGGGGCTATGGCCCCTCATCCGCCTGCGGGCACCTTCTCTCCATGATATGGGAGAAGCGACAAGCCGTGGGCTCTCAGTCCCTCTCCCCGCCTGCGGAGAGAGGGTTAGGGTGAGGGCTGTCTGGAGCCTCAGCCGATCGCCATCAAGCTGGCATTGCCGCCGGCGGCGGCTGTGTTGATGGAGGTGGAAACCTCCTCTACCAGCCAGTTCAGGCAATAGGCGTCGGGATTGCGGGCGATCTCATCGCTCGAAGCTGCCTGGACGAGCAGCAGCGGACCGGGGAGATCGGCAATCGCTTTGTTGACCGCGCGAATGCGCTCGGCGTCCCCCTCGACAAGCGCGCCGGCAAACGGCCCATCGGCCGCCCAGTCTTTCGACCACGACAGCCGAAGCACGACAGTCGACGGAAGGTTCTTGAGCAAGGGCTGCAAGCCCGAGGCGGCATCGATGACGACGCTGTTTCCGGTCGCAAGCGCCGCAGCAAACTGGCGGTAGAGGCCCGCTTCGGTCTCGGGCACGAGAAGGACGCGCCCGCGTGGATGCAGCGCATAAAGATTGTGCTCACCGACAGGACCCGGAAGTTCCAACTCCAATCCGAGCGCCGAACTGCTGCCGTAATCGCGGGCCGCCTCCGCTTCGGCTCTTGCGCCCTTGCCGTCCAGCCACTTGGCGAAATCGAGCAGCACAGGATCGGTATGGACGGAGCTGTGCTGCGGCGGCACCGGGGCGGTCGTCACCAGACGGCCGAGATAGAGCGGGCCGCCGGCCTTCGGACCGGTGCCGGAAAGGCCGCGTCCGCCGAAAGGCTGCACGCCCACGACCGCGCCGATGATGTTGCGGTTGACGTAGAGGTTGCCGGCCTTGATGCGGCTCGTCACATGCGCGATCGTCTCGTCGAGGCGTGTATGCAGACCGAAGGTCAGGCCGTAGCCGGTGGCGTTGATGTCGTCGATCAGCCGGTCGAGATCGTCGCGACGATAGCGGATAACATGCAGCACCGGCCCGAAGACCTCGCGCTTCAGATCGGAAAGCTTCTCCAGTTCGATGATCGTCGGGGGGACGAAGGTGCCCTGATCGGTATCGGCGGCAAGGCCGATCTGTTCCACCTTGCGGCCGAGCCCGCGCATCGCTTCGATGTGCTTTTCGATGATGCCCTTGGCTTCGGCGGTGATGACCGGGCCGACATCCACCGACAGACGATCGGTGCGGCCGATGTTCAGTTCGTGGAGAGCGCCCTTCAGCATGGTCAGGGTGCGATCGGCGATATCCTCCTGGAGGCAGAGCACGCGGAGCGCCGAGCAGCGCTGGCCGGCGCTGTCGAAGGCAGACGCGATCACGTCGCCGACGACCTGCTCGGCGAGCGCGGAGGAATCGACGATCATGGCATTCTGGCCGCCGGTTTCGGCGATCAGCGGAATCGGCCTGCCAGTGGGCGATAAGCGGTCCGCGAGCTGCTTCTGGATCAGCCGGGCGACTTCGGTGGAGCCGGTGAACATCACGCCAGCAGTGTCAGGCGCCGCCACCAGCGCCGCGCCGACGCGGCCGTCGCCCGGGAGAAGCTGCAGCGCCCCGGCCGGAACGCCGGCCTCGTGCAGGATGCGCACGCCTTCAGCCGCGATCAGCGGCGTTTCCTCGGCCGGTTTGGCAAGCACCGGGTTCCCGGCCACGAGGGCGGCGGCAATCTGGCCGGTGAAGATCGCCAGCGGGAAGTTCCAGGGGCTGATGCAGACGATCGGCCCGAGCGGCTTGTGGGCCGGACCGAGCGTGCGACGGGCCTGCTCGGCATAGTAACGCAGGAAATCGATCGCCTCTCGGACCTCGGCAATGGCGTTCGGCAGCGACTTGCCGGCTTCGCGGTCGATCAGGCCGAGAAGGGTCGGCATACGCGCCTGCATCAGGTCGGCCGCGCGATCGAGGCGGGCCGCCCTTTCCGTCGGCGATACGGCTGCCCAGGCCGCGGCCGCTTCGGCGGCAAGGCTGGTCGCGCGCCGTGCGTCAGCGTCGGAGGTCTCGGTGACCGAGCCGACGATGTCGCGATGATCGCCCGGATTCAGCACCGGCCGCGTCTCGCCCGATGCCATGCCGGTTGCAAGCTGCGGTACGGAGGTCCAGGCGGTCGCGGCGCTTGCCCTCAGCACCTCCGTCAGCGATGCAAGAGCAGCTTCATTCGAAAGATCGAGGCCGGCGGAGTTGGTCCGCGCCGCGCCGAAGAGCTTGGGCGGCAGCGCGATCTGATCGTGCTTCGCGCCGACAACCGGCATTGCGCGGACGATTTCGACGGGGTCGGCGACGAGCTCATCGACAGAGACGGTCGGGTCAGCGATGCGGTTGACAAAGGAGGAATTGGCGCCGTTTTCCAGCAGGCGCCGGACGAGATAGGCAAGCAGCGTCTCATGCGTGCCGACCGGCGCATAGATGCGGCAGGGGCGGTTGAGATTGTCGGGCCCGACGACCTCGTCATAGAGTGGTTCACCCATGCCGTGCAGGCACTGGAACTCGTATTTGCCGACCTGAAAGTCCTTGCCGGCCAAGTGATAGACCGTCGCGAGCGTTTGCGCATTGTGGGTCGCAAATTGCGGGAAGATCACGTCGGTTGCCGCCAAAAGCTTGCGAGCGCAGGCGACATAGCAAACGTCGGTATGGATCTTGCGCGTAAAGACCGGGAAATCCTCGAGCCCGTCGAGCTGTGCGCGTTTGATCTCGGCATCCCAATAGGCGCCCTTGACGAGTCGCACCATGATGCGCCGGCCGGAGCGGCGGGCAAGGTCGATGATGAAATCCAAGACGAAGGGGCAGCGCTTGCCATAGGCCTGCACGACGAAGCCCATGCCGTTCCAGCCGGAGAGATCGGCATCGAGGCAGAGCTCTTCCAGGATGTCGAGCGACAGTTCCAGCCGGTCGGCCTCCTCGGCGTCGATGTTAAGGCCGATGTCGTATTTCTTGGCGATCAGCGCCAGTGCCTTCACCCTGGGCAGCAATTCGCTCATGACGCGCGATGCCTGTGCGCGCGAATAGCGCGGATGCAGCGCGGAGAGCTTGATCGAAATGCCGGGGCCTTCGTAAATGCCGCGTCCGGCCGAAGCCTTGCCGATCGCGTGGATGGCGGTCTCGTAGTCCCTGTAATAGCGTTCGGCGTCGACGGCGGTCGTCGCCGCTTCGCCGAGCATGTCATAGGAATAGCTAAAACCCTTCTGCTCGAGCTCCCGCGAGCGGTGTAGGGCCTCCTTGATCGTCTCGCCTGTGACGAACTGCTCACCCATCATTCGCATCGCCATGTCGACGCCGCGGCGGATCACCGGTTCGCCGCAGCGGGCGATCAGCCGCGTCAGCGCGGCGGAAAGGCTGCGGTCGTTGACCGTCGACGTCAGCTTGCCGGTGACGACGAGGCCCCAGGTCGCAGCATTGACGAACAGCGACCGGCCGCCGCCGAGATGCGATTTCCAGTCACCATCGGCAATCTTGTCGCGGATGAGCGCATCGCGTGTTGCCGTATCGGGAATGCGCAGTAGCGCTTCCGCAAGGCACATCAGCGCGACACCCTCCTGGCTCGACAGCGAATATTCATGCACCAGTCCCTCGACGCCTGAACCGTTGTGCTTGGCCCTAAGCGCTTCGATCAGCTTGCGGGCGGTCTTCGCGGCGGAGTCCCGGGTCTCCTTCGAAAGCGTGGCAGCTTCGACCAGCGGCGGCAGGCATTCCGTTTCGGGTCGGCGATAGGCGGCCGTGATTGCCTGGCGCAGCGTGCTTTGCGGGCGGATCGGCGGCGCGAACTCGGCAAACGGCGCAGGCACTGCCTCGGTCGTAAGCTTGGATTTTTGAAGCGGGCTCTGGCTCATTGAACGCTGTCCTCCACGGAACGTTAGCGGGCGCGATCGCGCCTCTGATTTCGTGGGCAGAAAATACGCTTGATCCCGCCGAACATCCATCCGGCAAATCGCCTGCACCGTAGGACGTTTCGCCATGCAGGCCGGCCAAAACCGATGAACATACGGGCGGGGTGGGAATAGGCCGTATGATCCTAAGTCAGGCCGCGACTCCGAAAAGGCGCTCGCGCGCCATCAGACACTCGTCGTCTCCAGGCATGCAAGTACGGCAGACGATGGGCCGCACGGTGTAGATCTTGCAGGTGACGAAACCGCCGAGCGTACCATCGAGCGCCGTGCAACGATCATTCTCGCAGCGCATGCCGCCAAGGTCGGCAGCGACATAGTCCGCCGGTATGCGATCAAGCTCCTCCTCCGTCTCCAGTGAGAAACGCGGCCAATCGGACGAATACGCGCAACAGGCGCCGCAGCTCTGGCAGTCGAAATTCTGGCTCTCGTAATGCCGGCTCTGGGGAAAGGAATGGGTCATGGCGTCAGCCTAGCACGAAGCCGACACCGCCGGAATGCCCAAGGCGTTGGAAGCCTCATGCCACCGTCCCGTCGCGCCTGGCGATCTCGTAATCCTCGGTGTGGACGAGCACGCCGTCACGGGTCACCAGGGCTATACCGTAGGCTGCCGGCTCGTCGACGGAGAGCGAGGCGTCGGGTATGTCGAAGGGCATCGGCTGCTGGTGGACAGGGCTCTTGAAGATGGAGAAGGGAATGCCGCGGCTGGAGCCGCTGATGGTGCGATGGACGTGGCCGGCGAAGATATGGCGCACATTGCCGTGCCGCTCCACGAGCGCGTAAAATTCGTCGTCGTTGATGAGGCGGATCATATCGATGCCCGCAAAGCCGGTCGCGTGAGGAGGATGGTGCATGAAAATCAAGACCGCCCGATCGCCGGCGCTGTCGAGCTGCTGATCGAGCCAAGCGAGGCGCCGTGCACAAAGATAGCCGGCATGGCTGGTCGGATAGTCATAGGGTGGCGCAAAGAGCGTGTCGAGCAAGACGGCCCGGCAGTCGGCAAAATCGATCACCCGCTGGACGAAGCCGTTCTCGTCCGTTGCCACGTCGGAAAACACCTGCAGAAAGACCTCGCGCCGGTCGTGATTGCCGATCATCATCGCGCCCGGCGGCGCAAGCCGCCCAAGGAGCTCCTTCAGCCGCTCGTAGGAGGGGCGGTCGCCGCCATGCGTGAGGTCGCCGGCGAAGATCACCAGATCCGCATCGGCATGATCGCGGTTGACATGGGCAATCCCGTTGGCAAGCCGCCGATAGGGATCGAGCCCGATGATCGCCATGCCTTCGGGAACCATGTGCAGGTCGGTGAAGATGATGAACTTCGTCATGGTGATCCCGGCGATGTGCACTTCGGCCTTCACGCTCCCGCGCTTGCCCATTGCGGTCAAGCGGCATCTTTGGGCGAGTGGATAGCAGGTGGCACGAATAGGAGTTTGTAAGACCGCGCCAGGCCTGTGCCGCTCTTGCAGCTCGGCGGTATTCTGATATATCAGACGAGCACGAATGCCGGAGAGATGTGATGAGATGGAAGCGCACGATCCAATTGCTGGATGTTCATTGCGAGGGCGAAATCGGCAAGGTGGCGATCGGCGGCGTGCCGAAGATCCCGGGCAATTCAATCGCCGAGCAATTGAATCACATCAACACGGTCGACGACAGTCTTCGCCGCTTCCTCTGCCTTGAGCCGCGTTCCGGATCGATCGGTTCGGTTAATTTGCTGTTGCCGCCGAAGCGTCCGGAGGCGGATGCCGGTTTCATCATCCTGCAAGCGGACCAGGCGCATGCTATGTCCGGGTCCAATTCGATTTGCGTGACGACGGCGCTGCTCGAATCCGGCATGATCGAGATGAAGGAGCCGGAAACCGTGGTAATGCTCGACACGGCGGCCGGCCTCGTGAAAGCGACCGCTACCTGCCGCGACGGGCGCTGCGAACGGGTGAAGCTCACCATGGTGCCGTCCTTCGTGCAGGAACTGGACGTCGAAGTCGGCACGCCGGAATGGGGCCGTATCAAGCTTGATCTGTGCTTCGGCGGTGTTTTCTATGCGCTTGTCGATGTCCGCCAGATCGGCACCACGATCGAGAAGGCGAATGCGCGGCGGATCGTCGAGGCGGGCATGGCGCTCAAGGACATCGTCAATCGCACCATCCCGGTTGCGCATCCGGAAATCCCCGAAATCAAGGGCGTCGCCTATGTGATGTTCCGCGATACCGAGGAGGACGGGACCGTCAGGACCTGCACCACCATGTGGCCGGGCCGCGTCGATCGTTCCCCATGCGGCACGGGCAGTTCGGCCAATCTCGCGACGCTGCATGCTCGCGGTCTCGTCAAGGTCGGCGACAGATTGAAATCCCGCTCCATCATCGGTTCAGAATTCGAGGTGGGCCTCGAAGGCGTGACGACGGTCGCCGGCCGACCGGCGATTATCCCAACGATTTCGGGTCGCGGATGGACCTTTGGCTTGCATCAGGTGGCGCTCGATCCCTTCGATCCGCTCGCCGAAGGTTTCGCGCTGACCGATACCTGGGGGCCGCAGGCGGGCGAGATCCGGTGATGTCGGATCGCGCCATCGATCTCGCCCCATCATGTGGCGGTGCCGTCATCACTGGAGCCGATCCGTCTTTGACAGCACGGCGTCAGAGACGCTGCCGGTGATGATCGGGTCGAGTTTTTGCCGGCCGAGCGGATCGTTTCGATCGGCTGCCTGCCCGAACAGATCCTGGGCGGCGGCGGGATTGCGGCTCACGCCTTCGCCGCTTTCGAGCATCAGGCCCAGATTGACCATGGCATCGACGTTGCCGCGCTCGGCTGCGAGCCGATAGAATTTTGCGGCCCGTGCGTTATCCTCGGCGACGAGCCTGCCTTCGTCCAGCATGACAGCAAGATTGAAGGCGGCGACATCGTCGCCGGCGAGTGTCGCGCGTTCGAACCAGCGGATTGCGAGCGCGCCGTCGACAGCAGTGCCGACACCGTCACGATAAGCGACGCCGAGATTGTAAGCGGCGAGAATGTTTCCCATGGCCGCCGCACGCTGGTAGAGCCCGAACGCCGTTTCCCCCTCACCATCGGCGGCGAGAAGGGCGCCATAGTTCACCATTGCCAGCGCATGGCCGTTTCGCGCGGCTTCGCCCAGGATACGCCACGACGGTATTTTCTGACCAGCCCGGTCGAGGACGCGCGCGAGCTGAAACTGCGTCCGCGCGCCGCCATCCTGGTTGTAGGCCTCCCGGCAGGCGGAGAGAGCGACACCGATGCGGATGTCTTCCGTGGCGACGGCCGGGAACGACCTGTTTCGCTCCAGGTCGAATTCGCTGCCGGCTTGCCGGTCGCATTGCTCCGCCGCGGTGAGGTCGGTGGCGCCCGCCGGCGACGGCGTGGCCGCAGCAAGGGAAATGAACGTGATCGCTGCAAGCAGAAGGCCTTTGCCGGTGTGAACGCCGCGCTCGATCCGGTTTTCCATGATGTTGTCCCTCGTACTGGCGGAATCATACCGCCACGCCGCCGCGGCACCTGTTCCTGGGGAAACAGCGAAAAACGTGGTTGACCATCCAGGTTGGGCCCGGCGGTAGTCGCTCGGGAAAAGCGCAATACATCTTGCATCGCCCATGCCTGCGCTTATCCTGCCAGAGGCTCGAACAGGGAGCGTTGCCATGGCGCAGCGACATGTCGATGCGGCAGATATATGTGAAAAGACGGATTTTTGTCGGCGGCCTTATGCTTGCGGCTGTCGGCGCTGGAGTGGTGAGCGCGGCGACGAGCCCGGTCGTCGGCAAGGCTGAGAAGGTGCGCGGAAACGTCCGCCGACGGCAAGGAGAGCAAGATGAGCGGCTTTCCATGGGTGCTGCCGTGCTCGATAAGGACTATGTCTCGACGAGCATCAACAGTTTTGCCGACCTCGCGCTTAGCGAAACGCGCATTCTGCTCGGTCCGCAAACGGAATTGCTGATCGACAGCTTCATTGCCGGCCAGGGCGGCACGCTCGAGCTCGGCCTCGGCCGAATGGTGTTCGACCGGCCCGAGGGATTGCCGAAGATCGACGTTGCGGTTCGCACGGTCTTTGGGATGATCGGCGTCCGCGGCACGACGTTTTTCTGCGGCCCGAGCCGCGCCGCGGCTTTTGCCGTCTTCGTGGAGCACGGCGCCGTGTCTGTCGAAGGTGGTGGTGTGACGCGGACGGTCACCGCTGGCCAGGGCGTCGATTTCAGCCGGCCCGGCGCCCCGCCAAGTGAGCCGACGAACTGGGGCCAGGCGCGGATCAGGGAAGCCTATGCGAGTGTCGGGCTAAGGTAGCGTTTTGCTGGATTTCCCCCACCCGGCGTCTCAGCTTCTGCAATCATTCACATGTTCTACGCGCCGCCGCCGTCGCCAGCGACAGTGAAGAGCTCGATCGATCCGAAGCCGCGGATCTCGTGCAGGCCGAGGCTGCGCAGCCCCGCTTTGCATTGGGCGGCCGCTGCCGGGCCGATGCAGATCGCGGTTCCGAGAAACTTGTTGGCTTCCTGAAGCCGAGCGGCGAGGTTCACCGCGTCGCCATGCGCGGTGTAGTCGAGTTTTCCGCCGGCGCCGACTTCGCCCAACACCGCCGGCCCGGTTTCGATGCCGATCCGGGTCCGGCCGAAGCCGTTCTTGGCAAATTGCGGCCGCATGCGCATCTCTTCCGTCAAGGCGTGGATTGCCACCGCGCATTCGATCGCCTTGTCGACGTGATCGGCGAGGTCCTCCGGGGCATTGAAGAGCGCATGGACGGCGTCGCCAACCACCTTGTCGACCATGCCGCCATGGCGGGAGACGAGCGCATTCACCTCGGCAAAATAGATGTCGAGCAGCGCCACGAGCTCACGCGGCCCGAGTTTCTGCGCCAGCGTCGAAAAGCTCTCTATATCGGTGAAGAGTGCCGTCACCGGGCGCTCCTCGCCGCCGATACGGCCTCGATCCGGTTCGTCTATGTAGCGCGCCACCACGGACTGCGGCAGATATTGCGAGAACTTCTGCCGGGCGATCGCCTCGGCGCGGCGGGCATGGGCGAGCTGGAGCGCGCTCGTTACGATGAGGACCGCCGTCAGGACCGTCGAGACGCTGACGGCATCGACGAGCCAGCCCGTTGCGGCATAGATAGCGCCGGCACCCGCCGTCACCAGGAGGATGGCGACAAAGCCAAGCGCCAGGGTTGTCACCGGGCGGAGCTTCGTTGCGCCGTAGGCGGCAAGCATTCCGGCACCGAGGCTCAGGAGCGCTTCGAGCAGAGGCAGCCCCCGATCGCGGTATGGAACGAAGCCGGTCATGACCGCATTGGCGATGTCGGCATGAATCTGCACCGAGGCTTCGAGCGGCATGGACGCGGTTGGCCTCAGGCCACCAAGGCTTGGCATGCTGCTGCCGATAAAGACGAGCTTGCCCGCAAACCGGTTCCCGTCAATCCGGTCGGCCATGACATCGGCTGCCGAAAACGTACGCGCGGCAATTGCCTCTGCCGAGCTGGCGACGAAACGGAGATTGCCGCTTTCGTCGAGCGGGATGATGGCGTGGTCGAGCCTGAGCCAGGCCGGTGCGCCGCCGAGCACAGGCGTGCTGCTATCGGCTGTGAGCCGCGCCGCTTCGATGGCGAGTGCCGGATAGGCATCGTTGCCGAGGATTGCAAAGGCCTGTACGCGCCTGACGCGCGCATCCCCGTCGCCGACGAGGAAGGCGGCCGCTGCCGCCTTCGATCGATCCATAAAGGCGGGACAGGCGGTTTCCGCACCCTCGATGAACCAGGTCTCGGGAACGGCAAGCTGCCGGCGCAGGGCGAGCGGAGGAACCGGGCGCGGATGTTCCAGCGCCCGCTCGGCAGCCAGAAAACCGAGAACGACCGGCGCATCGTCAATCGCCGAGGCGAGAGCCATGTTGGCGGCAGAGGCCGGATCGCAATCGGAACTGAAGACGAAATCGACGGCAATCACCTTTGCGCCGGCCGCGGCAACCCGCGATATCAGATCGGCCGTCGCGGCTCTGTCCCAGTTCCCGGCGGCTTCATGAGCCTTGCGATCGACGTCGACGACGACGACGTCTGGCGACCGGGGCGAGGGCACCCACTGGGTGAGATTGTCAAAAAAGAGTTCGCGTTGCGTCCGAAAGACCGTTTCGGCATAGAGATAGAGCAGCAGCGCCGCCGCGAGGCTTGCGATGATCCCGCCGGCAACCGGGGTAATGCGAAAATGCGGCCTCGGCTTCAGGCTCAATCGGCCTAGTCCTCCTCCGGATCGGCTATGCTCAAGAGCCGCCCGACATTGCAGCAAACGATGCCGTCCGTGCGCTTGAGAGCACCGCTTTCCTCCAGGGACAGGATGGCTCGGTTCACTTTCGGTCGGCTTGCGCCGAGAATGGCGGCGATGTCGGTCTGGCTTAAAGTGAGCCGGAGATTGGCGCTCGCCGGCAGTTCATTGCCGTGGATCTGTCTCAGTGTCGCCAGGAAGAAGCGCGCCACGCGGGCGTTGAGGTCGTAGAGGGCGATAGTTTCCAGCCGCTCCGTCGTATCGCGCAGCTGCGCGCAGAGGAAGCGAATGACCGCCTCGGCAATTTTCGGTTTCTGCGTGATGAGATCGAGAAAGGCCTTCTTGCCGATCACGTAGCCCTCGGAGGCGGTGATTGCGGTCGCATCGGCCGATCGCGGCTGGCTATCGAGCACCGCCATTTCACCGAACAGCGACCCGGCCTCGTGCTGCCGCAACATTAGTTCGCGGCCTTGCGGCGTGAATAGCGAAAGCTTGATACGTCCGGAAATCACAACAACCATGTAGTTGCCTTCGTCGCCGCGCTGGAAGATGACCGTGCCCGCGGGCCATTTCCGATAGGTGGCGATGCCGGCGAGCTCGCACAGCGTTTCCTTGTCGAACTCTTCAAAAATAGGGAAGGACCGCCAGAAGGCGGGACTCCTGTTGACTTCGGTCATGAGATTTCCCCGTGCGTGCCCTCGACGCCCGGGAATTCTTTACGCAGTCGGCGCTTCTTGCAACAGAAAAGCGCTTGAGCAACCTCGCGAGCAGACCGTTAGAGGCAGAATGTTGACGACAAATCGCATTCGTCTCCGTATTGTGAACGATCTGTTTCCGCAGCGGCGGCTAGATCATTCTGTGGAAGCTGGTATCCCTGTCGCCAAATATGTTTCCAACAGGAGCCTCGCGCATGTCCCAGAATGTCATCGTCCTTATCGGACGCATTCTTCTCTCGATCATCTTCATCATGTCCGGCTTCGGAAAGCTCGCCGATCCGGCGGCGACCGCCGGCATGATCACCAATGCCGGATGGCCGGCGGCAACCGCACTCGCCTATCTGGCCGGTCTCTTCGAACTGATCGCGGGCATTGCCGTGCTGGTCGGCTTTCAGACGCGCATCGCATCCTATCTCCTTGCCGCATTCTGCCTGGTAACGGCTTTCGTCTTCCACAGCGGCGCAATCAACATCCCGGACTTCCCGCCGGCCGCCAACGGCCTGCTGACGGTCTTCAACCAAATCATGATGATGAAGAACATCACGATCGCTGGCGCCTTCGTCGTGCTGGCGGGCTTCGGCCCCGGCACGCTGTCCGTAGATGCCCGCCTTGGAAATTCCCTCGTTACCGCCTAACGCGTGACGCAAAATCTCTGGCCAACAGAAGGACCCGCCGGTCGTCCCGGCGGGTTCTTTGCACTGTCAGATGATCTCAGGGATAAATCACGCCCTTGCGCAGGATGACGTTGCCGTAGAGCCGGGGTTCGCTGGTTTGCACCACGGTGTGGGCGGCCTTCACGCGCGGATAAAAATCCGCGCCAAGCAACGGCACGACTCGCCGCGCCGGTTCGTGCTTGCCGCAGCATTCGACGATTTCCCGATGCACGGGATCGAGCGCGTCCTTGTCCTGCCTGATCGTGGCGCGGAAGATCGCTTCGGGCACGAAATCGTCGATCGGCAGGACGCTGAGGATGGCGTCGAGCACGGGAATGAGGCCATGCCCGTCGAGCCGAACCAACCGGCGCGCGTGTTCCTGGCCGGGATAGTTTCCGTCGACGAGTGCGATCTCGTCGCCGTGCCCCATCGCTCTCAGCGCGGAAAGAAGTTCCGGACTGAGGATGGGGTTTATTCCTTTCAGCATCAGCTAAGCTCCTTGAAGAGGACGTTCGTGTCGAGCAGGTAACGGGAGAAGAGGGGCAGGCTCGCGCCGCCGATCGCCCGGGCGTGACTTCCGACTGCGCCCTCGACGAGGTCCGGAACGGTAACGCCCTGGAGGTCGAGCGTCTTCAGCGCCTTCCGCGTGGCGGCCAGAATGCGCGCCCTGACCCAGGGGGGGAAACCGCCGTCGATCACGGCTGCGGAAAAATCGATGATGGAAACGGCGGAAACGATGGCCTGCGCAAGTGCCGCGGCCGTTTCCTGGATCCAGATCTCGAGCGGCTCGCCGAAGTCGATCCAGTCGTCTGCCGAATACCAGAGCGGCTGCGGATCGATGCCGCGTTCGCGCAAGAGGTTCTCGAGCACGAAGACGGAGGCGATCTTCAGCAATTGCGTCGACTTGCCGTCCTTGCCTGAAACCGGCAGCGGACCGACCGCCCCGGCAGTGCCGGTCCGCCCCGAGAAGAGAGCGGAGTTGAGCACGATGCCGCCGCCGATGAAGGAGCCGATATAGAAATAGACGAAGTCGGGATAGCTGGCGCCGACACCGAAGGCGAGTTCCGCGCCGCAGGCGCTGGTCCCGTCGTTCTGCAGGAAGACCGGGTGCGAGATCCGCGAGGCGACCGCCGCCTGCAGGTTAAAATCGCGCCACTTGTTCATTTCTTCCCGCGGCGCGCCGACTTCTTCCGCCCAGTTCCACAGTTCGAACGGCGTCGCGATGCCGACGCCGGCGATGCGCTTGCGCTCGTCCGGGCCAAGCTGCCGTTCGAGTTTGTCGATGCCGTCGACGATGAAGGTGACGATGTCATCGGGCAGCGGGTAGTTGTGAATCTTGTGCAGGTGTAGCCGTATGGTACCGAGGAAGTCCATCAGAACCAGGTCGGCGCTGCGGCGACCGATCTTCACGCCAAAGGAATAGACCGCATCCGCATTGAGCCGCATGGGGATCGAAGGTTGCCCAACACGGCCGCGCACCGGAGCGCCGCGGGTGAGGAGGCCATCGGCTTCGAGCGCGCGCATGATGACCGAGACGGTTTGGGCGGAGAGACCGGAGCGCCGCGCGATCTCGGCTTTCGAGAGGCTGCCGTGACGGCGCACCAGAGACATGACCAACCGCTCGTTATAGGCGCGCACACGCGTCTGGTTCGCCCCGCCGCTGGGGTCGATCACATCCGGCTGTGTTGATCCTCCGTAGGGATCTACTGTCAGTGACATGCCACCGTCTCCTCCCGTTGGCGCCACTGCATGATTCGATTCAAGGACAAATCATGCAGCAATTCAGAGTTCTACAGAGACCTGTGCGCGTCTGATCAGACGCGCGGCGCTGTAGATGCCCGCTTTTTGCGCGAGTCTTTTTTCCGCTGCTGCCGCTCCTGTGAGATCGGCCGCCGCCGGCTCAGGTCACCGGACCGCGTGTATCCGCAGAATGCCACATCCAAATAATAATTCAATTTGATTTATTTATTGACACCCTGGAATTTTGGTGTTTGATTTACCGTCGGAAGCGCCGGCCGCAGGAGGAGAATGCTGCGACGGCGAAGCCTGGAAGGCCGGTCCGCCGGCAAGTTCATCCTTGGGAGGGTTTTATGAAGAAAACTGTTCTATCTGCCGCATTCGGAGCGCTCGCGCTTGGCGTCGCCTTCGCTTCCCCGTCGCAGGCGGCGGATGTCTCCGCTTGCCTCATCACCAAGACCGACACCAATCCTTTCTTCGTGAAGATGAAGGAAGGTGCGGCCGCCAAGGCCAAGGAGCTCGGCATGACGCTGAAGTCCTATGCGGGCAAGATCGATGGTGATTCGGAAAGCCAGGTTGCGGCAATCGAAACCTGCATCGCCGATGGTGCCAAGGGTATCCTGATCACGGCGTCCGATACCAAAGGCATTGTGCCGCAGGTTCAGAAGGCACGCGATGCCGGACTGCTGGTCATCGCCCTCGATACGCCGCTTGAGCCGCTCGACGCTGCCGACGCGACCTTTGCGACCGACAACCTTCTTGCCGGCAAGCTGATCGGCCAATGGGCCGCTGCAACGCTCGGCGACGCAGCGAAGGACGCCAAGGTTGCCTTCCTCGATCTCACGCCGTCGCAGCCGTCGGTCGACGTGCTGCGCGACCAGGGCTTCATGATCGGCTTCGGTATCGATCCGAAGGATCCGAACAAGATCGGTGACGAAGACGATCCTCGTATCGTCGGTCACGATGTCACCAACGGCAACGAAGAGGGTGGTCGTACTGCGATGGAGAATCTCCTGCAGAAGGATCCAACCATCAATGTCGTCCATACGATCAACGAGCCCGCCGCCGCCGGTGCTTACGAAGCACTGAAGGCCGTTGGCCGCGAAAAGGACGTTCTGATCGTCTCCGTCGACGGTGGCTGCCCGGGCGTCAAGAACGTCGCTGAGGGCATCATCGGCGCGACATCCCAGCAATATCCGCTGATGATGGCCGCACTCGGCATCGAAGCGATCAAGAAGTTTGCCGACACCGGTGAAAAACCGAAGCCGACGGAAGGCAAGGAATTCGTCGATACCGGCGTTTCGCTCGTCACGGATAAGCCGGTTTCGGGTGTCGAGTCGATCGATACCAAGGTCGGAACCGAGAAGTGCTGGGGCTGATCGCCTCGCAATAAGTTCAATTTCGGATAGGGAAGGGCGGCCCCGGCCGCCCTTCGCACAAGCGCCCGGGTCTTTGACAAGGCGCGCAAAACCTGCGCAGTTTTTAAGAGCGGGACAAAGAAAGTGCGAAGCGGTTTTCCGCCCGCACCCCGCTCTGACTTGCGAGAATTGATCACGGTCATGACTTGGACAAAGAAAGCCAGATCAGCGTGATCCAGAGAGCGTAAGCTTGTCGTAACGATCGGCGGGCCGCGCATCCCTCAGCAATGCACCCCCCTTGGGAGTGGGGTTCACGGGAGGAGTCTCCATGGGCGAGCCAAACACAGCCGCACAACCATCCCAGGAATTCGAAAAGGTCCTGGCCAACAGTTCGACGGAGGTGGCGTCCTTCGATACGCACGACAAGACGCCGCTTCAGAAACTCCAGCATTTCCTTCATTCAAGCCCGGCTGCCGTCCCGCTGATCGTGCTGGTCCTGTCGCTGGCCGTCTTCGGCGCCATTCTCGGCGGCAAGTTCTTCTCAGCCTTCTCGCTGACGCTCATCCTTCAGCAGGTGGCGATCGTCGGCATCGTCGGTGCCGCCCAGACGCTTGTCGTCATGACGGCGGGCATTGATCTCTCGGTCGGTGCGATGATGGTGCTCTCTTCGGTCATCATGGGCCAATTCACCTTCCGCTACGGCCTGCCGCCGACGCTGTCCGTTCTCTGTGGCCTCGGGGTTGGGGCGCTCTGCGGCTTCATCAATGGCACGCTCGTTGCGCGCATGAAGCTGCCGCCCTTCATCGTCACCCTCGGCATGTGGCAGATCGTGCTGGCGTCGAACTTCCTCTACTCCGCGAACGAGACGATCCGCGCGCAGGATATCTCCGCCAACGCGCCGATCCTGCAATTCTTCGGCCAGAACATCCGCATCGGCAACGCCGTCTTCACCTATGGCGTGATCGCCATGGTTCTCCTTGTCTGCCTGCTCTGGTACGTCCTCAACCGCACCGCCTGGGGCCGTTACGTCTATGCGGTCGGCGACGACCCGGAGGCGGCCAAGCTTGCCGGCGTCAACGTCAAGCGCATGCTCGTCGTCGTCTATACCCTGTCGGGCCTCATCTGTGCCTTTGCCGGCTGGACGCTCATCGGTCGTATCGGCTCGGTTTCGCCGACGGCCGGCCAGTTCGCTAATATTGAATCGATCACCGCCGTGGTGATCGGCGGTATCTCGCTCTTCGGTGGGCGCGGCTCCATTCTCGGCATGCTCTTCGGCGCATTGATCGTCGGCGTCTTTTCCCTCGGACTTCGCCTGATGGGCACGGACCCGCAATGGACCTATCTGCTGATCGGCTTGCTGATCATCACCGCCGTTGCAATCGACCAGTGGATCAGAAAGGTAGCAGGCTGATGGCACAGGAACCCATTCTCACCGCTCGTGGTCTCGTAAAGCGCTACGGCCGGGTGACCGCTCTCGACCATGCCGATTTCGATCTCTATCCGGGTGAAATCCTGGCCGTGATCGGCGATAACGGTGCCGGAAAGTCTTCGATGATCAAGGCGATCTCCGGCGCCGTCACCCCCGACGAGGGCGAGATCCGGCTCGAGGGCCAGCCCGTGCACTTCCGCTCTCCGATGGAAGCCCGCAACGCCGGCATCGAAACGGTCTACCAGAACCTCGCTCTGTCGCCGGCGCTCTCGATCGCCGACAACATGTTCCTTGGCCGCGAAATCCGCAAACCCGGAATCATGGGCAAGGTGTTCCGCTCGCTGGACCGCGCGGCCATGGAAAAGATGGCGCGGTCGAAGCTTTCGGAGCTCGGTCTGATGACGATCCAGAACATCAACCAGGCGGTGGAAACGCTATCGGGCGGCCAGCGCCAGGGTGTCGCCGTGGCACGCGCTGCTGCCTTCGGCTCCAAGGTGGTGATCATGGACGAGCCGACGGCGGCGCTCGGCGTCAAGGAAAGCCGGCGCGTGCTGGAACTGATCCTCGATGTTCGCCGCCGCGGTCTGCCGATCGTGCTGATCTCGCACAACATGCCGCATGTCTTCGAGGTTGCCGATCGAATTCATATTCATAGGCTCGGACGGCGGCTCTGCATCATCAACCCGAAAGACTACACCATGTCGGATGCAGTCGCCTTCATGACCGGAGCCAAGGAGCCGCCTCGCGAGGTGCTTGCTGCATGAACGTGCAGTCCTTGAGGGATGAAGTTCTGAAACGGGCGGCGGGCGCCGGCCGTTTCATCGTCGCCATCGCCGGACCGCCCGGCGCCGGTAAGTCGACGCTTTCCGAAGCTCTCGCCGCGGCGATCGCCGAGGCTGGGGAGAAGGTCGCGGTGCTCCCGATGGACGGCTTCCATATGGACAATGCCGTCCTTGAGCAAAAAGGATTGCTCCTCCGCAAGGGCGCGCCCGAGACTTTCGACGTCCGATCCTTTATTTCGACGCTTGCCGCCGTCCGCGCGAATGACGGCGAGGTCCTCGTCCCGGTCTTCGACCGCTCCCGTGAACTGGCAATCGCCTCGGCAAGAGCAATCGTGCCCGAGACGCGCATCATTCTCGTTGAGGGCAACTACCTGCTGCTCGACGAAGCGCCATGGAACAGGCTCGACGGCGCTTTCGATTGTTCGATCTTCATCGATCCGGGCATCGAGGTGCTCGAGCAGCGATTGCTGAAGCGCTGGTACGAACACGGTTATGATGACGAGGCCGCACGCAAGAAAGCCTTTGGCAACGATATCCCGAACGCACGCCGTGTCATCGGCAATCGCCGGGTGAGCGATCTCGTGATCCGGGATTTCTGAAAGATGGAGTCGATGCGCCATTGTCTTTGGCGGCGCAATGATGATATCGAGGCGCGGTTTCACCACATAAGTTACCGCCCACCGAGCGCACCGGCCCGCAGGTACGACGTCCGCGCCGATCGGGCGCGAGCTTCGGGAGAACGCTGACCATGCAAGACCTCGTTATCCGCCGCCCGGACGACTGGCATCTTCACCTGCGCGACGGCGGCATGCTGCGCGGCGTCATCGCCGATACGAGCCGGCACTTCGCCCGCGCGATCATCATGCCCAATCTGGTGCCACCGGTGGTGACTTCGGCCGATGCGGCGGCCTATCGCGAGCGCATTCTCGCCGCGATTCCCGCAGGTGACCGGTTTGAGCCGTTGATGACGCTCTACCTGACCGAGGGCACCGACCCGGACGATGTCGAGGCGGGCTACAGGAGCGGCCTCGTCAAGGCCGTCAAACTTTATCCGGCAGGCGCGACCACCAATTCGCATAGCGGCGTCCGCGACATCGAAAGGGCGATGCCCGCCCTGGAACGCATGGCGGAGATCGGCGTGCCGCTCTGCGTCCATGGTGAGGTAACGACGGCGGATGTCGATATTTTCGACCGCGAGGCGGTCTTCATCGAAACCGTTCTCGATCCACTGCACAGGCGCCTGCCCGACCTCCGGATCACGATGGAGCATGTGACGACGAAGGACGGCGTCGACTACATCAAGGAATCGACGGGCAATCTCGCCGGCTCAATCACCACCCACCACCTGATCATCAACCGCAACGCCATTCTCGTCGGCGGCATCAAGCCGCACTACTATTGCCTGCCGGTTGCGAAGCGCGAAGCGCATCGACTGGCGCTGCGCGCGGCTGCGACATCCGGCGATGTTCGCTTCTTCCTCGGCACCGATTCCGCCCCGCATGTCGACCCGCTGAAGGAATGCGCCTGCGGCTGTGCCGGCATCTACACCTCGATCAACACCCTGAGCTGCCTTGCCCATGTCTTCGAGGAGGAGGGCGCGCTTGAACGGCTCGAGGCTTTCACATCGCTGAATGGTCCGGCCTGGTACGGAATGCCGGTGAACGAGGAAACGATCACGCTGCGCAAGAGGCAAGAGCCGGTTCGCTATCCCGCCAAGGTCGAGACCGAGGCCGGCCCCGTCACCGTTTTCGATCCGATGTTCCCGCTCTACTGGGCCGTCGTCTGATCCAGATATGCCCGTATTCGAAGGAGAGTTGCATGTTTTCCAACGCGTTCACCGACAAGGCGGTAATGGCCCAGCTGGTCGCGAAAATGCTGTGGGAGATCAAGGCTGTGCATTTTCGTGCCGATGAGCCCTATAAGCTCTCCTCCGGCATGGCGAGCCCGGTCTATATCGATTGCCGCAAGCTGATTTCCTATCCGCGCATCCGCTCGGCGGTCATGGATTTCGCCGCCGCGACGATCCTCAACGAAGCCGGCTTCGAGCAGTTCGACGTGGTCGCCGGCGGCGAGACCGCCGGTATCCCCTTCGCCGCGATGCTTGCAGAGCGTCTCGGTTTGCCGATGATCTATGTGCGCAAGGCGCCGAAGGGACATGGCCGCAACGCCCAGATCGAAGGCCACATGCCGGAGGGCGCGCGTGTCCTGGTGATCGAGGATCTGACGACCGCCGGCGGCTCGATGTTCACATTCATCGACGCGATCCGCGCGGCCGGCGGCATCGTCGAGCACGGCATCGCCCTCTTCTATTACGACATCTTCCCGGAAGCGCGCGGCAACATGAAGTCCAGAGGCGTCGATCTCCACTATATCGCGACGTGGCGCAACGTGCTCGCCGTCGCACGCGAGCAGGCACTGTTCGACGAGAAAACGCTGAGCGAGGTGGAGGCCTTCCTCGACGCGCCGCTCGCATGGTCGGCCCGCAACGGCGGTGTCAGCACGCTCGCGGCCCAGTGAGCGCACGCCGCCGGTGCCAGGCTTCTGAATCAATCGATGAAATAGTCTTCAAGGGAGGATGGTCATGATCGTGTGTTGCGGAGAGGCCTTGATCGACATGCTGCCGCGCGAAACGGCCGCGGGAGAGAGCGCCTTTGCGCCCTATGCGGGCGGCGCAATCTTCAATACCGCGATCGCGCTCGGTCGGCTTGGTATCCAGACCGGATTCTTCACCGGCCTTTCCGACGACATGTTCGGTGACATCCTGCGGGCGACGCTGACGGCGGCCAATGTCGATTTCGGTCCCTGCGCCACTCTGCCGCTGCACACGACGCTCGCCTTCGTGAAGCTCGTCGATGGGCATGCGAGTTACGCATTCTTCGACGAGAACACGGCCGGGCGGATGATCACGCCGGAACATCTGCCGCCGCTCGGCGATTCCTGCGAGGCGCTGCATTTCGGCGCAATAAGCCTCATCCCCGAACCCTGCGGCTCCACCTACGAGGCGCTGATGGCGCGGGAACACGAAAAGCGAGTCATCTCCTTCGATCCCAACATTCGCCCGGGCTTCATCAAGGACCGCGAGGCGCATCTTGCCCGCATGAACCGCATGGCTGCGATGTCGGACATCGTCAAATTCTCAGACGAGGATCTCGCCTGGTTCGGCGAGGAGGGGAGCCATGACGAGCTCGCAGGCGAATGGCTGAAGCGCGGGCCCAAGCTGGTGCTGATCACCAAGGGTGCCGACGGGGCCGTCGGCTACACCAAGAACCACAAGGTCGAGGTTGCCGGAGAGCGGGTCGCGGTGGTCGATACGGTCGGTGCTGGCGACACTTTCGATGCCGGCGTGCTGGCGTCGTTGAGGCTCAGTGACCTGCTAACCAAGGATGATGTGGCGAACCTTAGCGATGCGGCGGTCCGTCAAGCGCTGACGCTTGGGGCGAAGGCCGCGGCTGTTACCGTTTCGCGCGCCGGCGCCAATCCGCCCTGGCAATACGAGATCGGGCTTTGACTTCCCGTTTCTGAAACAAGAGAGAGTCGATAAGAAAATCGAGGGCGCCAACCTGGCTGGCGCCTTGATTTTTGCAATCAGCGCGCAGGCTTCAGCAGCGCGGCAACCAGGCCGGCGGTCGAGGAATCGTGACCTTCGGCGCTCACCTTGCCTTCGACCACCGGCAGGAGGCCGGTCGCGAGCTCCTTGCCGAGCTCGACGCCCCATTGGTCGAAGGAGTTGATGTTGAAGAGCGCGCCTTCGACAAAGACGCGGTGCTCGTAGAGGGCGATCAGGCGACCGAGCGCGAATGGATCGAGCTGGTCGTAGACGAAGGTGAGCGACGGCCGGTTGCCGGTGAAGACACGATGCGGCGCGATCCGGTTCGCCTTTGCCTCATCCATGCCCTTGGAGGTGAGCTGCGCTTTCGCCTCGGCGAGCGTGCGGCCCTTCATCAGCGCCTCCGATTGCGCCAGGCAGTTCGCCATCAAGAGCCGGTGCTGGTGCCGCAGCTCCTTCTCATGGCCGTTCGCCGCGATCATGAACTCGGCGGGAATGATATCCGTGCCCTGATGGATGAGCTGATAGAAAGCATGCTGCCCATTGGTGCCGGGTTCGCCCCAAACGACCGGGCCGGTTGAGAACTCGACCGGCGTGCTGTCGAGCGTGACGGCCTTGCCGTTCGATTCCATGTCCAGCTGCTGGAGATAGGCGGGGAAGCGGGCGAGGCGCTGATCGTACGGCAGGATCGCTCGCGACGGATAGCCGAGCACGTTGCGATGATAGACGCCGATGAGGCCGAGCAGCATCGGTATGTTCTGACGCACCGGCGCGGTGCGGAAATGCTCGTCGATCGCGTGACCGCCATCGAGGAAGCGGCCGAAATTCTCCTTGCCGATCGCGATCATCAGCGGCAGCCCGATCGCCGACCAGATCGAATAGCGTCCGCCGACCCAATCCCAGAAGCCGAAGACGCGCGCCGCATCGATGCCGAACGCGGCGACCTTGTCGAGCGCGGTGGAAACGGCCGCGAAATGGTGGCCGACAGCCGCCTCGCCGAGCTTGCCAGCAATGAAGGCGCGGGCGGTGGCCGCATTGGTCATCGTCTCGATCGTGGTGAAGGTCTTGGAGGCGACGACGAAGAGCGAGGTTTCGGGATCGACAAGTTTCAGCGTGTCGGCGATATGGGCGCCGTCGATATTGGAAACGAAATGCAGCCGCGGGCCATCATGAAAGGGGGCAAGAGCCAGTGTCGCCATGACCGGACCGAGGTCGGAACCGCCGATGCCGATATTGACGACGTCGGTGATCTTTTTGCCGGTGGCGCCCTTCAAGGCGCCAGAACGGATGCCGTCGGCAAAGGCGCCCATGGCATCGAGCACGGCATTGACGTCGGGCATCACGTCCTTGCCGTCGACGAGGACCGGCCGGTTCGCTCTGTTTCTGAGAGCCGTATGAAGAACGGCGCGTTCCTCGGTGATATTGATGATGTCGCCACGGAACATGGCATCGCGCTTCTCTTCGACCCTCGCCGCTTTCGCCAGCGCCTCAAGACCGTCGAGAACCCGGTCATTCACCGCGCATTTCGAATAGTCGAAAAGCAGGTCGCCGAACGTCGTGCTGAAGCGGGAGAAGCGGTTCTGATCGGCCGCAAAGGCGGCGCGGATGTCGGTCGCATTGGTCTCGCGTGCAATGGCTTTCAGGTTTTCGACAAGCGCTTTCATCGCAGGGCTCCTTGCATCGGAAATTGGCTGCGATAGCTATTCGGTTTAGCTGTGGCAAATCAAGGGCGCGTGTGCGCTGCAGCGAAAAAAACCGCCCGCTCAGAGGCGCGGGCGGCACGCGATCGCGGAAGGTCCTGACCTAGCTGCGCAAGTCCTTTCGCAGGATCTTGCCGACGTTCGACTTTGGCAATTCGGTGCGGAACTCCACGTGTCTCGGCCGCTTGTAGTTGGTGAGATTCGCGGCGCAGTAGCGCTTTACCTCCTGTTCCGTGAGGTTCGGATCCTTGCGCACCACGAAGAGCTTGACCGCCTCGCCGGAATGCGGATCGGCGATGCCGATGGCCGCGCATTCGAGAATGCCCGGATGGGTCGCCGCCACCTCTTCGATCTCGTTCGGAAAGACGTTGAATCCGGACACGAGAATCATGTCCTTCTTGCGATCGACGATCTTTGTCAGTCCCTCGGCATTCATGACGCCGATGTCGCCCGTGCGGAAGAAACCATCCGGCGAAATCGCCTTTGCCGTTTCGTCCGGGCGCTGCCAATAACCGGCCATCACCTGTGGGCCGCGAATGCAGATTTCACCGATCTCACCGATCGGCAGCGTATTTCCCTGCTCGTCGCGAATTTCGACCTCGGTGGAGGGCAGCGGCATGCCGATCGTACCGGTGAAATCTCCCGTATCGAGCCGGTTGGCGGTGGCGACCGGGGAGGTTTCCGAAAGTCCGTAACCCTCGTGGATCGGGCAGCCGGTCATGGCCAGCCAGCGCTCCGCGACCGGGCGCTGCACGGCCATGCCGCCGCCGAATGTCAGGATGAGAGACGAAAAGTCCAGTTGCTGAAATTCCTTATTGTGCATCAGCGCGTTGAAGAGTGTATTCAGTCCAGGGAAGATGTTCGGCTTGTGCTTGCCGAACTCCTCGACGAAAGCCGGAATGTCGCGCGGATTGGGGATCAGAATGTTGTTTCCGCCGGTTGCAAGGCCCATCAGCGAATTCACCGTCAGCGCGAAGATATGGTAGAGCGGCAGCGCGCAAATGAAGGTGAGATTTTCCGGACGCGCCTTGCGCAGGAACGCCGTTTCCAACCACAGCCCCATCTGGGCCATGTTGGCCAGAAGATTGGAATGGGTGAGGGTAGCTCCCTTTGAGACGCCGGTCGTGCCGCCGGTATACTGCAGGAAAGCGACGGCTCCAGGCGCCATGTTGGGTTTCGCGAGCGTCAGCTTCGCTCCCTTTGCAAGAACGGTCTTGAAGGAGAGATGGCCGGGAATCGACCAGGCCGGAACGAGCTTCTTGACGCGGCGCACCACGAGATTGACGATCGCGCCCTTGAGGCCAAGCATGTCCCCCATGCTGGCGACGACCACATGTTTAACCGCCGTGCGGGCAACGACCTGTTCGACCGTATGAGCGAAATTCTCAAGCACGAAGATTGCTTTGGCGCCGGAATCGACCAGTTGGTACTCCAGTTCGCGCGGGGTATAGAGCGGGTTGACGTTGACGACGGTGAAGCCCGCACGCAGGATGCCGTAGACGGTAACCGGATTTTGCAGGATGTTCGGCATCATCACGGCGATCCGGTCGCCCTTAGCCAGACCGAGCGACTGCAACCATGCGCCAATCCGGCCCGAATGCGTGTTGAGATCGGCGAAAGTGAGCGATTTGCCCATGCAGGTAAAGGCCGGGCGCCAGGAATGTTGTGCGACCGCGTGGTCGAAGAATTCCCCGATCGAACGATAGGGCAACGGTCCGATTTCGGCGGGCACGCCCGGCGGATAGGACTCGAGCCAGATCTTCCCCCCGTTGGATCCCGCCTGCTGCGTGCTTGCTTCCGCCATGATTTCTCTCCCTCTGGCCGCCATTGAATGGCCGCGCTCACGGCGAAGAAAAATCCCTCCCGATCTTCCCTCCCCGTCGAAGATGCTGCTTTTGCAGCGTCTCTTCAAGCCGTAATTCGGATTATATAACTTTGACGTAAACGTCAACGCATTGGCGGATTCGCGCCCATCAGACGACGATCGTTTTTCGCGTGCAATGCAGCATAAATCCTTGCGGGAGCGCACGAAAGCACTATACTGCACTGCACCATACACTTCCGCGCGTCGGCGCTGCCGACGTCTTTACGGCCCTTTCAGATATTCTTTTTGAGCGGCGACCTGTCGGTCGCCAGCAAGGCTATTTCCATGTCCGAAGACGTTCTTCCGACCGCAATTGTCGTACCGCGCAGCAAAGTGTCGCCGGCGGAAATCGCGCTTGCTGTTGGCGGTTTTGGTATCGGCACGGGTGAATTTGCGATCATGGGACTGCTGCCCCAGGTTGCCGAAGATGTCGCCGTCTCGGTGCCTATGGCGGGGACGGTCATCAGCGCCTATGCACTGGGTGTTGTCGTCGGCGCGCCATTGATCGCCGTCATCGCCGCGCGATACGCCCGCTTTCAGGTTCTTCTCGTCCTGATGGCTCTTTTTGCACTCGGCAACTTTGCAAGTGCGATCGCACCCGACTTCCACACGCTGGTTGCCGCGCGCTTCCTCGCCGGCCTGCCGCACGGGGCCTATTTCGGCGTCGCCGCACTCGTCGCTGCCGGGCTTGCCGCGCCCAACCAGCGGGCGAGAGCCGTCGGCCGAGTGATGATGGGGCTGACCATCGCCACCCTTTTCGGTACGCCGCTCGTCGCTTGGTTCGGGCAGGCCCTCGGCTGGAGGACTGCCTTCGCCATCGTCGGCGGCATCAGCCTTGTCACGATGCTCCTCACCTGGCTTCACGTGCCGAAGGACAAGGGCGATACGCAGGCGACTCCGCTGCGTGAACTCGGCGCCCTTGGCAAGCTGCAGGTCTGGCTCCTGCTCGGCATCTGCGCCATCGGCTGCGGCGGCATGTTCGCAGTCTTCAGCTATATCACCCCGGCGCTGACCGAGGTCGCGGGCGTTTCCCTCCGCAATGTGCCGATCATGTTATCGGTATTCGGCGCGGGCATGATCCTCGGCAATATTGTCGGTTCCCGGCTTGCCGATTGGTCGTTGCAGCGCGCGATTGGCATTGCGATCGCCTTCAACGTCTTCGCCTATGTCCTCTTCTACTTGACCATGACCAATCCCTGGGTCGCGATCGTCAACGTGCTCTTGATCGGTGGCGGCTTCGCGGTGGTCCCCGGCGTGCAGACGCGTCTGATGGATGTTTCCGGCGAGGCGCAGACGCTGGCTGCCGCTCTTAGTCATTCCGCGTTCAACCTCGCCAATGCGCTTGGCGCCTGGCTGGGCGGGCTCTCAATCGCCGCCGGCTATGGTTGGACCTCGACCGGTCTCGTCGGCGCCGTTCTCGGCATCGCCGGCTTCGGCATCTTCCTTGCGTCGGCTCTCGTGGATCGCAGGCGATCCACTATGGCGAGGCAGGCGGTGTAAGCCTCGACAATAGAAGATTGCCGGCTCGAATTCTGGTGGGCGATCTTGAGTGCGCCTAAATCTCCCTGTCATGTGCTTTCGCTAAAACGAGAAGGCGTCTGGCTTTTTGTCGGTGCTAGCTTCAAGCCTGAGACGCGCCATCTTTCGTCGGAAACCGCTCGCGGATGCAGGAGACGGGCTGGCAAGGCTGCGGGTTTGTTGTAAGGTTTCTAAAAGACGGAGGATAATAGGTGCAATTGGGCAATCGTGAACGAGAAAACCTTCCCGCGGAGCCGAGACTCTTCGGGCAGCCGGCCCATGCGCGCTCTGCCCTCGTTCTGCCGATTTCGGCCGCCCGCTGGCTTCTCGTCCTGATTCTGCTTGCCGGCGTCTATTTCTTCCATGGCTTCGTGGTGCCGGTGCTTGCCGCCGTCGTTATCGGCTTCGCCAGCTGGCCGATCTATCGGTGGCTGCTGCAGACGGTCAATGGTAACCGCACCTTGGCGGCCACGATCGCGATCGTCTCGGTGGTCGCTTTCATCGTCGTGCCGATCTCGCTTGTCGCGGTCTACGCGGTGGACGAGGTTCGCGATTGGCTCGTCTGGGCTGTAGAAACCAATGCGAACGGCGCACCGGCGCCCGTCTGGCTGACGACGATCCCGGCGGTCGGCGCTTGGCTCGGGCAGCAATGGGTGAAATATGTCGGCCATCCAGGCGCGCTGGGCGAGCTGGTGCAGCTCGTGAGCGGCTCCAACATCGGCAATATCTATCGTGGCGTGCTCGTGATCGGCGCTTCGGCCTTCCAGTCTTTTCTGACGTTGCTCTTCATGCTGATCACGCTGTTCTTCGTCTATCGCGATGGCCAGTCCTTTTCCAAGCAGCTCGACCATCTCGGCGAGCGGATCTTTCCGATGCGCTGGGAACGCCTCTCGCGCGTCGTGCCTCTCACCATCAGCTCGACGGTAACCGGCATGGGCATCATCGCGATCGGCGAAGGCATCGTGCTCGGGGTCGCCTACTGGCTGGCCGGTGTTCCCTCGCCTGTGACGCTCGGCATCATCACCGGCATCATGGCGCTCGTGCCGGGCGGTGCTCCGCTCTGCTTCACCCTGGTGTCGATCTATCTCGTGGCGAGCGGCTCGCCTGTGCAGGGCGTCGCGCTCTTTGCCTGGGGAACGACGGAGCTCTTCATCGTCGACAAGACCTTGCGCCCGAAGCTTGTCGGCGGCCCGATCAAGCTGCCGTTCCTGCCGACCTTTTTCGGGCTTATCGGCGGCGTCAAGACCATGGGCTTTCTCGGCCTGTTCGTCGGGCCGGTTCTCATGGCGCTGCTTGTCGCCATCTGGCGCGAATGGCTGCATGAGGTGACCAGCCAGCCTGAGCCGACAGTGAACCCGATTTCAAGGGTCGATATTTCCGTAAAATAAGGTCGGCGGCCGGTTACCCGTCTTTATCTTTTCCTTATGCGGCCACCAAACCATCCCAATCGATAATTGACCCGGCACGGGTGCATCATCCGGATCTCTGAAAGATCTGGAGAATGCATATGTCCGATGTTCTTTTTCTTGCCGCCGGCATCGGCGGCCTTGTCGTGCTTGCGCTTTACGCGCGCACGCTGAGCCGGCTCTAGGAGGGTTCGATGTTTGAAGCTCTCATCGGCCTGGCCGTCGCCGCCGCGCTTGCGGCTTACCTTGTCGTGACTCTCGTCCGGCCGGAGCGGTTCTGATTTTCCTTGGTTTGTGGAGCGGGCGCGGACTGTGCGCGCGGTTCCGGCCCACATCCCGCCCTAACTTGTAGAATCGGAGAATTTCCCATGTCTACTCTTGGATGGCTGCAGATCAGCCTCCTCTTTCTCGCCGTCCTCGCTGTCGTCAAGCCATTGGGGCTCTACATGGCGCGCGTCTTTTCCGGCGAGCGCAACGTTCTTGCTCCCGTTCTCGGGCCGGTGGAGCGTGGGCTATATCGTGCCGCCGGCATCGATCCCGCCAAGGAGCAGGGCTGGCTCGGCTACACGCTGGGCATGCTCGCCTTCAGTGCCGTAGGCTTTACGCTTCTCTATGCCATCTTGAGGCTTCAGGCGGTGCTGCCACTGAACCCGCAGGGCTTCGCAAACGTGCCGCCGGATCTCGCCTTCAACACCGCCGTCAGCTTCGTCACCAACACCAACTGGCAGAACTATGCCGGCGAGACGACGCTCAGTCATTTCAGCCAGATGATGGGGCTCACGGTCCAGAACTTCGTATCGGCTGCGACGGGCATCGCAATAGCGCTCGCGGTCACGCGCGCATTCGCCCGCTCCGGCGTGTCGACCGTCGGCAACTTCTGGGTGGATCTAACCCGCGCGACCCTCTACGTCCTATTGCCGATAGCCGTCGTCGTGGCGCTCGCCTTCGTAGCGATGGGTCTGCCGCAGACGTTCCACGCCTCGGCGACGGCAACGACGCTGGAGGGTGCTCGGCAGACGATCGCGCTCGGGCCCGTCGCCAGCCAGGAGGCCATCAAGCAGCTCGGCACGAATGGCGGCGGTTTCTTCAACGCCAACGCGGCGCATCCGTTCGAAAATCCGACGGCTCTCTCCAACTATCTCAATATCTTCGCCATGCTATCGATATCTGCGGCACTGCTCTACACCTTCGGCCAGCTCGTCGGTAACCGCCGCCAGGGCTGGGCCTTCATCGCCGTCACCGCGTTCTTTCTGATTGCTGGCGTCGGGATCGTCTATTGGGGCGAAGCGCAGGGCAACCCGATTCTGTCTGCGCTCGGCCTGGACGCCGCGCCCGGCAATATGGAGGGGAAGGAAATCCGCTTCGGTCAGGCGATGACGGCGCTTTACGCGACGGTCACAACCGGTCTTTCCGATGGCGGCGTCAACGGCATGCATGGCTCGTTCACCGGCCTCGGCGGTCTCGTTCCGATGTTCCTCATCCAGCTTGGTGAAGTCCTGCCCGGCGGCGTCGGTTCCGGCCTCTACGGCATGATCGTCTTTGCGGTTCTCGCCGTTTTCGTTGCCGGTCTGATGGTGGGCCGCACCCCGGAATTGCTCGGCAAGAAGATAGGATCGCGCGAAATGAAATACGCGATGTTCGCGGTCCTCATTCTTCCGCTTACGATCCTCGGCTTCACCGCAGTCTCTGCCGTCATGCCGTCGGCCGTCGCCAGCATTGGTACTGCCGGTCCGCACGGTCTCTCGGAAATCCTCTATGCCTATACGTCCGCGGCCGGCAACAACGGTTCCGCCTTCGGCGGCCTGACGGGCAACACCCCCTGGTACAACACGACGCTCGGTTTGGCGATGCTGCTCGGCCGTTTCGGCTATGCCGTTCCCGTGCTTGCCATCGCGGGGTCGCTTGCCGCCAAGACGCGCGTGGCTGCATCGAAGGGCACTTTCCCGACCGATACGCCGCTTTTCGTCGGCCTGCTGATCGGCATCATCCTCATTCTCGGTGGGCTCCAGTTCTTTCCGGCACTCGCCCTCGGTCCGATCATCGAGCATTTCGCGATGCTCTCGGGTCAGACTTTTTGAAGGAATCCAAGCATGCCATCGAACATAGCCGCCCCGAGCCTCTTCGATCCGGCGATTCTCGCCCCGGCAGTGAAGGCCGCCTTCGTCAAGCTTGATCCGCGCCAGCTCCTCCGCAATCCCGTGATCTTCGTCACGGAGGTCGTGGCGGCGATGGTCACGGCGTTTTTCATCCGCGATCTCGTCTCCGATGGCGGCAGCCCGCTTTTCTCCGGCCAGATTGCCGCCTGGCTCTGGTTCACCGTGCTCTTCGCCACCTTTGCCGAAGCCGTCGCTGAAGGGCGCGGCAAAGCCCAGGCGGACAGCCTTCGTCGCGCCAAATCGGAACTGACTGCCCGCAAGCTCCTGACCCCCGAAGGGCGGGAGACGCGGGAAATTCCGGCCACCACACTCAAGGTCGGCGATCTGGTTCTCGTCGAGGCAGGAGAGCTGATCCCTGGTGACGGCGAGGTGATCGAAGGCGTTGCCTCGGTGAACGAGAGCGCGATCACGGGCGAATCGGCGCCGGTGATCCGCGAGGCCGGTGGCGATCGCTCAGCCGTCACCGGTGGCACGCAGGTGCTTTCCGACTGGATCAAGGTTCGGATCACTACCGCTCCCGGATCTACCTTCGTCGACCGCATGATCGCGCTTATAGAGGGCGCGCGACGCCAGAAGACGCCGAACGAGATCGCCCTGTCGATCCTGCTTTCCGGCCTGACGCTGATCTTCCTGATCGCGGTCGTCACCCTCTGGGGCCTTGCCGGCTATTCCGCCACCGTTCTTTCGGTCACGGTGCTGTCGGCACTTCTTGTGACGCTGATCCCGACGACCATCGGCGGACTCCTGTCGGCGATCGGCATCGCCGGCATGGACCGGCTGGTGCGTTTCAACGTCATCGCCACTTCGGGCCGTGCGGTAGAAGCGGCAGGCGATGTGGATACGCTGCTCCTCGACAAGACCGGCACGGTGACCTTCGGCAACCGCATGGCGAACGACTTCCTGTCCGTTCCGGGTGTCACGGAGTCGGAGCTCGCCGATGCGGCGCTGCTCGCGAGCCTGGCGGACGAGACGCCGGAAGGCCGTTCGATCGTGGCTCTCGCCGTCGGCGAGTTCGGGCGCCAGGCGCCGTCGGCCAAAATGGACAGGATCGTGCCCTTTGCCGCCGAAACCCGTCTTTCCGGCGCTGATGCCGCCGGCCGCAGATTGCGGAAAGGCGCGGTAGACTCGATTCTCAAGTTTGCCGGTATCTCCGAGGACAAGATTCCCGCCGAATTTCGCCAAGCGGTCGACAGGGTCGCACGCACCGGCGGCACGCCGCTTGCCGTCGCCGATGGCAGCCGGCTGCTTGGCGTCATTCATTTGAAGGACATCGTCAAGCCAGGCATCAAGGAGCGCTTCGCAGCGCTCAGGGCGATGGGTATCCGCACCGTCATGGTGACCGGCGACAACCCGATCACCGCCGCTGCCATCGCCTCCGAGGCGGGCGTCGACGATTTCCTCGCCGAAGCGACGCCTGAGGACAAGCTTGCCTTCATCCGCAAGGAGCAGAAGGGCGGCCGTCTGATCGCCATGTGCGGAGACGGCACCAACGACGCTCCGGCACTTGCCCAGGCCGACGTCGGTGTCGCCATGCAGACCGGAACTCAAGCCGCACGCGAGGCGGCCAACATGGTGGATCTCGATTCAAGCCCGACCAAGCTGATCGAGATCGTCGAGATCGGCAAGCAACTGCTGATGACGCGCGGCTCGCTCACGACCTTCTCGATCGCCAACGACGTGGCGAAATATTTCGCCATCATTCCGGCGCTGTTCGTCACCACCTATCCGGCGCTGGGTGCCCTTAACGTCATGGGCCTCGCGTCGCCGCAATCGGCCATCCTTTCGGCGGTCATCTTCAACGCGCTGATCATCGTGGCGCTCATTCCCTTGGCGCTGAAGGGTGTCAAATATCGCCCCGTCGGCGCGGCGGCACTGCTGCGCCGCAATCTTCTCGTCTACGGCCTTGGCGGTCTGATCCTCCCCTTCGCGGGTATCAAACTTGTCGACATCATCGTCTCGACCCTCAATCTGGTATGATCATGTTCAATCAACTTCGTCCCGCACTCGTACTTACCTTGGCGTTGACCCTGATCACGGGACTTGCCTATCCGCTGGCGATTACCGGCGTGTCCCAGGCGCTGATGCCGGGCCAGGCCAATGGGAGCCTGATCTTTAAGGATGGAGCCGTTATCGGCTCCAAGCTGATCGGGCAGAATTTCGCTTCGGACAAATATTTCTGGCCGCGCCCTTCGGCGACAGGGCCGGAGCCCTATAACGCCGGCGCTTCGAGCGGTTCCAACCTTGGCACAACCTCCGCCAAGCTGAGGGACCGCGTGGCCGCCGACATCGAACGACTCCGCGCCGCCGGTCTTCCGGGCGATATTCCCGGAGATGCCGGCACGGCGTCGGGATCAGGCCTCGACCCCCACATCTCGCCGGAGTTCGCAAGGGCTCAGGTTGCGCGGGTCGCGAACGCGCGCGGCTTGGCGGAAGCGGATGTCGTGGCTCTCGTCGAGACGGCCACGCAAGGTCGGCTGCTCGGCCTTATAGGCGAGCCGCGCGTCAATGTGCTAGAACTGAACCTCGTCCTGGATGAACCGAGAACCTAAGCGCGAGCTTGAGAAACTGAATGCCCGAAAATGAACGCGACCTGAGGAGCCGCCCCGATCCCGATGCCCTGCTGGCGCTGGCCGAACAGGACAGGAGAGGGAAGTTGACGGTCTTTCTCGGCGCCTCGCCCGGCGTCGGCAAGACCTATGCCATGCTCACTCGGGCGCGACGCCTCAAGGAAGAGGGCGTCGATATCGTGATCGGGATCGTTGAGACGCACGGGCGCGACGAAACCGCGGCCCTGCTTGAGGGACTGGAAGTCTTGCCGCGGCGCGAGGTGGTCCACAGCGGCCGGACGCATTCGGAATTCGACCTCGACGCGGCATTGGCGCGCTGCCCGCGCGTCATTGTCGTCGATGAACTCGCCCATACCAACCTCGGCGAAGGCCGTCATCCAAAACGCTATCAGGATATAGAGGAGCTGGTAGATGCCGGTATCGATGTCTGGACCGCGCTCAACATCCAGCACCTCGAAAGCCTGTCGGACGTCGTTGCGCAGATCGCCGGCATCCCCGTGCGCGAACGTGTCCCCGATACGGTCCTGAACCGCGCCGACGACGTGCTGCTCGTTGACCTGCCGCCGACGGAGCTGATCGAACGGCTGAAGGAGGGCAAGGTCTATCTTCCCGACAGTGCCAAGCGGGCAGTGGATCGCTTCTTCCGGCTTGGCAATTTGACCGCCTTGCGCGAATTGGCGCTGCGGCGCACCGCCGATCGGGTTGACGACCAGATGGTCGACTACCTGAAGCAGAACGCCATCGAAGGTCCGTGGGCGGCTGGCGAACGGCTCATTGTCTGCATCGGCCCTGACTCCCTGTCGGAAAAGGTGGTCAGAACGGCAAGCCGCCTCGCTTCGGGCCTCAACGCGGACTGGATCGTCGTCTCCATCGAGCGTGCGGACGGCGAGGCTGGGGATAGCGAGGCGATGCGGCAGCTTGACGATACCTTCCGACTAGCCGAGCTATTGGGTGCGCAGACGCGCCGCATCGCCGGCAACGATTTCGTCGAGGAAATCCTCAAACTCGCAAGGCGCGAGCATGCGACGCAGATCGTCATCGGGACGCGGCGTCAGCGGTTTCCGTTGCGGCTCTTTCGCCAGTCTCTGCCGGATGCGCTGGCGGAGCGGGTGTCCGGTATCGGCATTCACCTGATCACCGACAGGAGCGAGCCCACCGCAAAACCGAGACGTAAGCGAAGGCGGATGCTTCCCGAAGGGAGCGGCCGCGCGCTCGCCATCGCGGCAGGTGCCACCGCGTCGGCAACGGTGCTCGGGCTGCTGATCGAGCGCTTCATCATCCTGCAGAATATTTCCCTACTCTATCTGCTCGCGGTGCTCGCCTCGGCAATTTATGCCGGTTATGTCGCCGCGATCGCCGCGGCGGTCTTTTCCGTTCTCGCCTATAATTTCTTCTTCATTGAACCGGTCGGCACGTTCACGGTGGCCGAGCCGCACGAGGTTTTTGCGCTCTTCGTTTTCCTCGCGGCTGCGACGCTCGCCGGCAGCCTCGCCTCGCGCGTTCGCGAACAAGCCAAGACCGCACGGCGGCGGGTGACGGCGACGCAGGCGCTTTATGACTTTTCCCGCAAGCTCTCCGGCACCGCCAATGCCGAGGATGTACTCTGGGCTGCCGTCACGCAGATTCACACGACGCTGCGGCGCAACGCTGCGCTTTTGCTGCCGGAAGGCGGGGATATCGCCTTGAAGGCAGCCTGGCCGCCGGACACGGAGCTCAGTGTCACCGACATGATGGCCGCGCGCTGGGCGCTCGAGAAGAAGGAGGCGGCCGGCAACGAGACCGGCACGCTGCCAAACAGTCCATTTCAGTTCAGGCCGCTGATGAGCCCGCACGGGGTCGTCGGTGTCTGCGGCTTTCTGCAGCAGGATAAACCGCTGGAGATAAACGAGGAACGGGCGCTTGCCGCCATCCTCGATCAGACCGCAATCGCGGTCGACCGCGCGCGCCTGTCGCGCGAGAGCCTCGATCAGGCAGCGCAGCTCGAGAGCGAACACTTCCGCGCGGCGCTGCTGTCGTCCATCTCGCATGATCTCAGAACGCCACTTTCGACGATCACCGGCGCCGTGACGAGCCTGCGTCAGCTCGGCGACCGAATGCCTGGTGAAAGCAGGGATGATCTGCTGAAATCGATAGAGGAAGAAAGCGACAGGTTGACGCGTTTCGTCACGAACCTGCTCGACATGACTCGGATCGAGGCCGGCGCGATCAATGCCAAACGTGATTGGGTGGATGTGGCGGATGTGGTGCGCGCGGCCGTAGAGCGGGCGCGCAAATACTTCCCGGACCGGGTGATCGAAACAAGCATCGCCGCGGATCTGCCGCTGATACGCGGCGACAGCGTGCTGCTCGGGCAGGTGCTCTTCAACCTCCTCGACAACGCCAACAAATTCGGCGGCGACGAGCCGGTCAGCATCTATGCCCGGCGGGACGGCAGCGAAGTCGTGCTTTCCGTTACCGATCTCGGCAAGGGCATAACGCCGGCCGATCTGGAACATGTGTTCGATAAATTTTTCCGAAGGGGGAAGCCGGACGGCCGGTCGCCCGCAACAGGCTTGGGCCTGTCGATCAGCAAGGGCTTCGTGGAGGCGATGGGCGGGCGGATCAAGGCGGAAAGCCCGGCGCTCAGGCGCCGTGGGACGCGCATTTCCATGCGTTTTCCAGTCGCCGACGCCGATCTTGCCGAGAAGGAGCGCGGATGACGGTCGAGCGTGTTCTTGTGGTTGACGATGAACCCCAGATCCAGCGGTTTCTCCGTCCGGCCCTCGGGGCAGCCGGTTATGATGTGGTGGAGGCGATGACGGGCACGGAGGCGCTGAAGGCGGCAGCGACGGTAGCACCCGACATCATCATTCTCGATCTCGGTCTTCCCGACATGGACGGCAAGGACGTCGTCGCCAATCTCCGCACCTGGTCGCAAGTGCCGATCATCATCCTTTCGGCGCGCGACCGGGAAAGCGAAAAAATCGCTGCGCTCGACCTTGGCGCCGACGATTACATCGAGAAACCCTTCGGCATCGGCGAGTTGACCGCCCGCATTCGCGCGGCGCTGCGCCACCGCATCCAGATGGAGGGCGGGCAGGCGCAACTTTCCGCAGATGGCCTTTCGATCGACACGATCAAGCGCCTCGTGACCCGTAACGGCGAGACGCTGCGGCTGACGCCGAAGGAATACGACCTGCTCGTCATGCTCGCCCGCCACGCCGGCCGGGTGGTCACCCATAAGGCGCTGCTAACCTCCGTCTGGGGCGCGGCCCACGGCGAGGATATGCATTATCTCAGGGTTTTCATCGGCCAATTGCGCGGCAAGATCGAGCGTGATCCCGGCAACCCCCAAATCATTCGCACCGAGCCGGGCGTCGGCTACCGTTTCGTCGGCGATGAAGACTGAAGCAACCACCACCAGGCCGGCACCGATTTCAGTGGGCAATCGAGAGTGTTTCGAGCTCGCGAAGGTGACCATATGGTGTTTGTCGTAAAGTTGTTCTAATACAAGCTGCAATCGGAAATTACGCGGCCGGCTTCTGCGAAGATGAGTGTTGCCCCGGATGGCCAAGACACTACGATACAGGGCGCGGACCGGCGCCCGATTGCTGCGCGCGACAGCGGTTTTGCCCGGCGCCTGACGACGCTGCTTCTAAAGACGCCGGTGACGCCGAACCAAATCTCGCTGCTGAGCGTCCTCTTCGCTGCAATTGGCGCGGCGGCGCTGTTCTGGGCGTCCCGCTGGCCGCTCCTTTATCTCGTTGCCCTTATCGGTACCCAGTTGCGTCTTTTGTGCAATCTTCTCGACGGCATGGTGGCGGTTGAAGGCGGACGCGGCTCGCCCGTCGGGGCTCTCTACAATGAATTCCCCGATCGCGTCGCCGATACGCTTCTCATCGTGGCGCTTGGCTACGGCGCGGGAACAGGATGGCTCGGCTGGGCGGGGGCGCTTGCGGCAGCCTTGACCGCCTATGTGCGCGTTTTTGGCGGATCGCTCGGCCAAAGCCAGGATTTTCGCGGTCCGATGGCCAAACAGCACCGGATGGCAGTGATGAGCGTTGCCTGCGTTCTGGCTCTCGGCGAGTCCTTGCTGACGACGCAACGGCTCGTGCTCCCCATTGCAGCCTGGACGATCCTGATCGGTGCGCTCCTCACATGCGTGACGCGCACGAGAGCCATTGTTTCCCGCATTTCGGGGGCGTCTGGACCTTGATCGACCTCCTCTTGATCGGCCTCACGCGGTTTCTCGTCGGCGGACAGGCTCGATGGATCGGCTCGCTGCCGGAGAAACGCCAGCGCATCTATTTTGCCAATCACGCCAGTCATCTCGACACCCTGCTGATCTGGTCGGCGTTGCCGCCGTCGCTGCGCATGTCCACCCACCCGATCGCTGCCGCGGACTATTGGGGCAAGGGCAAGGTCCGGCGCCACATTGCGCTGAAAGTGCTGAACGCGGTGCTTATCGACCGAACCACGCAGGGCGCGCCCGGGGCGGCATTGGTGCCGTTGCGCAGCGTGCTCGCGGAGGGCGAGTCGCTCGTTCTCTTTCCGGAGGGCGGCCGCGGCAATGACCGCCTGCCGGGACCGTTCAAGAGCGGGCTCTATTGGCTCTCGCAGGAGTTTCCGGATGTGGAACTGATCCCGACCTATCTCGACAATCCTTCGCGCGCCTTTCCGAAGGGAACGTTCCTGCCGATCCCGATCAGTTGCACGGTCGGGTTTGGCGCTCCGGTCGCGCGCCGGAAGGGCGAGGAGAAAGATCACTTTCTGGAGCGCGCCCGCGAAGCCGTCGCCGCGCTTGCATCGGATCTGGTTCCGTGAGGCCGCCATGTCGTTGAACGACAAACTTCTCATCCTCTTTGGCGGCATCTGCGGCCTTCTCGCCGTTGCCTCTCTGATCGGCTTCGCGCTTTCGCGCAAGGCGGCATCGGAGGCTGGACAGGCGACGATCGACAATCTCAACGCCCGCATAAAGGCGTGGTGGGTGATGATCGCGATCTTCGCGGTGAGTTTTGCACTGGGGCGGGGCGCAACGCTGGTTCTTTTTGCGCTGACGTCGTTCTACACGCTGCGCGAGTTCGTATCGCTGACACCGACGCGTGCTGCCGATCACCTGCCTTTGGCTACGGCCTTCTACATCCTGCTGCCGCTTCAATACTGGCTGATCTGGATCGACTGGTATGCGCTTTTTGCTATCCTCATACCGGTCTATGGCTTCCTCATCCTTCCAAGCCTTGCCGCCCTGAAAGGCGATGCCCAGGAATTTTTGCTCCGCGTGTCGCGAATCCAATGGGGGCTGATGCTGACGGTCTATTGCATCAGCCACGCCCCCGCATTGCTGACGCTCGACATCGCCGGCGATGGAGGCGAGGCCTTCCTGCTGCTCTTCTTCCTCATAACCGTCGTGCAGTTCAGCGATGTGATGCAATATGTCTTCGGCAAGCTATTCGGCAGAACCAAGATCGCACCCGTCATCAGCCCCTCGAAAACGCTGGAAGGCCTTGTCGGCGGCGGGCTTTCCGCGGTCGCTGCAGGTGCTTCCCAATGGTGGATAACGCCGTTTACACCATCAGAGGCGGCCGCGATGGCCTTCGCCATCGTCGCCATGGGCTTCCTCGGCGGACTGGCGCTCTCCGCCGTCAAGCGCTCGATGGGGGTGAAAGACTGGGGCACGATGATCAGCGGCCACGGCGGCGTGCTCGATCGTATGGATTCGCTGAGTTTCGCCGCTCCGGTGTTCTTTCACCTGACGCGGTATTTTTATACGTGAAGGCGATGGGGCGAAGAAACACGCCGAGTTAGTATAGCTTCTACGTCTATTCGCAGCATGACGGGCCGCACGGTTGGCGGGCCGGTGCGGCTAGTGACGGAGGACGCAAGGCGCAAGTTCTGGAGAATCCTGAAAGTGCGGTACTCACATCGATATATTTCCCGCCGGTAAGCGCGCGGACCCGTTACTGCTGAAGTGGTCGAATTCGTTCGTAGCGTACAGTGTACTCGTTGGGGGTGCCTTCGCCGTAGACCTTGGCCAGCGTCGCCTCGAGGTCTGGTGAATAGAGCGCGGTCCAGACGTCGACCTGGTCGTCACCCTTCTTGGTAGTCTGCCGGACCTTCCAAATCTTGTATTTGCAGTCCTCCAGCTTGAAGGTTTCTTGGCCGGTCACGGCAAGCTCGACGGTCCATTGCCCTTCGGCAGGTTCTTCAGGATTCAGAGGGACGAATGAGATCTTGTGCCGTGCGCCTTTCCTGAGTGGGAAGACATCTTTCAGATCGGATAGCGCGTAGATCGCCTGCTGCGATTCCGCGCTCATACGCGAAAGATCGATCAATCCTCGATAGGAAAACACTGTTTGCCGGGAGGGCGCGCCATATCTGTTTACGATCTTGACGATCGGACCCTGGTGCCTCCTGAACTCGCTTTGTGCGTCCACTTGCAGCAGCATGAATCCCTTCTCGGCCTTGGCCGCGGTGGGGCATTCGCCTGCGTGGGCTGCCGCCGGCAGCAGCAGAGCAACCAGCGTGAAGACTAAGCCATATCGGTGCATGAATACCTCTTGGAAATTACTCATCAAAATACATCAAATCGTTTCTGGAGGATCACAGATCTCAGTCAGGTGGCGCCACACCTTGAGGTTCAGCCGCACTCGCCGGATCGAGATTCATAACCTCCAAAACGTTCGGGAACGGAAACTCCCACTTCGTCCGATATCGCCGCAGGACCTTGGCCATAGTCTTTCCATCACGAGAGAGCCAAATCTCGGCATCCGCTTCATACGGAAATCCATACCAGGTCGCTGTGTAGCGGCGTCCAAATTCAGATGTGCCGTCGCTCTCGGCAACCAATTTGCACCCCGCAAATTTGGGGCCAAAATTATCCCATAACGACCAGCCCGTCCGACGAGACACGACCCATTTGTTGCGCGCGGAGGTCAGATTTCGGTCGTAGACTGCCGTTTCCGTGAAGCGAGCCTCCCCGTGGGACTTGAGGGTCCCGTCAGATTTGACTTCGTAGAACACCTGGCTGTAGCGGTAAGTCGACCTGGTGGCGGCATACGCTTCAAAAACCGGTGAGCAGTTTGGATCCCATGAATTTCTTCTCGGTGCAGCGAAGGTGTCCGCCGTAGACAATACGGTGAGTAACCACGCAATAATAATCCTAGCTTGCACGTGTACTCGACTCCTGTCCCTCTCAGCAGGCGAACTAAGTTGAGGCATACTCTCCTGTTTTTGGCTGTGCAAGCGATGATTGTGGCATTATTAACAGCTACACGCCGCGACCCTGGACAGTCTCCGGCGGGTCTGTTCTGGCCGCTGACATCTTTTGCGCGCCATGGCCACGTCTCCATCATGGCAGATACGCGAAACATTCCCGCTAATTCGCGACTTGCCGCCTGCCATGTGCTTACTGGCGCAACTGAGCCGATCGGGTATCTCGCGCTAAGTGCTTGAAAATTAATGGTGCCGCTTAGGTGACTCGAACACCTGACCCCATCATTACGAATGATGTGCTCTACCGACTGAGCTAAAGCGGCCCTGGGGCGGTTCCGCGGAAGAGCCGCGGAACGAATGTGAGGCGCTGATAAACGCAAAGCGCCAATAATTCAAGCCATCAGTTTCGAGAACTTGAAAATTCCTTGGCCGGGCGAAGGTCGCGAGGGGAACCGGGCGCAAGGCGGGCCCGCGCCGCTTCATATTCCCGTTCGAGACGGTCGACCAGTTGCGCGACGGTCGTGATCTCGCGGACGGCGCCGATGCCCTGGCCGCAGCCCCAGATGTCCTTCCACGCCCTGGCGCCTTCGGTCGCACTGCCGAAATCCATCTTGGAAGGATCGGCCTCCGGCAGTTTGTCCGGGTCCATCCCGGCCGCGCTGATCGAGGCCTTCAAGTAGTTGCCGTGAATGCCGGTGAAATAGTTGGAATAGACGATGTCGGCGGCGTCGCTGTCGACGATCATCTGCTTGTAGGCGTCGCTCGCTCGCGCCTCCTCGGTGGCGATGAACGGGGAACCGATATAGGCCATGTCGGCCCCCATCGCTTGCGCTGCTAGGATGGCGCCGCCGGTGGCGATCGCGCCCGAGAGCAGGAGCGGCCCATCGAACCACGCCCGGATTTCCTGGACCAGTGCAAAGGGCGAGAGCGTTCCGGCATGGCCGCCGGCGCCGGCGGCCACCGCGATCAGCCCGTCCGCGCCCTTGCGGATCGCCGAATTGGCATGACGGTTGTTGATGACGTCATGGAGGACGATGCCGCCATAGGAGTGGATGGCATCGTTCACTTCCGGGACCGCGCCAAGCGACGAGATGAC
Source organism: Sinorhizobium numidicum (assembly GCF_029892045.1). Lineage (NCBI taxonomy): Bacteria > Pseudomonadati > Pseudomonadota > Alphaproteobacteria > Hyphomicrobiales > Rhizobiaceae > Sinorhizobium > Sinorhizobium numidicum. Next base: position 515,805 of record NZ_CP120368.1, read on the forward strand.
GATCGGCACCTTGTATTTGACGCAGAGCATCAGGTCCTGTTCGAGCCTGGCGTTCGATTTGTGGACGATCTGGTTGACGGCGAAAGGCGCCGCCGGTTGGTCCGGATGCCCGGCGTCGTGGCCGGCGAGCGATTCCGTAATCTCCGCCAGCCATTCGTCGAGCTGCGATTGCGGACGGGCGTTGAGCGCGGGAAAGGCACCGACGACGCCGGCCTTGCATTGCGCAATCGTCAACCGGGGATGCGAGACGATGAAAAGCGGCGCGCCGATAACCGGCAATCTCGTCGTTCCGGATAGAACAGGCGGCAACGGCATCGAAATTCTCCATCCTTGGCTTTGACGTTTCCGTAAACGTCAAAAGTGATAACAGTAACCGGAGCGCTTGCAAAGACCGGGAACTTCTCTCCTTGTGCGGCCTCGCTCGTGTTTTCCCCGCAGAAGACCAGCCGAACGTGCCGTCGGACTTGCAGATTCCGAAAGCAGCGGTTACCCAATCGTTAACAAAACCAACGGCGTGCAGCGGGAAGAAACACTGGCCCGTAGGATACCGCTGGAAGGAGCACGTTCGACGTGGATTGCCCGACGGCTTCGATGCACAGAAGGATTTGATGTGAGCGGACTCGAGACTGCGATCAGGAATGCACTGGAACGGTCGGACCGGAGCAATGCGGAAGTCCGTGCGCGTATCTACCAGTCGGCCCGCCAGGCACTGGAAAACGGCCTGCAGAAGCAGCAGATCGAAGATCCCGACGTGATCGCCCGGCAACGCCACCGGCTTGAAGCGGTCATTCACGCTATCGAAACGGAAGAGCGTGCAGCATTGAAGGCGCGCGCCGCTGCCGCCCCGGTGGCCGGCGGGGGGGTCGCGAACGGCAAGGCCGCTGCCACGGAAGGTAGTTCGGCCGGTGCGGCGGCTTCCGCCGCGGCGCGGCGAGAACCGGAGTTCAGCGCAACAAGGCGCAGGCCTGTCGAGGGCGATAGCGGTCTTGCGGCGTTGCGTCCGGATCGTGACGGGCCGATGGTCTCGACACGCCCGGCCGCCGACAGCGGAAAAGCAGCCGAAGCCGGGAAGCCCGGCCAGATCGCGCCGGATTTGGGCGTCACGGACAAGCGCCCGCGCAAACGCAGACGCGGTCGTTTTCTTTCCTTCGTGATGGTCGTCGCGACGCTTGCTGCAGCAGCCGGGGCCGCCGTCTGGTGGGTTCAGACGAACGATCTGCTGAAATCTCCGGCCGAGCGCGACACGAACGTGGCCAACCCGCCGGCGACCGTTGAGACGGAGGATTTCGACGGGGCGACAGGATTGCAGAACCTCGCGGCCCAGGAAGGGTTCTCCGGTGATTGGATCGAGATTTTCACCGCCGCAGATGCGGCGGCTGTCAAGCCGGGCGCTCGTGCGAAGGCGGAGCCGGTTGATGACGGCGGCGGGCGTCGCGTGCGGATCACGTCAGCCGTGCCCACGGAGGATGGTGACGTTGCCGTCGAAATCCCCGCCGAGTTCCTTGCCCAGCTCTCGGGCAAATCGTCGACGCTGGCGTTGACCGTTCAGGCAATGCCCGGCAAGACGACGGAATTCTCGGTCGAATGCGACTTCTCGACGCTCGGCGACTGCGGCCGTCATCGCTTCACCGCGCACGACGAAAGGCTGGACATGCTTTTCAAGGTCACCTTTGAACAGAGCTCCGCACCAAACAGCCCGGGCAGACTGGTGATCAACAGCGATCTCGGCGGCGCAGGCAATAGCCTGAATATTTTCGCGGTCCGCATGCTGCCGGGAGAATAATGCCGTGCTGTCCCCCGCAATCGCGTTCTGATTTCTCAGAGCCGATTGCCGCAAGTCACTTCAGGAAACCCGGCCCGGAACCGATGACCTTGTCGTCGACCTCACCGATTACCGCCTTGTCCTTGCCCTCATAGTCCAGGTTTTTCAGCATGTGTCGGATCACGTTGATCCGCGCCCGGCGCTTGTCGTTGCCGCGGATGACGGTCCATGGAGCGTGGTCGGTATGCGTTTCCTTCAGCATCCGGTCGCGCTTGTCCGTGTAGTCGTCCCACTTGTTCAAGGCGGCGATATCCATCGGAGACAGCTTCCAGATCTTCAACGGATCGTGTCGGCGATCATGGAACCGCTTCAATTGCATCTCGCGGCCGATGTTGAGCCAGAATTTGAAGAGATGGATGCCCTCGTGGACAATCATCTTTTCGAAGCGGGGGGCCTCCTCGAGAAAATGCTCGTATTGCTCCGGCGTGCAGAAGCCCATTACCGGCTCCACGCCGGCGCGGTTGTACCAGGAGCGGTCGAACAGCACGAATTCGCCGGCGGTCGGAAAGGTCGCCACATAGCGTTGGAAATACCACTGGCCGCGCTCGGTCTCGGTGGGCTTGGTGAGCGCGACGATGCGAGCGGAACGGGGATTCATGTAGGCCATCGTTGCGTGGATGGCGCCACCCTTGCCCGCCGCATCGCGGCCCTCGAAAACGGCCATCACCCGCTTGCCGGTGGCCTGCATCCAGAACTGGACCTTGACGAGTTCGATCTGCAGCTTCGTCAGCGTTTCTTCGTATTCCTCCTCGTCGAGTTTTCTCTTGTAGGGGTAGTCGTCCGAGGAGAAGGCTTCGTCGTCGATCCACTTCGGCAATTCCGGGTTGTCGATATCGAAGACCCGGCTGCTGCCGCCGATCTCAAGCTCGACCGCCCTGCTTTCAGGCTTGGCCGCCAGCACTTCGCTTGCCATTCGCTTTCCTCCGCCGCCGGTCGATTTCTCCGGAGGAGGCCATATTTACGTTGCGGATTCAAGCACGTCGTGAAAATCATGTCATGAAGCACCGCTATCTCTCTGCCTTCGTGGCCGGCGCGAGAGGAGAAAACATGAGCGATTTTCGCCGAGGTTTCACTCCAGCTCGCTGGCGTCAGCCACGCTGATGATCTGGCTTCAAGCCAATACCATTTGATCCGCGGGAGACGGCGACTTGAGCAGTGAGGGTATGGTATTGGATGGTGCTAAGGCGTTTTGGCGAACCCTGCTGCCGAGGCTAAAGGCGGAACGCTGGGTCCTTGCTCTGTCGGCCGTACTTGCTCTTCTCGCCGCTCTCGCCGGTATTCACATCCTGGCCATTCTTCCGTTCTGGATTGTGCTCGTCGCGGCACTCCTCAGTCGAGGCGCGCCGTCGGAGCCGCCGCTCCCGGCGGGCGTCGTTACGACCGCGGAGAAGCGGAAAGACCCGCTGGTTCCCCTGCTGAATGCGCTCGACATGCCTGTGCTCGTGGTGGCCGAAGACGAGACCGTTTTGTTCCAGAACATCGCAGCCGAAAAAGCCTTCGGCACCATTCCGCAGGATAGCTACCTTTCCGCGCGCGTCCGTTCTCCCGGCATTCTCGACATGGTGCGAGAGACGATCGCAACCGGCAAGGTCAACCAGATCGAACACACCGAGCGGCTCCCCTCCGATGCCGTCTACATCGTCAGGGTGGCGCCCGCCGATCTTGGAGCCGATGGTTCGAGCCGGCGCGTCTTCCTGCTCACCTATCGCGATATTTCGCAGACGCGCCGCATAGATCGCATGCGGTCCGATTTCGTCGCCAATGCCAGTCATGAGCTGCGCACGCCGCTTGCCTCGCTTCGCGGCTTTATCGAGACGCTGGAGGGCCCGGCACGCAACGATCCGAAGGCCCAGGAGAAATTCTTCGGCATCATGCACGAGCAGGTCACCCGCATGAGCCGCCTCGTCGACGATCTGTTGTCGCTGTCGCGGCTTGAGCTTAAGTCGCACATCGCCCCGGAGGATACCGTCGATCTGATTCCGCTGCTCGGGCACGTGCGTGACAGCTTGGTCCCGCTCGCAAGAGAGCTCGATGTAACCATTTCCCTCGACGTGCCGGAAGCGCCGGTCTTCGTCCAAGGCGACCGAGACGAACTGATCGAGGTTTTCGAGAACCTGATCGAGAACGCCTGCAAATATGGACAGGAGGGAAAGAAAGTCGACGTGCGTTTGACCGGCGGCGAGGGCAAGCAGACCGAGGTGATGGTCACAGATTATGGTCCGGGCATTCCGGCCGAGCACGTGCCGCGAATTACCGAACGTTTTTATCGGGTTAATGTCGAGGCGAGCCGGTCCAAAAAAGGAACGGGCCTGGGGCTTGCGATCGTCAAGCATATCCTGACGCGCCACCGGGCCCGCCTGCTCATTCATTCGGAGGTCGGCAAGGGCACGGTCTTTACGGTGCGTTTTTGACACAAAAACCCGCCGACATCCGCAAGAGATTGAAATTATAAAGTTTCGTCAGTGACATAGGCTGTCACAAATGTTTCACGGAATTGACATAAAAGGTGTAGCCATCGGCGGCTAACAAGTGGCAGCCGATCAAACGGCGAAGAGAGCGCTATAACCTCGAGCGCACCAACACGAGCCCATTCCGGGAGAACATCTATGAAAGCTCTTAAACTCACTGTAGCGGCGCTGGTTGCATCCGCCGCGTTCGCGGGCGCTGCGGCGGCTCGCGACCAGGTCCAGGTCGCTGGCTCCTCGACCGTTCTTCCCTACGCAAAGATCGTCGCCGAGACCTTCGGCGAGACGTTCCCCGACTTCAAGACCCCGGTCGTCGAGTCCGGCGGCTCTTCCGCCGGCCTGAAGGAGTTCTGCAAGGGCGTCGGCGAGGACACGATCGACATCGCCAATTCCTCGCGCAAGATCAAGGACAGCGAGGTCGAGGCTTGCAAGGCCGCCGGCGTGACCGAAATTCAGGAAGTCAAGATCGGCTATGACGGCATCGTCTTCGCCACCGACGCCGGCAATGCCGACCTCGCGCTGAAGCCGGAACATCTCTACAAGGCTCTGGCTGCCGAGGTCGTCGTCGACGGCAAGCTCGCCGCCAACCCCTACAAGAAGTGGTCCGAGATCGACGCCTCGCTGCCGGATGCGGAAATCGCCGCATTCATCCCCGGTGAAAAGCACGGCACGCGCGAAGTCTTCGAGGAAAAGATCCTCGCTGCAGGCTGCAAGGACTCCGGTGCCAAGGATGCGATCAAGGCCGCAGTCAGCGATGAAAAGCAGCAGCACAGCAAATGCGTCGCTGTCCGCAAGGACGGCATGGCCGTCGACATCGACGGAGATTACACCGAGACGCTGGCCCGCATCGCATCCAACAAGAGCGGCATCGGCGTTTTCGGTCTCTCCTTCTACGAGAACAATGCCGACAAGCTGAAAGTCGCGACGGTCAACGGCATCGTTCCTTCGACCGAAACGATCGCTTCCGGCGAATATCCGGTATCTCGCCCGCTGTTCTTCTACGTGAAGAAGGCCCACATCGGAGTTATTCCGGGCCTGAAGGAATATGTTGAGTTCTTCATCGATGATCAGATGATCGGCCCCGACAGCCCGCTCGCCGATTACGGTCTGGTTGCCGCACCGGACGCCGAACGTGAGGAAATCCGTAAGTCCTTCGAAGCTGGCAACATGCTCTGATTGAACATACGCCCCGGCGCAGTCATGTGCTGCTGCGCCGGGGCATGCGCTCATTTTGATTGCCGGCGATGACATTGCCGGGGAGATGTGCCGATGAGTACTTCGCTCCTTCTTTTGATTATTGTTTTGATCGGTTTCATTGCGTATTTTGCCGGACGCGCGCGCTCCTTCGCGCGGTCGAACGGCAAGCTTGCGAGTTTGCATTCTCTGCCGGGCTATCACGGCAGTTACGTCGCGATCTGGGCTGTGTTGCCGGCGACACTCGTGCTCGCCGCATGGCTGATCGCCTCGCCCCTTTACGTCGATTACAGCGTTCGTGCGACCTTTCCGGACGCGGTGCAAGGCCAGGGTGGGGCAACGGTCCAGCTTGCTCTCGGTCAGGTGAAGTCCGTAGCCGCCGGCCTCGACCGCCTGACCGCGGCGGAAACGGCAGCTCTCGAAAATGGCTCGGCCAACCTGCGTGAGACGCTCGCTGCCAAGGGTATAGCGCTTGCCGGCGAAGGTGAGTCCTACATGCTCAAGGCCGCTCAGCGGTTCAATACGATAAGCACCTACAGCCGTTGGCTGATGAGCGCCGTCGTGCTTCTCGTCGCCCTTGCCGGCGGCCTTTATGCGGTCCGCAACATCAGCACCCGCTTCCGCGCCCGCAATCAGGTGGAGCGCGTCATGCTCGCCGCCCTTATCGTCGCGTCGTCCATCGCCGTCCTGACGACGATTGGCATCGCCGGCTCGATGCTTTCTGAGGCGGGTCGCTTTTTCAGCATGGTGTCACCTACGGAATTCTTCTTCGGCACGGTATGGGACCCGCGGTTCGCCGCGGCCGGCAGCGGCGGCGCGTCGGGCCAGTTCGGCCTGCTGCCGCTTCTTGCGGGCACGCTCTACATCGCCTTCGTCGCCATGCTGTTTGCCGTTCCCATCGGGCTGTTCGCGGCGATCTACATGGCCGAATATGCAAGCCCGCGGCTGCGTTCGACGGCCAAACCGCTTCTGGAGGTGCTCGCCGGCATCCCGACGATCGTCTACGGTTTCTTTGCGCTCGTGACGGTCGGCCCGTTCCTGCGCGACATCTCGGCGCAATTGAACGGCCTCCTCACCGGCAACTACCAGAACTTCATCCAGGGGCAGAGCGTGCTTACCGCCGGCATCGTAATGGGCATCATGCTCATCCCCTTCGTCTCGTCGCTCTCCGATGACATCATCACCCAGGTTCCCCGGGCGCTGCGGGACGGTTCGCTTGGCCTTGGCGCCACGCGCTCGGAGACAGTTAAGAAGGTCATTCTCCCCGCCGCGCTGCCCGGCATCGTCGGCGCGCTGCTGCTGACCGCCTCCCGCGCCGTCGGCGAGACGATGATCGTTGTGCTGGCGGCAGGTGTCGCTGCGCGCATGCAACTGAATCCCTTCGAGCCGATGACCACGGTGACCGTCAAGATCGTCCATCAGCTAACGGGCGACCTCGAGTTCACCTCGCCGCAGACGCTGGTCGCCTTTGCGCTCGGCATCACGCTCTTTGTCATCACGCTTTGCCTCAACATCTACGCGCTCTATATCGTCCGCAAATACCGGGAGCAGTACGAATGACCGACCTTGTTTCGCCTCCGGTGAGGGTCTCCACCCGGCCGGCCGAGACCCGCCGCGACATCGGCATCAAGCGCCGTTATGCCGCAGAGCGCCGGTTCCGCGTCTATGGCCTCAGCGCCATCGTGCTCGGGCTTTTCTTTCTGGCGCTGCTTCTCTCGACCGTTGTTTCGAAGGGTTACACCGCCTTTCTGCAGACGACGATCACGCTGCCGATCGAATTTTCCGAAAAAGTGATCGATCCGAAGAACGAGCGAGCGACCGATCCGAAGCAATTGTTGACGGCGAATTATCCGCTGCTCGTTCGCGACGCCCTCGTCAAGCAGCTCGGCATCGATCCGAAGAAGCGGCCGCTGGTCAAGCAGGCGACCGACATGGTCTCGGCGAGTGCCCGGACACAGTTGCGCGATCTCGTCGTTGCCGATCCGTCGGTTATCGGCAAGACGGTGCCGGTAACGCTGCTTGCCGAAGCGAACATCGACTCCGCCTTCAAAGGCCAGATCGACCTGTCGGTGAACGAATCCAATCGCAAGGTCAAGGACCAGCAGGTTGCCTGGATGAACCAGCTCGCCGAGGCGGGCGTGCTGAAGAAAAGCTTCAACACTGGCATCTTCACCTTCGGGGCATCGAGCCGTCCGGAGGCGGCCGGCGTCGGCGTGGCGCTCATTGGCTCGCTCTACATGATGCTGATCGTTCTCGTTCTGTCGCTGCCGATCGGCGTGGCCGCCTCTATTTACCTCGAGGAGTTCGCGCCGAAGAACCGTCTCACCGATCTGATCGAAGTCAACATCAACAATCTCGCGGCCGTGCCGTCGATCGTCTACGGCCTTCTAGGTCTCGCCGTCTTCGTGAACTTCGCCGGGATGCCGCGTTCGGCTGCGCTCGTCGGCGGTTTGGTGCTGACGCTGATGACGCTGCCGACGATCATCATCGCGACGCGCGCGGCGCTCAAGGCCGTGCCGCCGTCGATCCGTGCCGCCGCGCTCGGCCTCGGCGCATCGAGGATGCAGACGATCTTCCATCATGTACTGCCGCTCGCCATGCCCGGCATCCTGACCGGCACGATCATCGGCCTGGCGCACGCGCTCGGCGAAACGGCGCCGTTGCTGCTGATCGGCATGGTCGCCTTCGTGGTGGACTATCCGGGCTCGCCGCTCGAGCCCTCCACGGCGCTGCCCGTGCAGATCTACATGTGGGCGAACGAGGCGGAGCGTGCCTTCGTGGAACGGACGTCGGGGGCGATCATTATTCTCCTGATCTTCCTGGTGTTCATGAATCTCGGCGCAATTCTGTTGAGGCGTCGCTTTGAGCGCCGCTGGTAGTGGGGTAAGGACTATGAACATGCTGTCGGAAGCTAAAGTGGAAAAAGCTCTGGACCTGAAAATGAACACAGTGCCTTACAAGATGATCGGCAAGGATGTGTCGGTCTATTACGGCGAGAAGCGCGCGCTCTTCGACGTCAATCTAAACATCCGCGAAAACACGGTCACGGCCCTGATCGGCCCGTCCGGCTGCGGCAAGTCGACCTTCTTGCGCACCCTGAACCGGATGAACGACACGATCGAGAATTGCCGGGTTAGCGGCAGGATCACGCTCGACGAAGACGACGTTTACGATCCGAGCATCGATGTCGTTGAACTCCGCGCCCGCGTCGGCATGGTATTCCAGAAACCGAACCCGTTCCCGAAGTCGATCTACGAGAATGTCGCCTACGGCCCCCGCATTCATGGTCTTGCCCGCACAAAAGCGGAATTCGACGAGGTCGTGGAAACGAGCCTGCAGAAGGCGGGTCTCTTCAACGAAGTGAAGGATCGTCTGCATGAGCCCGGTACCGGCCTATCCGGGGGCCAGCAGCAGCGCCTCTGCATCGCGCGCGCGGTTGCCGTCAGCCCGGAAGTGATCCTGATGGACGAGCCGTGCTCGGCGCTCGACCCGATCGCAACGGCCAAGGTCGAGGAACTTATCCACGAGCTGCGCGCCAATTTCACGATCGTCATCGTGACGCATTCGATGCAGCAGGCCGCACGCGTTTCGCAGCGCACCGCCATGTTCCACCTCGGCAACCTCGTCGAGGAGAACGATACCGACAAGATGTTCACCAATCCGGATGACCAGCGCACCCAGGACTACATCATGGGCCGCTTCGGCTGATGCCGGAGCCACGTCCGAACGCAAAACCTGAACGCGCCTGCAAGGATCGCCGACCATGTCCACGCACATTATGTCCGCCTTTGACGAAGAACTGAAATACCTGACGCGCCGTATTTCGGAAATGGGAGGCCTCGCCGAGCAGATGGTGGCGGATTCCGTCCGAGCGCTGGTGAACTCCGACCTCGCACTGGCCCAGAAGGTGATTTCCGATGACGCGATGCTCGACGACGCGGAGCGTCAGATCGGCGAAAAGGCGATCATCACCATCGCCAAGCGCCAGCCGGTCGCCTCCGATCTCCGCGAGATCATGGGCTCCATTCGCATCGCGGCGGATTTGGAACGGGTCGGCGACCTCGGCAAGAACACTGCGAAGCGCGTCATCGCGGTCGCCGGCTCCGGAATCCCGCGCAAGCTCGCCCGCGGTCTCGAACACCTGGCCGAGCTTGCTTTGGTCCAGCTCAAGGAAGTTCTCGACGTTTACGCCTCGCGTTCGCCGGAAAAGGCAAACAGCATCCGTGAGCGGGACGAGGAGATCGACGCGATCTACACCTCGCTGTTTCGTGAGTTGCTCACGTACATGATGGAAGATCCGCGTAATATCACGCCTTGCACGCATCTTCTTTTCTGCGCCAAGAACATTGAACGCATCGGCGATCATGCAACGAATATCGCCGAAACGATCTACTACATGGCGACGGGTGCCCAGCCGGTGGGTGAACGGCCGAAGGATGACACGACCTCGACGCTGGGTTCGGTCACCGACTGAGCGCGGCTGAGCGTGCCACGGGGCATGCGTCAATCTTGCTCCGGTCGCGCTTCCGCACCGCACTGCCGTGGCACTCGCGTTCCAGCGGGATGAGGACAAGCATGCGCGGTTTTCCGCCCGCATCCCGCTCCAACTTATGAGGACCGATCGTGATTTTTGTTGTTTCGACCCAACTCATCGTGGTCCAGGTAAGGAGTCGTAGCTGAATGTTGCCGAAGATAGCAGTTGTCGAGGACGAGGAAGCGCTGAGCGTGCTGCTGCGTTACAATCTCGAGGCCGAAGGTTTCGAAGTCGATACGATCCTTCGTGGCGACGAGGCGGAAATCCGCCTGCAGGAACGCTTGCCCGACCTTTTGATCCTCGATTGGATGCTGCCCGGCGTCTCGGGCATCGAGCTTTGCCGCAGGCTGCGCCAACGACCCGAGACGGAACGTCTGCCGATCATCATGCTGACGGCGCGCGGCGAGGAAAGCGAGCGGGTGCGGGGTTTGGCGACCGGGGCCGACGACTATGTCGTCAAGCCGTTTTCGACGCCGGAACTGATGGCCAGGGTCAAGGCGATGCTGCGGCGGGCCAAGCCCGAGGTGCTTTCGACGCTTTTGCGCTGTGGAGATATCGAACTCGACCGCGAAACGCACCGCGTTCATCGCCGCAGCCGCGAAGTCCGCCTCGGGCCGACGGAGTTCCGTCTGCTGGAGTTCCTGATGTCCTCGCCGGGGCGTGTCTTCTCCCGTTCGCAATTGCTGGATGGCGTGTGGGGACATGACATCTATGTCGATGAACGCACCGTCGACGTGCATGTCGGCCGCCTGCGCAAGGCGCTGAACTTCTCCAATATGCCCGATGTGATCAGAACGGTGCGCGGCGCAGGCTATTCGCTGGAAGGCTGAGTTCTTCCCTCATCAGCTCTACTGCGTGGTCCTTAAATCGGAGCCGATCTAAGGATAAAACCATGCAGCAGTTCAGAGTGCCGCAGCGACCTTTGTGCGTCTGAACGGCGCCGTAGGTAAGAAAAAGGGGCCGCATGGCCCCTCTTCGTTTGACTTTGCGAAATCCTAGCGGATACGCCGGCGCTCGGCGGAAGGCTGATAGGCGAGCCGCGCATGATAGCTGCAATAGGGCGAGGCTTCCGGTGAGTCGTTGCCGCAGAAGTGAAACTCTTCCTTCAACGGGTCGCCGATCGGCCACTTGCAGGTGCGCTCCGTGAGTTGCGTCAGCTCGAGGCGGCGCGACATCGGCACAACAACGTTCGGAGCGAGGGCGAGATTCTGGTCGGCCACCAGATCGACCGCAACTTCCTCCTTGAGCACGGTTGCGCCGGCAGTGCGGGTGACGGTCCGGGTGGTGACGCGCGCGGCATAGTTCGGCGCGCGGGGTGCCGATGTGGTCCGCTTCGGACGAGCCGCGGCAGTCGTGCCGCCGGCCTTGGCGCGGCCCGGCAGGCTCAGCCGGTGCACCTTGCCGATGACCGCGTTGCGGCTGACACCACCCAGCTGCGCCGCAATCTGACTGGCGCTTAGGCCCTCGGACCATAGCTTCTTCAGTTTCTCCACCCGCTCGTCAGTCCAGTTCATCTGCACTCTCCGTTCTCGGCGTTGGGATGGCAGAATCCATCACCGGCCTCCGGAAAAATCCCGGAGTTACAACGCGATAACACTTTTGGTGACTAGGTCCGCCGCATGCGTCTAGTAATTGAATATTAACCTACTGGCAGGGTGACTCCGTGGCAAGAGTCGCGGGAATCGCGCCGAATCGTTTTCGCACTTTTCCCCAACTTGCTGTCGGACCGTTGCATTTTTGCAAGCCCTGCCGAGCGATTTTTTCGCGCTGCGGAATCGGCGCCGGCGAAGCGGCTGCAAGCCTTGGTTTTGTTGACATTGCGGCGTGAAATGGGAATAGTGCCTGCGCCGCCGCAAGGCGGCATTTTTGATTTTATCGGACCGGATATGTCCGATAGCAAATGCCGACAGATCGGAAGGAGAAGTTCGCCATGGCCGCAACAACGCCGCTCTACGACACCTATTTGCGCGCGCCGTTGCGTTTCGAGCGAGGCGAAGGCGTTTGGCTGATCGCAGAAGACGGCACGCGCTATCTCGACTTTGCCGCCGGCGTCGCCGTCAATTCGCTCGGCCATGCCCATCCGCATCTTGTCGAGGCGTTGAAGGCACAGGCCGAGAAGGTCTGGCATCTTTCCAATCTCTATGAGATTCCGGGGCAAGAGAGCCTGGCGCGTCGGCTGACGGCGGTGACTTTCGCGGACCGGGTGTTCTTCACCAATTCGGGCGCGGAGGCGCTTGAATGTGCGATCAAGACGGCGCGCCGCTATCATTTCGCCAAGGGGCACCCGGAAAAGTTCCACATCATCACGTTCGAGGGCGCCTTCCACGGCCGCACGATTGCGACGATCGCCGCCGGCGGTCAGCAGAAGTACATCGAAGGTTTCGGACCGAAGGCGCCGGGCTTCTATCAGGTGCCGTTCGGCGATCTCGCCGCGGTCAAGGATGCGATCACCGACGAGACGGCAGCGATCCTGATCGAGCCGATCCAGGGCGAGGGTGGTATTCGCCTGGCGTCGAAGGAGTTTCTGCAGGAGCTGCGCGCGCTCTGCGACGAATTCGGCCTTCTGTTGATCCTCGACGAGGTCCAGTGCGGCGTCGGGCGTACCGGCAAGCTCTTTGCTCATGAATGGGCCGGTATCCGGCCGGACATCATGGCGGTCGCGAAAGGAATCGGCGGCGGTTTCCCGCTTGGAGTCTGCCTTGCGACCGACGAGGCGGCTGTCGCGATGGTGGCCGGTACGCACGGTTCCACCTATGGCGGCAATCCGCTGGCAATGGCAGTCGGTAACGCGGTTCTCGACGTCATCCTGGCGGAGGGTTTTCTCGACCATGTTCGCGACGTCGCACTCGTCTTCCGCCAGGGCCTCGCTTCGCTAAAAGATCGCTTCCCGGACGTGATCGAGGACATTCGCGGAGACGGGCTGATGCTTGGCATCAAGGCGAAGATACCGTCCGCCGACCTGCTGCAGGCGATCCGGGCCGAGAAGCTGCTTGCCGTTCCGGCGGGCGAAAACGTGTTGCGCCTGCTGCCGCCGCTGATTACGACCGCGGCGGAGGCCCGAGAAGGGCTGGCACGGATCGAGCGCGCCGCCGAAGCGGTGAGAAGCAAAAGCGGCAATGCCGCAGCCTAGGTTATGCTGCGTTCGGGTTGAATCAGACCCGTAAGCGTGATCGATTCCCGGTTTTTACCACAGGAAATACAGTATTATGACTGGCACCAGACACTTTCTCGATCTCTCGGCCATGACGGCCGCCGACCTCCGGACGATCATCGACGATGCCCGCGTCCGAAAGACGGCGACCAAGGCCGGAACGGCCGAAAAGCCGCTCGCCGGCAAGATGCTCGCGATGATTTTCGAGAAGCCGTCCACGCGTACGCGCGTCTCCTTCGATGTCGGCATGCGTCAGCTCGGCGGCGAGACGCTGTTTCTCTCCGGGACCGAAATGCAGCTCGGCCGGGCCGAGACGATCGGAGATACGGCCAAGGTCCTGTCGCGCTATGTCGATGCAATCATGATCCGCACGACCGATCATCGTCGGCTGCTGGAACTGGCCGAGCACGCGACCGTGCCGGTCATCAACGGGCTGACCGACGACACGCATCCCTGCCAGATCATGACCGACATCATGACCTTTGAAGAGCACCGCGGGCCGGTAAAGGGCAGGACGATCGCCTGGACGGGCGACGGCAACAACGTGCTCCACTCGCTGATCGAGGGATCGGCCCGCTTCGGCTACCGGATGAACATGGCCGTGCCGCTCGGCTCCGAGCCCGGGGACAAGTTCCTCAACTGGGCGCGCAACAACGGCGGCGAGATCCTGCTTTGCCATGAGGCGGAGCAGGCCGTCGCGGGCGCCGATTGCGTCGTCACCGACACCTGGGTGTCGATGAACCAGGAACACCGCGCCCGCGGGCACAACGTCTTCCAGCCGTATCAGGTCAACGAAGCGCTGATGAAACACGCCGCGCCGAACGCCCTGTTCATGCATTGCCTGCCGGCACATCGTGGAGAGGAGGTCACCGACGAAGTCATCGATGGCCCGCAGTCCGTGGTTTTCGACGAGGCGGAGAACCGGCTGCACGCACAGAAATCGATCATCGCCTGGTGCATGGGCATCGTCTGAGGCGGCATTGGATCGTCCGGAGAACGCCGCCGCGATCGGGGCGGCACGGAAAGGCTATTGAATTCGCAGTGCCGCGACACGATCTAGGCGGCATGGGCGGTTGCGGCGATTGCCGCTTAGGACCGCTTACCACTGTGCGATTTGGCGACAGCGCGTTTGCGAGCGCCTCGGCGAGATGCACAGACCTTCTGGACAAATCCGTTCACAGCGGGATCAAATAAGATAACGGGCAGGTTGCGCCGGGGCACGTCAGTGTTTTCGGCGCGGCCCTCGCCCGGACACAAGGAGCAAGCGATGACAGAAACAGCACCGGGACTTGGTGAGTTCGATTTTGCCGGTGACGACCATGTCGTGCCCTTCCAGGTCGAAGAACTGGACGTACGCGGCCGGGCTGTCCAGCTCGGACCGATGCTGGACGCTATCTTGGAGCGGCACAACTATCCGCTGCCCGTGGCGCGGCTCGTCGCCGAGACAGTTGTACTGACTGTCCTGCTCGGCACATCGCTGAAATTCGAGGGCAAGCTGATCGTGCAGACGCAGAGCGACGGGCCGGTCGATCTCGTCGTCGCAGATTTTTCGACGCCGGATCGTGTCCGCGCCTATGCGCGCTATAGCGACGAGGCTTTGGCCGCGGCTGAGCAGGGGGGGCGCACGGAGCCGCACCAGCTTCTCGGAAATGGCATCCTCGCGTTTACCATCGACCAGGGCGCTCATATGCAGCGCTATCAGGGTATCGTCGAGCTTGACGGTGCGACGCTCGAGGAGATTGCAGGGGTTTATTTCCGCCAGTCGGAACAGATCCCGACCAAAGTACGTCTCGGCGTCGCCGAACTCCTGGATCGCGACGAGAACGGCAAGCCGCGGCACCGCTGGCGCGCCGGCGGCATGGTGGCGCAGTTCCTGCCCGACGCGCTGGAGCGGATGCGCCAGCCGGACCTGCCGGGGGGTGATGGCGACGAGGGTGACGACGAAGGTCTGTTCGAGGAGGACGATCTCTGGGCGGAAGCCAAGGTGATGGTCGAGACGATCGATACCGACGAGCTCACCGATCCGATGGTCGGCACCGAAAGATTGCTATATCGCTTGTTCCATGAGCGCGGCGTTCGCGTGTATCAGCCTCAGGCGGTCTATGATCGCTGCAGTTGCTCGCGCGAGAAGATTCGCAACGTCTTGGCGGGGCTCGGCAGCGACGATATCGAGAGCAGCATCGAGGATGGCCTGATCAAGGTCACCTGCGAATTCTGCTCCACCACCTACCGCTTCGAGGCGAGTGAAGTCCGGCCCCAATAGGCGCCTCAATTGAGGGTGCGGACAAGCCCGGGCGAGTCGAGCGAGAAGGCGGGGATCGCCACGTTGAAGGTTTCTCCGTCTTCCGCTTCCATGCTGTAGTGACCGAACATGACGCCGGACGGCGTGTCCAGCGGGCAACCGGACGAATATTCATATGTATCGCCCGGATTGAGCAGCGGTTGTTCGCCGATGACGCCCGGACCGCTCACTTCGTCAACCTGCCCGTTCTCATCGGTAATGTGCCAGTAGCGGGTCATTAGGCGAACCGCGACTTCTGAGTGGTTCGATATTACGATGCGGTAGCCCCAGACATAACGACTGTCATCGGGATCCGACTGTTCTTCCAGGTAGTACGGCTCTACCGTGACTTCTATGTCGCGAGTGAGTGCGCGATACATGTGCAATGCCCTGTTCCAAATCTGTTCGGGTATTCTACAGCAATAAGGTTTCGTCAAGAATAACGGCAAGATTACACGAATCGCATTCAAATTTCACGGAAGGCACAGGACGATGCTCGACGGCGCAGTGCGCAGGCGGCTGGAACCCATTCTGAACCGGCTCGGCATCGCACTCGCGAACCGCGGCGTAAGTGCCGATGCCGTAACGATTTCCGGCCTCTGCCTCGGCCTTGCGGCAGCCTTTCTCATTTCCTGGCAATACTATCTTGCGGGCGCCGTCCTGATCCTCGTCAGCCGCCTGTGCGACGGCCTCGATGGAGCGGTCGCGCGCGCGAGCCGCAAGACCGACTTCGGCGGTTTCCTCGACATCGTCCTTGACTTCGTCTTCTATGGCGCCATTCCGTTCGCCTTTATCATCGCTGATCCCGGCGCCAACGGCCTTGCCGGCGGACTGCTGCTCTTTTCGTTCTATGTCAACGGCTCGAGCTTCCTCGCCTATGCCATTATGGCCGAGAAGCGGGCAATGACGAGCGAGGTGCGCGGCGCGAAGTCGCTCTACTTCACGACGGGGCTTGCGGAGGCGACCGAAACCATTGCCTTCTTTCTAGCCTCCTGTCTCTTTCCCGGCTGGTTCCCGATGCTGGCGGTGATTTTCGCCTTCCTCTGCCTTTATACGGCTCTGTCGCGGGTCGTTCTCGCGGGCCAGACCTTTCGCGACCGGCACTGAAAAACCGCCCGCGCTCGCACGGGCGGTTCATTGTTTGCGATGCGGCCGATCAGCCTTTTACGGTCCTCAAGGCCCGCGCAAAATCCTCGACTAGATCTTCGCTGTCCTCGATGCCGGCCGAGAACCGTACAGTTCCGGCGGAAATGCCGAGCTCGGCGCGCGCTTCGTCGGAGAGATTCTTGTGGGTCGTCGTCGCCGGATGCGTGATGAGGCTTTTGGAGTCGCCGAGATTGTTGGAGATGCGAATGATCTCCAGCGCGTTCTGAAGGGCGAAGGCTGCCTCCTTGCCGCCCTTGAGCTCGAAGGCGACCAGCGTCGAGCCGCCGCTCATCTGCTTGGCGATGATATCCGCCTGCGGATGGTCCTTGCGGCCGGGATAGATGACACGGGCGACCTGCGGCTGCTCAGCGAGGAAGTCGGCGATGCGGCGGGCGTTCTCGGTCTGCTGCTTTACGCGGAGCGGCAGCGTCTCGATGCCCTTGAGCAGCGTCCAGGCGTTGAAGGGCGACATGGCCGGACCCGTGTGCCGGAAATAATCATGCAGGTTTTCGTCGATCCATTCCTTGTCGGAAAGCACGACGCCGCCGAGGCAGCGGCCTTGGCCGTCGATGTGCTTGGTGGCGGAATAGACGACGACGTGGGCGCCGAGTTCCAGCGGCTTCTGAAAAAGGGGAGTGGCGAAGACATTATCGACCACAAGCTTGGCGCCGACTTGGTCGGCGAGCTTGGCCACGCCGGCGATGTCGATCACCTCGAGCGTCGGGTTGGTCGGGCTTTCGAGGAAGAAGACCTTGGTATTGGGCTGAACGGCCTTTTCCCAATTTTCCAGATCGCGGCCGTCGACCAGCGTGCATTCGACGCCGTATTTGGGCGCTAGCGTTTCCACGACCCAGCGGCAGGAGCCGAAGAGGGCGCGGGCGGCAACGATGTGATCCCCTGCTTTCACCTGGCACAGAACGGCGGCCGAGACCGCCGCCATGCCGGAGGCCGTGGCGCGCGCATCTTCTGCCCCTTCGAGCATGCACATGCGCTTCTCGAACATGTCGTTCGTCGGGCTGCCGTAGCGCGCATAGATGAAGCCCTCGGTCTCGCCCTTGAAGCGCGCTTCCGCCGCTTCCGAGGTTTCGTAAACAAAACCCTGCGTCAGGAAGATCGCCTCGGAAGTCTCTCCGTATTGGGAGCGGGTCGTTCCGCCGTGGACGAGTTGGGTAGCCGGGCGCCAGTTCTTGCTCATGAGACGGTCACTTTCAAAAACAAAAAAACCGGCCGCGAAACGACCGGTTTGAGACCCCGGCCTTTTTAGCTACTTGTTTAACGTGGCTGCAAGCCGACCGGCCAAATCACCACGGGATAAAGCTCCAATACTGCCTGCGCGTGCTTGCGTCAATTCCCGGAGTTTGGTTTTGTCTGGCAACTGAAAATGAGGATCGGAATGGGTCGCAACACAGGGATTTTGGCCGACCGCGCAATTGCCGCACTGTTCGCCACGGGACGTTTGAAAAGCGAAGGGCCGCTGGATGACGATCAGATCCAGCCGGCGAGCCTCGACCTTCGTCTCGGCGCCAAGGCGTTTCGCGTCCGGGCGAGTTTCATGCCGGGCCCCGCGCATCTCGTCGCCGACAAGCTCGACCGGCTGAAACTGCACGTCATCGATCTTCGCGAAGGTGCCGTGCTCGAAACCGGCTGCGTCTACATCGTGCCGCTGATGGAGAGCCTCCAACTGCCGGAGGACATGTCCGCTTCGGCCAACCCGAAGAGCTCGACCGGTCGCCTCGACATCTTCACGCGCGTCATCACCGACAGGGCGCAGGAGTTCGACAAGATTCCGGCCGGCTACAGCGGCCCGCTCTATCTGGAGATCAGCCCGCGCACCTTCCCGATCGTCGTCCGCCGAGGCTCGCGGCTCTCTCAGATACGTTTCCGCGTCGGCCATGCGCTTCTTTCCGAGCAGGAGCTGCTGGCGCTCCACGAAAGCGATGTGCTCGTCGCCAGCGAACGGCCCAATGTCTCCGGCGGTGGCATCGCGCTTTCGATCGATCTCAAGGGAACCGGTCCGGATGGGCTGATCGGTTATCGCGGCAAGCATCACACATCGGTGGTCGATGTCGACAAGAAAGCGCAGCACGCGGTCTTCGACTTCTGGGAACCGCTCTATAGCCGCGGCCGGAACGATCTGATCCTCGATCCCGACGAATTCTATATTCTCGTTTCGCGGGAGGCGGTTCATGTTCCGCCGCTTTATGCTGCCGAGATGACCCCGTTTGATCCGCTGGTGGGGGAGTTCCGCGTCCACTATGCCGGGTTCTTCGATCCGGGCTTCGGCCACGCATCGGCCGGCGGCAGCGGCAGCCGCGCCGTGCTCGAGGTGCGAAGCCACGAAGTGCCGTTCATTCTCGAGCACGGCCAGATCGTCGGCCGTTTGGTTTACGAACACATGATGGAACGGCCGGACGGGCTCTACGGCCTCGACCTCGGCTCGAACTATCAGGCGCAGGGCCTCAAGCTTTCGAAGCATTTTCGCGCTGAGTGAGCATGAGCGCTTGACAGATCGCCGCCGTTGAGGAAATTTCCGCTTCTGTTGCGGGTGTAGTTCAGTGGTAGAACGCCAGCTTCCCAAGCTTGATGTCGTCGGTTCGATCCCGATCACCCGCTCCATTTTTCCGGCCCCACTCCACAGCAAGGAAGATGCGGACTCAACAACGGCACTGTAGCCAGTCAGCCCTCATGCCGATAATCTCCCAAAACGCCGAATCCGCGACGTTCCTGCCGCGGGCGCTTTGACCGGATCATGATGACGCGCGCCAGCAATATCCTTCTCAAGATTTGCGGAATACTCGCACTCTGCGCCTCGCTCGGCGGTGGATCTGCGAGTGCCGAGCCGAAAGATCTGCCTTTGCTTTTTGACGCCCGCGAGCGCATCCCCCAGCCTGATCTAACCGGTCTCGCGCGGCTTCGCTTTCTGACCACGGTCGATTTTCCCCCGTTCAACTTCATCGACCAGTCGGGAAAGCTTTCGGGTTTCCATGTCGACTTAGCCCGCGAGATATGCCGGGAGTTGGAGATCGAAGCCAAGTGCCAGATCCAGGCCGTGACCTACCCGGAGCTCATGCCGGCGCTCGAACAGGGCCAAGGCGAGGCGGTCGCCGCTGGCATAGCGGTAACGCCGGAGCTCAGGCAGCGCTTCGGCTTTTCCCGAACCTTCATGCAATTGCCTGCTCGCTTTGTCGTAAACGTCAAAGGTGCAGCGGGGGTAGCGAAGCCGGCGGACCTCGCCGGCAAGCCAATTGGCATTGTCTCCGGCACGACGCATGAGGCGATGTTGAAGGCCTTTTTTCCCGAGTTCGAAACCAGGCCCTTTCCCGACCGCGCTGCCATGCTGTCCGCCTTGCGCGAGGGCGCCGTCACGGCAGCCTTTTCCGATGGCATGCAGCTGTCCTTCTGGGTCTCCGGCAGCCTCGCCGGGGGATGCTGCGCCTTGCTGGAGGGCGCCTATTTTTCGCAGCACTTTCTCGGCGAAGGCCTGACGATCATGAACCGGAAGGCGGAGCCCGCTTTGACTCAGGCGATCGACCATGCCCTGCTGGCGCTCTCGCGCAGCGGCAAGCTCGAGGAGATCTATCTGCGTTACTTTCCGAACGGCATTTATTGAGTGAGCGAGCGGTTGCACCCGCGTCCGCCCTGCTGCCGTGACCCCCGCGGGGGGAGAACGGTCTCGTTGCAGCCGCCAGTTCATTTATCCTGGAGTATGCAACCACAATTTCCCTTCTCCGTCTGCACGGGCGGAGAGAAAGGAAAGTTGTGGCACCGTCTCGTCCCCTCTCGCCGCAATCGGGAGAGGATCAGGGTGAGGGGCTGTTGTCTCATCTCATATTAGCCGCGGTGGAACGGCAACATGAGCGACCAGACGAGCTTTGTCGGTTCGCTGCGTCCATAGGCTCTTAGTCCCGTCTCGATCGCGTCGTCGCCGCGGGCCGGTTGAGGCACATAGGTGGAGAACAGCCGATCCCAGATCGCGAGATTGAAGCCATAGTTCGAATCCGTCTCGGCTTTCTCGACGGAGTGGTGGATGCGATGCATGTCCGGCGTGACGATGAACTGCCGCAATATTCTGTCGACGCGGGGGGGCAGCCGCAGATTGGCGTGATTGAACATTGCACCGGCATTGAGAACGATCTCAAACAGCAGCACTGATAGGGGCGGCGCGCCCAGCGCCAGGATGAACGCGCTTTTCCAAAACATCGAAAACAGAATTTCGAGCGGGTGAAACCGGAGTGCCGTCGTAAGGTCCACGCCTGGATCGGCATGGTGGACGCGGTGGATGCGCCACAATATCGGCAGCTTGTGAAACGCGACGTGTTCCAGCCAGACCGCGAAATCGAGCACGATGAAGGCGATGAGGCCGGCAAGCAGTGGCGGTATGCCGAGCGCGGGAAAAACGCCATAGCCGCGCGCAGCGACCCATATGGCAACGCCGGTGGCGGCCGCAGGAAAGACGATGCGCAACAAGGCGGAGGAAAGGAGGACGATCGATAGGTTTGTTGCCCAACGGCGCGCCTTCAGAGCGCGCATGAGCTCCGGTCGCTCCAGCCGTGGGTGGAAGAGCTCAAACACCGCTAGCGCGGCAAAGACCGCCACGAAGGCGCCGAGCCGCCAGACCGGTTCCGAGATACCCAACACTAGCACTTTTGCATGCCCAATTCGCGATGACTTTGATCATGGGAGATATGGCGCTTCGCTGCGGTGGTACAAAGACACGTTGCCGTGAAGGACGGCAGTCGTGCTTCCCCCAGCCGGAGCGGCAAATTGGGCGGAATCCGCACACGCCTTGCTCGTCCGGCTTATTTGCGGAAACGCGCGATGGCCCCGCGTTCGATCGCGGCGCAGGTCAGCTTGTCCAGATCAAGACGATCGCGCAACAACTGCAACAGCCGGATTTCCTCGTTGCGGATGCGCTGGTCGGCGGCGGCGATCTCGACGGCGAGTGCGTAGGCCGTATCGTAGAGGGGCTGCGGCAGTGCTTCGCGGACCATTTCCAGAGTGACGTCGAGGCCTTCCGGGGCGGCAAGCTGGGCCGCGCATTCGCGACCGATGTGGATCAGCCGCTCCTCGTCAAAGCCGTCGAAAGCTGGCAGGAACCGCACGAGTCCGCCGATCCGCGCAAATTCGTCGTCGGTCATGCTCCGGTCAACGGCGGACATCATGACCATGACATAGATGAGGGCTTCGTGCTGGCTGAGGCTTTCGGACATTTGTCTCCCCCGAATTCGTCCCGGACGGCTACAGCGCCGTGCGTCTTTTCAAACGTACAAAGGCCGCTGTAACACTCTGAGCTGCTGCATGGTCTTATTCCTTAAATCGGTTCCGATTTAAGGAACCATGCAATTAGGGGTTTCGGTGAATGCTTACAAGTCGGGCGCGGTGTCGTCCACGGCGATGCCGACCGTCGGGTCATCGATCACGATGGGAGCGCGGCGCAAGTCGCGCGGGTCGTCGCCGTAAAACCCGAGCTTTGCGTTTCGGGCAGCTTCGGCCTTCGCTTCAAAGGACGTGCCGGGCAGCGGCTTTGCCCAACCGTTGCTGACGAGCCATTCGGCGGCATTTTGACCGCCAACGGTACAGCTCGCGATGAGGGGCCCTGCTGCCGGCTTTTCTTCCGGCTGGTCGCAGACGAGGGCGCGCGCTCTTAAAAAGTTGCGAAAGGCAGTGCGCGCCACCATGCCGCAGGGCCAGCTCTTACCGTTGTTCTCGCAGACTTTCTCGGGGCGTTCCGGCTCGACGTCCTTGAGTTGCAAGGTGGTATCGTTGGACTGGATAAGTCCGGAGGCAAGCGCGACCGGCCGCGGGAAGACGGCGGTGACGGGCTTCCGTTTTTCTTCCGATCCGGAAAGCGGCGGTCTCGGGGCCACGCGCTCGAGCGGTTGCGCGATGCCATCCTCCGGTGCGGCGAAGAGATCCGGCTCGATCGTCCGCGCGGGGAGCCGCGAGCCCTTGCCGGCACCAGCACGCTGTTCGGCGGCAGGCGGCGCGGCCTCCATAGGAACGTTTTCCGCCGTATCCGGCTCCTCGATCGTCGCCGGATCCGGCGTTTCGAGAATGAGGTCGGGTGCCGCCGCGCTTTCGCGATCGCGGATCGTTGCGGCGCCGCTCAGCAGGATGCCGGAATAGAGCGCGAGGGCCAAAAGCCCGCCGGCGGTCGTGATGATCTGCTGCCGCATCAGGAAGAATATCCTATTGGCTGGCCCAGATGATCCGGGCAATCCACTCCACGTCTGTCATTTCGAAAGTGCGGTTCGGGTGCTCGGGATTGAGCGACAGGAGTTCGATGCCGCGCGGCGTCTGCCGCGTAAGGACTTTCGCCATCACCTCGCCCTCGCGGGTCTTGACCACGACGCGATCGCCGCGGCGCACCTGCGCGCTCGGATCGACGATCAGAACATCGCCGTCACGATAAAGCGGCAGCATGCTGTCACCCTGGATTTCCAGGGCATAGACGCTGGCCCGCCGTTCCGGTGCGACAGGAAATTCGACTTCATCCCACCCTTGGCCCGCCGGAAAGCCGCCGTCATCGAAGAAGCCGCCGGCGCCGGCCTGGGCGAAACCGATCAGCGGAATGCTCGCCGCCTGCCCGTGTCGTTCCGGCAAACCGTTATCGCCGGCGCCGGGCTGCATGAGAGCCATGAACTGGTCGACCGTGGCGCCGGTCGCCTCCAGGATTTTGGAGATCGATTCCGTCGAGGGCCAGCGGTCGCGGCCATCGGCGGATTGGCGCTTCGATTTGTTGAAAGATGTCGGATCGAGTCCGGCCCGCCGGGCAAGACCCGACGGCGAAAGGTGATGACGCTCGGCCAGCGCATCGATCGCGTGCCAGATGCTGTCATGTGAAAGCATATCGATCCATCCCGGAAACACCGGCGACGCCGTCTCTTGGCATCATGTTACATTAGCGAAGCGCGAGAGGGCCGTAAAGGATGCGAAGGAAAATAGTCCTTTGTTTTCCAGTCGTTGAATTTGCAGCTCGCCGCCCTAAGTCGGCGTCAGTTTCGCCCTCGGAATTTAAGAGGCACACGCTTGTCCTCAGTTCTGAAATCGGCCTGGAGGCTGGCCGGGCTGCATCACTCAAAGGGGTGGCGCTTATCGTTCTGTTCACCACTTCATCATGCTTTCGGTTCTCGGTCCTTGGTCATCAGGCGAGCGCGCGCTCCTTCGCCTTTCGCGCCACAGCTTCGTAAGCGGCCTGGAGCGTCTGGCGCACCGATGGCCCCTCCGGAAACTTGGGGGCGGTTCCCATATGCTCGACACGCAATTCATCCATGAATCTCTCCCAAAGCGCCGGGCCGCCTTCCTCCATCAGTTGCGCGCGGATGCTGAGTTCCTCGCTGACGGGGAGATAGCGGCGGCCCCAGGCTCCGAGATGCGCCATGATCGGCACCAGCGCTATCGCCATCTCCGTCAGGCTGTAGATCGCCTTCTGCTTGTGGCTGGGATCATCCGTCTTGGTCAGCATCCCCATTTCCACCAGCATCCTCAGTCGATCGGCGAGAATATTGGAGGATATCCCTTCCTCGGAGCGCAGCAGTTCACGGAAATGCCGTTTGCCGCCGAAGATCATGTCGCGAAGGATCAGCAGGCTCCATTTATCGCCGAAGACTTCGAGTGAAAGATTGATCGGGCATCCCGAGCGATGGTCGTCTGTCATGCGTACCTCTTCAGATCTCGGCGATTTTGGATCAGCGGTCGAAACTCATTTTCTAAAACTGCTTGCATTATTGCATCAGTGGAGCTAACGTGCAACTGCTTTCAAAACAAGAGCAGTACTATGGACATAGGTACTGTCCTTTGGATCGGAAGGACGTCCGGCGGGAGAAGCGCCGGATATTCACGGAGGAGGAGAATGTCGTGACCAATACATCCGTCGAGCATGCAAGCTTCACAATCGAGCGTGTCTTCAAGGCGTCTCCCGCCCGGGTCTTTCGGGCCTTCGCCGATCCCGAAGCGCATGACCGCTGGTTCGTCAAGGCTGAGAATTGGCCGGTAGCGGAATACCGACACGACTTCCGCGTCGGCGGACGGGAAAGCGGCCGTTTCAGCCAGGACGGCAAGACTTTCTATTTCAACGAAACCGTCTATCTCGATATCGTCGAGAACAGACGGATCGTCTCGGCCTATACGATGGCGAGGGACGACCGGCGGATTTCCGCCTCCATCGCCACAGTCGATCTGGTGCCGGAAGGAAGCGGCACGCGCGTCGTCTTTACCGAGCAGGCCGCCTTTCTGGATGGGCTCGACAAGGTCGAATATCGTCGGGATGGTTGGGAACAACTGATCGGCTTGCTGGCCGCTGAGCTTGGCGAGAAGGCTGAGGCCGCTTGAGGGAGCGGAGCCGCGCAGGGCTTGATTTCCCGTGCACTCACCTTTCCCCGCCACCTCTGCTTGAAGCGGCAGCCCTTATTCCCTCGGGCTTGACTTAGTCAAGCCCGAGGGATGACGCCAAGTAGGGCTGGGTCAACTCTTGTGCAGCCGGATCGGGCGCGTCTTCTCCCGCACGATCGCGCCCTTCGCCTCAAGGTCGAGCTGCACGGTCTTCGACCACCAGGAAACACCCTTGCCGCCCGCGAATTTCTCTTCCGGCAGATGGGCGAAGATCCGCTCGCGGATTTCGGCCAACGTCAGGCCGGGCGTCTGGCAGGGAATGACGGCGAGCAAGGCGTTCTTCATCGCTGCATATCTGTCAGCATCGACCGACCTGGTCTTGCCGGGATGAATGATGTTCTCGACGGTTACCTTGTTGGGTTCGACATGTCCGTTCCTCCAGTTCCCGACCGAAGGACGATCGGGAAAGATGGGCCCGACAAGGGACATTCTCTCCGGTCAGAGATTCCACGACGGCAAGTTCCGCCGCGATGCTGCGGGCGAAACGGCGGGCTTGGCCCTGAGGCTGGTGGCATCGTGCGATGGGCCGGGACTCAGCAGAAAAAAGGCCGCGCTCGACAGGCCGGCCTTTGATCTTTGCTGCAAATAGCGACCCTATGCCGCCCTCTGTGCCTGCCCATAGGGGTCGAACCGCTCGTAGAACGTCTCGCCCTTGTCGGCCATCTCCTGCAGGAGCGGCGTCGGCTTGAAGTGGTCGCCATAGTTCTTGGCGAGCTTCTCGCAGAGCTTGACGAAGGTTTTGACCCCCATGCCGTCGATATAGGAGAGCGTGCCGCCGGTGTAAGGCGCAAAGCCGAAGCCGAGGATGGAGCCGACATCGGCCTCGCGCGGATCGGTGACGATACCTTCCTCCATTGTGCGCGCGGCTTCGAGCGCGATCGTCACGAGGAAGCGCTGTTTCAGCACCTCTACGTCGATCTTGTCGGCGTCCTTCTGCGGGTAGAGCTCCTTGAGGCCGGGCCAGAGATATTTCTTCGCCGGTTTTGCCGGGTATTCGTAGAAGCCCTTGCCGTTCTTGCGGCCGCGCCGGTCGAGTTCGTCGACCATCTTGTCGATCAGCACCATGTGGCGTGGATCGACGGCCTTCTCGCCGAGATCGGCGATCGTCGCCCTCAGAATCTTCTGGCTGAGGTCGATCGCCACCTCGTCGTTGAGTGACAGCGGACCGACCGGCATGCCGGCCATCTTGGCGGCGTTCTCGATCATCGCCGGCGGCACCCCTTCGATCAGCATGTCATAGGCTTCATGGATGTAGCGGAAGACGCAACGATTGACGTAGAAGCCGCGCGTGTCGTTGACGACGATCGGCGTCTTCTTGATCGCGGCGACATAGTCGAGCGCCGTGGCGAGGGCTTTGTCGCCCGTCTCCTTTCCGAGGATCACTTCCGTCAGCATCATCTTTTCGACCGGCGAGAAGAAATGGATGCCGATGAACTGGTCCGGTCGCTTGGAGTTCTTGGCAAGACCGGTGATCGGCAGCGTCGAGGTGTTGGAGGCGAAGATAGCGTCCTCGGCGATCACCGCTTCCACCTTCTCGATTACGTCCTTCTTCACCTGCCGATCCTCGAACACGGCCTCTACGGCGAGGCCCGCATCCTTGAGGTCGCCATAGTCGGCCGACGGCGTGATGCGCGAAAGCAGGGCTTCGCCTTCTTCCTTCGTCAACCGGCCCTTACCGATGGAATCCTTCACCAATGCTTCCGAATGCGCCTTGCCCTTTTCGGCCGCCTCCATATCACGATCGATGAGGGTCACAGGGATGCCCGCGGCGGCCGTCACATAGGCGATCGAGGCGCCCATGAAACCGGCGCCGACGACGCCCACCTTCTTGAATTCCGACTTCGGAACACCAGCGGGGCGGCGCGCGCCCTTGCCGAGCTCCTGCATCGAGATGAACAGCGAGCGGATCATCGAGAAGGCTTCGGTGGTCTGCAGGATTTCGGTGAAATAGCGCTGCTCGATGCGAAGAGCTGTGTCGAACGGCACCTGCAGGCCTTCATAGACGCATTTCAGAATGGCGATCGCACCCGGATAGTTGCCGTAGGTCTCGCGGCGAAGGATACCAGAGGCGGCCGGCCAGAGCTGGGCCGAGGCCGGGGTCCAGATGCCGCCGCCCGGAACCTTGAAGCCCTTTTCGTCCCACGGTTGTACCGGCTTCAGGCCCTTCATGATCATCGCCTTGGCGGCCTCGATCAGCTTATCGGGATCGACCACCTCGTGAAGGAGACCCATCGCCTTGGCGCGGGCAGCCGTCAGCGACGACCCGGTGGTCATCATCTGCAGCGCGTCCTGTGCATTGGCAAGCCGCGGCACGCGCTGGGTGCCGCCGGCGCCGGGGAAAATGCCGACCTTGACCTCGGGAAGCGCGATCTTCACCGATTTCGAATTGGAGGCAACGCGGCCGTGGCAGGCGAGCGAGAGCTCGAAAGCGCCTCCCATGCAGGTGCCGTTGATCGCCGAGACCCAGGGCTTGCCGCAGGTTTCGAGCTTGCGGAAGAGTCCGGTCATGCGACCGACGAGATCGAAGAGCTTCTGCGCGGCGTTGGCCGGGTCTTTCTTCTTCTCTTCGGCCTGGAACGTGAACATCGACTTGATCATCGAGAGGTCGGCGCCGCCGGAGAAGGACGATTTGCCGGAGGTGAAGACCACGCCCTTGACGGCAGGATCGGCGGTCGTCTGATCGACGATGGCGTTGAGCTCCTCCATCACCTCCTGTGTGAGGACGTTCATCGACTTGTCAGGCATATCCCAGGTGACGAGGGCGATGCCGTCGGCGTCGGCTTCGATCTTGAAATTCGTGTAAGACATATTCTCTCTCCCCGGATCGGATCAGACGCGTTCGATGATGGTGGCCGTGCCCATGCCGGCGCCGATGCAGAGCGTGACCAGCGCGGTATTGAGATCTCGGCGCTCCAGCTCATCGAGCACGGTGCCGAGGATCATCGCGCCGGTTGCGCCGAGCGGATGGCCCATGGCGATCGCGCCGCCGTTGACGTTGATCTGGTCGTGCGGAATGTCGAAGACCTGCATATAGCGCAGCACGACGGCGGCGAAGGCCTCGTTGAGTTCGAAGAGATCGATGTCGGAAAGCTTCATGTCGGCGCGCTTCAGGAGCTTCTCGGTGACGTCGACCGGGCCCGTCAGCATCAGCGCAGGATCCGAGCCGATGTTGGCGAAGGCACGGATGCGGGCGCGCGGCTTGAGGCCCATTGATTCGCCGCCCGCCTTGGAGCCGAGCAGGACTGCGGCGGCGCCATCGACGATGCCGGATGAATTGCCGGCATGGTGGACGTAGTTGATACGCTCGATCTCCGGATGCGCCTGGATCGCGACGGCTTCGAAACCGCCCATCTCGCCAGGCATCTGGAAGGACGGATTGAGAGAGGCAAGCGCCTGCATGTCGGTGCCGGGGCGCATATGCTCGTCGCGGTCGAGGATCGTCAGGCCGTTCTGGTCCTTGACCGGCACGACGGAGTTGTTGAAGTAGCCTTTTTCCCAGGCATTGGCTGCCCGCTTCTGGCTTTCCACCGCATAGGCATCAACGTCGTCGCGTGAGAAGCCGTATTTGGTCGCGATCAGATCGGCGGATACGCCCTGCGGCATGAAATAGGCCGGCAGGTTGACGGAGGGATCCATGAACCAGGCGCCGCCGGACATGCCTAGCCCGACGCGCGACATCGACTCCACCCCGCCGGCGATCACGATATCGTCCGCCCCTTGGGCGATCTTGGCCGCGCCGAAATTGACGGCGTCAAGGCCGGAGGCGCAGAAACGGGAAATCTGCATGCCCGGCGCCCGGGTCGAATAACGCGCCTCAAATGCGGCCGCCTTCGGGATCACCGCGCCCGCATCCATGACCGGATCCACGCAGCCCATGATGATGTCGTCGACGGTCGACGTGTCGAGCCCGTTGCGGTCGCGTACGGCTTCGAGCATCTTGGAGGCAAGCCGGACGGAGGGCACCTCGTGCAGCGCGCCATCCTTCTTGCCACGGCCGCGCGGCGTCCGCACGTGGTCGTAAACGAAGACTTTCGTCATCTCTCATCTCCCTTTCGGCGGCGCGTTTGGCGCCCGCATGTTATCAATTGGAGCCGGATACGGGCGGAAAACCGCTTCACACGTTTCCTCATGTAGCTCCAGCCTGAAATCAGAACGCGCCCGCGTCCGGCGCCATCAGTGTATCGGCGCCTGTTTCAATGCGGGCCCTGCGCAACGCCGTTTCCGGCATGATGCGTTCCATGAAGAACGTTGCCGTGGTCAGCTTGTTCTTCAGATAGTCCGCGCGCGCGGTTTCGCCAGCGGCAAGCTTCTCCTGCGCCGTTTTCGCCATCCTCGCCCACATATAGCCGAGCACGACAAGGCCGAAGAGGTGCATGTAGTCGGTCGAGCCGGCGCCGGCATTGTCGGGCTTGGCCATCGCATTCTGCATGAACCACATGGTCGCCGCCTGCAGGTCGTTGAGCCCCTTCTTCAGCGCCTTGGTGTAGCTCGAAAGCCTTTCGTCGTTGCGGTTCTCCTCACAAAAATCGCCGACCTCTTTGAAGAGGGCCATCACGGCACGGCCGCCATTCATCGCCAGCTTGCGGCCGACGAGATCGAGCGCCTGGATGCCATTGGCGCCCTCGTAGATCATGGCGATGCGGGCGTCGCGCACATACTGGCTCATGCCGTGTTCTTCTATGTAGCCGTGGCCGCCGAACACCTGTTGCGCCATGACCGCATGCTCCAAGCCCTTGTCGGTCATCACGCCCTTGAGGATCGGCGTCATTAGGCTGAGGATATCGTCTGCCGCCTGCCGCTCCTCTTCGTTGTCGGAGCGGTGAGCGATATCGGATTTCAGCGCCGTCCACAGCGTGAAGGCGCGGCCGGCCTCGTTGAAGGCCTTGATGGTCATCAGCGTGCGGCGCACGTCCGGATGAACGATGATCGGGTCGGCCTTTTTGTCCGGTGCCTTGGGCCCGGAAAGCGACCGGCCCTGGATGCGCTCGCGGGCGTAGTTGGCGGCATTCTGGTAGGCGACTTCGGCGATCGAAAGCCCCTGCATGCCGACGGCGAGGCGCGCCTCGTTCATCATGACGAACATGGCGTTGAGGCCCTTGTTCTCGGTACCAATCAGATAACCGGTCGCCTCATCGTAATTCATGACGCAAGTCGAGTTGCCATGAATGCCCATCTTGCGTTCGATCGCGCCGCAGGAGACGTTGTTGCGCTCGGCCGGTTCGCCGCTGGCGTCGAGCTTGAACTTCGGGACAATGAAGAGCGAAATCCCCTTGACCCCTTCGGGAGCGCCCTCGATCCGCGCAAGCACCAGATGGATGATGTTCTCCGCCATGTCGTGTTCGCCGGCGGAGATGAAAATCTTCTGGCCGGAGATCTTATAGGAGCCGTCGCCGTTCGGCACGGCCTTGCTGCGAAGCAGGCCGAGGTCGGTTCCGCAATGGGGCTCCGTCAGGTTCATCGTCCCGGTCCAGGTGCCTTCTACCAGCTTCGGCAGGTATGTGCGCTTCTGCTCCTCGGAACCGTGCACGAGGATCGCCGCGATCGCCCCCTGCGTCAGGCCGGGATACATCATCAGCGACATGTTGGCCGAAGACATATATTCGGCGACGGCGGTATGAAGCGTATAGGGCAGGCCCTGGCCGCCGAACTCCTCCGGTGCGGCAAGGCCCAGCCAGCCACCTTCGCAGTAGAGATCATAGGCTTCCTTGAATCCCTTCGGTACGCTGACCGAGCCGTCGTCGTGGCGCCGGCAGCCTTGCTGGTCGCCGGAAAGATTGATTGGGAAGAGAACCTCCTCGGCGAGCTTTGCGGCTTCGCTGATGATCGCCTCCAGCATGTCCGGTGTCGTGTCCGCAAAGCCCGTCAGGTTGTGGTAGCGCTCGATGCCGAGCACGTCGTTGAGGATGAACAGGGTATCGTTTACCGGTGCCTTGTAGATGGGCATTCTTTCCTCGCCTTCATGTTCCCTCAGGGCGGCGCCGCGCGTCTCGCCCGTTCCGATCGTTTTCGAGCGTGCACCGCAGCGGCGGGGTGTCGCATCGTCGGAGGATGCTATAGAATTTTGACGTTTGCGTAAACGTCAAAAATTATGCGACAAAAAGTTTTGGGACCAAAGTCCGCCTGCGGAAATCTGTGGCGGCCGTGGCGGCCGGCGAGCTCGATCCCGACAAATCCTTAAAAAAGCGAAGCCGATTAACCGCATGTTTACCACGTTTAATGAATTGTGCGCTTTGAGATGGTCAAAGCTGCAACCGAGTCCTGTCTTCGCGTTGTTACAGCTTTGCCCGCGTCGGCTGTGCCACTGAGCTGAGGAAGGCCGTTTCTTCCAGTGGCAGCGCCGATGATGGTCACGACAGAGGCGAAGAGACAATGAACGGATCGCGATCCAATCCTCCGCGCATGGGTAACCCGTCCTACGGCGACAGGTCGTCGCTCGATGCCCTGAACCGTACCATCGAAGGGCTGGAAGCGCGTATCGAGGGGCTGATGAATGGAACAGGGCGCGAACCAGGCCAGACGGGGCGCGAGCGCCCCGCCACCAACGATGCCGTATCCGAAATCATCCAACGCCAGCGGGCATTAAACGCAACGCGCGAGCGGCTGCCGCTGCGCGAAAGGACTTCTGAGCGCGAACGCGACCGTCTCGCACCCGGTCGCCTTACGGAGGACAGTCGGCTCCAGCCGTCCGCTGCCGCGCCGGTGCGCTCTTCGGCGGCAGGCGATATCGCCGAGGCTCTCGTGGGTCTGAGGCAGGAGCTGAAGCGTGACATCAGCGACGGACTTGTCCGTGAGATGAGTGCGCTACGATCAGAAATCCGCGGAATCAAGGCCGAAGCCCGGGATCACGGCTTCGCCGAGGACATCCGGGGCGACATGCAGCGGCTTGCCGAGAGCATCCATCAGCTTAGCCGGCAGGCCTCGCCGGCTCAGACCGATGCGCTCCGGGTCGAATTCGACGACCTCCGGGCGATGATCGACGGGCTGGCGCGCGAAGACAGCATGCGTCGGATGGAGAACCGGTGGAACGGCGTCGAGGATCGCCTGAACGCCTTCGACCAGAACCGTGATGACGAACTGGTCGCGCTTGCCTACAGGCTTGACGAAATCAAGTCGCAGATCGGAGCGCTGAACAAGGATTCGGCCATCGATGCGCTGCAAGACAAACTCGTCGTCGTCGCTCAGGCGATTGAAACGCTCGGTCGTCAGATGCAGCCGGATGACCGGCGTCTGGTCTCGCAGTTCGCCGATCTTGACGCGCGGCTCAATGAGATCAGCCGGGCGATCGCCGTCGGCAGCCGCAACGCGCCCGGCATCGACAACTCCTTCGTCGGCCGCCTTGAAAGCCGTCTCAGCGATCTCTCGCACCAGATCGAGACGCTCTCCCGAACGGGCGAGACCGGCGTCGGCGCGCGGCTCGAGGCGCTGACCGCCCGTGTGGAAGACCTTGCGAGCGAGAACGCGGCCGCCCGCCTTGAAGAGCGCCTCGACCAACTCTCCCTGCTGCTCGAACGCAGCCAGAAGAGCGCGCAACCGGAGTTGACCGGCTATCTCGCCGACATTTCCCGAAAGATCGAGGCTCTGGATCAGGGCAGTGTCAACGATGCCTTGGCGGAACGGCTCGACTACCTCGCGCGCCGTATCGATGAGCTGGACGTGCAGGCGGGGCCGGTCGTCACGGACACGCGTTTCGAGCGCCTGGAGGACCGCCTTGCCGATATCGCGCATCGTCTGGAAGAGACGCACGCCGCTCCCTTCGATGATCGCGAGGCTCTGCGCAACCTCGAAGCGCAAATCGGTAGCCTCTCGACCCTCATAAGCCAGTCGCACCAGGAGACTGCGGGCATACCTGCGGATTTCGAGAACCGCATGAGCGTGCTCGAAGACTATCTGGCGACCAGCGACGAATATATCATCGAAGCCGCCCGCCAGGCCGCAGAGGCCGTGATGGAGGCCTATTCCAGGAACGTCGTGCAGCAGACGCCTGGAAGCGCCGACATGGCGGCGATTTCGGCCCTTGCCGAGGATCTGCGGGCATTGGAGGACCTCAGCCGCTCGAGCGATGAACGAACGGCTCGGACTTTCGAAGCCCTGCACGAAACACTGGTTCACATTGCTGAAAAGCTGGAACGGCTCGAGGAGAGGGAGCCGGATGTTGCCCCGCGGCATGATCGGGAATCCCTGCGCGACGTTCCGATGCCAAGAGCCGAGCAACCTGAATTCAACGATCCGTTCACCGACGCCGATGTCGACGACCGCTATGGCGATCTGGAGCGAAATGTGCGGGCGCTGCAGGCGGAAGACAAGGCGGCGGTTGCGGCTGCGCCGGCTTCCTCCGCCATCGCCGAGGCGATCGCTCCCGTGGCGGTTTCAACGGTCGACAATGGCGAGTTGCGGGCGCCCGCGGTAAAGACCGGTCTGCTTCTCGGTCTGACCCGCCGGTTCGCTGCGAAACGTAACGAGACGGCACCCGTGCAGGTGCGACAGATGGTCGAACCGGCCCCCTCGCTCGATCCGTCCGAAACGCTCGCACCGGAAGAGGCCAATCAGTTGCTCGAGCCCGGCTCCGGCGTGCCGGACGTCAAGAAGATTCTCGAGCGGGTTCGCGCCGGGCAGATGAACCGCGCCGGCCAGCAGACCGCCGAGACCGACAAGGCGGACTTCATCGCGGCCGCGCGTCGCGCGGCGCAAATGGCGATCGAGGAAGCCGACACGCTGAACCGTGTCCAGAACGGCAGCGTGCCGTCCGTCGTCGGCGGCGCCTTTGCCCGTCATCGCCGCCCGATCCTGATGGCAGTCGGTGCCGTCCTCCTGGCAATCATGTCCTATCCGCTCGTCAGCACGTTGCTGAAGGACACGGACGTATCCGACGCTCGCCCTGTCGCGATGATCGAACAGCAGGCGGGCATGGAGATTGCCGAACCGAAGGTCGCCGACGACCGCCTGGCGAACGCAGCACCCGTTGTTCCCGCTGAAGCGCTTGTTGCGGAGCCGAAGACAGTGGCTCCACCCGATGCGGTGGAAACGCCTCCAGGCGCGGCGCCAACGCGCGCGGCTCAGACGGCCAACAACGACACCATGGCGAGGACGGGCAGCCCTGGCCAGGCGCCTCTACTGCAGCCGACAGCCGAACAGAAGCAGACGAGCCCGGCCCCTGCTCTGGAGGCGCTGCCGGAAGATGCCGCCAAGGCAGGCACTTCCGAGGTGCCCGCGAAACCCGGCGAAGTCGTTTTGCCGGAGGGTTTTGGTCCTCCCGCGCTGGTCACGGCCGCCAAGGGTGGCGATCCCCTTGCTTTCTACGAGATCGGCGCGCGCTTCACTGAAGGGCGCGGCGTCAAGGAAGACTTTGCGGAAGCGGCCAAATGGTACCAGCGCGCCGCCGATGCCGGCGTGGTGCCGGCCGAATACCGGCTCGCCAATCTCTACGAGAAGGGATCCGGTGTCCCGCGGGATGCGGTCAGGGCCAAGGCCCTGTACCTGAAGGCCGCGGCGGCCGGCAATGCCAGCGCGACCCACAATCTTGCGGTCATGCTCGCCAGCGGCCGCGACGGCGCTCCGGATTTCGCAGAGGCGGCAAAGTGGTTCGAAAAGGCTGCGAACCTCGGTGTCCGCGACAGCCAGTTCAATCTCGCGGTGCTCTATGCTCGAGGCAACGGCGTCACCCAGAATCTGGAAGAGTCCTACAAGTGGTTTGCGATCGCCGCCCGTGATGGCGACAAGGATGCAGCCGAAAAGCGTGACGAAATTGCCAAGGCGTTGAAACCCGAACAGCTTTCGAGCGCCAAGGCAAAGGTTGATGCCTGGAAGATACTGCCCGCCGATGCCAAGGCGAACACGATCGACGTCCCGGATGCCTGGGTCGGCCCGCCGACCAAGACCGCGTCGGTCGATATGACAAAGGCCGTGCGCAACATCCAAGCTATCCTCAATAACAACGGCTTCGACGCCGGCAAGCCCGACGGGCACATGGGCAAGAAGACGATTGCCGCGATCAAAGCCTTCCAGAAATCGGTTGGGCAGGAGCCGACCGGAGAGCTCACCGACGAACTCGTGCGGGAATTGTTGAAGCGCAATTCCTAGGCCGCATTCAGAAAGTCGGCTTCGAGCCGGGCATGTCCTCCGCCTCACGTTGACCCGCAGACCAGATCCAAAGCGAGACCGCTGCGCCGCGGCAATAAAGCCGCAGATCGGCGCGACACGGGTGTCGATCGGCCGAAAAATCGGGCCATGTGTCTGAAAAGGTTGACAGCTCCGGCTTGAGAGCGCATGACGAAATACCGTTTTTTCCTCCTCGCGAGGAGAGCGATCTGCCAGTATATCCACCGGAGCATCGTGCTTCCACGCGGAAACGCTGAAAGCGGAGGGATGCTCTGGATCTGCTGCATCATTCCTTAAGTCGGAACCGGCTTAGGCCAAAATCATGCAGCAATTCAAAGCGCTACAGCGATTTTGCGCGTCTGAATGGACGCGCGGCGCTGTAGAGTCCGGAGCATCCTCTTGCGTGTTCATCGAATGTGCAGGGGAGCGCTCGATCGTGGTGAATCACTTGCCACCTGAAGCATCGCGCCGCACGCCGCCACGGGCGCTGAGGGTGGCGAATATATGAAACGTTGCACAATTCCTAAATCGAATCCGAGTAGGACTTGTGAAGTTGCAGTTTCCGCCCGCTGAGCGGGCCGTTGGCGTATCGAGGTTCGGCCGTGACGATCTATCTGCCCATAGCAGAGTTGTCGGTGAACATACTCATCATTCTCGGCATGGGCGCCGCCGTCGGCTTTCTGTCCGGCATGTTCGGCGTCGGCGGCGGCTTCCTGATCACGCCGCTGTTGATCTTCTACAACATTCCGCCGGTGGTCGCCGTCGCCACCGGCGCCAACCAGGTCGTCGCCTCGTCGATTTCCGGGGCGATCACCCATTTCCGCCGCGGCACGATCGACATCAAGCTCGGAACGGTGCTGCTGTGCGGCGGCCTCGTCGGCGCCACCTTCGGCGTCTGGCTGTTTTCGCTGCTGCGCCGCGTCGGCCAGCTCGACCTGGTGATTTCGCTGCTTTATGTCGTGCTGCTCGGTTCCGTCGGCGGCCTGATGCTCTGGGAGAGCATCGGCGCCATGCGCAAGGCCGCCAAACAGCAGCCGACGCGGCTGCGCCGGCCCGGCCAGCACAACTGGATCCATGGCCTGCCGCTGAAGATGCGCTTCAAGAAGTCGAAGATCTATCTGAGCGTCATTCCGGTCGCCACCCTCGGTTTCTGCATCGGCATCTTGACCTCGATCATGGGGGTCGGCGGCGGCTTCATCATGGTGCCGGCGATGATCTATCTGCTGCGCATCCCGACCGGCGTCGTCGTCGGCACCTCGCTGTTCCAGATCGTCTTCGTCTCCGCCTATACGGTGATCGTCCAGGCCTCGACCAACTATACCGTCGATATCGTGCTCGCCTTCGTGCTGATGATCGCCGGCGTCATCGGCGCGCAATACGGCGTGCGCGTCGGCCAGCGGCTGCGCGGCGAGCAGTTGCGGGCGCTGCTGGCGCTGCTCGTGCTGGCCGTCGGCATCCGCCTGGCGATCGAACTGATCATTCCGCCGAAGGATGTCTATTCGGTCGTCTCAGCGGGGTTCGGCTTCTGATGCTGTCGCGCGTTCGCTTCTCCCTGCTTGCTGTCGTTCTGGCGGTCGCCGCACCGGCGGCGGCACAGCAGCAGCAGGAGGTTTCGGCGTTCAGCGAAAAGCTGGAGATCGGCATCTCGACGGACGAGATCGCCATCACCTCCGATTTCCGCGGCGCCGACCTGACGATCTTCGGCGCCGTCGACGGCTTCGACGCCAATCTTCTCGCCCAGGGCAAATACAACATCATCGTCACCCTCGAGGGGCCGAAGGACAATGCGACGGTGCGCAAGAAGCAGCGCGTCTTCGGCATCTGGGTCAACACCAGCTCGATGACCTTCGAACTGGTGCCGGAATCCTATTCGCTGTCGAGCACGCGCGACATCGAGACGATCGCGCCGCCGGGCGAGATGGGCAATATGGGCATCGGCGTCGACCACATGCGGCTGGTGCCGTTGGGCTTCGTCGGCGACGGCAGCAATCTCGGCGAGTTCCGCAACGCCTTCCGCCGCATCCGCGAGACGAGCGGCGTCTATCAGCGCGATCCCGGCGGCGTGCAATTCATCAGTTCGAGCCTGTTCAAGGCGTCGGTGCGGCTGCCGGCCAATGTGCCGAACGGCGTCCATGTCGTGCGCGCCTATCTCTTCCGCGACGGCGTCTTCGTCGCCGCCAAGGCGCTGCCGCTGCGGGTGGTCAAGACCGGCCTCGAACAGGCGATCACCCAAGCGGCGCATCAGCAGCCGCTGATCTACGGCCTGCTCGCGGTGATGCTGGCGGTGATCACCGGCTGGGGCGCCAGCCTGCTCTTCCGCAAGGAATAGAGGAGATAACCGAGCGAGATCCAGCAAACAGGTGAGAGCCAGGAGAAAGCCTCGCCGCATTTCCTTTTTCCTGGTTGCGGTTTAAGGAAGAGCAAAGAAAAGCATCGCCGTGAGCCTACGCTCTGGGGATGCAGACGTCTGGGTGGCCGTGCGTCAAAACGCCGTGGCCGTCAAAGAAGCAGAGGAAGCTCCATGAAACCGATTTTCGTCCAGCTGCAGTGCGCTCCCGGCAAGACCTACGAGGTGGCCGACGAGATCTACCGCAAGGAGATCGTCTCGGAGATGTATTCGACGAGCGGAGACTACGATCTTCTGCTGAAGATCTATATCGAGGAAGGCCAGGACATCGGCAAGTTCATCAACGACAATATCGCTACCGTGCCGGGTATTTCCCGCTCGCTCACTACCCTTACCTTCAACGCCTTCTGACGGGGTGGCGCTTTAGCGACCTCTATCTGAGGAGATTGGCGAAGCGCACCGAATAGATCCGGTCTCGGCCGAGCATATGAGCGACGAGCTGCTGTCGGTCGAAAAGACCGCTCATTGCGCCATGGGTGAGGTCGAGCCCTCCCGTTGTGACGCCGAAAGCAGGCATCAGCAGACGCTTCCCGTCCGTGGCGAAGCAGGCGCGTCGGACCGATCTTTCCCGCCGCCTGACGGTTGCCGACGGGTGCAGGTGGCCGGCGATTTCGCCAAAGCCATCGACCTTGGAGGGCTCGTGCCGGAAAACGAGACCGGCATGGCGAAGCTCGTCCGTGGAAGTGCCCGGCAGTCCCCATGCGCCATCGGGATCGTGATTGCCGTTGATCCAGATCCACTCACGGCCGCGAGCCATGGCCGCAATCATCTGGCGGAAGGTCTCCGGCATCTTCGCCGATCCGGTACGGTCATGGAAATTGTCGCCGAGAGTGATCATCACGCGGGGACCGTGGCGAGAGATCGCTGCTTCGAGAACACGCAACGTTGCGAGCGTGTCATAGGGAGGCAGCATCATCCCGCGGCGGGCAAAGGCGGAGCCTTTCTCGAGATGAAGGTCGGAAACGACCAGCGTTCCGGTTTCGGGGAGATAGAGGCCGCCGAGCGGATCGCAGATGCCGCCAACGCCGTTGATCGTGATGCGCGCCTGGAGAAGCGGCTTCGCCGTCGGGTCGGGTATCGCATGAACGAGCCGATGCATTCTACGGTTATCTCTCGATGTCGGGGCTGCCGCCCATCGCTTCGTTGATCAGATCGTCGGCGGCTTCCGTCAGCAGGAAGTCATGTGCCTCTCCCTGAACCGCTTCGCGCCCGATCTCCAGCATGACCGGGACTGCGAGCGGCGAGATGTGATCGAGCCGGCGGTGGGTGATGTGCCCCTTGATTCGCTTCAGCATAGCCCCGAGGCGTCCGATGTCCAAAAGCCCTGTGGCCGCGTCGTGGCGAGTCGCCTCCAGCAGGATATGGTCCGGCTCGTGCGCCCGCAATACGTCGTAAATGAGATCGGCAGAAACGGTGATCTGCCGGCCGGTCTTCTCCTTGCCCGGGTGGCGCTGATCGATGAGGCCGGCGATGACGGCGCAGTTGCGGAAGGCGCGTTTCAAGAGAAAGGACTCGTTCAGCCACGCCTCCAGGTCATCGCCAAGCATGTCCTCGTCGAAGAGCTGCGCGAGCGAGGGCGCCGCCGCTCGGAACGCCGCACCCATATCGTCAAGCCCCCAGACCGCAAGTGAATAGTCGGTGGCGACGAAGCCGAGCGGCTTCAGTCCGGCGCGGTCGAGCCGGCGTGTCAGCAGCATGCCGAGCGTCTGATGGGCGAGCCTTCCCTCGAAAGCATAGATCACCATGTAATGGCGGCTGCCGCGCGGGAATGTTTCGATCAACAGTTCGTCCTCGCGTGGCAAGATCGATACATCCCGCTGCAGGGCAAGCCAGTCGCGCACCTGATCGGGCAGTGCGGCGCGGTGATCCGGATCGGCGAGCATCTTTCTAACCTGGGCGGCGAGATAGGTCGAAAGCGGAAACTTGCCGCCCGCATAGCTCGGCACTTTCGGATCGAAGGAAAAAGCTTGGGAGACGAGACACTCGTTTTCGCGAATGCCCTCGAAGCGCAGGACCTTGCCGGAGAAGAGGAATGTGTCGCCCGGCGACAGCATTTCGAGGAAATATTCCTCTACCTTGCCGAGCGACATGCCGCCGCGACCGAGGGAGCCGCGCGCGTTTCGCTTGACCATGCGCACGTTCAGCATCGGCGATTCGACGATCGTGCCGACGTTGAGGCGATATTGCTGCGCGACCATCCGGTTCGACACCCGCCAGAGCCCGTCCTGCGTCTTGCGAATGCGGGCGTAGCGCTCATAGGTGCGAAGCGCATAACCTCCGGTGGCGACGAGGTCGACCACGCGTTCGAACGTTTCCCAGGAAAGACCGGTATAGGGTGCGGCGCTGATGATCTCTTCATAGAGCGCGACCGCATCGAAGGGTTTGGCGCAGGCCGAGCCAAGCACGTGCTGCGCCAGCACGTCGAGCGCGCCCTTGCCGACCGGCGGCGTATCCTGTGCGCCGATGTAGTTGGCGTCGAGCGCCGCCTGGCATTCCATCACTTCGAAGCGGTTGGCCGGAACGAGGATTGCACGGCTCGGCTCGTCCATGCGGTGGTTGGCACGGCCGATGCGTTGGGCGAGCCGGCTGGCACCTTTCGGGGCGCCGACATGGACGACCAGATCGACGTCGCCCCAGTCAATGCCGAGGTCGAGCGTCGAGGTCGCAACGACGGCGCGCAGCCGGTTTTCCGACATCGCCGCTTCAACCCTGCGGCGCTGGGCGACATCGAGCGAGCCGTGATGGAGCGCGATCGGCAAGTTGTCGTCATTGATCGTCCAGAGTTCCCGGAACAGCATCTCCGCCTGACTGCGCGTGTTGACGAAGAGCAGCGTCGTGCCGCGATCCCTGATCGCGGCGTAGATGTCGCCGATCGCATAGCGGGCCGAATGGCCGGCCCAGGGCACATGCTGGTCGGTGCGCAGGATGGAAATCTCCGGCTTGGCGCCGCCGGACACGGTGATCAGCCCGGCATGGTGGTCGCTTTCCGCAGCTTGCGCCACCAGCCAGCGCTGCAGATCCATCGGATCGGCGACAGTCGCCGAGAGGCCGATCGCCTGCAGGCCGGGAGCAAGCCTGCGCAGCCGCGCGAGACCGAGCGAGAGCAGGTGCCCGCGCTTCGAAGTCACCAGCGAGTGCAATTCGTCAAGTACGACGTAGCGCAGGTCCTTGAAGAAGCGCTCCGCCTCGCCATCGGCAATAAGCAGTGCGAGCTGCTCGGGCGTCGTCAAAAGGATATCGGGTGGGCTCAGCTTCTGCCGCTGCCTTTTGCCCGGCGGCGTATCGCCCGTGCGGTTCTCGATCCTGACCGGCAGCCCCATCTCCGCCACCGGCTTCGTCAGATTCCGCTCGATGTCGACGGCAAGCGCCTTCAGCGGCGATATGTAGAGCGTGTGGATGCCCATGAAGGGCGAGCCGGGCGGGACCTCGCCGCGTCGCGTGAGATCGACAAGCGAAGGCAGAAATCCGGCAAGCGTCTTGCCCGCGCCGGTCGGGGCGATCAGCAGAGTGCTTTCTCTCGCCTCCGCGCGCGACAAGAGTTCGAGCTGATGGGCGCGTGGACGCCAGCCCTTTTCGGCAAACCACCGGAGAAAGGGCGCAGGCAACGTCAAGGCGTCGCTTTCTGGCAATGAGGAATCGATCCTGTTCACGGGGAACAAAGGTAGATCAAACGCGACAAAAGAGAAGCCTGCGCGTCTCGCCGCGGCAGGGCCCGACGATGCTTATGAAACGCTGAAGGCACATTTCACCGGAGAGGAAATGACCAAGATCACCGTTGCGATCGGTACCATCAACGTGTGGAACCGGCTTTGCGTCGGTTTCCGCGCTGTTTCCGATCGATGTTCCTGCTAAAGCGGCATAATCACGTCAGAGCGCAACGTAACGGTCGGCGCGGTGGTTTATCGCCACGAAAAGGTTGAGGACGACCGCGCCGAGCACCGACCAGAGGACGGTCGACGGCGTCGTTACTGCGAATGCAACGGCCAGAACGGCCATGTCGATCGCGAGTTGCACCAGCCCGGCGCGGACGCCGAAGCGCTCTTGCAGGTAGATGCCTAGGATGCCGACGCCGCCGAGGCTGGCGCGGTGGCGATAGAGGGCGAGGAGCCCGTATCCGAGAAGCAGACCGCCGATAAGCGCAGCCCAGCCGGGGTGTATCTCCCCGATCTGGAAGAGGCGCGATTGTGCGTCGGCCAAGAACGAGGTGAGTGCAATGGCGATGAAGGTCTTGATCGTGAAAGCCCGGCCGAGCCGCTTCAAAGACAGATAGAAGAAGGGCAGATTGAGAAGAAAAAAGGTAAGGCCGAAGTTCACGCCTGTCGCATAATGCAAAAGAAAGGCAACGCCCGCGGTGCTGCCGGTCAGAAGCCCCGCGCTCGCGAGGAAATAGAGGCCGAGCGCGGCGACTAAGCTACCGGAAAAGATACCCTGCACGTCCTCAAGCAGCGTGTGCCGGGTTGGGCTGGTGTTCCAGAGACCGAAAACGCTGCTGATCTGTGCCATGACAGGGACCCCGATTGTGGTGCGCATAAGCATTGCTGCAACGCACAAAACAATCAAGGAGAATATGTAAGCAATGCTGACCTATTTTCGCGTGGCAGCCTTGCGTCTTACGCAGGTTTGCGAGCCAGAAACAGGATGCCGTGTACTGGCTGGCCCGCATCCGTGCGAATGAGCGTCCGCTGAATCGCAGCCAGTGAAAAATCTCTCTGCGCGCATAGCGCGGCAATATATGCTTCCGAATGCGCATAGCGCAGTGACGGACGCAGAACGAAACGGTCCTCCGTTGCCGCATCCTCGACAGAAAGGGCGAAACAGCCGCCGGGCGAAAGCAGCCGGTCTGCGATGACGAACACGCTTTCGAGGTTGCCGAAATACATCAGCACGTCCGCGGCGCTGACGAGATCGGCGCGCGCTTCCGCAAACTCGCCGAACACGCCGGACGCTTCCGGCGGCAGAGACAGGTCAGCTTGGCGCAACTGGTCATAGATCGACTTGATCTCGGCCTTGGCCAGCATATTGGCCGAAAGGTCGAAGCCCTCGAGGAAATCGGCGCGCTCGCGAATCCGCTCGCCAAAAAGCCCGGTGCCGCAGCCGAGGTCGATGACATGATGAAAGCGGCGGCCGCCCATCGTGCGGTTGATGAGAGCGGCGAGTTTCTCGGGCACGCTGTAGTCCAGCTTCTCGATCAGTGCGTGATCGAAACGTTCGGCATAGTCGTCGAAAAGACGCTCGACATAGATGCTGGACGGTTGTTCAGGCGCGTCAGCCGCGCCGAGAAGGGCGAGCTTGAGGCTGGCGCCGAAAATATCCTCGGGGTTGAGCCGGAGCGTGTTGCGCAGGGCGCCGATCGCCGCCTCTTTTCGGCCCGATTTTTCCTCATAGTCCGCCAGCCGGAACCAGCCAGCCGCCCAGTTCGGTGCGCGCTCAAGGGCCTGGGCCATCAATTCTGCAGCGCTTTGCGGTTCGCCGGCTTCGGCAAGCATCCTTGCGTAATCGGCGCGACGATCGGCGATCAGGTCGCCAGAGGAG
This sequence comes from Sinorhizobium numidicum, assembly GCF_029892045.1. Classification (NCBI taxonomy): domain Bacteria; kingdom Pseudomonadati; phylum Pseudomonadota; class Alphaproteobacteria; order Hyphomicrobiales; family Rhizobiaceae; genus Sinorhizobium; species Sinorhizobium numidicum. Next base: position 558,823 of record NZ_CP120368.1, read on the forward strand.
AGCTGGTTGAGGGTCATCAATGTGCCGGTTCGTTGCGATGGACGCTTCTGACGCCGGATGGGATTAAATACAAGCGGAATTTGAAAGACGGCGCAACTCGCTTTCCGTCGCGTCTTGCGGGCTTCAGATTGGCGGCTTATGTGAAGGGAAACAGGAGAATTTTTCGCCGATGTCGGACGGGATAAACAAATTTCTGGGAGATTCGCCGCTTCGCGTGCTCGTCAAGCTCGTCGTCGTGTCGATCCTCGTCGGCTTCGTGATGACCGTCTTCGACTGGTATCCGGTCGACGTCTATTTCGCCGTGCGCAACTTCCTGCTTGATCTCTGGCATACCGGCTTTGCGGCATTGGGGCGGGTCGGCGATTATCTGCTTCTGGGCGCGGCCATCGTCATTCCCATCTTCCTAATCCTACGCGTACTGAGCTATCGACGGTAAGCATGCAGCATCAACAGTTCTTCATTCGTAGACGCGCATTGTTGCGGGCCGGCGGTCTTCTCTCGCTCGGCGTGCTCGCGGGCTGCACCACCTCCGAACTTCTTTCTCCCGGCGAAGGCAGCGGAAGCGACCAGACCGAAGCGACGCTCGGTTACGTCAACACGTTGCGCAAGGGCAGGGGGCTCCAGACCCTCGTCGGCGATCCGGTTGCGTCCGTTGCGGCGATGTATCAGGCTGCGCGGATGGCCCGGGCTGGCAAGATGCGGCACGATATCGGCTGGCGCGATAGTTTCCACGACCGGATGAAGGGGCAGGGCGTCACGCTGCCGGCCGCTGAAAACATCGCCATGGGTCAGGATGACGCCGAGCGTGCCTACGACGCCTGGCTCAATTCGCCGAAGCACCTCGAAAACATGCTCGGCGATTACCGCGGCCTGGGTGTAGCCGTTGCGCAGAATTCCGCTTCCGGAAACCGCCCCTATTGGGCCATGGTGCTGTCCGGCTGAGCTGATTCCCAAGATGACCTTGCGGAAACGGCCGCAAGGACACGAGGGACGATGACTGCCACCGAGAGCTTTGAGCGCGACAGGGGTGCCCGCGAAGCGGGTCCCTTTCACGTTACCCATCGGCTGATCTTTTCGATCGCCTTGCCGATGACGCTCGGTTTCCTGACGACGCCCCTTCTCGGCCTTGTCGACACGGCCGTCGTTGGCCGGCTCGGCCGAGCGGAGATGCTTGCCGGTCTCGCGGTCGGGGCCGTGATGTTCGACCTCATCTTCGCCACCTTCAATTTCCTGCGCGCCTCGACCACCGGCCTCGTCGCACAGGCCTATGGCCGCGGGGATCGACGCGAGCAGCAGGCGGTCTTCTGGCGATCGCTCATCATCGCGCTTCTCTCCGGCACCGCCATCGTTCTTCTATCCCCGCTTCTGCTTGCCATTGGTCTGTGGCTGATGGCACCCGGCCCGGAGGTCGCGGCGGTCACCAGTACCTATTTCCTCTATCGCATTCTCTCCGGCCCCGCGGCGCTCGCCAATTATGCGATCCTCGGTGTCGTGCTCGGCCGCGGCGAGGGCTCGATCGGCTTGCTGCTGCAAACCGTCATCAACGGCATCAACATCGTGCTGTCGATCCTGCTAGGCCTCGTCTTCGGCTGGGGCGTGGCCGGCGTCGCGATCGGCACCGTGATCGGAGAGGTGATCGGCGCGATACTCGGTTTCCTGATCGTCTATGGCCGCTTCGACAAACGCGACGCGCCCGAATGGTCGACGATCTTCGCCGGCGAGCGCCTCAAGGCGCTTTTCGGTCTCAATCGCGACATCATGATTCGCTCCTTCGTCCTGCTCGCGGCTTTCACGCTCATGACCCGGATCGGCACGGGTCTCGGGCCGGTGACGCTTGCGGCGAACGCCGTGCTGATGACCATCTTTCTCGTTGCGGGCTATTATCTCGATGGCCTTGCCAATGCGGCCGAGCAGCTTACCGGACGATCGATCGGCGCAGCCTATCGGCCGGCCTTCGACCGAGCCGTGCGCATGACCGCCTTTTGGTCGCTCGGGCTCGCCGCGCTGACGACGATTGCCTTCCTCGCCTTCGGCAATGCGCTGGTCGATCTCTTGACGACGGCACCGGACGTGCGCGCGCTTGCGTATGAATACATGCCCTGGGCCGCCATGACGGCGCTGACCGGCGCACTCGCTTTCCTGATGGACGGCGTCTTCATCGGCGCCACCTGGTCGCGCGACATGCGCAACATGATGCTCGCCGCCTTCTTCGGTTTTGGCGTAGCTCTTGCCGTCCTCGTTCCTGCCTTCGGCAATCATGGCCTTTGGGCGGGGCTCAACCTTTTCCTGCTGCTGCGTGGATTGTTTCTGCTGATGCTGCTGCCGCGCCGGGCGGCTCAGACGTTTCGTCCAGCCCAATAGTCGAGGCGGCTATCGCGGATCTCGCGGATGGAGCCGAGCTTTTCGCGGTCGCAGAGTGCCGAGAGGCCGCGCACGATCCGGCCAGGCAGCCCCGGCCCCTCATAGACCATGCAGGAATAGAGCTGCACGAGGTCGGCACCGGCACGGATCTTTTCCGCCGCGGTGTCCGCCGAACCGATGCCGCCGACGCCGATGATAGGCAGATCGGGTCCGACGCGTTTGCGCATCCGCGCGAGCACCGCCGTCGACTTCTCGAAGAGGGGCTTGCCGGAAAGGCCGCCCGCTTCCCTTGCCTGCCGTTGGTCCGTCAGGCCGTCACGCGAGAGCGTGGTATTGGAAACGACGAGGCCATCGAGATCATGCGCCAGCACTTCCGCCGCAATGTCGTCCATTCCCTCTTCGGTCAGGTCCGGCGCGATCTTGAGGAAGACGGGAACCCGCCTCCCGCTTTTCCCCGCTTCCTCGTCGCGGGCGGCAAGGACCGCCGAAAGCAGCAAGACCAGGCTTTCACGCGCTTGAAGGTCGCGCAGGCCGGGCGTGTTGGGTGACGAGATGTTGGCGGTGAAATAGCGCGCAACGGTATAGAAAGTGCGGATCCCCGCCACATAGTCGGCGATCCGGTCGGCGCTGTCCTTGTTGGCGCCGATGTTGACGCCGATCAGCGCCTGCCGCGAGCAGGCTTGAAGCCGCGCAAGCGCCGCCCCATGACCTTCGTTGTTGAAGCCGAGCCGGTTGATGACAGCCCTGTCCTCGACCAGACGGAAGAGGCGGGGCTTATCGTTGCCCGGCTGTGGTCTCGGCGTTACGGTGCCGATCTCCGTGAAGCCGAAACCGATCCTCAGCAACGCTTCGGGTACCTCGGCATTCTTGTCGTAACCGGCGGCCATGCCGACCGGATTGGGAAATGTGAGGCCCGCAATGGTCTGCTTGAGGCGAGGATCGGCGGGGGCGGCGCAGCTCGGGACGAGACCGCTCTTCAGCGCCTTGATTGTGAGGCCATGGGCGGTTTCCGGATCGAGGAGAAACAGGCCGCGGCGGGCCAGGAACTCGAAGGGACCGATCATGGCGCAAGCTCGGGGAAGACGTGGAGCCCGTCGGCGCCTACCGGCAGGGGCTTTTCCCATAGCACCGCATCGAGCGGGAGCGGCGCGTAGAGATGCGGAAACAGCGCGCCGCCGCGCGAGGGTTCGTAGACGAGCTTCTCGCCAAGCGCGGCAGCGTTGACGGCCACGATCAGCAAATCCGTCTGCCCTTCGAAATGACGCGCTGCCGTTTCCATGACCTGGTCGCGCGTCGAGAAGTGAATGAACCCGTCGGCGAGATCGACAGGCGCGCCGGCGAATTGTCCCACGCGTCGCGCCTCCTGCCATAGAAGCACCGGAACGATCTTGTATATGGTAGTGTTCATCTTGTCCGCTCGTCCGTCATGAATCCGAGCCATGGCCTTGCCGCAAATATCGGCGCGTGTCCACCGCGGAGCATCAGGTCGAAAGCGGATTTAGAGCGGGATGAGGAAAAGTGCGTGCGGTTTTCCGCCCGCATCCCGCTCTAAAATCAGAATCGATCATGTTGATGATTTGGGTCGAATCGACCCAAATCATCTGTGATCTAGATGAGCATCCAACGGAGGATGTCATGAGGCAGGTAATCGCAGTGCTCGCGGTGGCCCTGGGGCTTGGCTGGACCTTGGCGGCTGTTGCCCAGGAAGAGGCGCCGGGGCGTTATAGCATGCAGAAATCGGAGACGGGCTTCGCCCGGCTCGACACCCTCACTGGCGAGGTCTCGCTGTGCCAGGAGAAAAACGCCGAGCTCGTTTGCCGGATGGCCGCAGACCAGCGCGCCGCCTTCGAACGCGAACTCGATCTCTTGACCAAACGCGTGGAAGCCTTGGAAAACGCCGTCAAAAGCGGTGAAACCGCGGTCAAACCCGATATTCCGACCGATGAAGAGATTGACCGGACGATGAGCATCATGGAAAGAATGATGCGCAAGTTCATGGAGATCGTGAAAGATCTCGAGGGCCGCGGAAACGGTATCACCGATGGGCGTGGTGAAACCGTGCCTCAGAAGACTTGAAGACTCGGGCGAATCCATGAGACCGGCGTGTTTGGAGGATGCGCCGACTGCATGATGGCTCAAGCCGGAGTTGATCTGGCGGTGGATCATGCAGCAACTTGAAATGCTGCAGCGGCTTTCGCATCGAGATTGCGGCGCCGCGAGATTGCAGCAGAGGCTCTTGGGAGGGAGCGTCGTCATGCCCGAAATGACCATTATCATCGCTGACGATCACCCGCTTTTTCGCGGCGCAATGCGCCAGGCGCTCAGTGGAATGAGTGCGGCGACCGCCATAGTCGAGGCGGGCGATTTCGCCGCCGCGCGCAAGGCCGCGGCAGACTATCCGGATGCCGACCTGATGCTTCTGGATCTTGCCATGCCCGGTGTCAGCGGCCTTTCCGGTCTGATTGCACTCCGCGCGGAATTCCCGAGTCTGCCGGTGATGATCGTCTCCGCCCATGACGATCCGGCGACCATTCATCGCGCGCTCGACCTTGGCGCGGCGGGCTTTCTGTCCAAATCCGCAGGCATCGACGAAATTCGCGAAGGCATCGAGCAGGTCATCGCCGGCGAGATTTTCGTGCCGGCCGGCTACGACCAGAACCAGGAATACGAGCCGGAGGTCGCCGATCTCCTGCATCGGCTGCAGACGCTGACGCCACAGCAGTCGCGCGTACTCAGCATGCTTGCCGAGGGCCTGCTCAACAAGCAGATCGCCTATGAACTCGGGGTCTCGGAGGCGACGATCAAGGCGCATGTTTCGGCGATACTGCTGAAACTCAACGTCGATAGCCGCACACAGGCCGTTATTCAGCTTTCGAAAATCGGAACGGTGGCGGCCGCCTGAGCAGAGTTCCGCGTAGCGCGTTCCGGAATCACGGGCGGCTTTGCCCCTCATCCGGCCTGCCGGCCACCTTTCTCCCAGCAAGCGGGGCGAAGGAGACGCGCAGCAATCGCCCATCGCCTCTGCCCGCCTGAGCCATATTGATGGGGGACACGCGTCTGCCTGTCATCTGATTGAAAATAGCGTGCGCTGTAGCGCCGTTTCGACCAATTCTCTTGATCCCGCACCGCTACTCCGCCGCCGCTCTTCCTGCCGCGGCGAGCTGGGTCAGCCAGGCGCGCATGGCTGCCGGGCGCACCGGCTTGTGCTGCAAGGCGACACCGTCGCGCTCGGCGGCGGCGCGAACTTCTGGCGAGCGGTCGGCGGTCACCATCAGGGCGGGAATGCTTTCCTTCCAAAGGGCGCGGATAGAGGCGATGGCTTCGATGCCGCTGCCATCACCGAGATGGTAATCGGCGATGATCGCGTCGGGCCGCTTCTTCAGCGCCTCGGGGCCTGTTTCTGAGCAGGCGGCAAGCGACTCGGCAGTGGTCACGGCACAGCCCCAGCCGCCGAGAAGCAGCGCCATGCCTTCGAGGATTTTCTGTTCGTTGTCGATGCAGACGACGTTCAGTCCGGCAAGCGCATCGCTGGTCCTTGCCACCATGGCAGGCTGTGGCTTCGCGCGTTCGCCGGCGCTGGCATCAAGCGGTACGGTGACCTTGAAGCCCGTTCCCTTTCCCGGCGTCGACTGCAGGGCAACGGGATGGTTGAGCACGTGCGAGATGCGATCGACGATAGACAAACCGAGGCCGAGGCCGGAGGCCGTGCGCGCGCCTTCGTCGAGGCGGGCGAATTCCTTGAAGACCGTGCGGAATTTCGACGGCGGGATGCCGATACCGGAATCGAGCACCTCGATCGTCGCGATCTGCCCATGTCGACGCACGCCGACCAGCACCTTGCCGCTGGGCGTGTATTTGACGGCGTTCGAGACTAGGTTCTGGACGACGCGCCGCAAGAGGTTCGGGTCGCTGCGCACGGTGAGTGACGTCGGCATGACAACGAGCTCGATGTCCTTCGCGCGCGCCATCGGCGCGAAATCCGTCTCGATGCGTCGCAGCAGGTCGTTGAGCGGCACCGATTGCAGGCGCGGTTTCATGGCACCGGTATCGAGCCGCGAAATATCGAGCACGGCGCCGAGAATGGCCTCCACCGATTCCAGCGAGGAATCGATGTTATGCACCAGCGCGCTGTTGTCGGAGCCGCCCAGCCGCTCGACGAGCGACGAGGAATAAAGCCGCGCTGCGTTCAAGGGCTGCAGGATGTCGTGGCCGGCCGCTGCGAAGAAGCGCGTCTTGCCGATATTCGCCTCTTCAGCCACGGCACGCGCCTCGGCCAGTTCGCGATTGACCCGCGTCAGTTCACCGGTGCGTTCGGCAACACGCATCTCCAGCGTCTCGTTCGCCTGCTTCAGCGCCATGTCGGCGGCAACGCGCTGGGTAATATCGGTGTAGGTCGTGACGATGCCCTTGTCCGGCATTGCATTTGTTCTGACTTCGATGATGCGTGTGCCGCTGGCGAGTTCGAGCAGGAACGGCTTGTCGAGCGTCAGGAAATTGGCGATCAGCGTCTTTTCCTCGTCCTTGCGAATATCGCCCCGCCGGGCGAGCGTGGCGACGATGTCGGCAAGCGGGAAACCGACCTGACCCGCCGTCTCCGGCAGATCGAGCAGTTGCCGGAAACGGCGGTTCCAGATGATCAGGTTGTTGGCGTTGTCGAAGACGGCGATGCCCTGGTCCATTTGCGAGAGCGCCGTTTGCAGCATGTCCTGATTGTACTGCAATGCTTCGCTCGCCTGGTCGAGCAGCCAGGCCGTGTCAGAGGAAGCGTCGTCCATTCGCTGCAGCACCAGTGAAAGGACGAGGCGGGCCGATGATGAGCCGATGGCGCTACCGAGCAATTGTTCCGAGAAATGCACGAGGGCCATGTCGGCGGACGCGTTTTCGTCCAGCCAGCGACCGGTCTGCTGCTCGTAGGTATGAAACGAGCGCTGCATGCGCTCCTCGCCCATGTAGCGGCCGATCGTGGTCTTGAGGTCGCGGACCGTAACCTTCGTCTTGCGGCCGCGGAAAGTTCGTTCCGTCCGTGAACGACGGGTGATGAAGACGCCGGCCTGAAAACGCTCCAGGGGTTTTGGTGTCCGGGTCAGTGATCCGAGAATGTAGGTCGTGACATTGACGAAGAGACTGAGAGCCGTGGCGTTTACCAGCGGATCGGCATCGGGGCCCGAGAAGAGATCGGTGAACGGCAGGAGAAAGCTCAAAATCGCCGTCGCGACATGGGAGTTGTCGGGGCCGCCGAGGCTTGGCAGGAACAAAAGGTAAGCCCAGACGAGAAAGCCGCAGACCATGCCGGTGATCGCGCCTCGGGCATTGGCCTGGTGCCATACCAGTCCGCCGAGAAAGGCCGGTGCCATTTGCGCGATGGCTACAAAGGAGAGCAGTCCCAGCGAAGCGAGGCCGGCGCTGATATCGGCGGAGCGATAATAGCCGTAACCAAGAAGCAGGACCGCGAAGATCGCCGTGCGGCGGATGTTGAGCAGCGTGCCTGCCATGTTTTCCTGAAGCGCGCCACGCGTACCGAGTCTTCGCCGCAGAAACACCGGCATGACGATGTCGTTGGAAATCATGATAGACAGCGCCACCGAGGCGACGATGACCATTGCGGTCGCGGCCGAAAACCCTCCGATGAAGGTGAACAGCGTGAGCACCGGCACATCGCCTGCAAGCGGCAACGCCAGAAGGTAAAGATCGGCATTGCCAGACCCCGCAAACGAGAGGATGCCGGCGACTGCGATCGGCAGGACAAAGATGTTTATCGCGATAAGGTAGAGCGGAAAGAGAATGCCCGCAGTGCGCAATTCGGTTTCGGTGCGGTTTTCGACGACGGTGACATGGAACTGTCTCGGAAGCATGATGATGCCGAACGCCGACGTTACGATCAGCACCACCCAACGCGCGAGCGGCGTCTGGTATTCCAGTGCCGAGAGGACCTGAGGGCTCTGTTGGGCTTGTGCCCAGAGATTGGCGGGTCCGTCGAACAGCACGAAAATGATGTAGAGGCCGGCGGTGAGGATGGCTATCAGCTTCACCACCGATTCCATGGCGATCGCGAGGATGAGCCCGTCCTGATGCTCGGTGGCGTCCGTGTGACGCGTGCCGAACACGATCGCGAAGCAGGCCAGGAAGAGCGTCACCAGCAGCGGCAGGTCTATGAAGTTTTGTCCCGACCCGATCCCGTAATCGCTCGTATTGACCATCGCGGCGACCGAACTCGAAACCGCCTTGAGCTGAAGCGCGATATAGGGAATGGCGCCGACAAGCGAAATCAGCGCCACGATTGCGGCGACCGCGGGATTTTTGCCATAGCGGGCGGCGATGAAGTCGGCGACCGATGTGAGTTTCTCTGCCTTCGCAAGTCTGATGACGCGGCGGATCAGCGGCATGCCGAGCGTGAACATGAGGATCGGGCCGATGTAGATCCCGGTGAACTCGAGCCCGCGTTCCGCAGCAAGGCCGACGCCGCCAAAATAGGTCCAGGAAGTGCAGTAGATCGCGAGGCTGAGCGCATAGACGAGCGGCCGGCCCTTGCTGGCGATATTGCTTTTTCTGGCTCGCCGGTCGCCATAGCTTGCGACTGCGAAAAGCAGCAGCAGATAGGCGAAGGCCGAGGCGAAAATGACAGAACCCGAAAGCATGCCTCACTCCTTCGGAAGCAGCATAGGGCAAGTCCGTCGGGTTGAGAATTGGCTGGCCGTCAGTCTTAAGTCCAAGATAGATCATCTCCATTGCTCGGCGCTTGCCCTCCTGTCTTGCGCCTCTATCTGCACCTGGGGCGGTCGGTTGGATGCAATGTGGTCAAACGCAAAGAGCGGTTCCATCGCATCGACCTTTGATCTAGATTCCGACCATTGGTTGCAGCGCCGGGGACAGGCGTCGGCGATCGTTGGTAAAGGGGAACCATACGGAGAGACGCATGCTGAACGAATTCAAGGAGTTTATTGCCCGCGGCAATGTCATGGATCTTGCAGTGGGCGTCATCATCGGTGCCGCTTTCAGCAAGATCGTCGACTCGGTCGTTAACGACTTGGTCATGCCGATCGTCGGCGCGCTCACCGGCGGCGGCTTCGATTTCTCCAATTATTTCCTGCCGCTTTCCGGAAATGTCAATGCGCCGACGCTTGCGGCAGCCCGCCAGCAGGGCGCGGTCTTTGCCTACGGCAACTTCATCACCGTGCTCATCAACTTCCTGATCCTCGCCTGGATCATCTTCCTGTTGATCAAGCTCGTAAATCGTGTTCGCGCATCGGTCGAAAGGGAGAAGGCACCGGCCGCACCACCGCCGCAGGATATTCAGTTGCTGTCGGAGATTCGCGATCTGCTGAAACAGCGCGCATGACGGCGGTGCTCTCGGTCGCGGCCTGCGTTAGCGCGCTGCGAAATCATCACAGAAATCGATAAACCGGTCAGATAAAATCGCGTGATCGTCGGCGGGAAAGCGTCTAGAAGCGATGGCCAGTCCGCTGCAGGATTCCTTAAATCGGTTCCGGTTTAAGGAATCCTGCAGCAATTCAACGCGTTACGGCGACCGTTGCGCGTCTGATTGGACGCGCGTCGCTGTAGGAGCCCCGCCGATGACGATCATCACCAGTCTCAGCCCTCGCGCAGTTACGGCGCCCGAAAGCGGCATCGTCGAAGTCGTAAACTACGCGCGGGGCCGTGACGGCCTGATTCCGCTTTGGGTTGGTGAAGGCGACCTCCCGACGCCGGAGTTCATCAGCCGGGCGGCGGCAGAAGCAGTCGTGGCCGGCGAGACGTTCTACACATGGCAGCGCGGTATTCCGCCGCTGCGCGAAGCGCTGGTGCGTTATTATCAGCGCCGCTTCCAGAAGACGCTGTCACCTGAGAATTTCTATGTCACCGGCTCGGGCATGCAAGCCATCAAGTTGGCAATCGAGGCGGTCACTTCGCCCGGCGACGAGATGGTATTGTTGACTCCGGCCTGGCCGAATTTTGCTGCCGCCGCGGAGCTATCGGGCGCCCGTCCCATCGCGGTGCCGCTGCGCTTCGAGAATGGCAAGTGGCAGCTCGATCTCGACCGGCTCGAAGCCGCTATCAACGAGAAGACGCGCGCATTGTTCATCAACACGCCGTCCAATCCGACCGGGTGGACGGCGACGCATAACGATCTCAAGGCCATTCTATCGCTGGCGCGCAAGCATGGTCTCTGGATCATCGCCGATGAGATCTATGCGCTTTATTATTACGGTGGCGGTCGGGCGCCGTCCTTCCTCGATATCATGGACGAGGACGATCGGAGCCTCTTCGTCAATTCCTTCTCCAAGAACTGGTCGATGACCGGCTGGCGCGTCGGGTGGATCGTTGCGCCGCCGGCGATGGGGCAGGTGCTCGAGAATCTGATTCAGTATTCAACCTCCGGCGTTGCGCAATTCATGCAGCGCGGCGCGGTCATCGCCCTCGACGAGGGTGACGGCTTTGTCGACGAGAACATCGCCAAGGCCGCCCGCAGCCGCGATCTGCTCTGCGATGCCTGATCGCCACAAATCGCGTGGAAACCCTGAAGCCCGATGGCGCGCTCTACGCCTTCCTCAAGATCGACGGCGTGACGGATTCGCGCCAAGCCGCCATCGACATCGTCGATAAGACCGGCGTCGGACTGGCGCCCGGAACGGCCTTCGGCGAGGGTGGCGCGCTCTTCATGCGCGCCTGTTTCCTGCGCGATCCGGCCCAGATCGCCGAAGCCGCCGACCGGCTTCGAAGCTATATTCTCAGCCGCTGACGATCGAACACCGTCGCCGCCTTTCGGCTTGTCGGATGAGATCTCTAAAATTCTACCGAATGGCGAGGGCGAGGCTTAACCACTCTACCGAGAATAAGCTGCAACGGCCGGCGCGAGAGCCCTGATTTACCGATTCTGAAAGCACCGCTCGGCTTTTCTGTTCCCATGTTTCATGGGACGGAAAAGCAAATGACCGTATTGGTGACAGGCGGAGCGGGCTACATTGGCAGCCACATGGTATGGTCGTTGCTCGACGCCGGCGAAGCCGTGGTGGTGCTCGATAGTCTGGCGACGGGTTTCCGCTGGGCAATCGCGCCAGAAGCGCGCTTCTATTTTGGCCATGTCGGCGACAGGGCGCTGCTTGCGCGGATATTCGCGGAAAACGACATCGATTCGGTCATCCACTTTGCCGGATCTGCCATCGTGTCGGCGTCGGTCGCCGATCCGCTCGCCTATTATGAGAACAACACGGCGAATACGCGCACGCTCATCGCGGCGACGATAGACGCCGGTGTCTGCAACTTTGTCTTCTCGTCGACCGCCGCCGTTTATGGCACCCAAGACACGCCCGACCCGGTCAAGGAAACGGCGACCTTGCGTCCGGAAAGCCCCTATGGTCGCTCCAAGCTGATGTCGGAGATGATGCTGCAGGATGCGGCAGCAGCCCAAGACTTCCGCTACGTGGCGCTCCGCTACTTCAACGTGGCGGGGGCCGATCCGCTTGGCCGCGCCGGCCAATCGACTGCCGGTGCCACCCACCTTATCAAGGTCGCGTGCGAAGCTGCTCTTGGCAAGCGCCGCAACGTCGATGTTTTCGGCACCGACTATCCGACGGCGGACGGTACCGGTATTCGCGACTATATCCATGTCAGCGATCTGGTCGCCGCACACCGCAATGCGCTCGGCTATCTCAGAAGCGGCGGCGAGCCGTTAGTCACCAATTGTGGCTACGGCGAAGGCTTCTCGGTGCTTCAGGTCCTCGATACGGTGCGACAGATTTCCGGTCGTGATTTCCGTATCGACTATGCGCCTCGACGCCCGGGCGATGCCGCGCAGGTCGTCGCCGACCCGTCGGTCGCGCGAATGAAGCTGGACTGGGTTCCGACCCACGCGAGCCTCGAACACATCATTCAGAGCGCCTATGACTGGGAGGATCACCTTAGCCGCAAGAATAGTTTCGACCGCGGTGAGGACGAATGGCTGGTCGCTAGCGGCTGACGCCTGCTCCCCGCGCGCCTTGCCTGGCGGACTACTGCAGATCTTCGCCGAGCAGCTTCCGCTCATGCGCGATGGCGTGATCGATCAGCTGCGTCCACAGATGCTCGTAGAAGCTCGGCTGAAGGCCAAGCTCGATCGCGTTCCTGCGCGCGTTTTCCCGCACCTCGGCAACGCGTGCCGGAACATCGGCCTTCAGTTTCAACGGGCGCTTTATTTCGGCGGCACGGTCAATATAGCCCCAGCGCTCCGCAAACAACGTCATCAGGGCGCGGTCGAGCCGATCGATCTCGGCGCGCACATCCGCCATCGTCTCGCATTCCGCAGGGGTCTTTTGCATTATCCGGCTCCTTGAGGGCGGCAGCCGCCCCAGGTTCTTCGGCCGAACTGCTAGCAAAGCGAAGCGCGGCTGAGAAGGGGCAAACCGCCGCAGGCGCGGCGTAGTCTCTGCGGCGTGCTACCGCGCTCGCCGTCTTCTCACCGCGTCGCCCTCACACGCCTTGAGTCCCTCGAGCCGACCCTAACTGCCAAGGACAAGTTTGATCGCCAGGCCGACGATGCTCACCACGGCAACGCCGGCGAGCCAGAGGCCGACGAACCAGAGCAGCTTTCGGCCGGCACCGTCCGCACGCATCAATGGTAGCCCTCCTCCGGATCGACCTTGCCGCGGAACACCCAGTAGGCATAGCCCGTATAGGCGAGAATGATAGGCACCAGCACGAGCGCGCCGGCGAGCAGGAAGGCAAGGCTTTCGTCGGGAGCGGCAGCATCCCAGATGGTGAGCGACGCCGGCACCATGTAGGGATAGAAGCTGATGCCGATGCCGATATAGCCCAGCACGAAAAGGCCGAGCGCGGCGATGAAGGGCTGCACGTCACGACGGTCGCGAATGCCCTTGAGAAGCAGGTAGACGCAGCCGAGCACCAGCAGCGGCACGATCACGCTGAAGATCGCGGTCGGCCAGCCGAACCAGCGCTCAAGGTAGACCGGCTCGAGAAACGGCGTCCACAGGCTGACGATGCCCATGGCCGCGACCGTCGCGAAGCAGCATCTGACTGCGAGGCGGCGTGCGCGTTCCGCGAGATCGCCGTGGGTCTTCATCACCAGCCAGGTCGCGCCAAGCAGCCCATAGCCGACCACGATCGCGATGCCCGTCACGATGGAAAACGGCGTCAGCCAGTCCCACCAGCCGCCGGCATAGGCCCGGTCTTCGACCGGAATGCCCTGCACGAGCGCGCCGAGCGCCAGGCCTTGCGCGAAGGCTGCCAACGTCGAACCGGCGGCAAAGGCCCAGTTCCACAGGAATTCGCCGCGCCTCGTGCGCCAGCGGTATTCGAACGCCACGCCCCGGAAAATGAGGCCGATGAGCATGGCTATGATCGGTGCGTAGAGCGCGGGCAGCACCGTCGCATAGGCGAGGGGGAACACGGCCATGAGGCCGCCGCCGCCGAGCACGAGCCAGGTCTCGTTGCCGTCCCAGACGGGCGCCACGGAATTCATCATGACGTCGCGATCGTGTTTTTCAGGGAAAAGAGGAAAGAGAATGCCGACGCCGAGGTCGAAGCCATCGAGGATCACATAGGCGAGAACCGCAAAGGCGATGATCGCGGCCCAGATCAGCGGCAGATCAAAGGTCATGGTGATCTCCATGCAGTTTGGTGTGTGCCGGACCCGGCGTGATGCCGGCAGTGCGCAGCGGTCCCTCTTCGAGCTCGGGCATCGGGTCGCGGGGCAGGCGGCCCATCAGCCGCAGAATGTAGAAGGTGCCGGCCCCGAAGACGAGAAAGTAGACGATGATGAAGGCGACGAGCGAGAATCCGACAGCCGGTGCTTCGATCGGCGAGATCGAGTTGGCGGTCAGCAACTGACCGTAGATCGTATAGGGCTGTCGGCCGACTTCGGTGGTAATCCAACCAGAAAGCACCGCAACGAAGCCGGCGGGACCCATCAATACCGCGGTGCGGTGAAGCCAGGCATTGGTGTCGAGCGTACGGCGATACCGGCACCAGAGGCTCCAAATCCCGATGCCGAGCATGGCAAAGCCAATCGCGACCATGACACGGAAAGACCAGAAGATGATGCTGACCGGAGGATGCAGCTCGTCAGGAATCGTATCCAGGCCGGCGAGCGGCGCATTGAGATCGTGTTTCAGGATGAGGCTCGACAGCTTCGGGATTTCGACCGCGTATTCGATGCGCTTCTCGGCGGGGTTCGGAACGCCGAAGAGGATGAGCGGCGCTCCGCCCTCGTGACTTTGATAGTGTCCTTCCATCGCCATGACCTTCGCCGGTTGGTGCTCCAGCGTGTTCAGCCCATGCAGATCGCCGGCGAAGATCTGGATCGGCGCGACGATTGCCGCCATCCACATCGCCATCGAGAACATCGTGTGCGCCCGGCGCGGGGCGGTCTTGCGCAGGAGGTGCCACGCCCCGCAAGCGCCGACAACGAATGCAGTGGTCAGATAGGCGGCGAGCACCATATGCGTGAGCCGGTAGGGAAAGGAGGGATTGAAGATGATTGCTGACCAGTCGGCCGGGATGAACTGACCTGCTTCATTGATCGAGAAGCCGGCCGGCGTTTGCATCCAGGAATTGGCGGCGAGAATCCAGGTGGCCGAAATCAGTGTGCCGAGGGCAACCATGGCAGTCGCGAGAAAATGCAGCCTCGGCCCGACCCGGTTCATGCCGAACAGCATGATGCCGAGAAAGCCCGCCTCGAGGAAGAAGGCCGTCAGCACCTCGTAGCCCATCAGCGGCCCGATGACCGGCCCCGCCTTGTCGGAGAACACGCTCCAGTTGGTGCCGAACTGATAGGACATGACGATGCCGGAAACGACGCCCATCCCGAAGGCGACGGCGAAGATCGTCTTCCAGAAGTTGAAAAGCTCCAGATAGACCTCGTCCTTCTTCCAGAGCCAGAGCGCTTCGAGGACGGTGAGATAGCTTGCGAGTCCGATGGAAAAGGCGGGAAAGATGATGTGAAACGAGACCGTGAAGGCGAACTGAATGCGCGCAAGCACCGTGGCATCAAAGGCTTCAAACACGGCACGATCCTTTCAGGCGAAGTCGGCGGAGCGGGCATCCCCGCCCGCCTTCATCGGACTTGGGCGAGCGCCGTTCGACCGTCGACGGTCATTTTCATCGTGTGATTGAATCTGATGCAAAATCGCGAAAGGTCAATGACGGCCGAATCGCCACGTTGTCACACTGCGGCAATGTTTCGCTGCGGCATTTGCGACCACGAGAGCGCTCAGGTCCAGGCGAGATAAGCCTCGGCAAGTTCCGTCCAGAAAGCTGCCCCGATCGGCAGCAGATCGTCGTTGAAGTTGTAGCCGGGATGGTGGAGCGGCTTCTCTTCACCCGTCATCCTCGATCCCAGGAAGAAGTACGTACCCGGCCTATCCTGGAGCATATAGGCGAAATCCTCGCTGCCCATGAACGGGCGCGCAAGATCGACCACCTTGTCCGCACCGGCAAAGCGGATGGCGATCTCGCGGACGAAATCCGTCTCCGGCTTGTGATTGATCGTCGCATCGTAGCTGCGCTGGTAGTCGACTGTGGCGCGCATGCCGAAGCTCGCGGCTTGCGCCTCTGCGATCATTCGAATACGGCGTTCGAGCTCGTCGCGGACCGCCGGGTCGAACGAGCGGATGCCGACGACGATTTCGGCTCGTTCGGGAATGATGTTGCTCGCCGAGCCCGCATGGAAGGCGCCGACGGTGACGACCGACGGGTCCATCGGATGGATGTTGCGCGATACGATCGATTGTAGCGCCATGACGATGCTCGCGCCGCAGACGATCGGGTCGGCCGTCTCCTGCGGCTCGGCGCCATGCCCGCCGCGGCCGTGAACGGTAATCCGCGCCTCGTCGACTGCGGCCATGATCGGTCCCTCGCGCAGCGCGAACTGACCGAAGGGCAGGTTCGGTTCATTGTGGAGCGCGAAGACGGCATCGCAGGGGAATCGATCGAACAGACCTTCATCGATCATGATCTTCGCGCCGCCGAAATTCTCCTCGGCCGGCTGGAAGATGAGGTGAATGGTGCCGTCGAAATTCTTTCGCTCGGCAAGCGCCCGGGCGGCACCGAGCAGCATCGCCGTGTGGCCGTCATGGCCGCAGGCATGCATCAGTCCTGGTGTTTTGCTGGCGTAGTCGAGGCCGGTTTCTTCATGAATCGGCAGCGCGTCGATGTCGGCACGGATGCCGATCGATCGGGAGCCGGTGCCGTTTCTAAGCGTGCCGATGACCCCGGTCTTCGCAAGTCCCGTCGTCACCTCGTAGCCAAGGGCCTCGAGATGGCGGGCGATGAAGGCAGAGGTCCGTTTCTCCTCGAGCCCTAGTTCCGGATGGGTGTGCAAGTCATGCCGGATCGCGACGAGTTCCGGCATGGCATTGTCGATGGCGGCGGCGAGCTTCATGTTAGGCACCACGTGTAGGTATGCGGTTTTCGAAGTAGCGGAATGCCACGACCAGAATGCCGGTGAGGCACATATAGATGGCCGCAAGCAGCAGCAGCGGTTCGTAGGTCAGGTATGTTTCCTGCCGCACCTTGGAGATCACCGCATAGACATCGATGACGGTGATGGTCGCGACGAGCGGCGTCGATTTGAGTTGCAGCACGGTCTCGCCGTTGAGCGTCGGCAGCGCCCGGTGGACGGCGCGCGGCAGCCAGATGCGCCGGAAGGCCGTCCAGCGCCCCATGCCATAGGCGCGCGCTGCCTCCAGCTCTCCTGCAGGCACGCCGGCGAAGGCGCCGCGCATCACTTCTCCCTCGTAGGCGGCAAATGAGATCGTCAGCGCCGCGACGCCATAGGGCCAGGCCTCGCGGAGATAGGGCCAGAGAAACGAGTGCCGGATCGCCGGAAATTGCGGGAAAAGCGAGCCGAGGCCGTAATAGAGGAGCCAGAGCTGCAGCAGCAGTGGAGTGCCCCGAATGACAGTGCAGAAGATGCGGGCAGGCGCTTTCAAAAACCAAGGTCCGGTCACCTGAGCGAGCCCGAGCGGAACGGCAAGCAGGAAGCCGATGATCGCGGTGCTGAAGAGCATTGCCAGGCTGACGAGAATGCCGGAGCCGAGTTTCGGCAGATAACGCGGCAACCAGTCCCAGCGCATGAAGACCGCAAGCGTAAGCACGAGGCTTGCGAAGATCAGCATCAGCACGATGCGATGCGGCTGGAAGAAGCCCTTGCCTTTGGGCAGATCCTCGGGTGTGAAAGCCAGCGCGTGCGTGGTTTCGTCGGTCATCTTTGCTCCGCGAAGCCACGACGCGCATGCCGCTCGATCATGCCGATGAAGACGTTGGAAACGAGCGTCAGCGCCAGATAGAGCGCGCCCGCCGCACAGAAAAACAGGAAATAGGCTTTGGTAGCGCCGGCGGCCTGTCGCGTCACGAGCGTCAGTTCGCTGAAGCCGACGACGGCGAGCAGCGCCGTGTCTTTCGTCGCGATCAGCCAGAGGTTGGCGAGGCCGGGAATGGCATAGGGCAGCATCGCCGGCAGCGTGATGCGTCGCAGGACTTTTACGGGAGACATGCCATAGGCTCTGGCGGCCTCAATCTGACCGGCCGGCACGGCCTTGATCGCGCCGCGCAACACCTCCGTCGAATAGGCACCCTGTACGACCCCGATAACGAAGATGCCCGCCACCAGACCGCTGATATCGATCGATCCGAAACCGACCGCGCCCAGGAGCTGGTTCAAAAGGTCGGTACCCGCATAGTAGAGAAGAAGGATAAGGACGAGCTCGGGCACGGCCCTCACGATCGTCGTGTAGCACTCCAGTAGATCGCGCAGCACCGGCCCACCGTAGAGCTTGCCGAAGGCGCCGCCGATGCCGAGCAGCAATCCGAGTGCGTAGCCGCCGATGGCAATCTGGATCGAATGGAGGAATCCCTGCAGCAGAACGCCGCCCCACCCGGGCGCCGAGAGCGAAAGCAGGCTCCAGTTGATGAATGTATCCGCTGCCATGGCGACTTCGTGCTCGTCAGTTGAGACGCGGGATTGCGGGCGCGAGCACCTCCGTCATCCCGCTCCAAGGCAGCGGCCGGCGGTTTCTGGGACCGCCGGCCGGCTTGCCTTATCCGCCGTAGATGTCGAAGTCGAAATACTTCTTCGAGAAGGCGTCGTAGGTGCCGTTCGCACGGATCGCCTTGATCGCAGCGTTGATCTTGTCCTTCAGCTCCGTCTCGCCCTTGCGCAGCCCGACGCCGACGCCCGGTCCGAGAACGGCGAGGTCCGGAGCCACGTCGCCCTTATAATCGCAGCATTCTTTGCCCTGATCGCTCTGCAGGAAAGCGTCAAGCGCGATCGCGTCTGCCTGCACGGCATCCAGACGTCCGGCGGCGAGATCCTGGTTGGCCTCGTCCTGCGTCTGATATTCCTTCACCTCCGCACCGGCGGGGGCGAAGTGCTTCGTCGCATAGGCTTGGTGCACGGTCGCGACCTGCACGCCGAGCGCCTTGCCGGCGAGTCCCTCCGGCGTCGGCTTGATGTCGACGCCCTTGGTGCCGATAACGCCGGTCGGCGTGTTGTAGTACTTGTCGGAGAAGTCGATGGTCTTCAGGCGCTCCTCGGTGATCGACATCGAGCCGATGATCATGTCGATCTTCTTTGCGGTCAGCGCCGGGATGATGCCGTCCCAGGCGACGGGCGTGATCACGCAGTCGAGCTTGGCCTCGGCACAAATCGCCTTCGTGAACTCGATTTCCCAGCCTTGCCAGTTGCCGCTGGCGTCGGGCGAGGTGAAAGGCGGATAGGGTTCCGCGGCAATGCCGACCTTGACCGTTTCAGCCGAGGCTGCCGCAGCGCCGGTGATCGAGAGGGCGGCGGCAATCGCCAGGAATTTCAATGCCTTCTTCATGCTGTTCCCTTTTTTGGTTGTTGAGCATTGCGGAATTCAGTGAATCGAACTGATGAATTTTTTCAGCCTTTCGGATTTTGGTGCGCCGAAAATGGCATCCGGCCGCCCCTGTTCCTCGATGACGCCGTTGTGCAGGAAGACGATGTGGTTGGCGACGTCGCGGGCGAACTTCATCTCATGGGTGACGAGGATCATCGTCCGCTTCTCGCGTGCGAGATCGCCGATCACCGAAAGCACCTCGCCGACGAGTTCCGGGTCGAGCGCGGAGGTCGGTTCGTCGAAGAGCATCACGAGAGGCTGGATCGCGAGTGCGCGGGCGATCGCGGCGCGCTGCTGTTGGCCGCCGGAAAGAAAGGCCGGATAGGCGTCGCGCTTCTCGTAGAGGCCGACCCGGCGCAGCAGCGCTTCGCCCGTCTCGACCGCTTCGGCTTTGGCTTTGCCGAGCACGTGCACCGGCGCCTCGATGACGTTTTCAAGGATCGTCATGTGCTGCCATAGATTGAAGCTCTGGAAGACCATGCCGAGTTGGGTGCGGATGCGCTGGACCTGCTTGCGATCGGCCGGCATCAATCCGCCGTGACCGTCGGATTTCATCCGGATCTCTTCGCCGTGCACGCTGACCCGGCCGGCCGAGGGCAGTTCCAGCATGTTGATACAGCGCAGCAACGTCGATTTGCCGGAACCGCTGCCGCCGATGATCGCGATGACGTCGCCCTGACGGGCCGTCAGCGACACACCTTTCAGCACTTCCAATGGCCCGAAACGCTTGTAGAGGTCAGTGACCTCTATTGCCTGGGCCGCATCCGTCATCGACGCGCGACTCCCATGGCTCTGAGAGCTTTTGCTGAAAGCATGAAAACAGTTCCCCTGGTCATTCTTTCGTGCAGCATCTTCGGCTTGTCACGCTGTTTCATTGATAGCATCGTTGCACTTGTGCCGCTATTATTCAAGCGTATAATAACGTCGCCGCTGATTTTCTGGCGCGGCCCTCGCATGAAAGATCATCTCCCGCAGGAGCATCGCATGAGCCTATTCGGTTCGCAGGAAACGACGGTCTGGCCGAACGCCTCTGCGCTGCCGAGGCGGCCGTGAACCGCCGCAGCTTTCATCGCGCCCCCGAGGGAGAACGCCGGCAGGAGCTGATCGAGGCGACGCTCGATTGCATATCGGAGTTCGGCCTGAAAGGCGCAACCGTCCGACAGATCGCGATTCGCGCCGGCGTTACGGCGGGGCTCGTGCGCCACTATTTCGAATCGAAGGATCAGATGGTCGCGGAGGCCTACCGCGCCGTCATCACGTCTCTTACGGAAAAGGCGAAGAATGTCGAAGGCGATCCCACGACCCGCCTTCGGGATTTCATCGCCATCAATCTGACCGAACCGGTCGCCGACAGCCGCAGCATCTCGCTCTGGGCAGCCTTCATCAGCCAGGTGCGCGTCGACCCGGTGCTCGCCGAGATTCACCGCGAAGGCTATCTCGCCTTTCGCAACGCCTTGCAGGATCTGCTGAGCGAATTCCTTGCGGCCAAGGGCAAGCCGGCCAGTACGGAGGAATGCCGCCGCTACGCGATCGCGATCAACGGTTTGGTGGATGGGCTATGGGTCGAAGGCTGCCTCGCCGGCGATCTTTTTCGTGAGGGAGAACTTGTCAGCATCGCTATGGATTCGGTCGAGGCTCTGCTCGGCCTGCCGCTCGACAATTAACGCACGCGGTGCGCGGTTTGCCGCGCCGTCACGTGCCAAGCCATTAGAATCTAAGAACGTCTGTGATTTTGGATTACCAAAAATCACCTAAGGAAAACGGGAGTAAACAGCATGCGTTACGCGTCGATCACTTCGCGTCTTGCCGACCTCGGCTCCGGCAAATGGTCGCTGCACATCCGTGCACGTCAGTTGAAGGCAAGCGGCGCGGACGTCATCGAGCTGACGATCGGCGAACCGGACTTACCGCCTGACCAAGTCCTGCTCGACGAATGCCAACGAGCCATGAACGCGGGACGTTACCGCTACTCGAACGGCCGCGGCGAGCCGGCCGTGGTGGCGGCGCTGGCGGAAAAATACCGCCGCCGGCGCGCCGATGTGACCGCCGAAAATATTCTGTGCTTCCCGGGCACGCAGACGGCGCTCTTCGCCGTCATGCTGGGACTCGCCGAGGCCGGCGATGGCGTGCTCGTCGGCGATCCGCTCTACGCTACCTATGAAGGCGTCATCCGCTCCACCGGTGCCCATCCGGTGCTTGTTCCGTTGAAGCCTGAATTCGGCTTTCACATGCGGACCGAGGACCTGAAAGAAGCGATTACGCCGGAATGCCGCGTGTTGCTCTTGAACACGCCGCACAACCCGACCGGCGCCGTACTGACAGCAGCGGAAATTGCGGCGATCGGCGAGGTAGCGCGCCGCCACAACCTTTGGATCGTTTGCGACGAGGTCTATGAAGAACTGGTCTTCGGCGCCGTCTTTGCGTCGCCCTTCGACAATCCGGATCTCGCCGAGCGCACCGTGGTCGTATCGTCCATTTCGAAGTCGCATGCCGCTCCGGGTTTCCGCAGCGGCTGGGCGGCCGGGCCCGTCGAGTTTACCAATCGGCTCCTGCCGATTTCCGAAACCATGCTCTTCGGAGTGCAGCCGTTCATCGCCGACATGACGGCTTATGCGCTGACGCATCGGATCGATACGGCAAGGCAGATGCGCGAGGCCTATAGGAGGCGTGCCGGAAGGATCGTCCATGGTCTTGCCCAGGCGCCCGGCGTCTTTGTGCTGCCGCCGGAGGCGGGCATGTTCACGTTGATCGACGTCTCCGGCACGGGCCTATCCGGCGAAGCCTTTGCCTGGGCGCTTCTCGAAGAGGAGAAGGTCGCGGTAATGCCGGGTTCCTCCTTCGGCAACGAAGCGCAGAACCTCCTGCGCGTGAGCCTTACGGTTCCGGATCCCGATATTGACGAGGCGTGCCGCCGCATTACGTCTCTAGCCGAACGATGCACCAGCCGCACGGAGCGCTGCGCATGACTTCCGAGATGAAGACGGTAGGCGAGGTTCTCGTCGATCTGCTCGAGGCGAACGGCGTCGAGGTCGTGTTCGGCATTCCCGGCGTGCATACGGTCGAGCTTTATCGCGGCCTTGCGGCGTCGAAGATCCGTCACGTCACACCGCGCCACGAGCAAGGCGCCGGCTTCATGGCCGACGGCTATGCGCGCGTCAGCGGCAAGCCCGGCGTGGCGCTGGTCATCACCGGCCCGGGCCTGACCAACACGATCACGGCGATGGCGCAGGCCCGGCAGGATTCCATTCCGATGCTGGTGATCTCCGGCGTCAACCGGCGTGACTCCCTCGGGCACGGCCGCGGATTGCTGCATGAGCTGCCCGATCAGCACGGCATGATGAAGACGCTGGCCCTCTATTCGCACACGCTGCTCAATCCGACCGATTTGCCGCTCGTCATCGAGCGCGCCTTTGGGGTGTTGCTCTCCGGCCGGCCGGGGCCAGTCCACATCGAGATTCCGACGGACGTGATGGCCGTTCGGATAGAGAGCCGGGAAATAAGACCGGCAGCGGCAACCCGGCCGCGCTCCGACAGCGAGACGCTCCAACAGGCGGCGATCCTCTGCGCGGAAGCTTCAAGACCGGTCATTCTTTGCGGCGGCGGCGCCCTGACGGCGGAAGAGGAGGTGCGCCAGCTTGCCGAACAGATCGGCGCGCCGGTCGTTACCACGGTCAATTCCCGCGGCATGCTCGCCGGCCACCCCTTGAGAGTTCCGGCGAGCCCGAGCCTCAGGGCAGTCCGCGCTCTGCTGCGCGACGCGGACCTCGTGCTGGCGCTCGGCACCGAGATGGGCCAGACCGATTACGATCTTTATGCCGATGGCGGCTTTCCGGTGCTACGCAATCTGATCCGCACCGATATCGATGCGGCGCAGCTTGCCCGTGGCCCGCAGGCGGCGCTCCCTATTCTCTCCGGCGCAAGGACGGCGACGGCGGGCATGCTGGCCTTCCTGCCGGGGCACACGGCAGCCAAGGACGCAGCGTCGCGTGCGGATACGACCCGCAAGGCGGCGCTGAAGGAGTTGACAGCCAAGATGCGCGCCGAAGTCGGCATCATCGACATGATCTACAAGGCGCTTCCGGACTGCACCATCGTCGGCGATTCGACGCAGGCCGTCTACGCAGGCAATCTCTATTGCGATGCGCCGCGGCAACGTAGCTGGTTCAATTCGGCGACGGGTTACGGCTCCTTGGGCTACGCCCCGCCTGCTGCGGTCGGCGCGGCCGTTGCCGATCGGACCCGGCCTGTCTTATGCCTCGTCGGCGACGGCGGCTTCCAGTTCTCGCTCGCCGAGATAGGCTCCGCGGCCGATGCCAGAGCCCGGGTGATCTTCCTCGTCTGGAACAATGACGGCTATCAGGAGATCGAGTCCTACATGGTCGACTCCGGAATAACGCCCGAGGGCGTCAAGCCTTCGGCGCCCGACTTCCTGATGACCGCCAAGGCTTACGGTGTGCCGGCGGAGCGGCTGGCAAATATCCAGGATCTGGCTCGCGCGCTTGCGGATGCCGCCGCTCGGCCGGGACCGTCGCTGATCGAAATCCATCAGGCAAAAACCGTCGGCGCTTCCGCCTGACCCCGCGACAAGCCGAGCCGGATTTGACTTTTCCGGTTCGGAGTGGTGTTAAGGGCACCGCACGCTCGAATCCGGCCATGTTCTTTCTGTATGATCAGGTCGATTGGGCTGAATTTCGTCTCGTTGGCGCTCTGCGCCTACTGCACGTGTCCGTAAATCCGAGCCGATTTAAGGACAAAAACATGCAGGAATTTTAAAGTGCTAAGGCGACTTTGTGCGTCTGAAAGGACGCACGGCGCTGTAGAGAAAGGGACCGCGTCCTCAATGGACCTCTTGGGTGGTGGCAGCAAGAGCATGCAGGCCGGCCGGCTCTTCGCCGTGCTGTGGCTGTTCTGCGCCTCCTTCGCCATGCAGTTCATTGCGGTCGGCCAGAGCGTTTCAAGCCGCGTTGGAGCAGGAGCGCAGACTGGCAATGTCACTGAGCCGGATACCGGCTCATCCGACCGTCCTGTCGCCCGCCAGGTTTCGAGAGCCGTCGCCTTGCCCGACTTCCGCTTTGTCAGCGAGCGCGCGGACGGAAAATCGATGGCCGGCGGTGACCCTTCGCCGGTTCCCGTCGTCGAACTCCTCACGCTGCTAACGTACGAAGACGCTCGGCCATCATCCCGTCCGCGGGCCGAAGCTGCAAACCAGGCGCCGCTTCGCAGCGAGCGCATTCGCGGCCCGCCGCTGGCGTAGAGCAGCTATTGAGTTTCGGGTGGAGCGTTTTTTTGTCCGCCTGCATTTTAAAACCTAGGCCGGGCGCCGCCAAAAGGCGCGCTCAGGCGTTTATGGAACTTCCACATGCGTACATCCAGATGGGCGGTTCTCGCCTATGTCGCGATCATTATCTTCGGATGCCTCGCGGCACTGCCGAGCGTTCTGACGCCGGCAATGAGGGAGCAATTCGCTTCCGTTCTGCCGTTCAAACCGGTCACGCTCGGCCTCGATCTCAAGGGCGGCTCGCATCTCGTGCTCGAGGTCGACGGCGCCGGCCTTCAGAAGGCAAGACTCAATACGCTTCTCGACGACACGCGCCGGGTTCTTCGCGGCGAGCGTGTTTCGGCCTCGTCGGCGCGCATCAGCGGCAATACCGTGACAGTGAACGTTCCAGATGCTGCCGATCGCGAGAAGGTGCTGCCCAAGCTCCAGGAACTGGCCGCCCCCGTCGGCACGGTCGGCTTTGGCGGCTCCGCTCCCGAAGTTGAGGTGACGACAAACGGCGATGTCGTTACGCTGGCGATGACGGAAGCGGGCCTTGCCGACCGCATGACCAAGGCGGTCGAGCAGAGCCTGGAGATCATTCGCAACCGTGTCGACGAGGTCGGCGTTGCCGAACCGTTGATCCAACGCATCGGCTCGAACCGTATCCTCGTCCAGCTTCCGGGTCTTCAGGACCCGACACGCCTTCGTGAACTGCTCGGCTCCACCGCGCAGATGAGCTTTCACATGCTCGATCAGACGGTCGATATCACGCAGCCTCCTCCACGCGGCGTCGACATCCTTCCCGGCGCCAATGACGGCAACAAATACCCGGTCGAAAGCCGGATCGCGATCTCGGGCGAGCGGCTGGATGATGCCAAGGTTGGCTTCGACCAGACGAACCAGCCGGTCGTGGATTTCTCCTTCGATTCGCTCGGCGCGCGCCAGTTCGCTGAAATCACTCGCGAAAACGTCGGCCGCCCCTTCGCCATCGTCCTTGACGGCAAAGTGCTGACGGCACCTGTCATCAACGAGCCCATCCTGGGCGGCCGTGGCCAGATCAGCGGCAACTTTACGGTCGACGAGGCAACGGTTCTTTCCGCGCTGCTGCGCTCCGGTGCGCTGCCGGCACCGCTCACCATCATCGAGGAGCGTTCGGTCGGGCCGAACCTCGGCAGCGATTCGATCCGCATGGGCCTCTACACCGGCCTTGCCGGCTTCGGCCTCGTCGTCGGGCTCATGATCGTTCTCTACGGCGCCTGGGGCCTGATCGCCAATGTCGGGCTGCTGCTTCACACGATCATGACCATCGGCGTGCTCGGGATGATCGGCTCGACGCTGACCTTGCCCGGCATTGCCGGTATCATTCTCGGCATCGGCATGGCGGTCGACGCCAATATCCTTATCAACGCGCGCATCCGAGAAGAAACCGAGGGGGGCGCCGGCGCAATGAAGGCGCTGGATGTCGGCTTCAACAAGGCCTACGCCACGATCATCGACTCCAACGTCACCACCCTTGCCGGCACGGTGCTGCTGTTCTGGTTCGGCAGCGGTCCGGTCAAGGGCTTCGCGGTAACGATGATGCTCGGCATCATCATCTCGATGTTCACGTCGGTGACTGTCGTCCGTCTGCTGATGCGCGAAGTCGTCGTTCGCCGCAAGATGAAGAAACTGGAGATCCCTTCGCTCTTCGGTCGTGTGCCGCATCTGCCGACCTTCTCCTTCATGAAGCGTCGCTTCCAGGCAATCGGCATGTCTGCCTTCCTGTCGATAAGCTCGGTCGTCCTGTTCTTCACGCCGGGGCTGAACTACGGCATCGATTTCGTCGGCGGCATTCAGGTCGAAGCGGCGTCCAAGCAAAAGATCGAGCTGCCGACGCTCCGCCACGAACTCGAGGGGCTCAATCTCGGCGAGGTGGCGCTGCAGGATTTCGGTGGCGGTCAGTCGGTGCTGATCCGCGTGCAGCGCCAGCCGGGCGGTGAACAGGAACAGACCGTGGCGTTGAACCGGATCAAGGATGCCGTGACGACCGCGATTCCGGGAGCGTCGCTGGAGCGCACCGAGGTTGTCGGTCCGACGATCAGCAGCGAGCTGGCACGCTCAGGCTTCCTGGCTGTCGGGCTCGCGATGGTGGCGATCCTGCTCTACATCTGGTTCCGCTTCGAATGGCATTTCGCCGTCGGCGCAATCGCCGTGCTGCTGCTCGATATCACCAAGACGATCGGCTTCTTCGCTTTGACCGGGATCGACTTCAACCTGACGGCCATCGCGGCCTTGCTGACGATGATCGGCTATTCGGTCAATGACAAGGTGGTCGTCTACGACCGCATGCGCGAAAACCTGCGCAAGTACAAGTCGATGCCCTTCTCCGATCTCATCGACATGAGCATCAACCAGGTGATCGCGCGATGCATCTTCACCTCGATGGCAACCGCTCTTTCGCTCGTGCCCATGGCGATCTGGGGCGGCGATGCCGTGCGCAGCTTCGCGTGGCCGATGATCTTCGGCGTCATCGTCGCCACCACCTCTTCGATCTATATCGGCGGGCCGATTCTCTTGTTCCTGAGCCGCTGGTGGAAGGATCGCGAAGCCAGCCGTTCCAGTGCGACTCAGGCGGGAACACCGACCGCCTGATCGATTCTCGCAAACTTGGAATGGGACAAGGCTACAAAAAATCGCTTCGTTCCTTCCGGAAGAACCAGGGGCAGTCCGCGGAGGGCTGCCCCTTTTTCGTCGGAAAGTGCTGTCTTTATAAGAGCCGTCCCTTGCAGGTCGATTCGCTGCCACCTAGATAGCGAATGGCTCCTGTCGGGGCAGGCAAACGGAATTGTTGCCAAGATGGTTCGAAGGGCGCAGCGAGGAGAATTATTTTTCGTCTCTGCGCATTTTGAATTGACTAAATTGGTAGACTATTCTAGTTTGCAAATCATGAAACGGAGGAATCCGTTTCGCATTGTTCATGAAACCGCCGCGGCGCGATGCGCCGGGTACAGCCAAAGGAGAGTGACATGTCAGGAATCGTCTCGACCGCCGCTTTCTACGGCTCGCGTCCCTATTGTCGTGCAACAGTGAAACGTCTCATTCGCGCACTTTGCCGAATGTGACCGTTCGAACTTCCCGAATTCACCTTTTGCCGAGAATCGAATGATCCGCGCCTCAGGGTGTGGAGGAGCGTTATTTACATGAGCAAGCAAGTTATCGAATATGGCGGCGAAGCCGTCGGTGTCGTCGTCCCTGATGAAGACCGGCTGAAGTTTCTGGCGGTGAAGTATCACGTCTGGGATCTGGACGCGCAGCGTTTCCGTTCGGCCGACGAAGCGCGTGCGGCGATACGGCATCTGCTCGCCGGCCAGGCCGCGCAAAATCGCCAGGCTGGCGCTGCGGCGTGACCTACTATGTTTCCCTAAGTCGGAGATGCCGCAAGTCAAAGTGCGACAGCGATCATTGTGCGTCTGAAAAGACGCACGACGCTGTAGCCTTCGCCACAGTGCCCTCACTGCATGACTTCCTGGGACGACTCTGAACACGCGACTCAAATCGTGCTCGCTATGCGATCCTGCGTCTGGGAGACGTACGACGGCGTGATTCAACCTTCGCTTAGTTGTCGACCATAATTGTGTATTGGCCGTGCATTTCTTGTGCTATTCGAGGTCAGTTTCGTGTGTTGGGAGGTTCCCGGCCGTTCGGGAACGAGGGAAGTTGTCGGAATGCTGACGAAAAAAGGAAAGTACGGGCTGAAGGCCCTCGTCGATCTGGCGCGCCTCCAGCAAGGCGAAACCGCCTTCATCAATGAGATTGCATTGCGCAACAACATTCCGAAAAAATTTCTCGATACGATTCTGCTCGAATTGCGCAACGCCGGCATACTGCGCTCGAAGAAAGGCCCGGGTGGCGGCTATTCATTGTCGCGTCCCGCTTCCGAAATATATATCGGCCACGTTATCCGAACGCTTGACGGCCCTCTTGCACCAATCCGCTGCGCCAGCCGCACCGCCTACGAAGTCTGCGAAGATTGCAGCGATCCGGAGACCTGTCGGGTCCGCATCTCGATGACAACCGTCCGCAACGCGATGGCATCGATACTCGATTCGATGACACTCGCTCAGTTTGCCGCCGACGGCGCGCCGCCTCTCGAAGCTGTTGTGGAAAAACGGGCAGGGTAATCCGGCAGCGCCGCGCGTCTCAAATCGATTCGATGTAGAAATTGTTCAGTAGCCATTCGAAAATGTGACTGGTTGGAGCAAAAGCGGTTCTGCCAGGCTTGGTTTACCAAGAAAAAGGGCTTAACTGGCTCCCATACTTTCGCCAGTCGGCTGAGAAGCCGACCCATGGTTGATTTCACTTCAGAACTTAGGAAGCAATGATGGGCTTGAGACATGTGAAGGCGGACGGGCACTCCAGCGCTGCGGTGCTGGAGTCGATCGGCAGGACGTTGACGACCGCGACCAATGGCATCAAGGCTCTGGCCGATCACCTGACGACGGATGAAACCTTCGCCCGCAATCTCGTTGACGCTGTCGAGCTGATCGGCGACGGCCAGGGCCGCGTCGTTGTTTCCGGCGTCGGCAAGAGCGGGCATATCGGCCGCAAGATCGCCGCAACCATGGCGTCCACCGGCACCTCCGCCTATTTCGTCCACCCGACGGAGGCGAGCCATGGCGATCTCGGCATGATTACCTCGCAGGATGCGTTGATATTGCTCTCCTGGTCGGGCGAGACGGCGGAGCTCGCCAACATGCTCACCTACGCCAAGCGCTTTAAAGTGCCGATCGTCTCGATTTGCTCCAACCGCGACAGCATCCTAGCCCGCAATTCCGATGTTGCGCTGGTGCTTCCGAAAGTGCCGGAAGCCTGCCCGCATGGCCTCGCTCCGACAACCTCAGCCATGCTGCAGCTCGCCGTCGGCGATGCGCTGGCGATAGCGCTCCTGGAGCGGCGCGGCTTCTCCGCCGAGGACTTCAAGACGTTCCACCCGGGCGGCAAGCTTGGTGCACAACTGCGCCTGGTCCATGAACTGGCACATGTGGCCGAACAGGTGCCGCTGCTTGCCGTGGGCCGCCCGATGAGCGAAGCGGTCATCGAAATGTCGGCGAAGGGATTCGGCGTTGTCGGCATCGTCGACGAGGGCGGTATCCTCGTCGGCGTGATTACCGATGGCGACTTGCGCCGTCACATGGCCGGCGACCTGCTTTCCCAGTCGGTCGAAGAGGTGATGTCGCACAATCCGCGTGTTATCCAGGGCGATGTGCTTGCCAGTGCCGCCATGGAGTTCATGCAGGAGCACAAGGTCACGGTGCTGTTTCTTGTCGACGAAGCCGGCGTGCCGGTCGGCATATTGCACATCCATGATCTGTTGCGTGCCGGCGTCGCCTGACGCTTTCGGATCGCATTTGGTGCTTTCGCGATCCGCTCTGACTTACAAAGATAGGTTGCCGCTTCCCTTCACCGGTTTTCTCCGCGGTGGAGGATCAATGAAGGCGCCGGGCTCGTTGACACTGTTTCGGTGCAGCCGTTCTGCGATCGCCTCGGCGCCGGCCTCCGTTCCGGCGCTGGAATAGAAATTGCCGCGCACCTGTATGGAGTTGGCCATCAGCCTGAACATTGCCGCGCTCAAAGCCGGATCAGGCGGTTGCGGCCCCGTCCAGAACGTCTCGAGCGGCTGCTGGTCGGCAAGACCGGGAATATCGAAAACCGCCTCGCCAAGCACCTTCACCGGCCTTCCCTGTTTCAGGGCATGCAAGCCGGCGGTCGAGTTGACCGTGACGATGCCGGCGCTGCCTGCTGCCAGGAGGTCGAGGTTGCCGCCGTCGAGATAGACGACACGATCGCTAATGCCGAGCGTGGCTGCATCCGTGGAGATGATCCTGCGCCAGGGGACGAGGTTGTTGTCGAGGGGATGGACCTTGACGGCGAGCCTGCTTGCGGGCGGCGCGTGGCGGGTAAAGGAGACGAGGATGTCTCGAATCGCCTCCTTCTGACTGTTGAAGGGGGAGTGCGCCCGCAACTGATAATCGGTCTCGAGTTGCAGCGGATAAACGAAATAGGAACAGCCCTTCGATAGGAGCGCGCGAATTGCGTCCTCCGCAACGCGTTGCTGGCGCTTGGCTGTCGCAAGGCGGGTCACCCAGCCGGCATATTCGGCCAGCGGATGAAAGATCCCATGCCGGCGATAGCCCGGGAAAAGAAACCAGAGGAAGACGTTCGGAAGATTGTAGAGGAGGTCGTAGGCCGCTTCGGCGAGGAAGGTTTGCGCATAACGCCGCTGCCAGTCCGGCTCCGGCACGGCCGCTGCCGCCTGCAGGATCTGTTCGGGGTCAGTCGGAAAATGCGAGTTGGACGACATTCCGCCCCGTTCCAGCGTCAGCCAGTCGGGCCGCAGGTAACCCATCTCGACCACGAAAACAGAAATCCCAAGACGCCGGGCCGCTGCTAGGGCAGCCTGATGATAGGGGCGCTCTTCGCCAAGCAGGACCAAGTCGCTCACCGCATGGCGGCGGATAAACGCGTCCACATAGGCGGGCCAATCCGAAATCGAGCCGCGGTAGTTGTGTGCGCTAGGGCGCCGCCAAAAGATCTGGTCGCCTGCATTGAGGTTGATGCGAAGACAGGCATGGCCCCATGCCTCGAGGCGGGCGGCGATCTTAGTGAAGATCGGTGAGGACGGCCCTTGCAGAAACAGGAACGTCCGCCGCGGCAAGTGCTTGGTCGTGATACCCGCTGTCATCGTGCAGAATTCCACCGTAGCTGCTATTGCAGCGTCTCCTTTTGCAGGTTGGCGTGCTGGAGCAGCGCGCGGAGCAGGTTCCATGGATGCTCGTCCTGCGCTTGCTTCTGCATGTGCTGCGATGGCCGTGCCTTGGCGAGCGGAACGATGAAATAGTCCGTGCGCGGGTCGGGGAACGGATCCGCGAAAGACTTCAGAAGCGGGGCATGGTCGCCGTAGAAGACAAGCCAAACCGGACGGTCTTGTTTGTTGAGACCGTCGATCAGTTGCTTCAGCGCTGCGTCCGATTGCTGCAGGATCGCGAGATAGATGTCCACAGGTTTGGTAAGCGTTCCGACACGGCCGGGCTCCCAAGGGCCGTGATTTGCCATCGAAGCGACGAAGATGAAACCGCTTTCGTCTTCCGGCAGCTTCTGAACCTCGGCAAGCACCCTCGACGTGAGTGCAGCGTCGGAGACGTAGAGCCCGTCCTGGTCGGGTTGGTGATCGAAGGCGTCGAGCATGGTGAGCTTGTCGAAGCCGAGGAGGGGCATCGCCTTGTGCCGTAGAAAAAATGTCCGATCATAGGGGTGGATGAAATGCGTATGCCAGCCGGCACGCTTCAGCTTCCCCGGCCAAACGACGTCGGCGTAGTGGGCGGCGCGCAGATAGGGATAACTCGCGTCAACGTGAATATCGTCCGGCACCAGCCCGCTCAATACGGCAAACTCGGTACGCAAGGTATACCCGCCCTCGAAAACATTGCTGAGGCGGCCCCACTGCACTGCCTGTTTGCGCAGCCGATCGATGGTCGGCAGCTTAATCGAGTCGACGCCGAAATGCCGCATATCTATGAAGGATTCCGATTGCCAGACCACGATTAACGGCGTCTCCTCGTGGCCGATGAGATCGTGGACGACGGCCCGCAGGCGTTCGGAAAGTTCGGCGACGATTTTCTCGCGCTTCACTCCGAGCCAGATGATGAAGTGATAAACGACCGAGCCGAATGTGCCGAAGCGAACCGTGTTCATCTTCACGTTCACCTTCTTCGTCAGACGCTGTACCAGGGTCGCGATCGGACGGTTGACCGGTCCATAGAAGAGTGAGCCCCAGGGGGCGCTGGCACCGAAGATCATCAGCACGATCCAGAGCAGCTTTTCGCTTTGCGGCAAGACGCTCGGCTCGAAATACATGTAGAGGCCCGAAACGCCGAACACGTAAAGGAAGGCGACGATCCAGAACATGACGTTCAGCGATGTCGCATAGAAGATCGTCTTGTATTTGAAGACGTCCGCGACGAGAGCGATATCCGAGAAGACCAGCGGCTCGCGAATGAACTTGAATTTCGCGCGGGAGATGCCGGTGAAGATGATGAAGAAGCTCATCGTGCCGGCAGCCGCATAGAGCGGCCGCCAGGAAATCGCGAAGAACCCGGCAAAGACGAGCGCTATAACAGGCAGTCGGGCGAGAATGTCGATGATGTCCCGGCTACGCCCATAGGGGGATCTGTTCTTCTTGCGCTCGCGCTTAGGCAGGGCGAAACGATCCGTGAAAAAGATCACCCCGCAGGACAGCAGATAACACCCAAGCGTCAGCACCATCGGGTAGTCATGCAGATGGAATGGAAATAACGCCAAGCCGATACCTTTAAGCCATTTTACTGCGCCGACGCCGCCTCGGCACCAGGGCTTCTGTCCGACACTTAAATCCTAACTTTCGCAGGCACAAGCACTGGCGGGCCGGTCGGCGACTATGCTCCACCGCTGCGTGCGATCGCCCGGTCGAACCACCAGTTCACGAGCGGCCGGACCGCTGGCGCGAAACGGCCAAGTAGGAAAAGCGTCATGCCGAAATAGATTTCGAACCGCCGCCGGTCGATGCCCCGTACGATCCTCCTGGCGACCGCGTCGGCGGTCCAGGGTCGAACTGCCCCCATGACCGTGGCCGCTTCGGGCGGCCGCAACGAGAGTTCGCGCTCGAATTGCGGCGTTTCCGTATCGGGCGGAAAGCTCACCGAAACCTCGATGTTGTGGCGGCGCGCCTCGCTGCGCAGCGCCTGGGCAAAACCGTGCAGGGCAAACTTTGAGGCGCAATAGGCGGAGTAACCATAGACGCCGAGGAGCCCGGCACCCGAGGAAATCATCACGATATGCCCGGTGCGCCGCCGCTTCATTTCCGGATAGACGGCGCGTACCGCATGTACAGTGCCTGAAAAGTTCGTCTCCATCTGGCGGCGGAAAGCCAGGCTTTGCATGTCCTCGAACGGTGCGGGCTCGACGATTCCCGCAGAGGTCACGAGAATGTCGCAGGGGCCGAAGGCCTCGATGCAGCGGGAAATCGCCGCCTCGACTTCTTCTTCTCTGGCGACATCGGCCGTCTCGATGCGGAGATGTTTGGCTTGCGCTCCATGCCCTGCAACGAGCTTTTGTGCCGCCTGTTCCAGAACATCGCGGGAGCGCGCGATGAGCGAGAGCCGCGCGCCGCGGGCCGCGTAGATGGATGCGAGTGCCAGTCCTATGCCGCTGGAGCCGCCGGTAATGATCACGTGAGTCATGCCAGAAAACCCGGTTGCGGCCGCAGCACCACCCCGAAAACGCGTGGGTCAAAAGCCCTAACGCGCCGAGAGGGCTTTCAGCATCTGTTCGATATCGACGCCACCAAGCCCGAAATTTCGTTCGGTGAGGTCCTTCAGGCGTTCGGCAGTCAGCGTGACCGTACGATGGATCTGCTCCTCGGTATGGTCGCTGGTGATGAAGAATCGCAATCGCGCCGAGCCTTCCGGCACCGCCGGATGGATGATCGGCAACACGTTGACGCCGGCTGCATGCAGGTCATTGGAAAGCTGAACGGCGCGCAACGAATCCCCGACGATCACCGGCACGACCGAGAAGCCGCCGCTCAAACCGGTGTCGAGACCGGCTTCCTGGGCGAGCTTTAGGAACAGGCTGCCGTTGCGCCTCAGAGCCGCAGTCCTCTCCGGTTCACGTTCGAGAATATCGAGGCTGGCGACGGCAGACGCGCCGAGCACGGGCGCCAGGCCGACGCTGTAGACGAAGCCGCCGGCGGACGCCTTGAGAACAGCCGCCAGCGCCGCGCTGCCGGCGATATAGCCGCCGCAGCTCGAAGTGGTTTTCGAGAGCGTTCCCATCCAGATATCGATCTCATGGGGATCGATGCCGAAGTGTTCGGCCAAGCCCTTGCCGCGCCGTCCCAGAACGCCGAGCGAATGGGCCTCGTCGACCATCAACCAGAACCCGTATTCGGCCTTGAGCTTCAGAAGTGCCGGCAGGTTGGCAATATCGCCGTCCATCGAATAGATGCCTTCGACGATCACCATGATGTGGCGGTAATCGCCGGCGACGGTGCGCAGCACATGTTCAAGATCGGCAGTGTCGTTGTGCTTGAACAGGCGGCGCGTTGCACCGGACAGCTTGATGCCTGCGAGCGCGCTGTTGTGAATGAACTCATCGTGAATGACGAGATCCTTTGGCCCCATGAGGCAACTGATGGCGGCGACGTTCGTGAGATAGCCACTGACGAAGCAGACTGCTGCGTCGACCCCGTAGAAGCGTGCGATCTTCTCCTCGAGTTCGACATGCACAGGCCGTTCGCCTGCGACGAGCCGGCTCGCGGAGGCCGAAATCCCAAAGGTGGCAATCGTGTCGCGTGCCCGATCGAGGACATGAGTGTGCCGATTGAGGCCAAGATAGTCGTACGAGGCGAAGTTGATCAGCGTCCGCCCGTCAATCACGGTCGTTGCGCCGGCTGCGGCCTGGTGGGCCCGGTAGAACGGGTTGGCGATGCCGAGCTGTTCGCTGACGATTTTTTGGGTAAGAACCTGCTTATATTCCGGCAGGTCCTCGAAACGCGCCTGCTGCCGACGGGCTACGGGCGGCAAATCTCGCTCCGAGCGCGCCATGCGGTTGCGCTCGGACGATTGATGCGTATTTCTCATCCTGTCCAGCAGGTTTTCCTTGAGGCTGCTGTTCATCTTCGAGAAGGCCTGGCCGTTTTCGTCGTTGCTCATTGGCTCAGTGCTTTTTCCTTGACCGCCCCGACATGGCGTTGCGTGAGCTCGGTCACAAGCTTGTCGTCCGCCGCCTCGCCATCGTCGCCGTGGTCTCGCTTGCTTACCTTTTCGTAGAGCTTGCGCGCAACGTCACCGACCGTCGTATTGTCGGCGACGCCACTCAAAGGCATGTCGAAACCGGTGTTTTGCTGGAAGCTCATCCCGAGTTCCACCGCCATCAGGCTATCGAGGCCGATTTCCTTCAAGATCTTGCCGCGCGTGACCGTATCCTTCGACACGCGCAGGATGGCGGCGATCTCGCCGGCGACGAGATCGAACAGGATGTCCTCCGCTTCGTGCGGCGACTTGCCCTCGATCATTGCAACGAGGTCCATCTGCGCGCCCTCGGAGCCCGAGGAATGCTGGTCGGCGCTGCGCAGGATCACCTCAAATAGCGCATTGCGCGACACTGGCAGGTTGCGAGCCGCTGTCCAGTCGATTTCCGAGATCATGACGACCGCCGCATCGACAGTGCCCGGGTCAGACGCGATATGGCTTTCCACCATGTCGAGTGCCACCTGAGCCTTCAGAGCGGTCTTGCCGATGCGCTTGGCGAGAAGGTCGTTCACGTCTGCGTTTTGCGTCAAATAGCCCGCATCCGCGATCGCGCCGAAGCCAACGGCCAATCCTGCCAGTCCTTGTGCGCGGCGCGCGCGGGCAAGGCCTTCGAGAAAACCATTGGCGGCAACATAGTTTGCTTGGCCGGGGTTACCGACGAGCGTCGTCGCTGAGGAGAACAGGATGAAGTTGTCGATCTGGTCGTCACGAGTCAGGCGATCGAGAATCGCCGCCCCCTTCGCCTTCGTATCGATCACTGGCCGATTGCGCTCGCGGTTGAGATTGCTGATCAACGCGTCGTCGAGCGCCATCGCCGCATGCACGACGGAACGCAGTGGCGCTTCCGCACGAAGCGACGCAAGGAGCGCTTCAACGGCGGCGGCATCCGTGACGTCGCAAGCGTGCAGCGATGCGGACACGCCGGCCTTTTCCCAGCGCTTGATCATTGCGCTCGTTTCCAGATCCGCCAATCCGCGCCGGGAGCAGAGAGCAATTCTGCGTGCACCGTTCTCGACAAGCCGGTTGGCTGCAGCGAGCCCGAAGCCACCGATGCCGCCGACTACCAGATGCACGCCGTCCGGATCGACCTTCATGCCCTTGTGCGGCTTTGCGGCAACCTCATGTTTGCCGACGACCGGCGGCAGGACCACGATCTTGCCGATATGGCCGGCATTCTGCATCAGCCGGAAGGCATTGCCGATTTCGTCGAAATCGAACGCGCGATAAGGAAGCGGCGTCAACTTGCCTTCTTCGAAGAGCGTTCCGATTTCCATGAAGATGCGTTTGGTCAGGTCCGGTGCGTTGACAAGAAGCTGATCCGCGTCGATGCCGAAATAGCTGACATTGCGCCGGAACGGCCTGAGCCCGATCTTGCTGTCGGCGTAATAGTCTCGCTTGCCAAGTTCGAGGAAGCGGCCGAAGGGCTTGACCAGCCCCAGGCTCTGTTCCATCGCCTCGGCGAAGAGGGAGTTGAGCACGAGATCGACCCCTTCGCCGCCGGTGACGGCACGGACATCGTTGACGAAGCCGAGCGAACGCGAATCGAAGACGTGGTCCGCGCCGAGCATCGCCAGGAACCGTCGCTTCTCGCGTGTCCCGGCCGTGGCGATGACCTTGGCGCCTTTCAGTTTGGCGACTTGCAGTGCGGCAAGACCGACGCCGCCGGCAGCACCGTGGATGAGAATAGTCTCTCCCGGCTGAATGCGGCCAAGCTCGACCATTGCGTAATAGGCGGTGAGGAAAGCGACCGGTACGGTTGCAGCGGCCACCGGGCTGACACTCCGCGGCAGCTTGGCAACACCCGCGCGCGAAACGACCGCATGCGTGGAAAAGGCGGAGGAGGCGATTGCCATCACCGCATCTCCGACGAAGAGATCGTCGACGCCTTCGCCGACCGCAACCACATAACCGGAAAGCTCCATGCCGATCGTCGCGCCGGCAAAGCCGTCTTCGAGCGCCTCCTCGGGGAGAAGGCCCATGGCCCACATCACATCGCGGAAGTTCAGGCCCGTCGCAGCGACGGCGACAACGATTTCGCCTCGTCCGGCTTCCGGCACGGCGGCTTCTTCCCAGGCGATGCTGCCGACCTGCGAACTGACGCGCTGGCGAATTGTCGCCGCCGCAAAGCCGCTCGTTGTGCCTTCCGTTCTGTCGGCGGGACCGGGTACAGCCCGTATTTCTGAGAGCACACCGGTCTCCCGGTCGAGCAGCCATTCCCGGTTGGTACCCGATACAGCCAGCAGGGGCAGCGCCGCGGCAATCAGATCCTTCGCCATTGCCGCATCGCCACCGGCAAGATCGAGCGAATGGACGTCGAGAAACTCGTACTCATTCTGCAGAACGCGAACGAACGCCCACAGCCCTGAATTTATGCCGCAATTCGCAGATGCGGAAACCGGTGCGCCGCCCGGGGCAACGACCACCAGGCGAGGGCGGTCGTCACCGGCTTGTTCAGCGTCTCCGACATGCTGCCTCAGCGATTCGGCAAAGGCGCTCAGTGTCAGCACCTGCGTCTGCAGCAATTCCGAATCCTCGTCGCGGACATGGCTTGTCGCCGGAGAAACGAAAACCGCGCGAACTGGCCCGTCGCCCAACTTGTTGAGAGCGGCACGAAGCGTTGTCACATCGGCGGCCATGTCGCCTGTGACCGAAGCCGATATTGCAGGCGCGACAACAGGCGCCGAGGCTTGCCTGGCGCCGGCCGTTTCGATGAGGAGGTAGGGAGTGGCAACAGCGCCTTTTGCTTCCGTCGACCTTTTCGCTGCTGGCGCCGCAGCGCCTTGTGCTTCGATCAGGATGATGTTGCCGTGCGGGCACTCCCGGTCCGTGACGGCCACATCACGCAGTTCGAGATCGGCGAGGGACTTCTGCCAATGGGGCACCGCTGCGAGACTGCCGATCGGGAACTCCGCCGTTTGGCTGCGAGCAAACCAGCCATCGGAGAGGCCCAATGCAAAGTCGCTGAAGATGGACGGTGCGCTGACGGCCGCGACCAATGCACCATTTTCCCGCAGCGCTGAGCGCAATGCCGCACGAACGGCGACCTCCTCTTCGATCAGGTGATAGAGATTGTCCGAAGCGCTGACGGCGAGATCAAAGGCGGCGAGAGCTGCGACGTCACTCTTCTTGAGCACGCGTACATGTGCGTCGTTCTCGAAGGCGATCTCGAGATTGCGCTGTGCGTTGTCGCGCGGCTCGACGATCGTCAGGCTCGCTCTGTAACGCGCCGCAAGGTCCGCGAGACTTCGCGTGAAACCTGCGGAGACGCTTCCGAGTTCGACGATGCGCAGACGGGTGCCGCCAGTGCTTTGCTCCGCCAAGGCCCGTTCGACGGTGCCGAGAAGCTGCTCCATGCGCGACCGGCTCGCGACCGAATGAACGGCCTGATGGTCGAGCGTCGCCTCGCTGATGAAGCCGGCGCTGCCGGATGCGACTGCTTCGCCGTGTGGATTCACCGCGAGTGCGTCGAGGCGGCTCAGTGCTTCCGCATAGGCGTTATTGATGAGCACGGCTTCGACGGCTCGGTCGGGACGTTCTCCATAAAGCTCGCCGAGGATCTCCTGCACGGTCGGAAGGGTGAACTCCGGTGCGATCTTCCAGATTCCGTTCTGGTGTTCGCTGAGCCCGGCATCCTCGAGCACATAGAGGCAGTTCGTCAGGAAGCACTGGAAAGCGAAGTCGCCGGGCAATGAATTGCCCTGGATCGTGGCCCGCCCTCTCGCAAGTTTCAGAGCGATTTCCTGGCACGCGCGATAGATGGCGGCGTTGAAGAGCAATGTCGCATTGTCGACGCCGCTCTCCGGCCTGGCCTGCTCCGTCAGCTTCATCGGGGCTGCCGGGCCAAGTTTGGCGCCGGGAAGGATCACATCCGAAAGCACCGTCTCGTAATGGAAGGAGAGCCCGTCTAGCGCCTTGTGCTTGCGCAAATAGGTGCGGCGGAAACGACAATCATCGAAATGGGCGATTGCCTCGCCAGATTTGTCGAAGAAATGGAATCTTGCCTTGATCGAATTGGCGCTGACGCGTTCGATCTCAATCGTGGCGCGGGCAATAGCGCTGCCGGCTTTGACGACACGGACAGAGCCGAAGCGAACCGGAATGTAGGGCGCACCGCCCTTGTCGCCGCTGAAGCGATCGAAGAGTGCGACCAGCCCATGGAAACTTGCATCGACCGAAATCGGATGAAGCGCATAGGTGACAAGGGGATGGCCTGCCGCGTCCGGCGCCTTCAGCTCGACGTCGACGAGCCTGTTTCCGTAAGCGACGGCCTTGGAGAGCAACTGGAAATGCGGGCCGTAATCGAGGCCGAACTGCTTTGCCGTTTCATAGGCCTTCGACGGCGTCACCGTTGCTGTTTTCGCCATCCCGGCAAAAGACGGACAGGCATCGTTTTGACCCGGTATCGGCTTGCGGCTGCGCGCGACGGCATGCACCGTCCAGTCATCCTCCGACAGGCGTTCACGCGAACGGATCTCGATGTCACCGGTCTCCGGTGACAGGATCGTCGAGAGTTCCAGGATGCGGCTGTCGCTGAGTTCGAGCGGCCGAACGATCTCCAGATTGGTGATCTCGACCTCGTCGCTGCCGTAATATTGCTGTGCAGCGGAGACTGCCATTTCGATGAAACCGCTACCCGGGAGTATCGCTTTGCCGTCGACGACATGCTCGGCAAGGTCCGGGAAAAGATGCGCGTCGACGTGGTTCTTCCAACTGCCGCTATTCGGATCGCCCCGCCAGCCGGTCAGACGGTACGGTCTTGCTATGCGCCCGAAGAGGTCGGTTGCGTCGGTCGTCGTCGTGGGACGCAGTTCGACCGGCTCGAAGGGCAGGCTTGGCAATTCGACGAACGCGTCGCGCTTGCCATAGACCCGAACTCGGTCGACAACCGCGCCATGGGCGACAGCGCGAGCCATCGAAGCAGAAATCGGGTCCTGGCCCTTCTCTCCGACATCTCGAAGCAATGTCGGCACGACTGTCGCCGAAACCGCCGCTTGCTTGATCGTCTCCTTGACATAGGACGCCAGGATCGGCCGCGGAGAGATTTCGATGAACAGCCGGCAGCCGAGATCGAGGGCAGCCTCTGCCGCCGCCTGGAAGCGAACCGGCTCGCGAACGTTTTTCCACCAGTAGTCCGGATCGAGCTCCGTCCCGTCGAGCGCGGCCCCGGTTACCGTCGACAGATAGGTGAGTTCCGTCCGGCGCGGCGCGATATCCGGGATATCGGAAAGGAAGGCCTGCTTCGCCTGATCGATGATCGGATGGTGGAACGGGTAGTTGATATCCAGAATCTGGACGGGGATCTTCGCTTTGCGGGCAGCGTCGCGGAAGGCGGAAATCTCATGCGCCGGGCCGGAAATCGTCACCGAGTTGTGAGCGTTGATGGCTGCGACGCAGAGCTCGTTGAGGCCGCGTGCCTCGGCGAAAGCGCGGGCCGCTTCCTCACCGAGCATGACGGCGGCCATGGTGCCCTGGCCCGCCAGGAGGTCCTGATGCAGGGACCGCTTTGCAACGATCGACACCGCATCGACGAGCGACATGGCGCCGGCCGCATAGGCGGCGGCAATTTCGCCGACCGAATGCCCGAAGACGGCCGCGGGCTTGACGCCCATGGCCACGAGCGAGTCGGAAAGTGCAGCCTGGATGGCGAAAAGCAGCGGCTGGGCGATTTTCGTATCCGCAAGCTTGCTGTCGAGATACGGGTCCGTCAGCAAGTCCGTAAGGACGATGTCGGAATGGAACTTGAAGAGCGCGCTGACGGATGTGAACGATTGGCGGAAATGCAGGTTCTCTCGGAAGGCTTCCACGCCCATGCCCGCCCATTGCGAGCCGTTGCCGGAGAAGACGAAGGCGACCTTTGCGTCCTTGACAGCCGCTTCACCGATCTCGCCGATATCAGAACCCGGCTTCTCAAGATGGCTGGCAATCGCCCGCACGATATCTTCGGGATGATCGCTGCGAGCCGCGAAGCGATGGCGCATATGCGTGCGATTTGCGCCCGCGGCGGCAATGATCGCGCGCGCTTCTTCCCTGGTGGCGTTCGCAAAGGCGGCCTTGTAATCCTTGAGCAAATTCTCAAGGCTCGAGACAGTGTGGGCACTTGCGAGAAACACATGCCCTGCCGACGGGACCGGGGTCTTTTCTTCCTGTATTGGATCCGGATCGCTGAGGACCACGTGCGCATTCGCGCCGCCGAAGCCGAAGGAATTGATGCCGGCAAGCCTTGCGCGCTTGCCCTTCAGAAGCTCGATCGGATTGGCCGTGACACGAACATTGAGGCCCTCGAAATCGATGTGCTCGTTGGGCGTTTCGAAATGCAGCGACGCCGGAAGATAGTTGTGTTCAAGGGCGAGGACCGCCTTCATCATCCCGAACAGGCCGGATGCCGGCTCGGTGTGCCCGATATTCGACTTGATAGAGCCAATCGGCACAGGGGCTCGGCGTTTGGCACCGATGACCGTGCCGATCGACCAAACCTCCGCCGGATCGCCGACCTTGGTGCCCGTGCCGTGGCCTTCGACGAAAGCCACTTGGTTGGCGTCGATGCCGTTGCCTTCATAAATGGCTCTAAGGAGGTTCGCCTGCGCCTCACGCGAGGGCAGCGAGATGCCGTTGGTGCGGCCGGCCGAATTGACCCCCGAGGCGACAATCTTTGCATAGCTGCGGTCCCGCTCGCGGCGCGCCCGATCCGAACGCCGCAGCACGAAAACAACGCCGCCTTCGGCCCGCACATAACCGGCGCCATCATTGTCATAGGCGCGGCAGAGCCCCTCGGGCGACAGCATGCGCGCCTGGGCAAAGCCTACGAAGGGAAGCGGATGGGCGAGAATATTGACCCCACCAACGATCGCCGTGTCGATTTCGCCCGCGTTGAGCGCCCGCATCGCCTGATCGAGGGCGACGAGCGAAGAGGAGCAGGCGGTATCAACGGTCATGCTCGGGCCGCTCAAGCCGAATACATGGGAAATGCGGTTGGAGACGATAGAGAGCGTGTTGCCGGTCATGAAATAGGGACCGGCAGAGGCCGGGTCGTCGACCGTGATGTTGGCGTGATCGAGGCTGGATGCGCCGACATAGACGCCGACATTCTCGCCGTGCAGCGAAGAAACAGAGATATTCGCATCCTCAAGAGCGCGCCAGGCGAGCCGCAGCAGTACGCGCTGCTGCGGATCCATATACATGGCCTCGCGCTGCGACATGCCGAAGACGGCAGGATCGAAGTCGTAGATCTGATCGAGAGTGCCGGCGGCAAACGAATAGGTCTTGCCTTGCGTTCCCATCACCGGGTGCCAGAATCGCGCCAAATCCCAGCGGTCCGAGGGAACACTGGATACGGTGCATTTGCCCTGACGCAGAACTTTGAACAGCGCCTCCGGCGATTTCGCTCCAGGGGCAAGGCATGCACGCCCTATGATTTCAACAGTCATGTATGATCGAACGCTCTAAACTGCCGTTAAAATTGATTTAGCCAATCGCTGGATCAAACGTAAATTGCAATCCGCGACACTCTTGCTTGGTGGTTTTCCCCGTTTTTGTTCCCTCTGTTGTATTAGTGAGCTTTTAACCCAAAGTGCCTAGCTTTCAACCCCAAAGGCTTAGATATACGTCTCGCGGGATCCGTCCAAGACAATTACGGCGACAGTTCGTAACCGATATCCAGGACGTATGACCGGAAAGGCGCAATGCCGAATATTTTGGCTGCCTGGGCGGTGGGGTGGCTTGTTGTGGGACGGTGATTGTGCTTTTCAGAGACCGGCGGATTCCCTGCCGGAAAAAGCGCAGCGCGGATATCTGAATGGAATCATCGCTGTGCCGAATACGGAGTGTCGTAGTGAAACGAGTGACTGCCCTTCTTCTTTGTACCGCGCTTGCGGGATGTCAGGCTGTACCGGGAGAGGGCCCTCTGACTACCGATATCGTCGCGGACGCCGGTCAATCCGGCGCAGAGATCGGCAGAAATAATGCCACCGTCTTCGATATCGTCGATGTCAACGGCCAA
Source organism: Sinorhizobium numidicum (assembly GCF_029892045.1). Classification (NCBI taxonomy): domain Bacteria; kingdom Pseudomonadati; phylum Pseudomonadota; class Alphaproteobacteria; order Hyphomicrobiales; family Rhizobiaceae; genus Sinorhizobium; species Sinorhizobium numidicum. The sequence goes on from NZ_CP120368.1 coordinate 602,116, forward strand.
TCGGCGCGCCTCGTTTCAGACTATGTTGCGACGACGCTCAGCCGTCGGTTCGGGATCGGCGGCGGCGTCGGCCAGGTCGTGATCGGCATTGGCGACCAATTGAAGGTGACGATCTTCGAGGCGGGCAGCGACGGGCTCTTTTCCACAACGGAATCGAAACAGACGAGCATCGACCTGGTCGTCCAGCCCGATGGCAAGGCAGCAATTCCCTATGTCGGCTCGGTGCGTTTCGCCGGCCTGACGCTGGAGCAGGCGCGCCAGGCAATCCTCGAAGCTCTTAAACAAAAGGCGGTCGAACCGGACGTGATCGTCACAAGCACGTCGACTGCGTCGCGTATCGTTACGGTTTCCGGTGCAGTCGGCCGGCCATCCGTCGTGCCGCTGAACCTCGTCAGCGAGACGATCAATGAGGTCGTCGCCAAGGCCGGTGGTCCTTCGGCGCAGCCCTACGAGACCTATGTCACGCTAGTGCGTGGCAAAAAGACCGGAACGGTCCTCCTGAAGTCGATCATCGAAAATCCGTCGGAAAACATTCACGTGAAGCCTGGCGACCAGGTCTTCGTGACGCGTGACCCGCGCACCTTCACGATCCTTGGCCAGGTCAGGGCAAACCAGCGCGTCGAGTTCGGCGCCAACGACCTGAACCTGCTCGAGGCTGTGGCGCTCGCGGGCGGCGGTGCGGACCGGACGGTCGACGCGAAGGGCTACTTCGTCTTCCGCTACGAGGAGCCGGATATCGTCATGAGCCTGCTCGGACGAGAGCGTTTCAACACCATGCTGAGCAAGGGCATGAAGCCTGACAGCGTTGGCCGCTACCCGATCGTCTATCGCTTCAATATGACGAATCCCGACAGCCTGATCGTCGGTCAGACCTTCCCGGTCAAGAACCGCGACGTGATCTACGCTTCGCGCCATCCCTCTGTCGACATCACCAAGTTCCTCGATTTCGTGGCGAGGCCGATTGGCATTGCGAATTCCGGCGTCAGCATCGCAGACAACATCAATGATTTTAACAACTGATCACGGGCGCAAAGGCGGTGCCGGCGACTTCTGCCGGCCGCCTTCCGGCCTGGCGTCGGCCGGATCAGGCATGTTTTGAAGCCGCGCTTCCGGCCGTCTTCTAGTCTAACATCTTGGAATTGATCCGCTTTAAAGTCCGATCTAATCACGCTGCATTCGCGTAGCGATCCGGTGAACCCGCTTGCCGCCTCGCGCGTTCTGTGATTGATCTTGCGCTTGATCGATCTTGTTGATGGCCAGCGCCGCTCGGCAGGATCGCGAGGAGGGCCTATGGCTGAAGACGCCTTGATCGTCATCGACATGCAGAACGACTTCTGCCCTGGCGGCGCGCTCGCAGTCGAGGGCGGCGACGAGATCGTACCGACCGTCAATCGCCTGATAGAGCAGTCGCGCCACGTCATCCTGACGCAGGACTGGCATCCTGCCGGCCATTCCAGCTTCGCCTCCAGCCATCCCGGCAAGGCGCCGTTTCAGATGGTGACGATGCCTTACGGCGAGCAGACGCTCTGGCCGGATCATTGCATTCAGGGAAGCCCGGGTGCCGACTTCCATCCGGGTTTGCGGTGGACGACGGCGGAGTTGGTCGTGCGCAAGGGCTTCCGGGCGGAAATAGACAGCTACTCCGCCTTTTTTGAGAACGACCACCGAACCCCGACCGGCCTTGCCGGCTATCTTCGCGAGCGCAGTATCTCCAAGGTGTCGCTCTGCGGTCTGGCGACCGATTTCTGCGTCGCCTTTTCAGCGCTCGATGCTGTCGCTCAAGGCTTTTCGACGTCGGTGGTGCTCGACGCCTGCCGTGGCATCGATCTGAACGGCTCGCTTGCGGCCATGACGAGGCGCATGCGCGATGCCGGCGTGCAATTGATCTAACCGCGCCGGAGCGGGACCAGGAAGGCTTATCCCGCTCTGACTTAAGAAATCGATTGCGATGATCCCGGGGCGGTTCATCGTAATGTGAGAAGGAGCATTGTCGCAGATGCCGAAGACCGATATTGCGCGGCGGGTTTACAATCATACATGGAAGCTCGATCCGATCGTCCGCAGCCTTCTGGACACGGATTTCTATAAGCTTCTTATGCTGCAGATGATCTGGCAGCTTTATCCGGACGTGGATGCAACCTTTTCGCTGATCAACCGCACGAAAACCGTGCGCCTTGCCGATGAGATCGACGAACAGGAGCTGCGCGATCAGCTCGACCATGCGCGCGGGCTGCGGTTCGGCAAGAAGGAGATGATCTGGCTTGCGGGTAACACCTTCTATGGCCGCAAGCAGATCTTTTCGCCGGAGTTTCTCTCCTGGCTCGCAAAATTCCGCCTGCCCGACTACGAACTGTCGCGCCGCGACGGTCAGTTCGAACTGAGCTTCCGCGGCCGCTGGGCCGAGACCACGATGTGGGAAATCCCGGCGCTTGCGATCATCAACGAGCTGCGCTCGCGCTCCGCCATGAAGGGGCTCGGCCCGTTCACGCTCGACGTGCTCTATGCGCGCGCCAAGGCGAAGATGTGGTCGAAGGTCGAGCGGCTGCGGCAATATCCCAATTTGCGCATTTCCGATTTCGGCACACGCCGCAGGCACAGCTTCCTGTGGCAGCGCTGGTGCGTCGAGGCGCTGAAGGAAGGCATCGGTGCCTCCTTCTCCGGCTCGAGCAATGTGCTTCTCGCCATGGACACGGATCTGGAAGCGCTCGGAACCAATGCGCACGAGCTGCCGATGGTGGCGGCCGCCCTCGCCCGCAACGACAAGGAGCTTGCCGCGGCACCCTACAATGTCCTGCAGGATTGGAACCAGCTCTATGGCGGCAACTTGCTGATCGTGCTGCCGGATGCTTTCGGCACGGCCGCGTTCCTGCGCAATGCGCCGGCTTGGGTGGCGGACTGGACCGGCTTCCGTCCGGACAGTGCGCCGCCGATCGAGGGTGGGGAGAAGATCATCGCCTGGTGGAAGAAGATGGGCCGGGACCCGCGCGAGAAGTTGCTGATCTTCTCCGATGGCCTGGACGTCGACACGATCATCAGGACCTATCGGCATTTCGAGGGGCGGGTGCGGATGAGCTTCGGCTGGGGAACCAACCTGACGAATGATTTCGCCGGGTGCGCCCCGACGGAAATCAATGGCCTCAATCCGATATCGATCGTCTGCAAGGTCAGCGAAGCCAACGGCCGCCCGGCCGTGAAGCTCTCGGACAATCCCCGCAAGGTGATCGGCGATCCGGCCGAAGTGCAGCGCTACCTGAAATTCTTCGGCTCAGAGGATTTTATCGAGCAGACCGTCAAAGTCTGATCGCAACCATCAAAAAGAAACGCAATCTTGAGCCTCCTTTTAAGGCGAAGGAGGGCTGCCACGGCGCGCGCCGCATCCGCTGCAGCGTGCCGGCAAACTGCTTGGAGCTTGCGCGGTTGCGAAACTACTGGAGACATAATTGGCCGCCTTTGAGGAGCCTGGAGAGATGGAGAAACAGGAGACGGCGGCGCCAATCGTATGACTTATTGGGGTACCTCACTATTTTCTTGAATTTGTCGAAGAATACCCCATGATGACCGCTGTTGAGGTACACCTTGGGAGGGGTTCGTGCGTCAGGCATATTCACCCGATGACGTCGACGTCATGCGCGGAGCACTCGATATCTGGTGCGCCCTGCACAACGTCGGAAAGGATGGAGCCGAGGCCAACAGGGCCGCGCGGCGCATCCTTGATTTGATGGATAAGAAGAAGTACTCGTGTGATGAGCTATTGGCTCAGCTCGGGGACTTCAGACCGGATCCGCGTCACCGCGTGGCCTGACAAGGCCGGCGACGGTATCCCTGAGCTTCAAGAGCGGCAAATATTCATTGGCCAGATGAATGTCGAGATGCGTCAGCAGTTCACCGCTGAGCTCCGCAATCTGTCCGGTCTCGCTGTCGATGACCGTCCAGGAACCGTCGCTCTCTTGCTTCAGACCATATCTCTGCGCGTACATAAGGAACAGCTTAATGGATGCGCAGTGGATTTTATAGAGATTCCTGACCGAGCATAGGATAGGTGGCAGGCCGAGGCGGCTTGCCGGCGCGAAGCCATGTCATCTGTGTATCGACGAAGTGATTTCGCCGGAGAAGGCCCGCTCCGGGCTCATCCGATATTGGGACAGCGCGAAATGAAGCACGCCGCTGACGGCGATCGAGACGACCAGAACAGCGACCGTAACGCCAAGACCCGATTTGATCATACCCATGTTCTCCAAGACGCCTGATTGCCGGTCTCCGGCTGTCAGAGCGCGAGATGGAGTTAATCCTATGGCGGCGATCAGGCTGTTCCCCGGGTAACGTGAGATATGGTTAACGGTGTCTTGCCGGCGGTGTGCGGCAAACGGCGCCTCGACGGACAATCAGTGGGCGTTGCGGCAAGGTGGTGTTCGCATCCAAATGGACCACTGCCGGGGGCGCGCTGACGAGGGACACCCGCAGTCCGTATGTAAGTGAAATGCTCAGGAAAACTGGTGCTGCTAGAGAGATTTGAACTCGGTGGGGTTGCTTAGCATGTATTGATTTTATTGAATAATTTCGAACTCAGGTCAAGTCCTGTGTACCACCCCTGCGGCCTCAAACATTAGCTTGCGATCTACGCTAGTCCGATGACCGCGACCACAGCACACTTCGCGACATGATCCTGAACGATCTCGACGTCTGCTAGGCCCTTACCCCCGACCCACTCAATTCAGCGGTTCTATCGTTGTGATACATACGGCAGTGCTCCTCCAGTCTTCCCGCGGGTTTTCCAAAGGTTTCCTGACCAGCTCCCGACGGCCAAAACGCGATCCCTGAAAGTGCCAACCACCATCATCGTCTAAGTGGGCACCACTGAATGCATCTTGTTGCAATTTCAACTTGCGTGTTTTCTATAGCAACCTATAAGTTCATAGGGGCATCAGGGGAGAGGGTGTGTCAATCAGCGATTCTGAAAATACTAACCGCGCCATTGCCGATAGGTGGTGCGCGGCTCAGGGAACAGGCTGGCGAGTCGTTGACACAGCAGGGCGGGGAGGTACCGCTCCCGTTTTCGAGCTTGAGACTCCCATTGGACCACGAGCTCTCAAATTACTCGATCAAGGGTATTCCACTGGAGCGCTTCGCGAAGAAAGTATTCGCAGAATCACCATTCAAATTACCGAAATCGGAGTGCACGACTGCCCTTACCTAGTCAAAGTATTCGACGGTGGGGAGTTCGAAGATCGGCTGTTCCTACTCATGAACAGAGCGCCCGGGGGCGAGCTTACGAAAGTCTTGGACGTTATTCCCCGCGAGAAAATCGCGAATATTGTAGATCAAGTTGCTCGCGCATGTTTGTTTCTTCGGCATCGAGGACTTTGTCACAGGGATATAAAATCCGAAAATATATTCGTAACAGATGATTTTAATCAAGCAACTCTGCTGGATGTGTCGGTAGTGCGGAAGGTTTATGATCCGCTTGGCTTGGGCACAGACCACGGAAACAGTCTTCCCGTCGTGGCAACCTCTCGCTATACTCCTCCAGAGTATCTCTTTCGTCTTCTGGAGCCGAGTGAAGAACTGTGGCACGCAGTTGATGTATACCAGCTTGGCTGTTTGATCCATGACCTTGTCATGCGAGTACAAATATTTCACGACGAATACCAGCGAGCATCGGATAATCGGTACAGATTTGCCTGGATAGTTGCTACCAAAACGCCGACGATCTCTGCTTCGGATGTGGACACGGGTCTCATCCTACTCGGCCAGCGAGCAGTTGATAAAAACTGGCAGCGCCGCTCTGCTTTGCGTATCGAAGACTTTTTGCAGGAAGCAGATAGCCGGAGTCGGTTGGGATTGGAGGCGATTGGCTTACTCCCAAGAGAGAAAGCCAAGGAGGGCTTAGCAGCAGGGCCGCTAACCCTTCGCACAGTGCTGTCGCACCATGCGCAGGAGTTGAAGGAAGCGGTTCGAGAGTATCAAGTAGAGAAGGGAATAACGGCGACCCACGCTGCTTTTCCATTAGGCGACGATCTGCACTGGTGCGTTTCATTCGACTGGGCACTACCAGGTAACCAAGCAGGCATATTTGAGCGCGTCAAACTCAGTTATGAGCTTTACCTGGAACAATCACTGCAAGACCCCCAGATCGCAATGCGTGCTCGTTTGAATGCAGGTACCGAATCTGGGGAAAAGACGGTGACACTAGAGTTGCCCCCGGTGGCCATTGACGACGCTTCGTCGGGAACCCTTTTTTCGAATGCCATTGCTGCAATCAACGATCTCGCGAAGCAATTAATGAACAATCCAGCGGAAGGTAATTAATGTCACTGTGGTGGGCGAGTAAGGATCAGCTTGATGACCATCAGTTGAGCTTGATAGAGGATCTTCAGATTGAAGGGTCTTACCTTGTTCTTGGGCCACCTGGCTCCGGAAAAACGAACGTGTTGCTAAGGCGGGCGCAATTCATCCGATCTCAGAGTCTTCCAAACATTTTGGTCTTGACGTTTACACGACCGCTCACCGAGTTTCTGCGAACGGGTTGCTTTAATGCCAACGGCGACGAGATCTTCCCGCCTGGCCTAATTACTACATACGAAAGCTGGATTCGTGAGATTTATTACAAGAACAAAGTAGAGCTACCTCCTGAATCCGCAAACAACCTTGCTGTCCGCAAAGCACAATTGGCTAAGGGTGCCATCGAGATACTAAAGTCCGCCCCCATGCCCCGTTACGATGCCCTGTTCGTTGATGAGGCACAGGATTTGCTTCCAGAAGAAGTGGAGCTTATCAGAAGCCTCTCAGACCGTTTGTTTTTTGTGGGCGACGATCGGCAGCGGATTTATGGAAGCAAAAATGGTCTTGAATCTGTTCGTGCGCTAGCACCGCCGCCCGTAGAAAAAAAGCTCTCATTCCACTATCGGCTCGCGCCTGAAATCTGTTCGATGGCGGATCGCATCCTGAAGAACGTCGTAGGAGGCGACCTGGCCAGCTCGTCACATTACAAGGGTCCGAAGCCGGCGCGGATTGACATACATGCCCTTCAGGATCGCGCTGCTATCATCGATATAGCAGTTCGCAATCTGATCGCCCAAGCAAGGGTCTATAGCGGCTTGTTGCAACAAGGCGATCGCCTCGGGATAGTTGTGCCAAAGCGAGTCGACCGCGACTTGATTTTTCGTGCACTAGAGGGTCATCAAGATTTAAACGGCAGATCGCAAATTGTGAGAGCACGAACGGGAGACGCGAGCGACAATCATTCTACCGCATTGGATCCGGGTCGGCCCATTCTAATTATGACTGAGCAAGGTTGTAAGGGGCTGGAATTCAGGGCAGTGCATTGGCTATTCGTGGACGACAACACTCAATATCGAACAAATGAGCTTTATTACACCGTCGTAACAAGGGCAAAGACAAGTTTGGACATTTATCACTCCAGCTCACTGCCACCCACTCTTTCACGAGCATATGCTAAGCCTGGAAAGGACATTTGGTCATGAGCATCAATGATGTGTTCTTGATTTGGGCGAGCGACCAAGAACTTGCTGAGGTGTTGGCCGGCCGAGTCGCTGGAAATCCAATCCGCTGGTCACTGGCGAGTGGTCAGAGGGGTAGCGATGACACGGTCGGGGTTCTTGCGCGAATGCCCGACGGCGAGGTGGACCGTTTCCAGCCCATAGCATTGATCGTTCCCCAGGATCGGCAGAGGAGACTGTTCGGCAGATTTGCAACCCTGAGAGAAGAGCTAGCCCCGCTTTCGAGTTGGTGCCACATCCTGCCTGAAAATACATTTGATCTTGTTGACGACGTAACGCGTCACGCTTCTCTGGACGGCTTAGATGCGTCTTGGGCGGGGTTGGTCGTGGCGGAGGCTGCTTTAAGGTCGCGTCGCTCAGTCTCAAAGATAAAGATACCAGCGTGCTTTGCTACCTTTACCTACGCTGTCGCGAGAACTCACGCGCTCTGGCCGCGTGTTAGAATCGATGAGATTGTTGAAAAGTGTGATGTCGCTAATAGTTTGGTGAGAGCGTCTAACTTGGACCGAGCTGTTACCAAGGAGCTCATGCCGATATGGGCCACCCTTATGCAAGCGCCGCAAGGCTATGGGTACCCTGGGCGTGGACTTACCCGTGCCATTCTGGCATTGCAGGATGCACGATCTAGTGAAAGTCAGAATGAAGCGGCCCTGTTAGCAGAATCGTTGCTTCAGTGGCCTGAGCATGAGTTGATAAGGGGTTTGGAAGCCCTGCATCCAGAGGCCCGTGTTCAATCTTTCGACCACCTTGTGGAAGAGCTTCGGAGATCTCTTTCCGGGAGTGACCGCGCTGAGATGTTGAGTTTCACCGCGGGGTATGTTGCCACCATAGCTGCAGGGGGAGCGCCTAGCATGGGGCTTGCTGAGGGCGTCGCCGACCAGTTCCCGGCGGTTCTCGCGTGGGCATATGTTATTGGCAGTATTGGTCATAGAGCGACTTGGACTTCGGCCTTCGATGGCCTCGGCAGGTTGGTTTCACGCGAGCTTTCCCGTCCGTTCCATCTCGATGAGCCCCCACTTTGTGATTTCGCCGTAGACGAAGCTATGTTTGTTGTAGACAAACAGCTCAGTGATCCGCTCGTTCATTTGAAGATTAAACAGCAGCGGCATATCAATGTGGCGTTGTTTCCCGGGGTCAATTTGATTCTTCCCCTTCAGGAGCCACCACAAACAGCCGTGGCCCGACCGCCGTCTCAACCCGCCAGGATTGAGACAAAAGGAGATTTAGGTGCCTTGGTGGAAATGCTTTGGCCTAGTATTCGCGAGAAAATCCTAAGTGACGGGCTTTTGTCGTCCGGCCAAGGCAAGCAGACAACTGGCAAGAAAAATCGGGGCAATCAAGGGAAGTTCAATCTCTAGACACGGACAGCGTCCTCAATGGCTCTGTATTCGGCTATTAAGCTTGCTGAGCCAGTTTCCATCTGAGTCTCGAGTCGTGCCCGCATCAAGCGATATAAGCCAGGGAAAACCAAGGGTGTAGCGCTCCGGCGCGAGTAGATTGAGTCCTGAAGCTCACGGGCGAGTCTCTCCGCGTGTGCGCAGTTGTGCTCACCTTTTGCTGCGTGTTTCCACAAATCCTCGCTCTCCTCTCTTGCTTGATCTTGGCCAGCGGCGGTGTCGCGCTGTCTGACAAATTCACGCATTGTCCAAAGGAGAAGTGGAGATATTGGCGCAAGAAAAGTCAGCACGAAATCGCCCATGTCCATTTCCGCACGGTGAGCAATTAGTACCAGCGTTGCCACTAGAAAAACCACAACTAGCAGCATCACGTAAGCATACATCTTGCGCAGCTTGGCATCGTACCACAAGTTGGTTCGCTGACACATCAGTCGACCAATGTGAGTTGGTACGGTTGAGAAGATTTGCGGATACCAATCTCGGAGCTTCCGATCGTCGGATCTTTTGTCAAATGCTGAAGCTTCTTTGTCGATCAACTTCGAATCCAATTTCGGCCCCACAAGGAATTTGTTCCAAGGAAGATCTAGGACATAAGTGTCAAAGTCTTCGGCAATTCTTGCCGCACGTTTCAGAAGACTACGGTACCAACGGTCGAGTATCCCGACATCCGCTACAGAAACAGCAATCGCGACTGCCGAAGTGTAAGGCTTGAGGATTGGGTAGGCGATGTTGGCGAAGGCCGCCAGGATAGGAAGCGCGACGGTGAGGATGATCTGAGAAATCAGAAGCTGTTTCGCCTGATACCACACCTGGTGGCGAGCCTTCATCAACTTCAGGGCGTGCTCAGTATTCTGTCTCTCCGGTACCATTCTCATTCCACCGATGTTCGACCTGAGGCCGTAAAATTCCTTCTGGACATCAGACTAGTGCCGTGACCAGGACGCAGTTGGAAGTTGGTTCTCGATTGTCGAAGATGTTGCGTGTAGGCGGGAAAATTATTCGTAGTGCCAGTTCGGGCGTGATGCAAACGAAATTGTAAAATATCCGTAGTGCAACCAGCTTGAGGCAGGAGCAATCGCCGCCCTTGAGCCGGTTCGAGATCCCAAGACAAACTGCTCGATTGTTCGAATGGCATCCATGCAATTTGGTTGTCGACGTAGGATGCTCGACCGTTGCTGTCGCATTTTGACCGCTTATTGTGCCCCAATAGTCGAACTTGCCGGACGTGCACAACAACGCCTTCTGCGACCGCAAATTGGTCAACCTGGCGTGAAATAGGTCTGGACACTCCTTTGCCAGTTCGTGCAATGATTGCGGCCACGGGGGCGGATATGGTTGCATCGCTGAACTTTGAGTTTCTTCGAACGCACGACAAACAATTGGCGAATCTGGGCGGGTTCGCGGAGAGTTATTTCCGCACCGATCCCTCTACATCTATCGTCAAGCTGCGGCAGTTCGCGGAGCTCATGGCGAAGATGATCGCCGCCCGCCATGCGTCCTATCGTGACGAGCGCGAGACCTTCGAGGAGACATTGCGGCGGCTCTCCTATGAGCGGATCATCCCCAAGGAGCTAGCCGATGTATTCCACGCGTTGCGCAAGGTGGGTAATGTTGCCGTACATCAGGCGAAAGGTGACCACGCGAACGCGCTGACCTCGCTCAAATTTGCTCGCTCGCTCGGCATCTGGTTCCATCGCACGTATGGGAAGCAACCCGGCTTCAATCCCGGCGCATTCGTGCCTCCACCCGAGCCGATCGATGCGACGACATCATTGCGCGAAGAGATTGAGGCGCTGCGACGCAAGGTGGCGGAGACTGAGGATGCTGCCATCGTTGCCCGCCGGGAAGCTGAGGAACATGCCCGCGCCCGAGAGACAGTCGAGGACCGATTGACGCGCGAGGCGGAGGAGCGAGCGACCTGGGAGCAGCTTGCGCATGAGAGTGAGGTCGAGAAAGTAGCCATTGCCGCCAAGTTAGCCAGTCTCCAGGCCGAGGCTGAGGCGGCTCCCCGTGCTGAAGCCCTGGAACTCATCCAGCGTGGCGAGCAAGCAGCCGCCAGCATTGATCTAGATGAAGGACAGACCCGCGCCATCGTTGACCAGCAGCTTCGAGATCGTGGGTGGGAGGCGGACACGAAGACGCTCCGCTATAGCGCCGGTGTTCGTCCTTCTAAGGGACGCAACATAGCAATTGCCGAGTGGCCAACTGCAAACGGCCCCGCGGACTATGCGCTGTTCGTCGGCACGATGCTAGTCGGCTTCGTTGAGGCAAAGCGCCGCCGCAAGAACGTCTCGGCCGCCATCGACCAGGCGGAACGCTACTCGATAGCGATCAATGCCGATGAGTTTAGCTCGGCTGGCGGGCCGTGGGACGGGCACCGTGTCCCCTTCGTCTTCGCCGCTAATGGTCGTTCCTATCTCAAACAAATTGAGACCGAGAGCGGCATTTGGTTCCGTGACACGCGGCGTAGTGTCAACCATCGTCGGGCGCTGGTCGATTGGCCGACGCCGGACGGTCTGACGAGATTGCTCGAGGTCGATGTGGATGCAGCAAACGCGGCGCTCAAGGCTCGATCGTTTGAGTTTGGCTTTCCGCTCCGCCACTACCAAGAAGCCGCAATACGATCAGTGGAAACAGCGTTGTCAGCCGAGCAGCGGTCAATGCTCGTGGCGATGGCGACCGGTACGGGCAAGACTAAACTCGCCATCGCGATGCTCTACCGTCTTCTGTCGGCCAAGCGCTTCCGCCGCATCTGCTTCGTCGTGGACCGCAGCGCCCTGGGGCATCAGACCGAAGGCGAGTTCTCCACGACAAAGGTGGTCTCAGGCAAGACCTTCGCAGAAATCTTCGGTCTGAAAGGCCTTGAGGATGTGACGCTTGAGGTGGACACTAAGGTCCATATCTGCACGATCCAAGGGCTGGTGAAGCGTGTGCTCTATGCCGCCGACACTTCCGAAGCTCCACCGGTCGATCAGTATGACCTGATGGTCATTGACGAATGCCATCGTGGCTACCTCTTGGACCGCGAGATGTCTGACGAGGAATTGAGCTTCCGGAACCAGGACGATTACATTTCCAAGTACCGGCGCGTGCTCGAATACTTCGATGCGGTCAAGATCGGTCTGACGGCCACCCCGGCCCTGCACACGACCGACATCTTCGGCGAGCCGATCTTCCGCTACTCATACCGAGAGGCGGTTATTGACGGTTTCCTGATCGACCACGAACCGCCGATCCGCATCGAGACAGCATTGGCACGAACGGGTATCGGGTTCTTCGGGGGACAACAAGTGGAATACCTCGCTCCCGAAACGGGCGAGATCAACACTGCCGTTCTGCCGGACGAAATCCGCTTCGAGGTGGAACAATTCAACAAGCAGGTGATCACGCCTGAATTTAATCGCGTGGTGGCCGAGGAGCTGGCTAGGCACATCGATCCAGCGCTTCCCGGCAAGACCCTAATCTTTGCCGCCACCGATGCTCATGCCGACATGGTCGTGGCTGCTCTCAAGAAGGCATTCGGGGAAGCCTATGGCGAGATCGACGACGCCGCGGTGAGGAAGATCACCGGCAGCGTGGACAACGTCCAGAACCTGATCCGCTCGTTCCGGAACGACACCAATCCGAAGATCGCGGTCACAGTCGATCTGCTGACGACCGGTATCGATGTGCCGAAGATCACGAACCTCGTCTTCCTACGCCGGATCAATAGCCGCATCCTCTACGAACAGATGATCGGTCGGGCAACACGCCAATGCCCCGAGATCGGCAAAGAGGTGTTCCGCATCTTCGACGCTGTGGACCTCTACCCGCATCTCCAGAACCTGACCGACATGAAGCCAATCGTCGTTAACCCATCGATCAGGTTCGAACAGCTTGTCCGCGAAATGGTTGAGGCGACTGACGATCACCAGCGCGAGACGATCCGCGAGCAGATGGCCGTCAAGCTGCGTCGCCGTCTCAGGAACCTGCCCGAGGAAGCCCGGCAACGCTTCGAGGCGGTAGCGGGGGAGACGCCGGAGGCGATGTTGCAGCGGCTGCTCGAAAGTGAGGCGCCCGCGCTCGCCGCCTGGCTGAGGGACCGTGCGGCCATTGGCCCGATCCTCGACTGGCAGTCGGACGGCAACAATCCTCGCTATGTGCCGATCTCCCCCCATAGTGATGAGGTGGTTGCCGTCACGCGGGGCTACGGAGATGCTGAAAGGCCGGAAGATTTCCTCGATAGCTTTGCAGCTTTCGTGCGCAACAACGTCAACAGCATAGCCGCGCTGAAGATGGTCGTGACGCGCCCGCGTGACCTGACCCGCGCCGACCTGAAGGAGCTTCGCCTCGCACTCGACCGCAGCGGTTACTCGGAAGCCAATCTGCGCCGGGCATGGGCTGACGCGAAGAATGAGGAGATTGCTGCCTCAATCATTGGCTTCGTGCGCCAGGCAGCCATTGGCGACCCGCTGATCCCTTACAAGGACCGCGTAAAATCGGCGATGCGATCCATTGTGGCGGGCCGCCGGTGGACTGAACCACAGAGGCAATGGCTAGATCGCATCGAGCGCCAAATGATACTGGGCATTGTGCTTGACCGCACTTCTTTTGAAGAGGAGCCATTCGCCGGGTTGGGTGGATATTCCCGCATCAACCGGGTACTAGAGGGCCAACTCGAGAGTGTTATCACTCAACTGCATCAAAAAGTCTGGGAGAGAGTCGCCTGATGAATGGCCCCCGTTCGCGTGAAATTGTTCAGAAACTCTGGGGCGCTAGCAAGAGCCTCCAAGGTGGCGGCGTGAGCTACTTTGAGTACGTGACTGAACTTACCTACCTGCTCTTTCTCAAAATGCTGGAAGAGGTAACGCGCAATGGGAAGCGGTTGCAAGACGGGATACCGGCTGATTGCCGATGGGCCTACCTCAGACGACTGGAGGGGCAGGAGCGTCTAGATCACTATCGCGCCGTGTTGCTCAAACTTGGCACGAGCGCAGATGTCACGTCGCCTTTGGTTAAGCAGGTATTTACCGATGCCAAAACTTCCATCACCAAGCCCACGGCGCTTGCCACCTTGATTTCGACAATTGACGCCGTGGATTGGTACGCTGCGGAAGAAGATGGGCTCGGAGACCTGTATGAAGGACTTTTGGAGCGTACGACCTCTGAGCGCAAAAGCAAAGCGGGCCAATACTTCACGCCTCGGGCGCTGATAGAGAGCGTCGTCCGATTGATGCAGCCAAAGGCCAGGGAGATCATTCAGGACCCGGCGGCGGGAACCGGCGGCTTCCTGATTGCAGCGCACAGGCGTATCCTCAAGGACACCGACGATCTGACGACCTTGTCTCCGGAGACGGCCTTTTTTCAGAGAAATACCGCGCTGCAAGGATGTGAACTGATTCCTGGAACACATAGGCTGTCTACAATGAACATGCTTCTGCATGGTATAGACACGCCTATCCAACCTTTCGATACTCTTTCGTCAGAGGGAGAAAGCCTAGACAGAGCCGATCTAGTTATCACAAACCCGCCGTTCAATAAATTCCCGGATAGAGTCTTCAGAAGCGATTTTTCCATTACTGCTGACCAACGGAAGGGACCGCTCGCCTTTGTCGAGCATATCGTCCGAGCGCTCAAGCCCGGTGGTCGCGCCGCCGTAGTGGTTCCGGATAACGTGTTGTTCGAGGACAATACGGGCAGACGCCTCCGCACCTGGCTGATGGACCTCTGCAACCTTCACACCATCCTGCGCCTTCCAACTGGCATTTTCTACGCACAGGGGGTCAAGACAAATGTCCTATTTTTTCGGCGGGGGGTAACCGACAGGGGCAACACCAGCTCAGTCTGGGTCTACGACATGCGCGCCAACATGCCCGCCTTTGGCAAGACCCGACCGTTGACCGTTGCCGATTTCGCGGACTTCGAGTCAGCTTATGGCATCGATCCGAACGGGGGTTCCGAGCGGCAGGAGCAGGGTGAGGAAGGTCGGTGGCGCAGCTTTAGCCGTGAGGCCATTGCCGCACGTAATGACAATCTCGACATTGCCTGGCTGCGCGACACAGAGGCCGAAGCCGAGGAGGCGCTCACCGAGCCCGAGGACATCGCCGCCGCCATCATCGGTCACCTAAAGGCCGCGCTGGTGGAGATCGAAGCATTGTCCGAAGAGCTGGAGCCGGATAACGTTGGCGAGGCTGCGGCGATCGCGGAGGCGGCGGAATGAGTGAAATGCCGCGACGATGGACTGGCGCGACAATCGAAGACGTCACGCACTACGTTCAACGGGGCAAGTCACCCAAGTATGTGCCCCACAGTGAATTGCCCGTGATAAATCAAAAATGCGTACGTTGGTCTGGCGTTGATGAAGCTCACCTTAAGTATGTCGATCCATCTCAGTGGAGTGCATGGGGTGAAGAGCGGTTTCTCCGAGATGGCGACATCCTATGGAACTCGACTGGGACCGGAACCATTGGTCGCGCTGCGATCTTCCGCGGATTGACAACAGCTCAGAGGGTTGTTGCAGACAGCCACGTGACGATTGTCCGAGCGAACGGCGCGGTGTTGCCGGACTACCTTCATCGATTAATTCAATCGCCTTCGGTCCAGTCGAAGCTCGATGACATGCAGTCAGGGTCAACAAACCAAGTAGAACTGAGCAAAGCAGAAGTCCTGGCGACACCTGTTCCCCTTGCCCCGCTCCCCGAACAGCAACGGATCGTGGCGAAGATCGACAGCCTCACCGGCAAATCCAGACGCGCTCGCGAACACCTCGACCACATCCCCCGCCTCGTCGAAAAGTACAAGCAGGCTGTGCTAGCAGCGGCCTTCCGAGGGGATTTAACGCGGGAGTGGCGTCGGCGTTATGGTGACATCGCTCCGGTGGCCCACGAGATGGCACTCCAAAGGGCAGAGTTAGCCCAGAAATATCGTCAAAAGCATTACGATTGTAATGAGGTCTTCGTTGCAAACGGTTCTGAACCATTCGCTGTCCCGACGGCCTGGAACTGGGTAAGGGCGGAAGCTATCTGCGGCTTCATTACTAAAGGAACGACACCTCACGCGTCTCAGTTGCAATCGGGGACTGGCGATGTGCCCTTCATCAAGGTCTACAACCTCACTTTTGATGGCAGCCTAAATTTCACTGTGGAGCCGACTTTCGTCTCTCGATCCACGCATGAAGGATTCCTCGCCCGGTCGAGGGTGCTGCCCAATGATGTGCTAATGAACATCGTTGGGCCGCCTCTTGGTAAAGTAAGTATTGTGCCCAGCGATGCACCTGAATGGAACATTAACCAAGCAATTGCCGTGTTCCGCACAATACCATCTGTGTCAGCCGCGTTTCTAGCGAAATGGCTACTTGCCGACGACCTAGTTCAATGGGGGGTTTCGCGTTCCAAGGCTACAGCTGGTCAAAGCAACCTGACACTTGCTATCTGCCGTGACCTTCCTATACCTCTTTGCTCACTCAGGGAACAACAGCAGATTACCCGTCGTATTGATACGGCTTTCACGTGGATCGACCGCCTTGCCTCCGAAGCAACCAACGCCCACAAGCTGATTGACCATCTCGACCAAGCCGTGCTCGTCAAAGCCTTCCGTGGCGAACTCATACCGCAAGATCCGGACGACGAACCGGCCAGCGTTCTCCTTGACCGGATCAGGGCAGAGCGTGGCGCGGCCCCAAAGGGCAATCAGGGGCGGACCAAGCAATCATGACTGTCTACGAAAGCACTTTGACCCCCGGCAACTTCACGCTCCGGGGCACATGGCCGCACATCTACATCACCCCGTTTCTGAAGCTGCTCCCTGCTGACGTGTTCGGTGGAACAACGAAATACGACCGTGCGCCGAGGTCTGTCCGACTAGATTTTGGGCCCCTCTGTACGGACACGTTCGTACCGACGAACAAAAAGGGCAAGCCGCGCTATTTCTTTCAGGATCGCCTCTTCGTCCGCGAATTCTTCGTCAGGACCGGCGCGAAGCCGGGCGATACCGTGGTGTTCGAGCAAGTGACGCCCTATCATTTCCGGCTGTCCCTCAGGACGGTCGGAGGCAAGCTCATCACGGCGTGAGAAGAGAGGACGACGAAACTCGCTGCCGATTGGAATGACGGGAACGCCAACATGATCACCAATGATCAGCGGCTGGGAAAACTGCCTCCGCGATCACCGGGGATCGTTCCGCCTACATGACGACACCCAGACCTTTCCGCACGGCCACATTAGCTTTCCAAATCCGGTCGTCGTCTGCATCGATACCACTGGCGGCTCACCTTTCCCCACGCTAGAAATCGTTCTCTACTATCGGTTGGGGCGGCATCGGAGGGAAGGGCTGTGCGCACTTTGTTTGGCGTGAGACTATGGGTGGCGTTCTGGGTCCTGGCATTGGGTCTTGTCTTGACAAGCCCCGGCCTCGCCCAGGAACTAGCACCCACGGCCAGACCAGCAGAAACCGCAGAGGAACTCACTTTCCTCGCTGTGATCAACAACTACGCACAAATTGTCGGGGGTGCCGTCGCTGCAGCTGCCGCAATCCTCGGACTTCCCCTTCTGTTGCAGAACTACCGTAAGACGAGAGCAGAGATCGAGAGGATCGAGCTGGAGTCGGCCCAGATAAGGGCGGGATTGACCACACGTGTGTTGCCTGAGGATAAATCAGCTGAAGCATTCAATCTCAATATCGAGGGTGACAGCAATGCCGTTCAGATCACCGCTGATCCACGGTTATCAGGTCCGCTCATTCTGCTGGTGGATGTCTTCATCGGCTTTTTCTACTACCAGCTAGCGAGTCTGGCTGTGTCAATCCTGCCGATCTATCCGCTGGACAACGCTATCCACATCGCAGTCTTCGCGGTGGTCTTCATCCCGATATTCCGCGCAGCTCGGAACCTTAAGAGAGACTGGGGACCTCTGGCTTTCACGAGTGTCAAAGCCGTACAGGCAGAAACTCGCGCCCCCTCCGATTAGCCTCCGCCGGAATATTTGATACAAATTTCTGAGCGGGCGATCGGAATAGCGGCAAGCGCGAATTCCCCCCTCTCCCCGCCCTTGGTCCTTAATGAGATGCGCGTTTTTTTATCGGCTTGACCTTTGTTGAATGCGTGTCGGGCTCTTGGACAGAGTCCGCGACAGCAGCTTGCCCGCGCTTCAGACGTGGAACGGCAAGGAGGGAGGCGGCGGCTTGCAGCCGGTCAATAGTGCCATTAGGCCCTGCCCTAAACGCCTCGCTTAACCTGACGTAGGATCAGTGAAGCGATTGAAGTCGCTCTCGACTAGAACTGTCCAGATGAGTAGGGGCCAATGGACGTCCGCCTCATGCTGCGATGATGTGTCCAAAAGACTACCTATTGACTTTTGGACACGATTGACTCACAAGCCTAGATGCTAATGGACACATCGGGGGCTGATAACATGCAAGTTGGATACGCGAGGACATCAACGGAAGAGCAGGTCGCCGGGCTGGAGGCCCAGGTGCGAGACTTAGAAGCTGGCGGGTGCGATCGCGTCTACCGGGAGCAGGTATCGGCACTAGGGGACCGACCTGAACTGGAGGACGCACTGTCGTTCCTTCGCTCAGGCGATACGCTTGTCATCACGAAGATTGACCGCCTTGCTCGAAACACGCGCACGCTTGGGGATATCGTTGATGATCTTCACAGGCGTGGGGTTGGCCTAAAGGTTCTGCAATTCGGCAAGGAGACGCTCGACACCACTGGTGCCTACGGTCGGCTGATGCTGAACATGTTTGCCGCATTCGCCGAGTTCGAGCGCGATCTGATGAAAGAGCGGCAGAAGGAAGGGATCGCCAAGGCCAAGGCCGAGCGGAAATACAAGGGCAGGAAACCAACCGCCCGAGCCAAGGCCGGAGAAGCGATCGAACTCTTCCGACAAGGAAGATCGGTCTCCGAGATAGCTAAAGCGGTTGGCATCGGGCGTGGTTCCGTGTACCGCGCTCTGGAAGCTGCGGGCCTGAAGTAGCCCTCGCTCTCACCGTGACACTTAGGAGGCCGCTGGGGGCGCTGTGAGCGTTACCGAGCCTTCGCATGTCTGTCGGCGCCCCGCTGCCTGGAAGTGCGGGGTGGCTATTTTGACGAATTGGAACTCTATGGATGGATAAGGTCGCACCTATCTTTGACGTACCGGACGACGAGGTCGAGGAACGGGATCGTCCCTTCAACGCCTTTCGGTTCGCTGCGTCCGAGAACGCCAAGGCCATTGTGACGGAAGTCATTGGTTTGCTTTTGAACTACGAAGCCTATTTCGGGCTCAAGAAGAACAAGCGACGTGCGAAAGACCAGGAGACGTTCGACCTCACCGTCGACGCCATCCTATCCGACCTCATGCATCACCATCTCGTCGGAGAGGACGGAAGCATTTACGTCACCCGCTCCAACCGAGTCTTGGGCACGAAGAGCCGCTACCGACCACGCGCGTACAGCAAAATGTTCCCGTACATCCTGGACCTCCTGGCGAAGCCGGAAATGGGCTTTGTCGTGCAGGATGTGGCACCTGCGATCGAGGGGCTGGCGCGGTCGACGGTAGTCCGAGCGGGACAGCGACTCTTGTCGCGGATCGATGAAGGTGAAATCGGATTGGATGATCTAGGCGAGCATCCGCATGGCGAGACGATTATCCTGAAACGCACCAAGGACGTTGACGACTACTGGGATGATGGCGGTTGGCAGGAGTATCAGGACACTGCAGTAACCGACCAGTTCCGCCTGGAACTCGACCACATTAACCAGTGGCTGGCTTCGGCGGACTTGAGGTTCGAGAACACAGGCATCCCGTGGCCCCAAACGACATTCCACATCGGGGATCGGCAACTGCGTCGCGTCTTCACCCAGGGACGTTTCGACAGCGGCGGCAGATTGTTCGGCGGCTTTTGGCAGCGCCTCCGTAAGCATGAGCGGCGACAGGGGCTATGGATCAGCGGTGAGAAGGCCGTCGAACTGGATTACGGGCAGGTTGGTCCACGTATCGTGTATGCCCTGTCCGGGCAGAAGCCGCCCACAGACGATCTGTACCACCTCTGGGGCTACACTCAGCAGAGGGATGGCATTAAGCGCGTGATGAGTGCCATGATCTTCGCCTCCGATCGGCTGGACAGATTTCCAAAGGGCACCCGCAAGCTGTTCAGAAGGAGCGATAACATCGGCGAAGTGGTCGAAGCGATTGAGGCAAAGCATCCGCTGATCAAGGATAGTTTTCATCGCGGCCTCGGACATGAAACCCAGTTCGTCGAAAGCCAGATCATGGTCGAAGTAATTCTTACTCTCAAGGCAGAAGGTATCGTGGCTCTGCCAATCCATGACGCAGTGATGGTCCCAGCTACCAAGGCCTCCACCGCAACCGAGGTCATGCTCTCCACTTTCCATAGGCACACAGGGGTGGAGGGGATTGTTACGGAGGAGGCATGAGAAGAGGTCTCTAACCTCTCCTTCCTTCTCTTCATCATGGTCGGGTGGAACCTCTCCAACTACCTATGAGGAACCTACCACTCACCTTAGAGGGACTCGAGATTGGAAACAAACTGGACAAGAAAACGCGGGAGACGGGACGAGGTAAAGGCCCGGGCAGCCGAGCCCAGCCAAATGTTCTCCCGGTGTCGCGTGATCGGCTGCAGCAAGCCCGCTCGTGCTGGAACGGGCGACGGTCTGGACACGCGGTTCTGTCGTTCCCATGCGGATCACTACGCCCGGCATGGTAGCCCCTACAAGCCCTCCTATACCGCTCAAGAGATCGGCCCATATCGCAAGGCGGCCATGGAGTGGCTGAAGGCGAACGAAGGCGATCTGTGGGTCCGCAATGCTATTGACCGCGTGAGGACACTGTACGAGACCGCAGGGCCTCACGTAGAGGCGTTCCGGCTGCGCGGGTTGTCTCCAGAGGCTCGCGCCAAGGCAGCCTGGGCGAGGCTGAGAAAGGCCAACGTGGACCCGCGCCGGGTGGTTGTAGCGTGGCTCGCTATAGAGACGATCGTTCGTGATGATCCACAATCGGACACGAAGGCCGAATACAAGCGTGTTCAGGCCGCGAAGCTCATTCACAAAATGGCTTCCGGGACGCATAAAAAATGGGGCGATGGACCAGACGCTAAGCAGCTTCACGTGTATCCGAGATCACGCGGGAAAGTGCTGAGGCACATGGGCCGAGATGCCGAGAAAGCCTGTGAGCTTCTGGTGCAGCATTTGGAGCCCCGGTTCCATCGCGCAACTACCTAATGCCTCGTTCGCACCCGCTGAAGTCTTTGGCAATCAGCGTGTGCTCTTTATGACGCCCAGGCATTACCTACGAGGCACGCCAGAAGAGGCGTTCCGAAGACGACCGCCAGGTACGGACTTGTCGATCACACAGCGACATGACGCTCCATCCAATATCGCACTGGCGGTAAATGGCACTCGCGCTTTGTCGTTCAGGTCGAGCCTTGAACGCCATTTGCAAGAGCAAGTATGGGGACGCCCTGCCTAACAAAATCCTGAAGCGGGATCATCTCCAAAAGCGGATTAAATACAAATAAACCAATCGCTTAGAGACAAGAATACCCCTTGCCTCATCTATCCGACAACCTTAGCCTGTCAGTGTGTCAACTGTAGGAGGCAAAGCATGGCGGTCAGGGAACGCGGGAAAGGCTATCAGGTAGACTTCGCCGTAGCAGGGGTAAGATATAGACCACCGATCTTTGCCTCTGCCGAAGACGCAATCAAATGGGAAGCTGAAGCTCGGGCCGCTGTTAGGCTTGGAAGGACGTTGCCGAGCCTTCCGACATTCATTGAGGGTTTGCAGGAGAGCAGCATCGGACACGCTCTGAAGCAAGCGAAGGAGAAACGGTGGGCGTACAAGAGGGGCTCTTCAAGGACCGTCTGTAATGCCGAGAAGTTTGCGGAATGGGTCGGCAAGAAGGAAAAAGTCTCCATCGCGCTATCCGAGGATAAAATACACGAGTTCGTCCGCTACCTCATCAATAAGCGGAAGGTTTGCGGATCGACAGTGAACCGGTATCTCTCGGCTATCTCGGTCCTGATCGAACACGCGAGGGTGGAGCGGCCCGAACTTCCTTACCAGAGCAAAGGGAAGACACGACAACGGTTCTTTACTGACGAAGAAGTTGACCTTGTCATTCAAACCCTCTCGCTTTGGGGCAAAAGTCGCGAAAGGGACCTGTTCATCTTCCTCGTGGATACCGGAGCGCGCCCTTACGCCGAAGCTTGCGCACTCCGATGGGAGAACGTCGGCAATCGTAGAGTAACTTTCGTGGGTACTAAGAACGGCGACGACCGGACACTGCCTCTGACAACCCGCGCATGGGAAGCGGTGCAGCGCCAGCGAAGCGGGGCACAGCGCCAACTCGAAGGGCCCTGGTTTGATATTGCCGATTGGCAGATGGTGGAGGTCTGGCGGAACATACGGGCGCATATCCCGGCATTGAAGGACACCGTCGTCTACACAGCCCGTCACACCTGTGCATCTAGGCAGGTAATAGATGGCATAGACCTTTTGCGGGTCATGAAGTGGATGGGCCATCGATCGTACCAAACGACACTCGGCTATGCCCATCTTGCTCCAGATCATCTAATGGAAAACCTTCGCGTACTAGAAGGCCGTGGATCGAATAGGTTGATGGAGATCAATCGCAGAAACGACTAGTCCGCCCGCGTTTTGGCTTTCACATCATATTTCGGGAGCTTGAGAATTTCACGATACAGCGCTTTCATGGTGTTCTCGCCGTAGTCAGAACTTGCACTGCCATCTTCGTGACCCTGTATGGCGTCCATGTATCGAGGCGCAATATCGACATCTCGCGCGACCGTTTTGAAGCGGTGCCGCCATGCGTGATTGGGCTGCACACGCCTGTCGGTAATCTTTGCAACATCCCTAACCCAATCACTCACTTTACCCCGAACGCTTGCTGCCTGAGTGTGCCCAGGCTTTCTTTTGCGGTCGTTCGGAATGTAGAAGAGCGGACCTTGCGGTCTCGATTGGACGAACTCTATCAACCCCAGTTCAACCAGGTGGGGATGGATTGGCACCATCCGATATAGGCCCGTTTTGACCGAGCCGGCTTCCGGCGTGATCTTGAGAAACGGGATGCCGTATTCCTCTGAAAAATCCTCCCGCCTCAACTGCGTGATTTCCCCGGCTCTTGCTCCCGTATAGGCGCAAATCCACGGAACCCATCGACAGGCCAACTTATTGAGCTCTGACATCTGACCGAGAGAGGATGGATCCCCTAGGGCACACGCCAGAATGACCTTGGCCTCCGCATCTGTGAAGCTCTTGGGTCGTTCTTTGATGGCCTTCGGGACGGAGACTTTGATGTTCGCCGTGGGGTCAGCTTTGATACGAGATTTCGCGAGCCCAACTCGGAAGATGATCCGGATTGCAGCGAGATATTTGCCGTTGACTGTTTTGGCAGACAAGCCCCGTTCGTGTCGCAGCATGTCGCAATATTCCGACACATTCAGCCCGGTTACCGTCTCTGCGTTCTCATGCCCTAGGTGCTTTTTGAAGTCTTTGATCTTCTGCAGGAAGTCCGCTGGCGTTCCCTGTGCGCCATTGTCGGCTAGGTGATCGCGCTCCCATAGCTTGAACAAATCTGTGAGCGTTACGGCTTTGGCCTTCGTACCCCTTGGCTTCAGAGGGGGAAAGCGATTGGCATTGGGGTCTGGACTGTAGTTGCCCTCGGCTTTCTTAACTTGCTGTGCCGCCGCTAGGAGAAGTGTTTGATGCACCTGCTGGATGAGGCGCTCGCGGCTCTCGTGATCGGTTACGGTGTCTTCGCTCAGAAGAAGTTCATCTACGCTCGGACCGTACCATTGTTCCCAGTTTCCATCAGCTGCGACCCGCTCGGCCAGCGATATGATGTTTCGCCACAGTTGCGGGCTACCGGGCTCGTCATCAAACTTCTCGATAATTTTCCGGTAGACCTTGCCGCTCAACGCAACGATCTGTTTCTGAGACAGTGGTTCCGGTCTGGTCCTAAGCAACCTCCAATGTTTCGTGACCTGCTGTTCCTTAGCGGAGAACAGCTCTTTGGCGGCTGCTGGCTCTTTGGTTCCCAGCGAAATTTTTATCTCACGCTTTCCGATGGCACCCACCAAATCGGCAGGGACGCGCATTCGAAAATAGTAGACACCGGTCTTAGGATGTTTGAACGGGCGGGGCATGTGCAGAACCATTGTGGCCACCTCTGTGTACCACCGAGGTGCTTACAAATCCTTGAAAACAGCTAGTTATTTGATTTCCAGATAGGAAAACTGGTGCTGCTAGAGAGATTTGAACTCTCGGCCTCTCCCTTACCAAGGGAGTGCTCTACCCCTGAGCTATAGCAGCGTCCGGCGGCGGTTTTTCACAAGCCGCATCAGGCGAGGCGCCTATTGCCATAGCTTGAGGGAGAGCGCAAGCCGCATTTCCAAGTTTTTGGCCGGACCGAGATCATGAGGATTTCCGCTGAGCCAAGCCAAAGGCATAAAGCTGATCGATTCCAATGCGTTGAAAGCGGGAAGCGAGGGAAAACCGCACCGATTTTTCCTTTGCCCGTTTAAACAGAAATCGCCGTGCCGCTTTCGAATATCCGTCTTTTGCGCTAAGGCATTGCGCATGCAAGACGATGACGACAAGCAGCGTGCGCGGGGTCCGGAAAGGGGCGCGGAGCGCAGCAGCAAACAGGCCGAGGCGAGAAAGTCGCGCTTGGCCAAGAACCTGCGCGACAACCTCCAGCGCCGAAAGCAGCAGATGCGCGCGCGCCGTGCCGGCGCCGCCGACGAGACATCCGGACTGCCTGCCGCAAAAACGGACGAATCGGAAGATTAGACAGCGGCGGGGATGGAGGTTGCGAAGCCTCTGTCTACCATTCCCACAGACCGGCAATTTCAAGGCACTTCTAATTTCATGGCATCTCCACTAAGAGACGCCCCCTAGCACCACTGAATTTGGCACCACCGAATTTGGCAACATCGTATTTTTTGGAAAGGCGGGCACGGCCCGTTCGAGAGGTCTCATGGATCGCATCAGGATTGTAGGCGGAAATGAACTTCACGGGGTCATCCCCATTTCCGGCGCGAAGAACGCCGCTTTGCCGCTGATGATCGCGTCGCTCTTGACCGACGATACGCTGACGCTGGAAAACGTGCCGCATCTCGCCGACGTCGAGCAACTGATCCGCATTCTCGGCAATCATGGCGCCGATATTTCCGTCAATGGCCGGCGCGAGCGCCAGAGCGAAAGCTATGCCCGCACCATTCATTTTACCAGTCGCAACATCGTCGATACGACGGCGCCCTATGAGCTCGTCTCCAAAATGCGTGCGAGCTTCTGGGTCATCGGACCCCTGCTTGCCCGCGAAGGCAAGGCGCGCGTGTCGCTGCCGGGCGGCTGCGCCATCGGCACAAGGCCCGTCGATCTCTTCATCGAAGGGCTGACGGCGCTTGGCGCCAACATCGAAATCGACGGCGGTTACGTCAATGCGACGGCGCCACAAGGCGGGCTCATCGGTGCGCGCTATCAGTTTCCGAAGGTTTCGGTGGGGGCGACGCATGTGCTGATGATGGCGGCGACGCTGGCCAACGGCACGACGATGCTCGGCAACGCGGCGCGCGAGCCCGAGGTTGCTGACCTCGCCAAGTGCCTGAACGCCATGGGCGCCAAGATCACCGGGCAGGGCACCAGCACGATCACCATCGAGGGGGTACACTCGCTTTCGGGCGCGCGCCACCGCGTACTGCCCGACCGCATCGAGACGGGCACCTACGCCATGGCCGTCGCGATGGCCGGCGGCGATGTCATCCTCGAGGATACGGACGCTGCCCTTCTCGATACGGCACTCGAAGCGATCCGCCGCGCCGGTGCCGAGATCAGCCAGACGAACAGCGGCATCCGCGTCGTTCGCAACGGTGCCGGCATCAAGCCGGTCGATATCGTTACCGACCCGTTCCCCGGATTCCCTACCGATCTCCAGGCCCAGTTCATGGGACTGATGACCAAGTCGGAGGGCACCTCCCACATCACCGAAACGATCTTCGAAAACCGTTTCATGCATGTGCAGGAACTGGCGCGCCTCGGTGCCAAGATCTCGCTCTCCGGCCAGACGGCGAAGATCGAGGGCGTCAGCCGACTGAAGGGCGCCCCCGTGATGGCGACCGACCTGCGCGCTTCGGTTTCCCTGGTCATCGCCGGACTTGCGGCCGAGGGCGAAACCATGGTCTCGCGTGTCTATCACCTTGATCGCGGCTTCGAGCGGCTCGAAGAGAAACTCACGCGCTGCGGTGCCCATGTGGAACGCGTCAGCGACTGATTCATCGCCGGTCCGCACCTGATACCGTTGCGGTTTCAGGCGCGACGTCCTATGTCCTTGGCGGTCACAGCGCAATATTATGGCCGCGAAGCAAACAGGGATGGATCGCATGGATGCTCTGAAACTGCTGGCACTCGACGAGGAAGACCTTGGTGTCGTTTCCGCTCATGTGCAGGACGCAGTCTTCAAGGTGGCCGGCATTCTCTATGATGCCCGCCACAGGCACTTTTCCCTGGTGATCAATCGCTTCGTCTGGGAAAAGGCGGAAGGCAAGCGCCGCAACTTCGAGCGGCGGCGAGCCGTGCTCCTGTTCAAATGCGTTACCGCCGTGCGCTCGCTGGGCTTCGACCGCAATGACATGGACGCGGTGCTCGATCTCCTCGCGCTCCGCTTCTCGGTCAAGGGGGATGGACCGGAGGGAACGATCGAACTCGTGCTCGCCGGCGAGGCATCCATCGCACTCGATGTGGAATGCATCGAGGCGCAGCTTACCGATACCGGCGGCGCGTGGGAAACCGCGTTCAAGCCGCGCCATCCCGAAGGTGCGTGAGCGCACAACCAGCTATCACCAAAAGGATCGTCCCATTGGCAATCAGGCTGAACTATCTCGACAGCAGCTTCGAACGTGAGTTCGCCGCGTTCTTGACAACCAAGCGGGAAGTTTCGGAAGACGTCAACGCCGCCGTACGCGCCATCATCGAAGACGTTCGGGCGCGCGGCGACGCAGCGCTCGCCGATTATTCCGCCCGTTTCGATGGCATCGATTTCGGGACGACGGGCATGGCCGTCACCGCCGCGGAAATCGATGCGGCGATCCAAGCGGTGGCGCCGGAAGTCCTCGGCGCTCTAAAGGTTGCAGCGACCCGGATCGAAGCCCATCACCGCCGCCAATTGCCGAAGGACGACATCTACGAAGACGCGATGGGGGTGGGCCTCGGTTCGCGCTGGACGGCAATCGACGCAGTCGGGCTTTATGTTCCCGGTGGTACGGCAAGCTATCCAAGCTCGGTTCTGATGAACGCCCTGCCGGCGAAGGTGGCTGGCGTCGCGCGCATCGTCATGGTCGTGCCGGCAAGCGGGGGCGCGATCAATCCCGCCGTGCTTGCGGCTGCGCGCCTCGCCGGTGTCGAGGAAATCTATCGTGTCGGCGGCGCGCAGGCCATCGCAGCACTTGCTTACGGCACCGGGACGATTGCACCGGTAGCGAAGATCATCGGCCCAGGCAACGCCTACGTCGCTGCCGCCAAGCGGCAGGTCTTCGGCGTGGTCGGGATCGACATGATTGCCGGCCCATCCGAGGTTTTGGTGATTGCCGACCGCGACAACGATCCCGATTGGATCTCCGCCGATCTGCTCGCGCAGGCCGAACATGACGCCGGCGCCCAGGCGATCCTGATCACCGACGATGCCGCGTTCGGAGAGGCGGTCGAAACGGCGATCGAGCGGCAGCTGAAAACGCTTCCCCGCGCCGAGACGGCGACTGCGAGCTGGCGCGATTTCGGGGCGGTCATCGTCGTTCCGGATCTGGAGGATGCGGTGCCGCTTGCCAACCGCATCGCGGCGGAACACCTTGAGCTGGCGCTTGCGGATCCGGACATGATGGTCCCGAAGATCCGCAATGCCGGCGCGATCTTCATCGGCCGCCACACGCCCGAGGTCATCGGCGATTATGTCGGCGGTTCCAACCACGTCTTGCCGACGGCCAGGTCGGCACGCTTCTCCTCCGGCCTTGGCGTGCTCGACTATATGAAGCGGACCTCGATCCTGCGGCTCGGCCCGGAACAGTTGCGCATGCTTGGCCCCGCGGCGATCGCATTGGCGCAATCGGAAGGGCTCGAGGCTCATGCTCGCTCCGTCGCTATCCGCCTCAACCTCGGAGGAGAGGGATGAAGGCCGATCGCAACCTGCGGCTCTGCGACGTCGTGCTGGACGAGACGATCGGCCGCTCGACGCCGGACGTTGAGCATGAGCGTGCGGTTGCGATCTTCGACCTTCTCGAGGAGAACCTGTTCGAGCCCGTCGGCCATCCCGGCGGACCTTATCGGCTCAACCTGTCGCTGGTCGACGCAAAGCTCGTCTTCTCGATTTCGACCGACGGAGGCGCCGACGTCGCCACCCACATTCTGTCGCTGACACCCTTTCGCCGGATAGTGAAGGACTATTTCATGATCTGCGAGAGCTATTATGAGGCGATCCGATCGGCGACGCCGAGCCAGATCGAGGCGATCGACATGGGGCGCCGCGGAATTCACAACGAGGGCTCGCAAACGCTGATGGATCGGCTGTCCGGCAAGATCAGACTGGATTTCGACACGGCGCGCCGGCTCTTCACGCTCGTCTGCGTGCTCTACTGGCGCGGCTGACGGGGACGACATGATCGGGACCGCCTCGCTGCAATCAAAGACGCCCCGCTCGATTCTCTTCATGTGCGGGATGAACGCCATCCGCTCCCCGATGGCCGAGGCGCTCGCCAAGGCGGTATTGCCGAAAGGGACCTATGTCGCCTCCGCCGGCGTTCGGCACGGCGAGCGCGATCCCTTTGTCGACGTGGTCCTCGATGAGGTAGGCCTGACGATCGGCCGCCATCAGCCGCGCACGCTCGAGGAGCTAGAAGACGATTACTTCGACATCATCGTAACGCTGGCGCCGGAGGCTCACCACGTGGCGCTTGAGTTGACCCGCTCCATGGCCGTCGATGTCGTTTATTGGCCGACGCCCGATCCGACGGTCGCGACCGGTACGCGAGAGCAGATCGTCGCGGCCTATCGAGCGGTGCGCGATCATCTGGCGACGCTGATCGCCAACCGGCTGGTCGCCGATGGCCGACGCAAGGGCGGCTGACCGGATGAGAGGCTTCCGCCGGTAAAGTGTGTCGCTCGGGCACGTTGAATGCCGCTGCGGTCCGCTCCTGTTCCGGGCAGCGCGTAGTCAGTCGGCAGAATTCGGAAAAAGCGCAGTCAAGGCGGTTCACAAAGACGTGGCGATTGTGTAGTTTCCGGCAAATTTTTCGGGATGCGTGGCGCATCCGCGAATGAACACGAGAAAGAACAATCCCGCATGGCGAAAGAAGAAGTCCTCGAATTTCCGGGCGTGGTCACCGAATTGCTCCCCAACGCGACGTTTCGCGTGAAGCTCGAAAATGAGCACGAGATCATCGCTCACACGGCAGGCCGTATGCGCAAGAACCGCATCCGCGTTCTTGCCGGCGACAAGGTGCTCGTCGAAATGACCCCCTACGACCTGACGAAGGGCCGCATCACCTACCGCTTCAAATAGGCCCCGGCGACGGCAGGCTGGCCAAACCCGGGATTGACGGCTCGCTTTAATGGCAGTGACCCAAAAATTGATACTGGCGTCCGGATCGCCGCGTCGTGTCGAGCTTCTGGCGCAGGCGGGCATCGAGCCCGCGCGCCTGTTGCCGATGGACCTCGACGAGACGCCGAAGCGTTCGGAGCATCCGCGCTCTCTGGCGCGCCGCCTCTCCGCCGAAAAGGCAAAGGCGGCATTGGCTGCGATCAAGGGGGAGCCCGGCTGGGACGGGAGCTATATTCTGGCCGCTGACACGGTCGTTTGCGTCGGCCGCCGCATTCTGCCGAAGCCGGAACTGGTCAGCGAGGCCTCAAGCGCCTTGCACCTTCTGTCCGGCCGCAGCCATCGCGTCTACACGGGGATTTGCCTGGTCACGCCGGACCGCACGCTTCGCCAGAAGGTCGTGGACACGAAGGTGCGTTTCAAACGCCTCTCCAGCCTCGATATCGAGAGCTATCTCGCTTCCGGCCAATGGCGCGGCAAGGCGGGAGCCTATGGTATTCAGGGGATTGCCGGAAGTTTCGTCATCAAGATCGTCGGATCCTACACGAATGTGGTAGGCTTGCCGCTCTATGAAACGGTCAATCTGCTCATCGGTGAGGGATATGACGTGCACAATCGCTGGCTGGAAGGCTGAAGGAAAGTGAGCGGCGAAGACAAGAAAAGCCGTTCGAATGTCGAGCCTCTGCGCCCGACGCGCCCCTGCCCGGAATGCGGTCGCCCGTCGGTGCGCGAGCATTATCCGTTCTGCTCCGTGCGCTGCCGCAACGTCGACCTCAACCGCTGGCTTTCCGGCTCCTATGCGATCCCTGTCGCCGACGACGAGTCGCAAGCAGACGATGACGACGATCGTTAGAGGATCCCGAGTTCGTTCGATCGAAGGACGAGGGCGAAAGCGCTGAGCAGCCTGCGCTTCACCCCTCGGCTTGCATCTGCGAGGATAAACCGACCTCGTCTCCGACCCGCGGCCTCCGTGATCGTCCAGGCGATCCTGCTGAATCCGTTTGCTTTTCGGGGCTTTTCCGCCGCCAGCTAAATTCCTTCGAAAAAGAGTCATTTTGGTGCTGGACACCGCCGAGCAAGATGTTATAACCCCGCTCGCTTCCGGGGCGAACCAAGCGCCCCGACGATTTCTCAGAGAAATCGTTGCTCTCAAAAGCAGATGCCCGGATAGCTCAGTTGGTAGAGCAGCGGATTGAAAATCCGCGTGTCGGTGGTTCAAATCCGCCTCCGGGCACCATTTTTCTCTCAATAAAATCAGCGGCTTATCGCAAGATGGGCCGCTTTTGTTTTGATATTTTATGTTGCATGCCGCTTTCAGAAATTCCCGCGCATTTCCAATGGGTTCCTAAAAATGCCCGCCAACCCTTGCGACACGAACTGCGACATGAAATGCGCCACAAATCCTGTTTTGTTCCGGCACCTTAAAGCGCGCCTAGAATGGCTGCCTGGCCTCGCAAATTTCATCAATTTCACGCGCAGCATTCAAGGCAAGGTGGCGTCATAGTCGCGTCGTGCGCTATCCAGTGCGAGGAAGAGGCACTTCGGAGGACATGGGATGACGAAGCGGACGCGGCACCCGACCCAAAAGGAATTCACGC
The DNA here is from genome assembly GCF_029892045.1 of Sinorhizobium numidicum. Classification (NCBI taxonomy): domain Bacteria; kingdom Pseudomonadati; phylum Pseudomonadota; class Alphaproteobacteria; order Hyphomicrobiales; family Rhizobiaceae; genus Sinorhizobium; species Sinorhizobium numidicum. The sequence continues at coordinate 633,208 of NZ_CP120368.1, forward strand.
CCGGCCATGGGAGCATCAAAGGGGGTCGGGACGAGGTTTCCGATAGCCCCGCCGCCAATCACGAGCAGATTGCAAAAGCTCGCCGTATGGACGAAACATGCCCTGAGTTAGCGGATTTCATACGGGCGCTCGCTCGTTACGCTGCGCGGCGCGACCATAACGAGCTCTTGGGATCAGAGCCAGCGGGCAGACAGGAAAAAGACGGTGCCCCAGAGAAACGGGGCCGTATGCGCGCGGTGCTTAGGCGCCCGCAATCGTCGGGCGAGTGAAAATGAAAAGCCGCTTGCCCGGCACAGCAAACGGCTTTTTCATCAGTCGGCGTGATCAGTCGCGAAGCAGCGGGCGCGATGCAACAACTGCTCGTACCGCCTCAAATGCGGAGTTGCTCACATCGTCGGACAGGCCTGCATCGGCGATCCCCTCGAACACCAAACCCGATCGGGCCAGGGAGCCATGCCAATCTCCGGGAGCCACTTCCATGCTCATAGCGTGGTCGAGGATTTCCACCATCTTTACGTTGATCGCGTCAAGCAGGAGCTCAATCTGCTCGCCGCCCCCGTTCAGGGCTTTGTCGCCGATGCAGGCAGGCGAATTCAGCGTAGCGCGGAGGGCCTCTCGCGCGGCACGGAAAGCGGTCCAAACCGTCTTTGCCTCGTCGGCGAAAGGAGGGAGAAATCAAGGCCACTGATCATAGCGAAGCCTTCGGTGGTTTGATAATCGGCGGCTAGCGGCCGATACGCAGGTAAGGCATTGATGTCTTCCAGGGGAGCTTTTGGATCAACGTGGGCATTCATGAAATAGTCATCCTCTCTGTTTCAACACCTGGGGTCGTCGGCTAAGCCGAAGTGATCAGGTATGTTTACGCTAGGAATAACCTATGAATAATGCAACCGAGAGCGTTAGAAAAAACCTTGGAGGACGACCAAGGGTGGATAGCGAACAACTGAATGTCCGCCTGCATCGTGCCGAGATCGACGCGATCGATGCATATGCGGCAACCCAAGACGACACACCGAGCCGCACGAAAGCGGTGCGGAGTATCATTCGAGCATGGCTTATTGATCACGGCTATTTGCCGAAGTAGCGCAAGCGCCCTGGCAGGTTTTTCTAAAACGAGATCATCGACCAGCGCGATAGTCGGTCGGTTGTTCTTTCATTTGGCGCCCTCGTCCTGCTTGCCGCCGCGCGCCCGCTTGATGCTTGCGGCAAGATCGGGGAAGACCTCGGCAAAGGGGCGAGCCTGCGCAAGCTGCTCGGGGGTCGCCTCGGGGCTGTCGGACACTTCGTCCCAATCGGCTTTGGTATAGCCTCGGCCGGGGACGAATTCCTTTTGAATGGGGTGCTTCTTCGCCATAGGAAGGCTTTCCTTTCTGCCGCGCTTGCGCGGCGCATGCCGATTACCGAAATCCCCTCGCTTCCGAGGCGGGCCAAGACAACCGCGATGGTTCCGTCTTCCCCTTTGCGCGCAGCGCAGCCGCCTCTTCCTGCTGCCGGGCGACAGCCTCGGGATCGATCTCGTCGCCGCTGCCCTATGCCCGGCGCTTCTATGCGAATGAGGGGCGGTATGCGCAGTCAAGATATGCTCCGTTTGCTGAAATTGCTACGCAACCGACAATAGCGCGTATTTCTTCCATGCAATTTACAAGGTGCAGGATTTCCGGTTGGAAATTTTCCAACGCAGGAAAACCTATGGTTTAAATTAATTACAGATCGAGTACATAAGGGCTATCGGCTGATTGGGGTTGGCATGGGGAAATCTATTGATGAAGATTGGGTCAAGAATGGCCTGTTGGTTTTCGGTGCGCTGGGTACGCTTGTTGGTATCGGAGGCTGGCTCACCCAAGACCTAACCCTCCTGCTAGCGTTCGTGGCCGGAGCTGGCTGGACACTCGCGGTCCCGCTGCTGGTGATTGTCGGACGCAATTCCCGGGAACTTTCCGATCTGCGAAGGGAGATAGCCACTACGCGCGAAGCGAGCGAAGCAGAGGCGCGTGACCTTCGGCAGCAGATATCAGAATGGCGCACCATCGCGACGCAGGACAGCGAAAGCCTCAATCGGTTTGTTAGCCGGGCGGTCGAGATGCCGATTGTCCACCCGCGCAGGGCGGGCGTGCTTGCAGTCGATCCGGAAGGAGAAGAGTAGGAATGACCGTCGATTTTGATGCCTATCGTTACTATCCCTCCCTGCGCACGCGGCTTTGGGAAATGCGTGGCTATAAGGAACTTGGCGAACCGGAAAAAGATAAGCTTCTGCCGATTATTGTGCTGGCGAGCCACGGCCGGACAAAGGGCATTGCAGACGTAGGCGCAAAAGTCGAAGAAGTCTTGGAAGGTCGCCCGAGGATCATCGATCTTGAGCAGAGCCCCATCTACTCTTGCGACGAGTGCGTAGCCCTCAGCAATCCCGATAAAGGCTTTGCTGCTTGGCGAAAGTTCGTAGGGAGCCAAGCCAACATTGTGCCAACCGCGCTTTTGCCTTCGGATGGCCCTCTGCGCGACATCGTACGACAGGTAATGCTGCTTGAGCACGTTAGCGGCCAGGTCGTGGTCCGATCGCGGTCTCCTCAGAGCGATCTACCTATCCTGTCAGCGATCATGAGCGCCGTAGATGCCGTAGACAATTTGTTGCTGGTCCTCGATTTCGGATACGTCCGATCTCGGGTCAAGGCGCGAACTATCGAAGCAGCAAACGTGATCAATGCGCTCCGCGAGATTGATGACGCTGCTCGTATCGTCGTGATGGGCTCAAGTTATCCCAGGTCCGCAGCCGCTTACGACGACAGCGCGGCGGTGTTGGAAATTGAGGAGCGCGCTATGCATGCCGCCTTGGGCGGCGACGCAGTTGCGATCTACGGTGATTTTGCGTCTATCCACCCGGAACCCATGGAGCCCGTACAGTCGCGCTTTGTTCCCCGAGTAGATTATGCACTGCCCGATGCATGGGTCTTTCGACGGGTCCGGGCCGATCAAGGTGGCTATGAACAGTGCGCTCGCAGGATCACACAACTCGTGGATTGGGACCCCTCCCTCGTCGAAGCAGGGGTTTGGGGGGCCGAGAAGATCAGCGCGGCAGCTAGAGGCGACCTTACGTCAATGAACACGCCCGGCCCATGGATTGCTGCTCGCGTCAATATGCATCTATGGCAGCAAATCCATTATCGAGATGGCGCAGTTACAGTCGAGGACGCCGATATCTTTGGTTAGCCCATTCTGCGAGGCCGTACGGCCAGGGCAAGTGATGCCAGGTCGGCGGCATCGGAAACGTCGGGAGAGCGGCGCTCGATGACAGCGGGGCGTCCTTCATTCCACGCCGGGCGCCGAAGGAGCGGCAAGGCTGTAAGCGTTCCATGCTGCTTCCGCGCATCGGCGAACTCTTCGAATGGTCGCCGATAGCGCGTCTTAACCGCCGCCAAGGCGGCGCGACGCACATCAGCTAGCGGAAGCGTGCGAACCCGCGCTTCTAAGGTAAAGCGATCGCGGGCACCATCCGAATTGGCAGCAAACTTGCTAGCGAGCCTATACAAGTCATCGGCACGCATTTGAGCGATGGCGGTTTCGATACTCATGCTCCGAAGATGAGGTTTCCGGACCATTCTCGCCTTGGGAAGATCAGCCTCGATCTGGTCCACCGCCACCACGCCGACTGCCTCGGGCGTGCATTCGAGGACTTCGTCGAGGTGTCGGGCGCCGGTCACGATGACGATCCCTTCGAACGCCTTTTGGTAGGCCTCAAGCTGGCCCATAAGGCGGGAGGTCTTGTCCCCGTCGGACTTGATCTCAAATCCTACCAAATGGCCATTTGCCAGCACGATATCAGCTCGGCGAGCCATGAAGGCGACCGGCATTTCGCTGATAACAACGGTGTCGTCGTAAACGCGCCCATCCGCGAACAAAGCGTCGATGAGGGCCGCTTTGATCTCGGGTTCCCGCAACCTCGCTGTGGCAGAAATTGAATTGGTGCCGTTGTCCATGCCGGTGTCCCTACACCTTTTGTGGCGCGCTCCGAAGCAAATTCTCTTACCGCAACACTTTCGAGACCGTTATCGGCGAATTGCCAGATTTAACGATCAATGCTGACCACGGACTATGTCGTCATCGGTCAACCCCATTGCAATGATAGCCAGGGCCCTGTCCCGAGCTCGATACGCAGTGGGGCGGCTCCATCCTCTTCGCTCGATAGCCTGACCAAAGGTCATCCCCTTTGTCAACCTGGCACGCACCCAATGCTTGAGCACGCGCGCCGGGCCGGACTGATCCGCGAGATACCTCGCCTGCCACCACAGCGCCCGCTCAAGCTGCGAGACGCGGGCGGGCGGTATTGCCCGCCGCATCGGCCAGGCTTCGAGATCGGGAATGGGAGGCCACCCTTCGAAGTCCCGGTCGGTCAAGATCATCGCGAGGTCCGGCATCGCGGAGCGGACGCGCGCCGGGCCTATGGGACCGGCGCTGCGATTGGCCCACCGTACTGCTTCGAGCAACTCATCGCCAACCAGCTTAGGCGTCCACATGCCATAATCGATATCATGAACCGGCAAGATCGTCCTCTGATGAAAATTGAAGCGTGACAGATCGATGTCACGCTAAGTCACGGTCGGAGCAATTTTGTTACGATGAAGTGTCACGCTCAAACGGCTGCGGTGGTCCTCGCGAGAGCTTCAATTCAACCGGAGCTCCAGGTCCCTGGCGACGCACCATCAGGTAGCCAAGTGCGCCCAAGCGATCGAGGCAATGCGAAGCCGTCGGCGCCGTTGTTCCGGCGGTGGCGGCGATCTCCGTCAATCTTGCCCGGTAGCTACCCCGCTTTGAGTGCGCAGCGACAGCGTGAGCGATGCGAAAGGCCGCGTTAGTCACCGAAGGATCGCGCCGCACACGCTCAAGCCACAAATCGGGGGGCAGGACCTCTTTCGCACCCGCAACAGCGGCGGCAACGACAGCGCTCATGGGCGATCCTTTCTCTTGTTTGGAGATTATTCGATGAGACCGGAAATATGTCGCTGAACTCACCACAATGCTAGGCATTTATCGAATTTTATGCGGCCAGAACCCAACCCAACCGCGTTTTTGAGAAGTTGAAAAACACTCAAAAGTCGGGGGGCCGCGCTCCCGCGCCCTATAGGGAGCCGAAAAGGTACCTGTTGCCGCAAGCGCCGATCTGATCTCACCCGGATCGAAATTGTCAGATGTTCGAAGATTAACTTGTGGACAAATGCAGATGCATTCGAACGGAGAAGCCGTCTGACTTTCCTCAACCCAGCGGCCAATAGATCATCGCGAGATCGACAACAGAAACGGTAGTAACCCGCTGATGATGCCTGACGTAAAATGGCTTGATGCCCTTAAACTGCCGACCAAGATCATGGGCGGCTTGTTCGCCTTCTTCGTGATTGCGCTGGTTTTCCACTGGTTTGGCTTTGTCAATCTCACAGATTTTGGTGCGGTGGTCTTCTCAGCGTTCGTTCTCGCCGCCCTATTGTTCGGCTGCCTTTTTCTGTTTTCTGCTGGGGATGTCGTTCGACTTTGGCTCGCTGAGCGATCCGATCGCAGGCGACAAGAGAGCGCCGCCTCTGCTGCGAAAGCCGAGGAGATCGCCAAGGCCGATGCTGCCAAGAAACGCATCTTGGACAACTTGGATCATCTGACGAGCAAAGAACTGCAATATCTCGCGACCGCACTGAGAAAAGGCGAACGCTCCTTTTTGGCATATGTTCACGATGGTGATATCGCGAATATGCTGATGAAGCATTTGATAGGGACACCCGGCGGGGAGCACCATCAAGACTACTATCCCTTCACCATTACGGATTTCGTCTGGGAGGAGCTCCTCAATCGCAAGGAAGAGTTTCTCGCGCGAAACGACAAAAACGAGCAGCTACAACGAAACATTCGTCGTGGGCCGGGCGGTCGCCGGTAAGATGCAGCCCTTTGCTGCTTTCATCGTTCGAACCGAACAACATTATTCTGCGAACTGTCGAGCGAGCTCCTCTCTTTCCGGACACGTAACCGGGCAACAATGTCGCCGTGGCTTGCTCCTTCCTCGATCAGCTTGAGGGCTTCCGCTTCTCGACCGCGAACGGCGGGGTCCGACAGGATCAGGCGGGCGAGCCGGAGGGCCGCGAGCGCTCCTTCCTCAAATGCCGTGCCGTAGACCATTGCTGCGGCGGCTTCGCCCTCAAGCAGGCCAAGACGCTGCGCCGCATCGTAGACACCGCGCTGCATCCACGGTCGCCGCGCCTGCTCAGTGACGAGGCGGGACGCATCTGCCCCGCCTCGCCGAATGAGACTGTCGATGATCAAATCGAACAAGCGATCTGTAGCCATCAGCGCGCCGGAAAGTCAGCGTGCGCGCCCCGGAGGAGACTGTCGATCTCGTCCCTGACCAAATCACGAGCCCGGCGCGCCGCTTCCATTGGGTCGCTGACACCGTTGATGTTGAATGGTCCGATTGTGATCGGGCCGCTCAATCCGGCTTTACTCGCGGGGGTGATCGTTCCGGCCGACTTCGGGGTGAAGACTTCTGGCTCCTTCTCGCCGACGAGGAACGACCCGCCCGGCCACACCGGCCCGCCGCGAGCGCGGTGACCGGATACGGCAGGCTTGGCAGCCGCATTGTCGGTTGCGGGCCCAGGACCCTCGACGCCGCCGGCCCAGGTCGGAAGGTAGCCCCGGACCTTGTTGACGGCGTTGATAGCGGAATTTGCGATCGCGGCGCCGATCTGCGCACCGATGCCAGCCGCCCAATCGACCAAGCCGGTGAACACTGACTTGATTGCCTCGATCATCCGCGTCGCTGCATCGTGCCCAGCCCGCTCCCATGCGGCCTTTTGATCCTCGGATAGCACCTCCTGCTCGAAGAACGATCCGATCCATCCGGCGAAGTCGCTGATCGCCTGGGAGGCCTTCCCCCATCCAGACGCGATGGCCTCCCCGACGGGACGAAGCCATTCGAGGTAAGGCTTGGCCGCCTCGATCGCGGGGGCGAACTGCTCACCGAGCGCACGCGCGACGCCGCTGACCACGGAGGAGGTGCGGTCCCAATACTTCCACAGGAGCGCCCCTGCTCCAGCAACGGCTGCGACGCCGAGCGCGATCAGCCCCCACGCAGGAGCGGAGATCGTAGCGAGCGCGGCCCCCACGGCCGATAGAGCCCCGCTGATTGCGGAGACGCCGGGGACGGCAAGGGCCATCCCTTTAAGCGCGTCCACCGCTGCGTTAAGGCCGGTGTACCGAATGCCGCTCATAGCCGCGAGGGACGACTGCAAGGCAACCATCCCCCGAGCGCCGCGTGTTGCTGCGATCGCCGCCCGGCCGACGGTGTTGAAGCCGAGGGCCAGCATCGAGAGGGCGCCGCCTCGGCCAATCAAACCGACAAACGTCAACCCGGCGGTCGCGATCTTGAAGCCGACGACCGCCGCTGTGGCTGCGATCACATTCCTCGTCAGGTCCGGGTGCGCCTGGGCGAAGCTCGTAATCCCATCAACGATCGGTGCGAGCCGGTCCATCAGATCATTGAGCGCCGGGATCAGGGCCGCACCGATGACGATCTTCAATGCCGACAGGCGATTGTTGAAGACCTGCACCGCGTTCTCAAAAGTCTTGGACCGGACCGCAAATTCGCGGAAGGACGACCCGGCGAACTTCGCTTGATTATCCACGAGCCCGATGCTCTTGCGCAAAAGATCGATGTTCGTCAGGAGCGGACCGAGCGCCCTCGCCTCATTGCCGAACAGATCAGACGAAATCGCCGCCTGCGTCTCTTTCGGGAGCTTGCTGATCCGCTCAAGGACATCGATCGTCGTCGCGACCGCATCCTTCTGCATCGCCTTAGCGACCTTCTTCGCGTTCAGACCGAGCTTCTTAAAGGCGGCATCCTGCCTGTCTGTAGCGCTTTCCCCGCGAGTTAGCGCCTGCGCCATGTTGCGGAAGGAGGTTGCTGCGACATCAGTCTCCGCACCCGCCGAGATCATCGCGGACGCGAAGGCCGAGACCTGTGTCGCAGTAAAGCCGAACTGCTTCGACTGCGCGCCGACGCGACGCACAACATCGAGGATTTCAGCGGCCGAGGATGCCTGCGCATTGGACAGGTGGTTCATGCTGTCCGTGAGCAGGACCGCCTCGTCGATCGTCAGACCGAGGCCGGTCATCAGCTTGGCGATCGCGTCGCCAGCCTGATCGGCGCTGATATCGAAGGCAACGCCGACCTTGGCGGCAGCCTCCGTGAATTTGATTAGATCGTCCCCGGCGATGCCTGCCTGACCGGCGGCGGCGGCGATCTGCGCCAGGCCGTTGACCGACATGGGCACGGTCTTCGACAGGTCCATAAGGGCCTGCTGGAACTCTTTGAACGCCTTCGGGGTCGGAAAATCGACGACCTTTTTGACATCGGCCATCGCGCTTTCAAAGGCCATCGCTTCGCGCACAGGCCCGGCGATCGCGCCCTTCAAGGCGAAGAAGCCCGCAGCGGCGTCGAACAGGGAGCCGCGCGCGTTATCCAGCGCGCGATTGTTCCGCTCGATGGCCGCGCCGAGACGCGAGCCGAAGCTGCCGCTCGCAGCCCTATTCAGCCCGAGCAGGCCGCTTGCAGCCTTGCGCGCCGGGCCGCTGACCTGATCGATCAGGCGAACGACGAGGGATGAAGTGAGAGTGCGACCGGCCATGCCGTCAGCTCCTTATTGCTTTGCCGATCCGCTGCGCCTGCGCGTGCATACGCAGGAGCAGGCTGATCGGTGTTTTGCGGCATTCGGGGAAAGGCGTGTGCAGAAGGTGGGCGACCTCAGCGACTATCCTGTCGCCGCGATCGCGCCACAGCAACACGACCGAGATCAGCCCACCGACGCCGCCGCGCGCAAAATTGCGCGTGCTGCGTCTTCTGCAAGAAGCGTGTGCTGATCGAGGAACCGGCCGATGTCGGCGATCGTTTGCGGGGTCAGCATGGCTCAACCTCCCATCACGAGGGCATTGTCGAGGCCAATGTCGTGACGCGACCGCCAAGCGGGCGACGTTTCGACGACCTCAAGGACGGCGCGCGGATCAGCGTCGGCGCGGCGCGGGATCACCTGGCCGATCGCGGCGGCGGCAGTGATCGTCGTCTCTTCCAGCCGCTCGGCCGCGAGGCGGTCGGCGGCGAGCTTCCCGAGTGCGGCGTCGCGCTCGTCGTCGCTCATTGCGTTTTCTGGCTCGATCGTGCCAGCTAGGGCAAGTGCCTGCTCGGTGATGACATCCCGCATCGCCCAAACCAGTGTCTCCGCAATGCGCGGCCCGGCCTTGGAATTGACGAAACCGAGTGCCCGGTCGAGCCTGATCGGCGACACCTCGCGGGCGGTGAAGCTGATCGAGGGGCGGCCCCTCTCGGCGATCGCGTCGATCTCGCGGACGATAGACTTGCGAACGTCCGCAAGCGGGAGCGGCGCATATTCGACCGCAGCAAGCCGCTCTTCGATTTCGGCGATCTCTTCCCGAACGCGCTCAACATCCTTCAGGAAGTCGCTCGTCTTCAGCTTCGCGGCGGGCGCGTCTTCGAGCCTGGCCTTGGCCCGCATAGCTTCATTGAGCCACTGCACGGTAGCATCAACGACGGCGAACGCCTGAAACGCTTCTGACGCCCGGTCGAGGCGAGGCTTGAGCCGTTCCGCGATGTCGAGCTCGGCCTTTGCGAGGAGCGGCGTGACGAGGTCTTCGTCAGTCGCGCCGGAGATCAGTGCACGCAGCTTGTCGGTCGGATAGTTCGCAAGGTTGACCGTGCCCGTCCGAATGCGCTGTCCGGCATTCCGGGCATCGCGTTCGATGGCATCCCTACGCGCCCATCCGGCTTCGAGGTCGTTGTTTGCCGCCTTCACGGCGGCAGCGGCGGCGTCCCGCGCCTCGTCGAGCGCGATTGCTTTTGCGCGCGCCTTCTTCGGCAGGAAATTAATATGAACGTCGGAAAATACGGGCAATCGAGCCTCCATCTGAGATAATTGAGCAAATATTACCGTTCAGATGGACGCCGCTCTACGAATGAAATCTGCACAAATCTGCAAATCGGCAAAGCAACGGCCGGAGATTATCTCCGGCCACGTAAGTTGATTGCGTCGAGATAGTACCTTCCCCCTATTCGGACGCCGGACCCTCCCGCCTTGATCTTTCTGACGACCGTACCCGGATCAGTGCGCACTATGACGGCGGCTTCTTTCGGAGCGAGCCAGCGGCGCGAGCCGTCGGGAAGTCGCTCATCAAGATCGACGGTCGTCGGGTCGATCGGGCCCAGTTCGGGTAGAAGGTCGAGCTGCTTGGGCGCGGCGGCGTCGCCGCCCGCCCTACGCGCGAGTTCGGCGAGGGCAGCGGTGGCAAGCTCCGCGAGATCGGCTGTCGGTAAAGCTTCGAGTTCAGACTGCATGGCGGACCTCGAAAATCTTGTGCGAGCCATCGAACCGCGACCGGATCACACCCGTCGCTTCGACTTCTCGAACGAGGTCGCGAACGTCGTGCCTGCCGATGCGCAGGCGCTCGGCGAGCGCCCGCGACCCGATACGGGCGTGTCCTTCCGCGCCGATTTCGCTCAATATTTCGAAGCCGACCTGTAACGCGCGAAGGGAGATGCCGGACGCGATCAGAGCTTCCGCGATTTGCCGCTTCGTCATCGAGCGGCCCTCCGATTTTCCGAGGCGCGCGGGGCGGCCTCAGAGCCGCCCGGAAGCGCGCCGGTCTGGCTGGACGCGAGGGCGAGAGCGACCCGCCGCGTTATCCTGTCTCGTAAGGAGATGAAGGACTGAACGACCCTTTCGAAATCCGGGCAGGTCGTGTATTTTTCCGCGTGTACTAATTTCTTATTGATCCGGTCGCGTCCCGCCGAGGATGTGGCCGGTTTCTTTTTCCCGTCGATCAGATTGACGGCGGCTCGGGCCTTGCGCGGCCTTATCGGCCGCTTGCCCGCCGCCGAATTCGAGGTTGGCAAAGTCGCGTCCCCCCTATTTCTCTTACCGTGGGCCCGCGAGATTGACACGTCGCCGATTGTCCCATCTTCGATCCAGCGGCGGATCGTCCTGATGGACTTACCGTGCACCTTCGCCAATTCTTCGAGAGCTTCCCTCTTCGCCTTTTCATCAGCGCGTCTCTCGTCCATGCTGCGCGAACGGGCGCGCCGCTTCCGATCAGCCCGTCGCCTCCTGTCCTCATCCTTTAAGAAGGCCGTGTATTCGTCGTCGCTGAGGTCACGGGCGCCGATCATCGTAAGCCCGAGCCACTGCCGCTCTTCGAGGCCGACGCCCAACAGCCGGGCGACATCCTGGCTGCTCATCGCGTAGGAACCAGCCCCGAGTTCAATAAGCTCCTCAACCGTGAAGTTTGGAAAGGCGTTAGCTGTGAAGCGGGCCGCGACCAATCGGTTTCCACGTTGCTCCCACATCAATGTGAAAAGCAGCGCTCGCACATATGGCTTGGCTACAGCGCGAGGAACTTTCTCTCCCCCGAAGCGGGAATTCACCACAGCAATAATATCGTTGACACGGCGGCGCGCGAGCTGCTGCCGCCGATACGCACCTTTCGCGACTGTGACCTCGGACATCGCATCATCGAGCGAGCGCTCTGCCCGCGCTATGCGATCCTTTGCCTTCAAGAGTGCGTCAGTCCTCATCGCCGCCCTCCATCAGCTTGATGCGGACGATCCGGGCCTCGATGGCGGCTTTCAGGTCGGCCACGTCTTGCCGAGCCGTTTCCCGTTCGACGCCTAGGGCGGCAAGTTCGGTTACGCGCTTGTTGAGCCAACCCTGCACGCCGGGCGACCGACCGGCAATGATCGCACGGGCTGCACGCTCGATCTCGCGGCTATTGCGGGCCGACGGAAACGGCACCGGGCCACCCCCGGGGGCGCCGAGCTCGTAGTGCAAAACCCAAGGATCGCGAAGCTCTTCGAAAGTGAAATTCCGGGCAGCGCTCATTCCGTAACCCTCCCGCACTTCGAGCACCATAGCCGCCGCCCCGCCAAGGCGGGCGGCAGGGCGACAGAAGCCTTATGGCCGCAGACGCAGCGGACTATCCGCGTAATCTTTGCCTGCGCCTCGGCGAGCTCCTCGCGGAGGCTCGCCTTCGATTGCCGCAACTTCGGCGGCGTCAAGCCGCCGGGGAGGCCGTAATCTGCGAGGTTGTCGGAGCCCTGGCGAGCACTCCGGTCGCGATCGGCAGCGCCACTCCAATTCATCCGCTTCGTCATGCGGCGCCTGCCTGAGGGTTGCCGTGTTTGAAGAATGCCCGGAGCTCCTCGCGATCTGCCACCCATCTGCCGCCTACTTTCCGGGCCGGGATATGGCCGGCCTCAAGAAGTGCAAACGTCTGCCGACGCGTTCGGTTGATTTCAGTGGCGATCCGGTCAGCGCCCCAAACGAGCGATGCCTCTTTCTCCGTATGCGCCTGCATCGATATCTCCTTTGATGTTGCGGTAATTTGAAATTTACCGTAACGCTAGGTAATTATCGGAACGCATCGAAATCAACCGGCAAAAGTTCCATATGCAATCGTGCACGGAATTAGAATAACGGGGGCGGCTATGTATATGATTTCATTGGATTGGCGGCGACCGTCGGATGGGGTGGAAGTTGTACCCGCAAACACATTGCTGCCCGACATTCTAGGGGACGCACAACTGGTCAGGGCGAAGACCGATCGAAAATCTTTGATCCCTTTCCGAGTAAAAAGTCTTGAAGACCCGATGGCCTTGCGCCTCGTCAACGCGCGGAATATCGACGCACTTGCATCATTTACATCGCGGTTCGGTATGCCCGCGCCGCCCGACTACAAGGCTGATCGTGAGTGGATGCTTGTCCCGCTCTTAGAAAGCCTGCGGGAGGAACTCGAAGAAGGCCTACAACTAACGAACGCCGATGAAGACAGCGGGCGAGCCCTTTGGGCCGAGCGATATCTCCGCAACGTCTCATTCTATCCGGCATTCGAACACTCAGAAGATGCGAAGAGGCAGAAGTTGGTTTTTAAACCGTCTTCGCTTGCTGATCTGATGTTTTGTGAGGTCGCCTTTGCGCTCGAAGCGGGCGCGAAGTTGCGACACTGCGAGCATTGCGGATCTGTGTTCTTGACCGGGCATCTCACCGGACGCCGTGCCAGCGCCGTCTATTGCTCTGACCGCTGCCGGGTTGCTGCGCTCCGAGCCAAGAATTCAGCCAGTGCAAAACCTAAGAGATGAGGCGTCTGACATGTCGGTAAGGAAGCGAGAATGGACGACTGCGAAAGGTGAGGAAAAATCCGCCTGGATTGTTGATTACTTCGACACGAAGGGCGTCCGGCGGCTCAAGACCTTCGCAAAAAAGAAAGATGCAGATCAGTTCGCAGCGACAGCGAAAATCGAGGTACGTGAAGGCACTCACGTTGCAGACCGCGACAGCTCCACTGTGAAACAGGCGGGAAAATTTTGGATTTCGAGCGGGGAGGCGGCTGGTCTTGAGCGCGCGACTATCGAGCAGCGAAAACAGCACCTTAAATTCCACATTGAACCGCTCATCGGGACGCCCTCCTTTCCCGCCTCAATGTCCCGGCGATCCGCGATTTCGAGGACCGGCTGCGCGCTGACGGCCGCAGCCCGGCGATGGTCAAAAAGGTGCTGGGGTCCCTAGGCTCTATACTTGCCGACGCGCAGGAAAGAGGACTGGTGACGCGTAATCCAGTTCGGGACATTCGCGGCGCCCGTCGGAAGGGGAAAGAGCGCGCGGCGGAAAAGCGAGCGAAGGGCAAGCTCAAGATCGGTGTCGATGTTCCGACGCCTGCCGAAGTCCGCTCGATCATCAACGAACTTGCCGGACGATGGCGTCCATTGATCTTAGCTGCGATCTTCACCGGCCTGCGCTCATCCGAGCTTCGCGGCCTCCGGTGGGCTGATGTCGATCTCAACACGCTCGAAATCCACGTGACGCAGCGCGCAGATCGCTACGATGACATCGGGCGTCCGAAATCAGGGGCAGGGGAGCGCAAGGTGCCGTTGCCACCGCTCGTCGCCAATGCCCTGCGGGAATGGAAGCTGATATGCCCCCGCAGGGATATAGGACGGATCGATGATGCCGGGAATGCGATTACGGAGTTGCATTTCGTTTTCCCAAACGGTTTCGGGAATACCGAGAGCCACGCCAACATCGTCAATCGCGGCCTTATCCCTCCCCAAATCGCTGCCGGGCTTACGGTCGATACCGGCAAGGTCGATAAGGACGGCGATCCGATCCTCAAGGCGAAGTACACCGGCCTTCATGCCCTCCGGCATTTTTACGCCTCGTGGTGCATCAACCGGCACGAAGACGGTGGTCTCGGCCTACCGCCGAAAGTCGTTCAAGAACGTCTCGGACACTCGTCCATCACCATGACCCTCGACACGTATGGCCACCTGTTTCCAAAGGGCGATGACGGTTCTGCACTGGCGGCGGCGGAGGCAATCTTGATGGGGGGTTAATTTTGGACTGCGACATGGTTGCGTCATGGAGGCGAAAAGACCAATACTTTCAAGACATGATCTCGGATTGAAAATCCGCGTGTCGGTGGTTCAAATCCGCCTCCGGGCACCATTCTACAAATTAGCGCTTGCTCACCGAATACAATTTCCTGCCGTGTCGCTCGCACGCCTTGCGACCGAAGGCTGTTTATTGGGCTGGCGTGAACGCGATTTTTCGATCACAAATAAGAAAATATGTTGGGGACGCCGATCCGAATTGATTGGCGAAGGGCAAGGGGTTTGGAATGAAGTTCCGCGTCTCTGACGGGGCACGATTTTTCCTGCTTGGTCAACGGAAGACGGTTTTTGTTGAATCGTCGCAACAGATTTTTGAAGTCGACGATCTCACGGCCTACCTGACGTGCACGCTCGCCGAGGCCACGTCGTTTCAACAATTGGAAGCCGATCTGACGGGACGTGGCATCAGCCCGAGGGGCGCGCGCTCGTTCATCAAAGAATATCTTCTCTATTGGTCGCGCCAGCAATTGCTGGACATTGTCCTCGATCGGGAGGATGGAGCGCCCCTTCATAGGCAAGTGCTCGATCTCGCAGGGACGGCGGTGTCGGTGGCCTATCATGATCAAGGATTGCTCGACCTCGTTCTGCCTGTCTTCGATCATCAGGCATCGCAAGACCTTCGGCCCTCGATTTCCTACGAAGTGGCGCGCTTCGGGGACCGGGCGTGCATCATCAGGAACCGCTCCGGAGGGACGATCGTCACTGCGGCAGAAGCGGCACCGACTCTGAAGGCATCGCTGACGGACGATGTTCTTGCAAACGTCGGGACGAATGTTGCCCTTCATGCGGCCCTTCTGGTGAAGAAATCGAATGGCCTTCTGCTTTGCGGCGCGCCCGGCGCCGGCAAGACGACGCTCGCTCTGGCGCTTCTCGAAAGAGGCTTTGCTTGCGGCGGCGATGACATCGCGTTGATGAGCGCGGATGGCTTGCTGCGGGGGGTGCCCTTTGCGCCGGCGCTGAAGCGAGGTTCATGGAACCTCTTTGCGGGCCTCCAGGATGCCATCATGGCCTGTCCGATACACCGCCGCCTGGACAATAAAAATGTGCGATATCTCGCGCCGGTCCGGTATGCACCGCGCGAGACGGTTCCGCTCGGAACTATCGTTCTCATCCGCCGCCGGAAAAAGGGCCCGGCCGTGATTTCAGATGTCGAGCCGGCGCGGGTCCTGTCGGAGCTGCTTTCGGGCGCCTTCACGCCGGCGGGCCGTCTGAGTTTGATGCAATTCCAAAGCTTGTTGCATGCTATTTCTGGTGCTCGCACAATCGAGCTTACCTTTTCGCGGCTCGATGAGGCCGTCGAGGTGCTGAGTCGATATCATGACGGGAAATAGCTACCGAAATCTTCTGGCCCTTGCGTCCTGTCTCGATGGCAAACCCCCTAAGGAGATAAATTGGGATGAACTGATAGCGCTGGCGAACAACAGCCTGACGATCTCATTCCTTGCTCTCGCGACAGCTAAATTTCCAGAAACGGTCGGCGTGCCCGAGGACGTCCGGAAATACCTGGCCGTGCTTTATGAGAGAAATACGCAGCGCAATTTGAGGCTGAAGACGCAGCTGAAAGAAGCGGTCAATTGCCTTAATCGGGTCGACATCGAGCCGATCGTCATCAAGGGCACGGCAATTCTCCTGGCCCGGGCACCGAGCGAGATCGGTGCCCGAATACTGACCGACCTGGATATTCTCGTTCGTCCCGCGGACATGCCCGGAGCTATCACAGCGCTTCAGAGCATCGGATATGAAATCCAGTTCACCGCTGGCGACGGCTCATGGCCGGGAAATCCAAAATTTCATCTGCCGGCCGTGCTGGTGCGCCCAACGGATGTCGGGAGCATCGACCTTCAATGCCGCCCGAAAGGTCCCATCTCCTTCAGCGATATCGAACGGCTATACCGCCACAGCAGCCGCACGGCCGTTGATGGCGGTGTTGTGCATATCCCGTCGGCTTTAGCGCAGATCGTCTTCCTGATACTGCATGATCAGTTTCAGGACGGCGATTATTGGCGAGGTCTGGTGGACCTACGCCATCTTTTCGACATTGCGAACATCGTCCGGTCGAACGACGTTAGGTGGGAGACGCTAAGGTCGCTGTTTGCAGATGGTTATGAAAGAAACGCCGCGGATACGCAAATTCTGACGGCTGCCACTTTGTTCCGTATCGACAATGCGACCAAACTGACATTCGGCAAGCTGCCGCATCTACAGCTTGCCCGGCGGAAGATGCAAATCGAAAGACAATACCTCGCCGTGCCTTTGACGCTTTTGACGCTTCTGACGGAAGTGGCGCACTATTCATCCTGGGACCGCTATGGCGGCGAGCCTTACCCCTCCCGATGGCAGGAGGCGAAGCGGAAAGCCCGTGAGTTGCGCCGCATTTTTCGGCCAAAGCCTTTGGGCAAGGTATAGAATTGGCCGTGAAAGCGCGCAGGAATTTCACTGTAACGCCTGCTAACGTGTTGAAATTTATTTGCAGTTTGCAACTAATGATTTCGGATTAATCCGAAATTATCGCGAGCTAAGTCTGGAGATTGGAAGTAAACAAGATAAATTCAGTGTCTATTGTGTAAATATTATTGTATTACTAATAAAAGACGCAACGCGAAGGAGAGGCGTGGATGTCCGAGATGCCAAACGAGCTGCCGTCACGGAGCGAGGAAGATCGGCGAGAATTTTTGAAAAGCTGTGGCCGATTCGCGATCGTGACGCCGCCCGCCGTCACCATGCTGCTTTCCACCAGCCTCACATCCAATGCGATTGCCGCTTCCGGAGGCGGTGGCAAAACTAAGGGTAATAATGGCTGGGGCAACGGCGCTAGCCCCAACAATCCCGGCAGTTCGCATGGCAACGGCGTGTCGCAGGGCGGTTCCGGCGCGGGACAGTCGCAAAGCGGCTCCAAGACCAACGGGGTTCGGTAAGCCAGCCTGCGTAAGATTTTTTTGCCGTTCCGATGGAAAAGTTATTCGCTCGTCCTCTTGCGCCGTGGGTCTTTTCAGACGCGCGGCGCCTTCACCTTTTGGATGCCGTTACTGCATGATTCCTCAAATCGGTTCTGATTAAGGAAGGGGTGCGCCTCCCCTTCCCGCAGGGGAAATGGAGACTCCTCGTTACTGCTCCAGGAGGCTCAGATCACGACGGTGCTGACGATGTCGCTCTCGCAGAAGACCAGATTCGGCGAGTAGCCTTCCGCAAGAAATGATTGCCGATCCTCACCGGCGACGACAAAGACCGCTGTCCGCAGGATTTCGTCCGGGGAGAGATCGGGGTCGTGGCTGACGACGGCAATATCTTGGCGGAGGCCGAGTTCTCGCAGGAGCCCTTCCAGCGAAGCGTGACTGTCGACGCCATGCAGCACCAGCCGATGAATCTCGGCTGCGGCATTCGTCGACCAGGCAAGGGTTTGCACCGCGACCATGAGCGGCAGCGATCCCTTCAGCTGCTGGGCAACCGGATGATGCTCGAATCCGGCAAGCGCCAGTCGCGAGAAGATTTCATACGCCTTGATATAGTCTTTCTTCGCCGCCCACATGCGCATCGCAACGGCCATGCGGACGCATGTGAACTGTTTGATGAGCTTGTCATGTGCCTGTCGCCGATCGGGCGTCAGCCGCACGGCACCGTGTTTGGCTCCGACGTGCAGGAAATATTCCAATCCACCCCTGTACCGATCCCACGCGGTCAGCAGTTCGTCGTGGCCCGCCTGCGGGCGATCACGGGCGATCTTCGACTGAATGACCTGGCGATAGAAGGGTTTCTTCAGGAAGGCGACGCCGCCTTGCACCATGTAATGGGCGAGATTCGCGAACGCCCAATAGGCGAAGTGGCGAGGCAGCCAGGCCGAGCGGAGCGTTGCCGTCCGGTAAATGCCGATTTCCGGAAAGATATGCCGCTCGACCATGAAGGCGAACAGCCGCTCGAACGCATCCTTGTCGAATTTGACGTCGGCGTCGACGTTGTAGAACAGCTCGGTATCTCTGCCCTCGACCTCGTTGTGGATGTACCAGGGTGCAAAGCAGGCGGAAATCTCCGGGTTTAGATCGAGATAACGAATCGCCTCCAGGAGGCCGTCGATGGCCAGCATGTCGTCGTCGGCGAGGTAGACGGCGTATTCGCCCCGCGCATGGCGGAAGGCGCTCGCCAGATTTGGCTCGGCGCCGTGGTTTTCCGCGCGTCGAAAGTAGCGGATGGGCAGCCCCTTGCCGACAAAGGTGTCGACGGTCTCGCGGGTGTTATCGGTGGAGGCGTTGTCCGAGACGACAATCTCATAGCGGTAGGGGATCTTGTAAAGATCGACAAAATAGCCGAGCGCCTTCTCGAGAAACGGTGCCCGATTGTATGTCGGTATGCAGATGCTGAGCTTGATTTGATCCACCCGGTTGCTCCTTATGATCTCGGCTCGTGCAGTGTCCGCTGCACAAGCGGGCTCGGCCTGAGACTGTTCTGCAAGGTCGTCGCTCAACGACAACTATGGCGACGTTCGCATTCCGGAATGCAGGCTTCGGCTTGCGTCCGACGAGATTATCCGGAGATCAGACGGAGCACAGCTATTCGACTTTGATCTTGCGCGAGGCTTGATCCGTCGAAGTATTTCGGTTGCCGCGAGACGCCGGCCATCGGCACGTTTTTGAGCCCAACCCCGGCAAGTCGACCGGGCAAGCGAGCCCGAGCGGATGAGGCTGGGCTACCTACGGCCGGGCTACTCCCTATTGGCAGGATGATTTCTTAGCCGATTTGTTACAAAATCCTTGACGTCCGATGAGGCGGGCCGGACTTCCGCGTCAGCCCGGACGTTGCATTCGTCCATTCCTGGGAGCTGAGGGGAATGACGGAACATATGATGAAGGTATTGATAAGCATCATGGCCGCGCTTTCGCTCGGCTCGTTGATGTTTCTATTCGCCATTCTCTAACTGCCGGACCGGCAGCCGCCTCAGAGCGGATCGCCGGGGTGCTTTGCACGCGCTCTGCGTCTCTCAGACGCACAGAGCTCGCGATAGCTTTGGCCATTCCAGATGATCAAGTTTCCGACACGTCGATCCATTCGGCTCCGGTCAGCTCAGCCATGCGCGCCGGGCTGATATGCACGGCGGCATTGGTTGCGCCGGCGGCGGGAACGACCACGTCATAGGTCTTAAGGCATTCGTCCAAGTAGATGCTGTGCGGTTTGGCAAGGCCGAAAGGGCAGACGCCACCGACCGGGTGCCCCGTCTCCGCCTCGACTTCTTCGAAGCCGAGCATGCGCGCCTTGGTGCCGAAGCGGGCCTTGTATTTCTTGTTGTCGAGGCGGGCGTCGCCACGGGTGACGATCAGGATGACATCATCGCCCACTCTGAGCGCCAGGGTTTTGGCAATCTGGGCCGGTTCGACGCCATGACCTTCGGCAGCGAGCGCGACCGTCGCGGTGCTTTGCTCGAGTTCAATGACATTGATGTCCGGGGCGTGGTGGGAAAAAAACTGCTTGACGGAGGCGAGGCTCATTTCGGGCGATCTATGCTGTAAATTGCTCGTTGTGAACGGACGGAATGCGCTGCCGGCGCGCTGCAGTTTCAGCGGCGTCGCGTCCGGATGGCGCAACGTTTCAATCGTCATTCGAGGCGTCAAGTTCTTCGGGGCGCAGGCCTTCCTGTTGCGGCGGCAGGTAGCCGTGGCTTGCGAACCAGTTTTCCAGAATCGTGGAAATCGCCTGTTCGCGTGTCAATGTGCCCGGATGATCGGTGATGAAGGACTTAAGCGCCGTCTCGATCTTTTCGGCATAGCGTTCGGTCATCTTTGCCTCCGCTCGTTCATTGCAGTGGTCGGCCCGCGCATAGTGCGCGGACCGTCTAAAAGGGTACCGCCATTCAGGCTTGTTTGACGATGCGAATGAGCACCAGGAGGATGATCGCACCGATCGTCGAGTGAACGATCGCGGAAAGAATGCCGCTGCCGATGCTGATGCCGATCGCCGGGAAGAGAAAGCCGGCAATGAGGGCACCGACAATGCCGACGACGATGTTGCCGATCAATCCGAAGCCGAAGCCGCTGACGATCAGGCCTGCAAGCCAGCCCGCAACGGCGCCGACGATCAGAAATACCAGAATGCTTTCAATACCCATGAACGGTTCTCTCCATTGTACCCCCAAGGAAAGATAGATCATGAAATCAGATAGCGGGCAATTCGATCACACAACGATTTTTGACCGGAGTCACACGGCAGATGCCGTTGAAAAACAGCGCGATCTTTCTCCAACGTGGTAATTGCCGGAGGTGCGGAGCGCGAAATGTTCCCTTTTCTTCGCGCCCCGGAACGCGGTTCAGACGATGCCGCCGCCACCGCCGCTGACTGCCGGGCGCTCCGCCGCCACTTTCATGCGGTAGCCGCTGGTGCGATAGGTCGCGACCGGCGCGATGGCGCCGCCGTTTTCGAAGCGTGCCATCGCGAGGATCGGCTCGACATCGGTTCGGAAAGCGACTTTCAGCGTTTCCGAGGCCATCAGCGCATCGTTTTCCTGCTGATAACCCTCGAGTGCCCTGCGATCGACGAGGAGCGCCTGGGCATAGGCGCGGCCGACTTCCATGGCGCTCGTCATCAGGCTCTCGATCGGGTCCGTCACATTGTGACTCTGATCGAGCATATGGGCTGGATTGAAGCCGTCGGCGGCCCGCACCTCGGCATCGACGAGTTCGTTGAACACCAGGAACAGGCGATAGGGATCGATCGATCCGGTATCGAGATCGTCGTCGCCATATTTCGAATCGTTGAAATGGAAGCCGCCGAGCTTCTTGAACTGGATCAGCCGAGCGACGATCATCTCGATATTGACGTTCGGGGCATGGTGGCCGAGATCGACGAGGCAAAAGGCTTTTGGGCCGAGCTCCTGTGCGATCAGATAATTCGTGCCCCAATCCTGCACCACCGTCGAATAGAAGGCGGGCTCGTACATCTTGTGCTCGGTGAAGAGCCGCCAGTCGTCGGGAAGCGCCGCATAGACCGCCTTCATCGCGTCGAGATAGCGCTCGAAAGCCCTTGTGAAATTGCTCTGCCCCGGAAAGTTGGAGCCGTCGCCGATCCAGACCGTCAGCGCCTTCGAGCCGAGTTCCTTTCCGATCTCGATACACTCGAGATTGTGCTCGACCGCCTGGCGCCGTGTCGCCGCATCGGTGTGCGAGAGCGAGCCGAACTTATAGGAGTGCGCCTGACCAGGGGTATCGGAGAAAGTATTGGAGTTCATCGCGTCGAAGCCGAGTCCGAGCGCTGTGCCCTTTTCCCTCAATGCCTTGAGATCGGAGACCTTGTCCCAGGGAATATGCAGCGAAACGGTCGGGGTCGCGCGCGTTAGCTGCTGAATGACCGAGCAATCTTCGAGCTTGTCGAAGATGCTGCGTGGCTCGCCCAGGCCCGGAAAGCGCGCAAAGCGCGTGCCGCCGGTGCCGACCCCCCAGGAGGGAACGGCAACGCCATAGGCGGCGACCCTCTGCTTGACGGCGTCAATGTCAATTCCCCGGCGCGCCAGACGCTCGCCGAGACTTTCGTAGTCGCGGCGCAATACATCCCGACGGTTTGCATTTTCGGCCTCGACAACGGATGTGCTGATCATTTCGGTCATGGCAGCCTCCCAATCAACGGGTGAAGGACTGGGCGTTGCCCGCGTCGACGTTGACGATGTTGCCGGTCGATTTCGCCGACATGTCGGAGGCGAGGAAGTAGACCGCCTCGGCAATATCTTCGGGGAAGACGCTGAGCTTCAACATGGAGCGTTCACGGTAATGCGCCTCCAGTTCGTCGACGTCCATCTTGTAGGCGGCAGCGCGCTGCTCCTTCCACTCGCCACTCCAGATCTTGGAGCCGCGCAAGACTGCGTCGGGATTGACCACATTGACGCGGATCTGCGCCGATGCGCCTTCGAGCGCCAGGCAGCGTGCAAGGTGAATCTCGGCCGCCTTGGCCGTGCAATAGGCCGAAGCGCCGGGCGAGGCGGCAAGACCATTCTTGGAGGCGACGAAGACGATGTTGCCGCCGGCCTTCTGGCTGCGGAAGATACGGAAAGCTTCGCGCGAAACCAGGAAATAGCCGGTCGCGAGAATATCCATGTTCTTGTTCCAGAGCGTGAGCGTCGTATCCTCGACGGCTGCCGACGAAGCGAGTCCTGCGTTGGAGACGAGAATGTCGAGCCCGCCGAAGGCGAGCAACGTGTCGCCGAAGCCACTTTCGACGGCCGCCTCGCTGGTCACATTCATATTGACGGAGCGGACGAAGTCTTTGCCGTAACGCCCGGCGAGTTCCCCCCGAGCGGCCTCGAGTGCCGTTTCGTCGATATCGGCGAGAACGACGCAGGCGCCTTCCTGCATCAAACGGTCGGCCGTCGCCTTGCCGATGCCGCCGGCGCCGCCGGTCACGAGCGCAATGCGTCCGGCGAGGCTCTTCGGCTTCGGCATCCGCTGGAGCTTGGCCTCTTCGAGGAGCCAATACTCGATGTCGAAGGCTTCCTGTTCGGGCAGGCCGACATAGGTCGAGACGCCGGAGGCGCCGCGCATCACGTTGATTGCATTGACGTAGAATTCACCCGAAATCCGGGCGGTCGCCTTGTCCTTGGCAAAGGTGATCATTCCGACACCTGGGATCAGGTAGACGACCGCATTCGGGTCGCGCATCGCCGGGCTGTCGGCGTGCTGGCAGCGCTCGTAATAGCCTGCGTAATCGGCGCGGTAGGCGGCGATCGCCGCCGGAAGTCCGGCAAGCGTCTGTTCGACGTCCGGCTGCGCCGGGTCGAAATCGATGACCAGGGGCCGGATTTTCGTCCGCAAGAAATGGTCCGGGCAGCTCGTTCCGAGCGCCGCCAACGGCTTCAGCTCTTTGGAGGTTACGAAGTCCAGCACTGCCTGGCTGTCGTCGAAATGGCCAACCTTCTTCTCGTCGGCGCTGATCAGGCCACGGATTATCGGCATCAGCCGCTTGGCGATGGCGACACGCTCGGACGCTTCGAGTACGGGCTTCACCGGACCGCCGAAAGCCGGCGCCGTGTTCTCGGCTTCGAACCATGCGATCGCCCGATTGATGATCTCGATCGTCGTCTCATAGGCCTCTTTGGCCGTATCGCCCCAGGTAAAGAGGCCGTGGCTTTCGAGCACGACGCCGCGCGCCTTGGGGTTTTCGAGGCAGAACTTTTCGAGCCAGAGCCCGAGTTCGTAGCCCGGCCGCTTCCATGGCAGCCAGCCAATCTCGTCGCCGAAAATCTTCTGGGTGAGTTCGCGGCTGTTTTTCGATGCGGCAATCGCGATGATCGCATCCGGATGCATGTGGTCGACGTGAGCCTTCGGCACATAGGCATGCAGGGGCGTATCGATCGAGGCGGCGCGCGGATTGAGGTTGAACGTGCAATGCGGCAGATAGCCGACCATCTCGTCTTCGAATTCGACGCCGCGATAGATGCCTTTCAAGGCGTTGAGCTTGTCCATATAGAGGGTGGCAAAGCCGTCCATCTTGATGGTGCCGACGTCGCCGCCCGATCCCTTGACCCAAAGGACTTCCACGGTCTCGCCGGTAAGCGGATCCTTTTGCATCACCTTCGCGGAAGTGTTGCCGCCGCCATAATTGGTGATGCGCTTGTCCGACCCGAGGAGATTTGACCGATAAAGAAGCCGCTCCGGCTCGCTCATCCCTGCCGGCTTGGCCTCATCCCAGAGATTGGCCAGGCGTGCGCCCTGTTGCTTGTCGAGCATCTCGATTTCCTCCCGGTCAGATGTCCGCTGGCGCTCAGGCCGCGGCGATATGATTGACATCAGATCACACGGTGGCTGCGCAAATGTCAATCAAAAACGATCAAAAACATTCATATTGCGGCGCACAATGAAAAATTATGATCGATGCTGATTGACAATGCTCGGGACTGATGGAAGCATGCAGGCATCGGAGGAGCGCATGCACGAGAAAGAAAGACATAGGGTCATCCTGTCGGCCGTACAGGAAAAACCGGTCGTAACCGTGCCCGAACTCGTCGAGCTCACCGGCAGCTCGGAGGCGACGATCCGCCGTGATGTCGCGGCATTGCATGTGCAGAAGCGCCTGCGCCGGGTGCGCGGCGGCGCCGAGGCGATCAATCCGCCGCAATTCGTCGGGCTCGCCGGCCGCCCCTTCAGCGTGAATGAAGGTCTGCATGCGCGAGAGAAGCAGGCGATCGCCCGGGAGGCGGTGGCGCTTTGCAAGGACGGCGAGCCGATCATTATCAATGGCGGCACGACGACCTTCCAGATGGTGCATTTCCTGGCGAACCGGCGGATGCAGGTCTTCACCAATTCCTTCCCGATCGCCGAGCACCTGCTTAAGCACTCGAAGAATACGGTGATGCTTTCGGGAGGCACGATTTACCGCGAGCAGAACATCATCTTGAGCCCGTTCGATAATGACGTGACGCGCAACTTCTATGCGCGGCGCATGTTCATGGGCGCCCAGGGGCTCGGACCGCTCGGCCTGATGGAGGCCGATCCGCTGCTGATCCAGGCCGAGCAGAAGCTGATCGACCAGGCCGACGAACTCGTCGTGCTCGTCGATTCCTCGAAATTTCACAAGCGTTCGAGCCTCATTCTCTGCGGGCTCAAGCGCATCGCCACGGTGATCACGGATTCGGGTATCGAGGACAGGCATGCCTCGATGCTCGAAAGTGCCGGCGTCAATCTCGTCATCGCCAATGCGAGGCCGACGATAGACGCGGAAAATGCTTCGACATCCGCCTGATGCGGATGGGGAGAGGGGAGTAGAGTCGGCCTTCCCGGGCGGGAGCCCACAAGAAGGTCGCTGAAAGCACAGGCGGGCCGGACGATGCATCCACTCCGGATACACGGGCCCAAGGGAGGAGAAAGTCATGAAAATTCTGAAATCACTGATGGTCACGGCGGCAGTCGCGGTTGCGCTGATGGCCAATGCCGCTCACGCGGAAAACAAGAAAATCGCGCTCGTCGTCAAGGCGCTCGGTATCGGCTTCTTCGAAGCCGCCAACAAGGGTGCGCAGGAGGCGGCGAAGGAACTCGGCGATGTCGATGTCATTTATACCGGTCCGACGACCACGACTGCCGAGGGCCAGATTGAGGTCATCAACTCGCTGATTGCCCAGAAGGTCGACGCGATCGCCGTCTCCGCCAACGACACCGACGCCCTCGTGCCGGCCCTCAAGAAGGCGATGGATCGCGGCATCAAGGTTATTTCCTGGGATTCGGGCGTCGCCAAGGAAGGGCGGCTGATGCACCTCAACCCGTCGTCTAGCCCGCTGATCGGCAACATGATCATCAAGCTCGCTGCGGATCATCTGCCCGAGGGTGGTGATGTCGCCGTGCTCTCGGCTTCCGCAACGGCCACCAACCAGAATACCTGGATCGCGGAGATGAAGAAGGTCCAGGGCAACTACAAGGGCATCAATGTCGTTGCCACCGTCTACGGCGACGATCTTGCCGACAAGTCCTATCGCGAGACGCAAGGCCTCATCCAGTCCTATCCGAACTTGAAGGCGATCATCGCGCCGACCTCTGTCGGCATCGTCGCAGCGGCGCAGGCGGTTACGGACGCCGGCAAGATCGGTCAGATCAACGTCACGGGCCTTGGCCTTCCGTCCGAAATGGCTGGCCATGTGAAGTCCGGCGCATCGAAGTCCTTCGCCATCTGGAACCCGATCGACCTCGGCTACTCGGCAACGATGATCGCCTATGACCTCATCAACGGTGCCGAAGCCAAGCCCGGCGCGGAATTGAAGATGGGCCGCATGGGGACCGTCAAGCTCGACGAGAACAATGAGGGCGCCATGGCCGACCCGTTCGTCTATGATGCCTCTAACGTCGAGGAATTCGCGAAGATCTTCTGATCGGCGCATGTGGTGGGCAAATTGCCCCTCATCCAGCCTGCCGGCCCACCTTCTCCCCGTAGAGATGGGGAGAAGGGAAATGCGGCGACGCCTTCGTCCCGCAAAGAGGTTGCTGCCAATGACGGCCGACCATCGGGGCGGATTCCCTCTCCACGCGAACGGGGAGAGGGCCAGGGTGAGGGGCGGTTCGCCTCGACGGGCGGCTCACCTCGAAGAAGGCACAGCCGACCGCCGCCTTATAGAAACGACTGACTTGGTGGACTGTCTTTTGTTACAGGATACGATCACATCGCGGATGAAACCCGCCGTTGCACTAGAGGGCATATCGAAGTCCTTTCCGGGCGTTCGTGCGCTCTCGGATGTTTCGCTTGCGCTCTATCCGGGTTCGGTGACGGCGCTCGTTGGCGAGAACGGCGCAGGTAAATCGACCCTCGTCAAAATTCTGACGGGCATCTATCAGCCCGATTCCGGGGTGATCCGGGTCGCCGATACAGAAACAACTTTCCCGACCGCCCTTGCTGCGGCTAGGGCAGGGGTCACCGCCATCCATCAGGAGACGGTGCTGTTCGACGAACTCTCTGTTGCGGAAAACATCTTTCTCGGTCATGCGCCGCGCAATCGCTTCGGCCTCATCGACTGGAAAAAACTCAACGAAGATGCGCAAGCCCTGCTGCACCGGGCGGGCGCGGATTTCGATCCGACTATCCGGTTGCGCGACCTCGGGATAGCCAAGAAACATCTGGTCGCGATCGCGCGCGCGCTTTCGGTCGATGCGCGTGTCGTCATCATGGATGAGCCGACGGCGGCCTTGTCGCACAAGGAAATTCACGAACTCTACGCCCTGATCGAACGGCTCAAGGCAGACGGCAAGGCGATCCTCTTCATCAGTCACAAATTCGATGAGATCTTCCGCATCGCCGATCGCTATACCGTCTTCCGAGACGGAGCCATGGTCGGCGAGGGACTGATTGCCGACGTCAGCCAGGACAATCTCGTCCGGATGATGGTCGGCCGCGCCGTCGGTTCCGTCTATCCGAAGAAGGAGGTTGCGATCGGTGAGCCGGTTCTTACCGTCTCCGGCTATCGCCATCCGACCGAATTCGAGGACATCAGCTTTGAACTGAGGCGGGGCGAGATCCTCGGTTTCTATGGTCTGGTCGGCGCCGGGCGTTCGGAATTCATGCAGTCCTTGATCGGTATCACCCGGCCGTCGGCCGGCGCCATTCGACTGAATGGTCAGGTGCTGGTGATCCGCAGCCCGGCCGAAGCGATCCGCGCCGGCATCGTCTATGTGCCGGAGGAACGCGGCCGCCAAGGCGCTATCATCGGCATGCCGATCTTCCAAAATGTCACACTGCCTTCTCTATCGCAGACGTCGCGCTCCGGCTTTCTGAAGCTCGCCGATGAATTTGCGCTTGCACGCGAATATACCTCGCGTCTCGATCTCCGTGCCGCCTCGCTCGATCAGGACGTCGGTACGCTCTCGGGCGGCAATCAGCAGAAGGTGGTGATCGCCAAATGGCTGGCGACCAAGCCCAAGGTCATCATTCTCGACGAGCCGACCAAGGGCATCGACATCGGCTCCAAGGCCGCGGTCCACGCTTTCATGAGCGAACTCGCCGCTCAGGGCCTGAGCGTCATCATGGTGTCCTCTGAAATTCCGGAGATCGTGGGCATGTCCGACCGGGTGATCGTCATGCGCGAAGGGCGCATTGCCGGTCGCTTCGAACGTGCCGAACTGACGGCCGAAAAGCTGGTGCGCGCGGCCGCTGGCATCGAAACTGAGCTCAATGGCAGGGCCGCATGATGGCGAAGCTTCTGAAGAATCGAGAAATCCTGCTGGTCGCGGCGATCCTTGTGCTCGTCGCTCTCATCGCGCTGCGCTTCCCCGCATTCGTAGCACCGGCAAACCTCGCCCGCGTTTACAACGACACGTCCATCCTGATTATTCTCGCTCTTGGGCAGATGGCGGTGATCCTGACCCGCTGCATCGATCTGTCGATGGCGGCCAATCTTGCGCTTTGCGGCATGGTCGCGGCCATGCTGAATGCTGCGTTTCCCGGTCTGCCGGTTCCGCTCATCATCCTTGTCGTCATGGCGCTCGGCGGCATTCTCGGCATGATCAACGGCGCGCTCGTCTGGAAGCTCGACATTCCGCCGATCGTCGTCACGCTCGGAACGCTGACGATCTATCGCGGCCTGATCTTCCTTTTGACGGACGGCAAGTGGATCAACGCGCATGAGATGAGCGACGCTTTCAAGGCGCTGCCGCGTTTTGAACTGGCCGGTGCGCCGGTGCTTTCGTGGCTGTCGCTGCTGACGATCGCGCTGATGTTCATGATCATGAGCCGCACGCCGCTCGGTCGCGCCTTCTATGCGGTCGGCGGCAATCCGCATGCGGCCGTCTACACCGGCATCGATGTCGGCCGCACGCGCTTTTTCGCCTATTGCCTCTCGGGCACTTTGGCCGGGCTGTCGGGCTATCTCTGGGTTTCGCGCTACGCCGTCGCCTATGTGGATATCGCCGCGGGCTTCGAGCTCGATATCATCGCGGCTTGCGTGATCGGCGGCATTTCGATCGCCGGCGGCATCGGTTCGGTGGCGGGAGCCATCCTCGGCGCTCTTTTCCTCGGCGTGATCAAGAACGCGCTGCCGGTCATCAACATCTCGCCCTTTGCGCAGATGGCGATTTCCGGAACGGTTATCATCATCGCGGTTGCGGTGAATGCCCGCGCCGAACGCCGCAAGGGCAGGGTCATTCTCAGAAAGGCGGAGGCTGTCTGATGGCGGACGCTCAACTCTCTCCTCGCAACATTCCCGATCGCTTGCAGGGACGCGGTGCGCGCATCCTCAAAAGCTGGGAATGTCTGCTCCTGGTCGTGGCGGCCGCCGTCTTCCTCGGCAATTCGCTGGCCTCTCCCTATTTTCTCGATCCATGGAATCTCTCCGACGCCACCTTCAACTTCACCGAAAAGGCGATGATCGCCTTCGCCATGGCGCTCGTCATCATTTCCGGTGAGATCGATCTTTCGGTGGCATCGATCATCGCGCTCGCCTCCACCGCCATGGGCTATGCGGTACAATTCGGCTTCGACACGCCGGCGCTTGTCGCCATCGGTCTTGGCGTCGGCCTCGTCTGTGGCGCCGTCAACGGATTGCTGATCACCGGTCTCGGACTGCCGTCGATCGTCGTGACGATCGGCACCATGAGTCTGTTTCGCGGGCTGTCCTTCATCGTTCTCGGCGACCAGGCCTTTACAGGCTATCCCGAAAGCTTCGCCTGGTTCGGCCAGGGCTATGTCTGGTGGGTCTTCTCCTTCGAGTTCACGCTGTTCGTGCTGCTCGCCGTCATCTACGGCGTAGTGCTTCACAAGACGAACTTCGGACGCGCCGTCTATGCCATCGGCAACAACCCGACGGCGGCGCTGTTCTCAGGCGTTCGCGTGGCGCGGATCAAGTTCACGCTCTTCCTGCTCACTGGGCTGATGGCAGGACTGGCATCGATCTGCCTCACCTCCCGTCTCGGCTCCACGCGTCCATCGATCGCGCTCGGCTGGGAACTGGAAGTCGTCACCATGGTGGTACTCGGCGGCGTCAGCATTCTCGGTGGTTCCGGCACCATACCCGGCGTTGTGCTGGCGGCGCTGATCATGGGCATGGTCACCTTC
This sequence comes from Sinorhizobium numidicum, assembly GCF_029892045.1. Classification (NCBI taxonomy): domain Bacteria; kingdom Pseudomonadati; phylum Pseudomonadota; class Alphaproteobacteria; order Hyphomicrobiales; family Rhizobiaceae; genus Sinorhizobium; species Sinorhizobium numidicum. The sequence continues at coordinate 663,176 of NZ_CP120368.1, forward strand.
GGCTTCGGCCTGCTCAATGTTCCGGGCATCGTCATGTCGATTTTCATCGGCCTCTTGCTGATCTCGGTCATCGCCTTGCCGATCCTGTGGCGGCGCGCCCGCCGTCGCCTTGCGCATTGAGGTTCACTATGGAGAAATACGCGTTTCGCATGCGGCTCAATCCAGGCAAGGCCGCTGAATATCAAGCACGCCATAATGCGATCTGGCCCGAATTGGTCGTCCTGCTCAAGGAAGCCGGCATCTCCGACTATTCGATCCATCTCGACGAAGAAACCAACCTGCTTTTCGGCGTGCTCTGGCGGACGGACACGCACAGGATGGCGGAGCTTCGCTCAGATCCCGTGATGCGGAAATGGTGGGCCTACATGGCCGATCTCATGGAGACCCACACGGATAACGAGCCCGTGGCTGTACCGCTTAAGACCGTCTTTCATCTGAGCTGACGATGAGGACCGTTGCTGTCATCGACATCGGCAAGACGAACGCCAAAGTCGCACTGGTCGATCTCGACCGGTTCGAGGAAATCGCCGTGCGCAGGACGGCAAACAGCGTCGTCGATAGCGGACTTTATCCGCATTTCGACACCGAGCGCCTTTGGCGCTTCATCCTCGCCAGTCTCGCCGCGCTCAATCGCGAGCAGCGGGTGGACGCGATTTCGGTTACGACCCATGGCGCGACCGCCGTGCTGCTCGATGAAGCGGGCGAACTCGCACTGCCCGTTCTCGATTATGAGTTCGCCGGGCCGGATGCGCTGGCAGATGAATATGGCAAGGTCCGCGCACCCTTCTGCGAAACCGGTTCGGCAAGACTGCCGATGGGCCTAAATGTCGGGGCCCAGCTCTTCTGGCAGCAGCGCATGTTTCCGGAGCATTTCTCGAGAGTCGCGACGATCCTGACCTATGCGCAATATTGGTCCTATCGCTTGACCGGCGTGCGGGCCTGCGAACTGACGTCGCTCGGCTGCCATACCGACCTCTGGAATCCGAAAGCCGCAACATTTTCGACGATGGTCGATGTACAGGGCTGGGGCCATCTCTTTGCACCCGTGCGCAAGGCAGGCGACGTGCTTGGCGGATTGTTGCCGCCCTTGGCGGAGGAGACGGGCCTGCCGCCGGGATTGCCGGTCCATTGCGGCATTCACGATTCCAACGCCTCGTTGCTGCCGCACCTCCTGACGCGCCCCGCGCCGTTTTCGGTCGTCTCGACCGGGACCTGGGTCGTCATCCTGGCCGTGGGCAGCGATGCGGTCGATCTTGATGAGACCCGCGACACGCTGATCAATGTCAGCGCGCTCGGCGATCCGGTGCCCTCCGCCCGCTTCATGGGGGGCCGCGCCTTTTCGATGCTCTTAGGCGACAATCCGCCGGCGGCTTCGCCCGAGGCCGAAGCGCGCGTTGTCGCGGCAGCACACATGCTGCTGCCGTCGGTTCCGGGCGGCTCCGGTCCCTTTCCAGCGGCACAACCGCGTTGGACAACGGACGAAGAAAAGCTGAAGCCTGCCGAGCGGCTCGCCGCCGTTTCGTTTCATCTCGCCTTGATGACCGCGACCTGTCTCGATCTCATAGGTGCGAGGGGAGAGATCGTTGTCGAAGGGCCCTTCGCGACGAATGACGCCTACTTGCGGATGCTTCTAGCCGCGACCGGACGGCCGGTCCTCGCCAACAGGCTGAGTACCACCGGCACAAGTCTCGGGGCGGCCTGCCTCGTTACGGGAGCCCGCATCAGAACGGGTGCGGAGGCCTTTACCGAAGCAGTGCCGAAAACCTATCTCGATTATGCAGGCGACTGGCGCAGGTTGACCGCGGAGCATGTGCAATGCGGTGTCGGTTCCGAATGCTGATCGGTCGATTGACGAAGTAGAGCTACTGCATGTTTCGTTAAATCGGAACCGATTTTAAGGACAAAGACATGCAGCAATTAAAAGTGCTACAGCGACCTTGTACGTCTGAAAAGACGCATGGCGCTGTAGTGGAGCTTTGCAGAGACTGGGCGCGGTAACGGCGCCTTAGAATATGTTTCTGTTCTCTGCGCGGCTATGATCGAGATTTATGACGATGGATATTGCCGTCATTGCCAGGATCGCGGTAATGGCGGCGCCGATTCCAAGAACAATCATTGTTCATTTCCCGTGAGCGCATCTTCATGATGTCGCCCTGTGCCTACGATGGTGCAGTTCGCGCGCTTTGCGCCCATTTGACTTTCGCTTCGATACAGGGCGCCAAGTAGAACTGCAATTCTAAACTCTTGTGAGTGAAAACCTGTTCCTTCGACGTGAATAAGTAGTGCAAAAACAGCAGTGAGTGACGTCCTGGTTGAATTTTAGCGATTCCGATTACGCGCCAGGGAGCGTTAACCTTCAAGCAAGGAATTAACCATAAACATGGTCCAACACGTCGGAATGGGAAGTTTCAGGTTCCCCTCAAGGCATGATGCCGCCCCGCCGTACCGGTTCCGGTCCGGTATCTATTCTTCATCGAAATTACTTGCGGAATGGACGATACCAGACGCTCAGGCGCGCTGATCTCATCGATCGGGCGTGACCGGCCACGGCCCCGTGATGGGCCAAATCTTCCCTCAGGCAAGTTTACGCATTACAGCGCCGCGCGTCGGTTCAGGCGTGCAAAGTCCGCTGTAACACTTTGAATTGCTGCATAGTTTTAAGGAGTTATGCAGTAGCCCGGGGATCAGCGTGAAGCAGGAAGCGTCAGAACAGGCAAGAAGCAGCCAGGCGGGCAGTCTGCTCGAACGCCTGCGCTTTGCCGGCCTCGACGAGGATGCCTGCGCGCTCCTGCGCGACCACAGGCAAGCGCTTTCGCCGCGCATCGATGCTGCTCTTCGTGACCTTTTCCATCGGCTACAGACCAATCCGGATGCCGCTCGTCACTTCGATAGCGATCGCCAGCTCGATCGCCTGCATGATCTTCAGTCGTCGCATTGGAACGTACTGACCGACGCTCGCTTCGATGGGCTTTACGCCGAGCGCGTGAAAGTGCTCGCCGACACGGAGGGCCGCATAGGCCTTGATCCGCGGTGGCAGATCGCAAGCCATGCGGTCGTCCTGGAGCACCTGCTTGTAGGCGCGATCGAGGATGCCTGGCCCAGGTCCATGCTTTCCTTTGGCAAGGCTCGCAGAAAGGAACTCTGCGATCTTGTTGCGGCTCTTGTTCGCACGGCCTTTGTCGATGCGGAGATTGCCGTTTCGCTGCGTTTCAATGCCGCGCGACACCAGTACCAGCGCCAGCTTCTGGAGCAGCGCAAGGACGACGAGACGGAAGTCACGGCTCTTTTCGCGGATGTCCTGCGGGCGCTCGCTGAGGGCGGGTTGGGTGTTCGTCTCCCGGAAGATGCGCCGGATGCCTATCGGCCGATCGTTGCCGGTTTCAACGCCGCGTTGGATCGGATCCAAGAGGCCCTTATTTCGGCGGCCGAGCGCGCCCGAGCGGCCGAAACGATCGTTTCCGACCTGTGCGGCCGCGCGACCGAATTTTCGGGCAAAGCCGCGGTCGATGCCGAGACCCTTTGCGACCGGGCTGCCGCGCTTGAAGCCGTGACCGGCCGTATGCGCATCGGATCGGCCCGGATCGGCGAGACCGAGGCGAAGGCGAGTGAAACGCGCATTGCCGTCGAACGGAGTGGCGAGATCGCCGGCCAGGCAATTTCGGCCATGGCTGACATCGAAGCATCGGCGGAAAAGATCGGCCAAATCATCGGCGTGATCGATGAGATCGCCTTTCAGACCAATCTTCTGGCTCTCAATGCCGGAATCGAAGCCGCGCGCGCCGGCGACAGCGGCCGCGGTTTTGCCGTGGTGGCTCAGGAAGTTCGCGCACTCGCGCAGCGTTCCGGGGAAGCGGCGCGCGAGATCAAACAGCTCGTGACGGGAACAAAGGCCCAGGTTGAGGCGGGCGTGAAGATCGTCGGCCGGACCCAGGACGCGATCGGCAGCATCGTCGAACAGGTGATTTCGATCAATGCGGCGGTTTCGGGCATTGCCCGGGAAGCGGAAGGTCAGGTGAACGACCTGGCTGCGGTCGCCTCGGAGATCGGCGGCGTCTCACAAGCGATTGAGCAAAGTGCAGCGCTGGCGAACACCGCGCTCGCCTCCTCGGATGATCTTCACGGCGTCATCCTGGAACTGGGGCAGACGATCCGGCGATTCCGATTCGAGCGTCAGATGGGATTGTCGCCGTCATCCGCCTCGTCCCCCGCTTTGCCGCCGCAGGTGCAAGAAGAGGAATCGTCGATGCTCTTCGACGATGACCTCGCCTCCGAGCGGCACCATGCCGGATGGCGGCGCTAGGTTCAGGGCAAGTCGATGAAGCAGGCGAGGGAAAAAAATGGCCAGCAGGAACACCGCTCAAGAAACGCTCAAGCTCGCTCCGGTGCTTGATCTGAACGAAGCGACGGCGCTGCACGAGAAGCTCCTGGCGCTGAAGGGCGGCGCGGTTTCGATCGATGCCTCCGCCGTCGAGCGGATCGGGGCGCTCTGTGTTCAGGTTCTGGTCGCCGGCGCAAGAAGTTGGGAAGAGGACCAATTGTCTTTCACCTTTGCCAAGGTGTCGGACGCTTTCGTTAAAACGACACAGCTCATCGGCGTGGATGTCGATCCCCTGATGGCAAAGGAGATTTGAGAAATGAAGAAGAGAGTTCTGACTGTCGACGACTCCCGGACGATCCGGAACATGCTTCTCGTCACGCTCAACAATGCCGGATTCGAGACGATCCAGGCCGAGGACGGCGTCGAAGGCCTTGAAGTACTCGAAGCGGCCAATCCGGACGTGATCGTCACCGATATCAATATGCCGCGGCTCGACGGCTTCGGCTTCATCGAGGGCGTGCGCAAGAACGACCGCTATCGCGCCGTGCCCATTCTGGTGCTGACGACGGAGAGCGATGCGGAAAAGAAGAACCGTGCACGACAGGCAGGCGCTACCGGCTGGATCGTAAAACCGTTCGACCCGACCAAGCTTATCGATGCCATCGAACGTGTAACGGCCTGAGATCCGGGGACAGCCATCCAATGGATATGAACGAAATCAAAGAGATCTTCTTCCAGGAATGCGAGGAGCAACTCGCGGAACTGGAGACGGGTCTCCTGAAGCTCAATGACGGCGATCGCGACCCGGAAACGGTGAACGCCGTATTTCGCGCGGTCCACTCCATCAAGGGTGGCGCCGGCGCGTTTGGGCTGGATGACCTCGTCTCGTTCGCACATGTGTTCGAGACGACACTTGATTGCGTTCGGTCCAACAAGCTGGAGCCCAACCAGGATGTTCTGAAGGTCATGCTGAGGTCTGCGGACGTGCTCGCCGATCTCACGAATGCCGCCCGCGATGGCGGTACCGTCGACGAGGCCCGCAGTCGCCAGTTGATCAAGGAGCTTGAGGCTCTCGCCAACGGCGAATCGCCGCAGGCGGCCGCTGCCGAGCCCGCTCCGAAAGCGGCGCCGGTCGTCGCAACAATGCCCGCGCCCGCAGCGAACGATGAAGGCTTCCAGCCCGTTGCCTTCTCGTTTGACGATTTCGAGACCGAGGAACCGGCCGCTTGCGACCTTCCGGCCTACGACATCGTCTTCAAGCCGAAATCCGACCTTTACTCCAAGGGAAACGACGCGACGCTCTTGCTGCGGGATCTGTCGCGCCTCGGCCAAATGAGCATCCATTGCGATATGGACGGCTTGCCGACGCTTGATCGCATGAACCCGGAGGCCGCCTACTTTACCTGGAAGGTTTCGCTGAAGACCGACAAGGGCGAAGAAGCGATCCGCTCTGTGTTCGAGTTCGCCGAGTGGGACTGCGACCTCGATGTGACGCTCGCAGGAGATACTCCTGTCGCGACCGACGAACTGCCGATGCAGCCCGTTCCTTTCGATCTCTCCATGCTCGATGAAGGGGCCCAAGCGCCAACCAGTGCGGCCCAGGATCAGATCGCCGCACAAGAGCGTGACGCGAGGGATGCAGCTGTGTCGGCTGCGGAAACTGCAAGCAATGTATTGCAGATGGCGCAGACGGCTGCGCGCCCGCCGGCCGAGGCCGGGAGAAACGCGACGACCGCATCTTCTGCCGCGCAGACTGCCGCTGCCCAGCAGGCCGCCTCCGCCGCGACCCCGACAATCCGCGTGGACCTCGATCGCGTCGACCGGTTGATCAACCTCGTCGGCGAACTCGTGATCAATCAGGCGATGCTGTCGCAGAGCGTGATCGAGAACGACACCAACGGCACATCGTCGATCAATATGGGTCTCGAAGAGCTGCAGCAGCTCACTCGCGAGATTCAGGACAGCGTGATGGCAATCCGCGCTCAGCCGGTGAAGCCCGTCTTCCAGCGCATGTCCCGCATCGTCCGGGAAATTGCCGACATGACCGGCAAGTCCGTTCGCCTCGTTACCGAGGGCGAGAATACGGAAGTGGACAAGACGGTCATCGACAAGCTCGCGGAACCGCTGACGCATATGATCCGCAACGCGGTGGACCACGGGCTCGAAACGCCCGAAAAACGTCTCGCCGCCGGCAAGAGCGCCGAGGGAACCGTCCGGCTGACGGCCAAGCATCGTTCCGGCCGCATCGTCATCGAGCTTGCCGACGACGGCGCCGGCATCAATCGCGAGAAGGTGCGGCAGAAGGCGATCGACAATGATCTCATCGCCGCCGACGCAAATCTTTCGGACGAGGAAATCGACAATCTGATCTTCCACGCCGGCTTCTCGACCGCGGACAAGATCTCCGACATTTCCGGTCGCGGCGTCGGCATGGACGTCGTCAAGCGTTCGATCCAGGCGCTGGGCGGTCGCATCAACATCTCGTCGAAGCCGGGTCACGGCTCGATCTTCACGATGAGCCTACCGCTGACGCTCGCGGTTCTCGACGGCATGGTGGTGACGGTCGCGAACCAGACGCTCGTCGTGCCGTTGACGGCAATCGTAGAAACACTTCAGCCGGAGGCTTCCGCGATCCACAGCTTCGGCGCCAGCCAGCGCCTGATCTCGATTCGCAATTCCTTCTGCCCGTTGGTCGATGTCGGCCGCATCCTGAACTTCCGCGGGATACAGGCCAATCCCGTCGACGGCGTGGCCCTGCTCGTCGAATCCGAAGGCGGCGGACAGCGCGCCTTGATGGTGGACGCGATCCAGGGCCAGCGCCAGGTCGTGATCAAGAGCCTCGAGGCGAACTACACGCACGTTCCCGGCATCGCCGCAGCAACGATTCTCGGCGACGGGCGCGTAGCGCTCATCCTCGATGTCGATGCCATCGTCTCCGCATCGCGCGGACAGTCCCTGAAACCTGAAATATCACTTGCCGCAGCCGGATGACGATCATGAGCAATGCCGCAAAAAATCTGACGACTGGCGCCCGGGAGCTTATCGCTTTCCGGGTCGGCAATCAGGAGTTCTGCGTGAACATCATGTCCGTGCGCGAAATCCGCGGCTGGGCGCCGGCAACGCCGATGCCCCATGCACCGCCCTTTGTGCTCGGCGTCATCAACTTGCGCGGCGCGGTGCTGCCGATTGTCGATCTCTCGGCACGGCTCGGCATGACGCCGGCCGAGCCGACGGTTCGGCACGTCATCATCGTCGCGCAGGTGAAGAACCAGGTGGTCGGGCTGCTGGTAGACGCCGTTTCCGATATCCTGACGGTCTCGGATGAAGAGATCCAGCCCACGCCCGACATCTTGTCCGACTTCGAGAAGAGTTTCGCGCGCGGCGTGCTCGCGATCGGTGGTCGCATGATCTGCCTGATCGAACTCGATGCGGTCTTTCCCCGCGAGGAGAGGGAAGCTGCATGAAAGCCCATGCCATTCTCGAACAAAGACAATCTCCCGACGAATGTCTCGCAAGCGGCGAATATCCGCTGACGCGTCGCGACCTTAGCGAAATCGCCGCGATGATCTATGCGGATGCCGGAATCTACCTCAACGAATCCAAGGCGTCGCTCGTCTACTCGCGGCTGTCGAAGCATATCCGCAATCTCGGGCTAAGAGGGTTCCGCGACTATTGCCAGCTCGTCGCCTCTCCCGCAGGTGCGGCGGCCCGCCGCGATATGCTCTCGCATCTGACGACCAATTTCACCCGCTTCTTTCGCGAGAACCACCATTTCGAACACCTGAAGACGGATGTATTGCCGGGGCTGATTGCCCGGGCGAAAAACGGCGGGCGCGTTCGCATCTGGTCGGCAGCCTGTTCGGATGGGCAGGAGCCGTATTCTATTGCACTCACGGTCCTCTCGCTGTTGCCGAATGCCAGCGACTACGACTTCCGCATCCTTGCGACCGATATCGATCCGAAGATACTCGCGCTGGCGCGGACAGGCGCCTATGACGCGACGGCACTCGAGACTGTGAACCCCGCAATGAGGAAGCAATGGTTCAGCGAGGTCAATGTCGGCGGGCGCGTCAAATGGCAGGTCGATGAGCGTGTGAAGCGGCTAATTACCTTCAACGAGCTCAACCTGATGGCGCAATGGCCGCTCAAGGGACCGTTCGACGTGATCTTCTGCCGCAACGTCGTGATCTATTTCGACGAGCCGACGCAGATGAAGATTTGGTCGCGCTTTGCCGGCGTGCTCGACACCAGTGGACATCTCTATATCGGCCATTCGGAGCGTGTATCCGGAGACGCCAAGTCGCATTTTGACAATATCGGCATCACCACCTATCGCCATACCGGCAAGTTTCACGGAGCTCGGGCATGACCGTTCCCGCACGTGTTCTCGTCGTCGACGACTCCGCCACCATGCGCGGGCTGATCTCCGCTGTGCTCAACGCCGATCCGGACGTGAAGGTCGTCGGCCAGGCGGCCGACGCGGTCGAAGCGCGCCAGGCCATCAAGCAGCTCGATCCCGATGTGGTGACGCTTGATATCGAAATGCCGAACATGAACGGACTCGAATTTCTCGATAAGATCATGCGTCTGCGGCCGATGCCGGTCATCATGGTTTCGACGCTGACCCACAAAGGCGCGGAAGCGACGATCGCCGCCCTTGAAATCGGCGCCTTCGATTGTGTCGGCAAGCCGCAACCAGGCGAGCCGAACCCGTTCGGCGATCTGGTCGACAAGGTGAAGGCGGCCGCCCGTTCGCAGCGAAAGTCCATCATTACCAGCAACAAGGCCGCAGCGCCGGCCGCGCCTGCCGTTTCCGAATACCGGGCCGGACGCAAGATCATCGCCATCGGTGCTTCGACTGGGGGGGTCGAGGCCCTGATCACTGTGCTGCAGAAATTTCCGGCCAATTGCCCGCCGACAGTGATCACGCAGCACATGCCGCACACTTTCACCAGGAGCTTTGCCGAGCGGCTGAACCGCCTTTGCGCTCCGACCGTGCAGGAGGCAACCGATGGTGCGCGCCTGGAGATCGGCAAAGTCTATCTCGCACCCGGCGGCGAACGGCATCTTCAGATCGCCAATGCCTCGGCGCCGTGCTGCCGGCTTATCGATCGCGATCCGGTCAATGGACATCGGCCCTCGGTCGACGTGCTGTTCGACTCGGTTGCCGAGCTCGCGGGCCGCAACGCGATCGGTGTCATCTTGACCGGCATGGGCCGCGACGGTGCCGCCGGTCTTCTCAAAATGCGGCATGCCGGAGCACGCACTTTCGGACAAAACGAAAAAACCTGTGTCGTCTACGGCATGCCGCGAGTTGCCTATGAATTGGGTGCCGTCGAAACGCAGCTCCCCCTCGGATCGATCGGGGACGAGATACTGAAGACGGCGGCAGCCCGGAAAGAAGGAAGCGAATAATGTCCCTCGCCGAAAAAATAAAAGTTCTGATCGTCGACGATCAGGTCACGAGCCGCTTGCTCTTGGGCGATGCCTTGCAGCAGCTTGGCTTCAAGCAGATCACCGCCGCCGGCGACGGGGAGCAGGGCATGAAGATCATGGCTCAAAACCCTCATCATCTGGTCATCTCGGACTTCAACATGCCGAAGATGGACGGGTTGGGACTGTTGCAGGCGGTGCGCGCCAACCCTGCGACGAAAAAAGCGGCGTTCATCATCCTGACGGCGCAGGGCGATCGCGCGCTGGTACAGAAGGCGGCGGCACTTGGCGCCAACAACGTTCTCGCCAAGCCGTTCACGATCGAGAAGATGAAGGCTGCCATCGAGGCCGTATTCGGGGCGCTGAAATGATCACTGAAGCTGCCGGCAGGCGCGTGCATGTCATTCAGGGCGAGTTCAAGGTCGTCAACGATCCCGATATCGTTCTCTCGACCATTCTCGGCTCCTGCGTGGCTGCCTGCATGCGCGACCCGGTAACCGGCGTCGGCGGCATGAATCACTTCCTGTTGCCCGGCTCCGCGACGTCACCGTCCTCGGGCGGGGACGCCACCCGTTATGGCGTGCACCTGATGGAGCTCCTTATCAACGGCTTGCTCAAGCAGGGTGCGCGCCGTGATCGGCTGGAGGCGAAGATCTTCGGTGGCGCCAGGACGATTGCGCGGTTCTCGAATGTCGGGGAGCAGAATGCAGCCTTCGCGCGCCAGTTTCTCATGGACGAGGGCATCCGCATCGTCGGCGAGAGCACCGGCGGCGAGCACGGGCGCAAGCTCGAATATTGGCCTTCCTCCGGGCGTGCCCGCCAATATGCTCTGACCGGCGTCGAAGCGCAGCGCGCGATCCAGATGGATCAGCGGCCAGCACCCGCGCCGAAGCCGATGGAAAGTTCCATCGAATTCTTCTGATCGTGCCCGGCCGCAGGTCGGCTTACGGTACTTCTCTAAATTCGCCCGCAAACCACGTGAGAACAGACGATGCAAACCGATTATCTGAGCCATATGCCTCACGTGGAGGAATCCTTGCCGGCCGTACTGATGCGCATCGTTACCGAACTCCATGATGTCGCCTATCTCATCGAGCGTATCGAGCCGCAGCTTTGGAACGATCACGGTGCAGCCGCGCCGGACACGGCTGACAAGATGATGGTGCTCCAGGGTATCGACCTTGCGGTGCAGAAAATGCGTGGGCTTGCCGAATTCATCGATACGATCACCGCCTCGATCCCGGATACGTGGCTCGTGGACGTTACGACCGCCGTCAACTTAGTCAAACTGGCCGATATGAAGAAAGCGCTCGGCAACGGCATGCTCCGCCACGGACACTCGCAGCCGCTGACGAAAGCCTCCGGCGATTTCGAGGCATTCTGACACTCGCCTCGGCATCGCTTCCGTTTCGTCAACTTCGCGCAAGTTTCGCCGCCTAGCTTCGCTTTCGGGGCTGGTAGATTCGCGCGTAGTGGACTGAGGGCACGTCGAACCCAGCAAACCCGAATGTTGAATTTGCGCGGGCGCCAGCGGATGGCTGTCCTCGCGATACTGGGTGCGAAAACAGAATGAATCTGTTCGATCAATTTTCGACGCTTACGAAAAATCTGAGCAATCTCGGGCAGGGCAAGCTGATTGCGCTTGCGATCGCCGGCATTGTCGCGGTCGGCTTCATTCTCGGAGCCGGTATCTACGTCAACAGACCCTCCTATGAGACGCTCTATGTCGGCCTTGAGCGCAGTGATGTCACCCAGATCAGTATTGCGCTTGCCGAAGCCAATATCGATTTTAACGTCGGTTCGGATGGCGGCAGCATTCAGGTGCCCGTCGGCATGACCGGCAAAGCCCGCCTGCTGCTTGCCGAGCGCGGCTTGCCGAGCAGCTCCAACGCCGGCTACGAACTTTTCGACAATGTCGGCTCCCTCGGCCTCACCTCATTCATGCAGGAAGTGACGCGCGTTCGCGCGCTCGAGGGCGAAATCGCCCGCACGATCCAGCAAATCTCCGGCATTGCTGCTGCGCGCGTCCACATCGTCATGCCGGAACGCGGAAGCTTCCGCAAAGCCGACCAGACGCCGACCGCATCGGTCATGATCCGCGCCAGCGCCACGGTCGGCCGCAACGCCGCCTCCTCGATCCGCCATCTGGTCGCGTCGTCGGTGCCCGGGCTCGATGTCGACGACGTCACCATTCTCGATTCGACCGGCCAACTCCTCGCTTCCGGCGACGACCCGGCAAGCAGCGCTCTCAATCAGTCGCTCGGCGTCATTCAGAATGTTCAGACCGATCTCGAAAAGAAGATCGACAATGCGCTTGCGCCGTTCCTCGGCATGGACAATTTCCGCACCAGCGTCACGGCGCAGCTCAACACCGATGCACAGCAGATCCAGGAAACCGTCTTCGACCCGGAGTCACGGGTCGAACGCTCGACGCGCGTGACCAAGGAAGAGCAGAAGTCCAGCCAGCAGCAGCCGGACAATGCCGCGACCGTGCAACAGAACGTGCCCCAGGCAGCGCCGCGTGGCGGAGCCGGGCCGCAATCGAGCGACGAGGCGGCGAAGAAGGAAGAGCAGACCAATTACGAGATCAACAGCAAAACGATCGCCACGGTCAAGAACAGCTATTCCATCGAGCGGCTCTCGGTTGCGGTCGTCGTCAACCGCGGCCGCCTTGCGGCCATGGTCGGGGAGCCCGTCGATCAAGCGAAGATCGACGCCTATCTCCAGGAAATGCAGAAGATCGTCGCAACTGCCGCTGGCGTCGATGCGAGCCGTGGCGATGTCGTGACGCTGAACGCGATGGATTTCGTGGAGACGCAGCTCCTCGATCAGCCGGTCGCCGGTCCCGGCGTCATGGAAATGCTGACACGCAATCTCGGCGGAATCATCAACTCGCTGGCCTTCGTTGCGGTCGCCTTCCTCGTCGTCTGGATGGGTGTGCGGCCGTTGGCTCGCCAGCTGGGTTTCGGCGGCGCGGCAGGTCAGCTCGAAGGCGAGGCTGCCGGTCTCGAACTGCCCGACTTCTCTCCGGTCGGCGCCAGCACCGGAGGCGCACTCATGGAAGGCTTCGGCTCGGATTTCGGTTTCGACAGCACGGACGACCTGCTCAATCTCGGCGGCGACAGCGGCAATTTCAATCGACGCGTCAAAGAGGGACCGGAGCGGCGCCTTGCGCGCATGGTGGAGATCAGCGAGGAGCGCGCGGCGAAGATCCTGCGCAAATGGTCCCTCGACCGCGCCGCCTGACGAAAATCCTCCCAAGCAAAACTTCAACAGCGATCCCGCCCTCGAGGCGGGATTTCTACAGCGCCGTGCGTCTTTTCAGACGCACAAGGGTCGCCGTAGCACTTTGAATTGCTGCATGTTTTATCCTTAAACCGGCTCCGATTTGAGGAAACATGCAGTAGTTTGGCCGATTGCAGCGCGACACGCTTATAAGACAAGAGCGCGGTCGATCGTGCTCTGAGCCGCGTATGCGGGCTGCCTGGTCGCCGTGAGCCTCAGGCTCCGCCCATCAACTAATCCGCAAGTTGTCGTACGCATCTGGAATATTACCAAGGTCTAAAGCTTGCTCACCGGCAAGATCGGGAATCTGAATGAAGAATCCTCTACGCGCACCGGAGTCATGATCGAAACTTCGCTCGCGAAAATTTAATAAGAATTTAACTTTCTTAAACTCCGAGACGTCGACAACGCTTTGAGAGTTGTGTCGTCCGCTGGCCATTGTTTGCCGGTGGTGCAGTTGTTCTTAAATATAACCTTGATTTCCACAACTATAATGTAGATCATAGAGTTTGTTAGTCGTTGTTTTGTTGTCGTCTAACTGCATCTGAACTGATGCATTTCGGCAACAGCCAGATGTCTAAAGTAAAACCATGGCGCCGCCAAGTTCGAAAAAGTGGGCGCTCTTCAGGGCCTCGGAAGAGAAAAAAAACGCTGCCTCAGCCTTCCGCTTGCCGCGTTAGCACCATTGGGCAATCGGGAAAATGCTTGAAAATCAAACCTGTGCGTAAAAGCCGTCGACCCTGATCGGGATGCCTTCATCCGCGGAGCAGGACATGCGGTGACGTTTTCCAAGGGCAAATGCGGAAGTAAACGGCGCTAGGAGGGCGGTGTCATTTTAGGGGAGGCGATGTACAGTTTACCAGTTGATTCGATTCCTGATTTGCGAACGGTGGTAAAGCCGGCGGTGGCGGCGGTACGAGCGCAATTCCCAGGTCGTCGGATCCGACACGGGGGCTGAAAAATTATGGGCATTTCGCGGGCAGACGCAGTCTGGTCAGCTGCGTCGCGTATGTGTGGACGGGGAATTTCACGGGAACAGTTGATCCGAAGGCTCGGCGAAACCGCCGAGCGCAGCGGTCTCGGTAACGGGCTGGCGGCCCTGACGGAATATGTCGGAGCGGCGCATTATCTTCTTGCCCGTCATGATCTCTCTCAGCAAGGCGGGCTAGATTGTATCGTCTGCTCCGATTGGCCGTTCGATATCGTCCGCCGCTTGTCGGGCATCATCAACGGACTCAACGCCAAGACGACCGAGCTGGAAAAGTGCCTGGGTGTCCTGCAGCCATGCTTCCTGACCATGCCAGATGACATCGACTTGCCGCGCAGCGTCAGCCGTAGCTACTGCGCCACCACATTCAACGTGGGGCGTTCGCGGTTCTCGTTGATGCTGTTGTTTCCCGAGGACGTAATCCTGTCCCAGGAGGGGTTGCGTGATGTCGCGCTGCTTGCGGGCTATATCGCCAGCCTGAAGGCCGGCGTCAATGTGCGGCATGATCGCGAGTTCGAATTGACCGAACGCGAGCTCGAGTGCCTGTTTTGGATCGCAGAAGGAAAGACGAGCGAGGAAATCGCCGTCATCCTGGGGATTTCTCGCAACACGATCAACAACTACATCACCAGCGTGATGCGAAAGACCGCAACGCGGACAAGATCGGAAGCGATCGCTCACGCCGTACGAAACAATCTGGTATAGGAGCGGCGGCGATGATGCATTTCGCGAGTGGAGGCCGTGCCGACGATGCCCAGACGGGCCGAAACGCCCGGGCGGCGCGCGCCGCGACCTTGGTGACACGCCTCCAGGCGATGCAGCGGCAGATCAATGCCAGAAACTTTGCTGTCCTGCGCGTCAATGGACGCGGCACGCCGGTGACGCGCAAGCTCACCTGCGCTCTCAACAACTGGGGTGTCTCGTCCGAGCTGAACGCGCATGATCTCATAAAGGTTTACGGCGAGGAGTTGCTTGCGCATCTCGATCGTTCTCTGCTGCCGGTATTATGGGATGGACAGGGCGAGCACCAGGCGACCGACGTTTCCGGCTTCGGACCGTTCACACTCCGGTTGAACGGGCGAACGCTATCCTATTCGGGTATAGCCTTTCCAATACGTCTCGGCGCTCAGGGCAACGGCTACGTGGTCTTCACCGGCAGCTATATCGACGCCTCGAGTGAGCAGATCATAGACTTGCACGTCGGCTGCGCGCATATCATGACCGATATGCTGGCAGCGGACGAAAAAAGGCTGTTCAAGGCCGAAACTCTCAGTGATCGGGAGATAGCCTGTCTGCAGATGGCCGGCGACGGTTATATCAGCGAGGAAATCGCCGAGAAAATGGGGCTTTCCGTCCACACCGTGAACGCCTATCTCGGCGCCGCGACGACGAAACTCGACTCCGTCAACCGCATCCAGGCGATCGCCAAGGCTATACGCCTCGGCTACATCAGCTGAGACTCGTGGTTGCTTCCAATAAGTCGACGCGGGACGCGCCTGAGGCTGCGTCCCGCACTGTTTCGGCTTATTCAGCTTGCAAGCCGCAGCGGGTAGGATTTGACGAACTTCGCTTCCTCAAGGCTGCTGGCAAGAAAGGCCGTATTCTCTTCCGGATCCGGTGAGGGGTGCTGAAAGTTGATATGGCTGATCTCAACGCCCGCGGTTTCCTTGGCGAGCACGAGGCGCGCATAGACGGTGACGCCGCGTGGCTTCAGTTCGAGGTCGAGAACGATTTCCGGGTGGCTATCCCAATCCAGATCGTAATTGCCGCCCAGTCCGAAATTCACCGTTCCCGGCAGGAAGTAGAGCTCGGCCGCCGATTCCACCAGATCGGCGAGGCTCGCATAGGACTCGAACCGCAGGAGCGCGATGAAATCCGCAGCATCGATGAGGCGTAGTTCCGTTGCTACCGGACGGATCGCCTCCGCCACTATCTGTTCGCGTTTTTCGGAGAATTCGGACTTTTTCAAGATTATGTCACCCGTTTTTGTTGCGGCTGAGCTGCATAGACCCGGTGAATGAGTTCGGCGACCGCCTTGTAAAACACCGGTGGAATCACACTATCCACCGAGACTTGTGCAAACATGGAGCGTGCCATTGGTGGATCCTCGAAGACGGGAATGCCATTTTTCTCGGCAATTTCGCGAATCTTCAGCGCGACGAGATCCTGTCCCATCGCCACGACGACGGGGGCGTCGCTTTCTTCCCGCACGTAGCGTAGTGCAACGGCGTAGTGCGTCGGATTGGCAATGACCAGGGTGGCGCGGGGCACGGAGGAAATCATGCGTTTGCGGGCACGATCGCGCTGCATCGACCGCAGCCGCGACTTGACGATCGGGTCGCCCTGCGACTGCTTGAGCTCCTCCTTTACCTCCTGCTTGGTCATCATCAGTTCCGTGTACCAATGATGGCGGGTCCAGAAGAGATCGATGATCGCCAACAGGGCCGTCGCCAAGAGTACGACGATCAGGATCTGCTTGAGATCCGATGTCATTGTCGTGAAGATGGTCACCGGATCGGAGAACATCAGGTCGAGAGTGGCGAAATAGTCGTTCCATAGGACAAGGACGACGATGATCGAAACGACGATGATCTTGAACAGCGACTTGCCGAATTCCACCAGACCTTGGACGCCGAAGATACGCTTGAAACCCGCCGCCGGCGATATGCGGTTCATCTTGGGTTGGATGCGGTCGAGCACGGGTCGAGGCAGGTTCTGGAAGATCGAAGAACCGACACCAAAGACGATGAGGAGGATGAAGATCGGCACGAGCAGCGCTGCCGATTTCAGGATGATGTGCGAAATCAGCCCGACGGCGTCGGTCGCCGTTTCCAGGCGCCAGGCCTCCGGTTGTTCGAATACGTCCTTCAGCGCCTCGGCGATGCTGGCCGCGCCGTCCGCAAGAAAGAACACAACGAAGATATAAATCGCTAATGTCGAGGCGAAGATCGTCACTTCGCGGGAGAAAGGGACATTACCCTTGTCGGCCGCGTCGGATAGCTTCTTCTCCGACGGCGCCTCGGTTTTGCTGTCCTTATCCTGATCTTCCGACATGAAACGGGAAAACTCCCCAGCCTGTGGCAATCGAGCGCGGGGCGATCAGGCGACCTGACGCGCGCTCTGCTTCTGTGGTGAACCCGGGCGGGCTCGCGCGCAAGGGCCGGGGGCCGGCAACGCAGCCGGTTCAACAGAAATTAGATGCTCATTGAGCAACGAAAGCTTCAGGCGGCTTCCGCTTCCTTGTCCTTGAGCTCCAGCTGGCCGCTTGCGGCAAGCCGGATAGCTTCCTGGGTAATCGACCGTCTTGCGATCGCGATGTCGCGCGGGTTGATTCCGGCGTCGCCAACCGCGAGGTCCGATTCGATCATGCGCCGCTGGCGGGCGCCGATCGAGGCAAGGATCGATTCGCGCAGTTCCGGGGCCGAGCCCCTGAGAGCCATCGTGATGACATCCGTGGACACGTCGTTGAACAGTTGCACGCGGCTTCTTTGCGGCATGAAGAGAATGTCGTCGAACAGGAAGATCTTCGGCCGGACTTTCTTGACCGAATCGGTGCTGATCGTTTGGAGGGAGGCAAGCAGCGTGTCCACCTGTCCCTTTTCGAGTTCGTTCATCACTTCCGCGATCTTGGCCGGTCCGGGCGAATTGCGCTCCGCTTCCATGTCGCCGATCATCTGCATCACCCGCGCTTCGATGATGCCGGCCGCCTTCGGGCTGACATTCTTCATGTTGACCGCACGATTGAGAATGTCCGGCCGCTGCCTTTCCGATAGCTGCAGCAGCACCTTGGCGCCGAAACTGGACGGCATCATCGACAGGACATAGGCGATGGTCTGCGGATGCTCCCTGGCGAGCGACTGGGCGACCGCGACGGGATCGCAGTCCTGCAGCCGATCCCAGATGCTCGCTTCGTAGGACTGGAAGGTGGCGCGGCGGCCGAGAAGGCCGTCGACTTCATCCGGGGTCAGGCCTTCTTCGAGAATACTCTCGATCGCCTTGGCGTTGTCCATCAGACCCGCGCCCTCGGTGAAAAGATCCTCGAACTCGTTGACGAGGGCCTCGAGCTCGTGGGGAGGAATCGCGCGTAGTGATTGCGCGGCTGCGATGATCGCCTGCAGCTCGCTCTGCGTGAAGAACTTCAACAGTTTCCCGGCCACTGACTTGCCCATGGCGAGCAGCACGGCTGCGGCCTTGTCCGTCTGGCTCAGCGGTCGTGCCAGCGCTTGTGCCTCGAAACTTTCGAAATCCATCATGGATCCATTCCTCGCCCAATCATCGGGCCTATGACTTCTTGCCGCCCTTGATCTCGATGAGCTTGACGCCGAACCGGGTCACATCGCCCTCGAGAACTGTAATTTCGCCGCGGCCGATAATTCGGCCGTTGACCATGATTTCCACCGGCTCGCCAACCTTGCGGTCGAGCGCGATGGTTGCGCCTTCGCTCAGCCCCATCAGACCAGAAACCTGCATACGGCTGGTGCCGAGCACGATCTGGACATCGATCGGGATGTCCATGATCAGGTCCATGTTGGCCGTCATGCCGCTTCCTGGAGCGATTTCGGCGGCCGTGTCCGCCACGGCAAAGTCGCCGCCGCCAAAGCCTGCGTCCGTGCCACCGACCAGGCCAGCGTCGGCGAAATCACCGCCGAAGCCGCTCGCGCCGATGTCGCCGAATGCGTTTGCGCTGTCTGCCGCACCGAAATCACTGCCGAAATCGGCAGTCTGATCCAGGGGGTCGGTAGCTGCGAAATCCGCTCCGAAATCCGCCGGTCCGTTATCCTTCTTGAGAACGCCGCGCAGATCGTCGATCGCCTGGTCGAGCTCGTTGTCCTCCGCGAATGCGGCCGGTTCTGCGATGGGTGCTGCTTTCTTGGGTGCCATGTGCGGATTATTCCAGTTGAAGCTTGCCTCAGGCATTCTGCCGAACGAGGGCGGCTGTTTAGCTCATGATGTGGCGAAGAATGTCCTGCTCGGAACCGTGTGTATCCTTGATCCTGACCGTGTATTTCGATCCCGATCGGCCGAACTCGCAGAGATAGAGATCGCGGCCGTTGGCGTTAACCTCGACGCGCACGTCCTGGCCGTCGTGGAACGGGATCACGTCTCCTGGCTGCAGGCGGCTGATCGTGTTCAGCGTCAGACTTTCCAGACGAACTCGCGCCTCCAGCATCACGGCCGAGCGGCGAACCTGCTCCTCGAGCTGTTCGGTCCATTCCGTCTTTAGATGATGAGCCTGGCCCGCGCCCTTGGGAAAGACGATCTCGGTCTTTAGGAGGGCGCTTTGAGGCACGATAAGCGAGAAGGTGGAGAGCACCGGCCCAAGACCTATCGTCATATCGATGGACGCTGCGTAGACGTCCTCGATCGCGGCATCGGGCCTGAGGCGCTCGGCGCTATTGTGCGGGCGGCCGACCACCGGCTCGAATCCGCCCGCCGCGTTCACCGCCGTGCGCAAAACCTCGGCAATCTTGTCGAAAATCGGCACAGCCACGTCGATCTCGATTTCAGACAGCGCCCTTGGCTGCGGTTCCTCGATGCTCGTCGGCTCCGCCCCGAGCAGAGCTTCGACGAGAGTGATCAACACAGGGCTGTCGCAGCCGATCTGAAAATCCGCGCACCAGTTGCGCAAAGAAACGTCGCTGAGCAGAACCCCGTCCCCGAGGGCCGCGATCAGATTGTTCCTGAGTCCAGTCCTGAAGCCGGCATAGCCGATCGCGATATCATGCCCGATTTCGGCCCTGAGGATATCCGGAAGGAACTCGCTGAACACCTGACCGAACTCGAGGGCCGTGCGGCCGATGGTCTTGTCGTCGCCGAGCGCGCCGATCATGCGCGCAAGCAACCTCTTGTCGAATGCATGTACGTTCGATGCGGTGCTCGGATTCATGGTGTTAAGCCGCCTTGCTTTCGCTGCCGCCGCGCGGGTTCATCATTTCCTGCTCGACCGCGTCGATGGACGGGCGTTCATAGGCGGAAATCGTCTTGCGGCCATATTCGAGCGCGACCTGCGGAACCGAGCCGTTCATGTAGGCGAGCAGGGTCTGCTTGACGATGACATAGAGCCGGTTCTGCTTCTCGCGGACGGACTTGATGTTGGCCACCAGCGGGGCAACGACCGAATAGGAGAGGAATACGCCGAGCAGCGTTCCGACGAGTGCGGCAGCGATCTTTGCGCCCAGCACCTCCGGCGCCTCGTTAATCGCCCCCATCGCCTTAATGACACCCAGGACCGCGGCGACGATGCCGATTGCCGGCAGAGCGTCGGCCATAGTTGTCAGCGAATGATAGCACTTCATCTTATCGTGCGTGATTGTCTGGATCTCCTCGTCCATCAGCGCCTCGATCTCGTGCGAGCGGGCATTGCCGATGATGATCAGCCGCACATAGTCGCAGATGAAGGCTGTCAGCTCCCTGTTCTGTAGAACGGTGGGTGCGGATTGGAAGATGGGGGATTCTTCCGGGTTGTCGATATGGCTTTCGATCTCATTGCGCGATTTGGTCCTCAGATCGCGCATCAGGCTGTAGAGGACACCGAGTGTGTCGAGGTAGTGACGCTCTTTCGGCACCTTATGCCTGAAGGCCTCTCCGAGCGCTTTGCCGGTATCTTTGACCACCTTCATGGAGTTGGCCATGATGAAACCGCCGATGCCAGCACCGCCGATGATCATCAGCTCGAAGGGCTGATTCAGGACTTCCATATGGCCGCCCATCGCCAGGTACCCGCCGAGGATACAGCCGAAAGTCACAAGAAGCCCGATGATGATGTTCATTGTCGATACCTGTCGCCATCCTGATTTTCCCTCTGTGGAATAGGGTTTCATCCTTGCGTGAGGCTGGCCGTCGAAGCCAGTCGGAAACCGGCACGCGAGACAGGTTCGCGCAAGCCAGTCAGGTCAGGATTTGCGAAGGTCGGGCCAAGTCGCGCCGGCCCAATCCAGGACGAACCGATCGT
Organism: Sinorhizobium numidicum; assembly: GCF_029892045.1. Classification (NCBI taxonomy): domain Bacteria; kingdom Pseudomonadati; phylum Pseudomonadota; class Alphaproteobacteria; order Hyphomicrobiales; family Rhizobiaceae; genus Sinorhizobium; species Sinorhizobium numidicum. The sequence goes on from NZ_CP120368.1 coordinate 684,152, forward strand.
GACCACGACCTACACGAGCTACAAGCTGATCACCGCCGATCTGACGAAGTCGCTGCAACGCGTCTCCGAGCAGCCGGACGTCGCCCGGGAAACCGAATACTATCTATCGAAAATCGGCAGCATCAAAACGATCGACGAATTCTTCGCCGACAGCCGACTCTACGATTACGCGATGAAGGCGCACGGCCTCGAAGACATGGCCTATGCCAAGGCCTTCATGCGCAAGGTGCTTTCCGAAGGCATAGACAGTGACGATGCTTTCGCCAACAAGCTTGCGGATGGTCGTTACAAGGAATTGGTCGAGTCTCTGAACTTCGCTCGTAACGGCGAGGCGGCAACGTCGTTCGATCGCGCCCAGAAAGGCGTAGCCGACAGATACGCTCGACAGACACTGGAGCAGAACGCCGGCGACGAAAATGCCGGCGTGCGGCTGGCGCTCTATTTCTCGCGCATGGCGCCGACGATCGACAGCGGTTATGCGATCATCGCCGACGAGGCTCTGGCGCAGGTGGTTCGAACCGCTCTGCAATTGCCGGAGGAATTCGCAGCGACCGAGGTCGACCGGCAGGCCGAAGCCTATGAGGCGGCGGTCGATCTCAAGGACTTTCAGGATCCCGAGAAGGTCGCGGCCTTCCTCGATCGCTTCACCGCCCTTTGGGAAGTGAACAACTCCACGGGCAGCTACGATCCGCTCGCCGTTTTCGGTTCATCGAGCGGCTACGGAATCTCCTCCGACCTGCTTCTGTCCATCAACAGCTTGAAACTCGGGGGACGCTGACTTGCAGACCGGTCTCTATGTGGCGATTTCGTCCCAGATGGCGCTTGAGAAGCGCTTGAACACGCTTGCCGACAATATCGCGAATTCCAACACAGTCGGCTTCCGCGCCTCCGAGGTGAAGTTCAACCAGATGCTCGGTGATACCAAGCCGACCAAAGTTTCCTACGTTTCTGAAGGCGAGGAATACATCAGCACCAACAATGGCGCGCTTGCGCGTACCGGCTCTGCGCTCGATTTTGCCGTCAAAGGCGATGCCTGGTTCTCGATCGAAACGCCTGGCGGGCTGGCGCTGACCCGCGACGGCCGCTTCACACTGACGGAGACCGGTGAACTTGTGACCATCAGAGGCTATCCCGTGCTCGACGCCGGCGGCGCGCCGATCCAGCTCAACGGCGGAGCGGGCGAGATCACCGTCGGCGCCAATGGCGCCATCCATCAGAACGGTGTCCAGATCGCTCTGCTCGGCCTCTACGAGGCGGATTTCAGCAAGGGGTTCATGCGCTACGACAACAGCGCCGTGATGCCGACCGTCCAGCCGGAGCCTGTCGTCGACCGCTTCGACGTCGGTGTGATGCAAGGATTCCTGGAGGAATCAAACGTCAACGCCATTCAGGAAATGTCGCAGTTGATCATGGTCACCCGCGCCTTCGACAATATCACCGCCCTGATGCGCGACAGCGAAGGATCGCTCGACGAAGCGATCAAGACGCTCGGCGGCAGCTAACGGCCGACAAGTGTGAAGCGGCTTTCGGCCCCGCATCGCCGCCATTTCACGACAGTCGATCCCGACGGAAATCTGTATGGAAGACCAAAGCTCCGAGATCATCGCAACTTCGACGTCGCTGGCGGCACTCGCCGGGCTCATCGAGCGTTACGCCAATCCCGAGTTTTCGATCGCGCCGGGCGGCCACGTCCAGACGATCTCGCCCGGACATTACACCGTCAGCGGTCTCTCGCGCCATGTTCGGCTTGGCGACTTTGTCGCACACAAGAGCGCGACCGGGACCCATCTCGGCGAAGTCGTGCGTGTCGAGCCCGAGCGGGTCGTCGTGTGCCCGATCGAACCGGGTGATCCGATCGGCATTCATGATGTTGTCATTCGCAAGGGGGCCTTCCGCGTAGCACCCACGGATGGCTGGTGCGGGCGCACGATCAATGCCCTGGCGGAGCCGATCGACGGTCTCGGGCCCTTGCTGCAGGGCGACATCCGCCGGTCGATCTCCAATACCGCGCCGCCGTCCATGACCCGCAAGCGCGTTGAACAAGGTTTCCGAACCGGCGTGCGCGCCATCGACATTTTCTCGCCGCTCTGCCTCGGGCAGCGGCTCGGCATCTTCGCCGGTTCCGGCGTTGGCAAGTCGACGCTTCTCTCCATGCTGGCGCGCGCCGATGCCTTCGACAAGGTCGTGATTGCGCTCGTCGGCGAGCGCGGCCGCGAAGTCCGCGAATTCATCGAGGACACGCTCGGCGATAATCTCTCCAAGTCCGTTGCCGTCGTCGCCACCAGCGATGAGAGCCCCATGCTCAGAAAAATGGCGCCGCTGACAGCGGTCACGATCGCCGAACACTACCGCGACAAGGGCGACAATGTCCTCTTGATCGTCGACAGCGTAACCCGCTTCGCCCATGCCATCCGGGAGGTCGCGACGGCGGCCGGCGAGCCGCCGATCGCGCGCGGCTATCCGGCCTCCGTCTTCACGGAATTGCCGCGCCTGCTCGAGCGCGCCGGCCCCGGCGCCGAGGGAACCGGAACGATCACTGCGATCATCTCGATCCTGGTTGATGGCGACAATCATAACGATCCGGTCGCCGATTCGGCGCGGGGCATCCTCGACGGGCACATCGTCCTCGACCGGAGCCTCGCCGAGGAAGGCCGCTATCCGCCGGTGAACCCGCTCGCCTCGATCTCTCGCCTGGCTAGAAAGGCGTGGACGCCGGATCAGGAAAAGCTGGTCGCCCGGCTGAAATCGTTGATCCATCGGTTTGAGGAAACCCGTGATCTCCGCCTGATCGGTGGTTATCGACCTGGGGGCGACGCAGATCTCGACATGGCGATCAAGCAGGTGCCGGTCATCTATGAGGTTCTCAAGCAGACACCCGGCGAGCGGGCTGCGTTCGACGCCTTCACCGATCTTGCCAGTGCGCTGAAGGCGGCCGCAATGGGAAATCAGCCCGGCGCCGCCGGCATGCGACCGAGGGGGTAAGGGTGACCGACTACGACGCAGACGAAATCGTTCATCAGCGCCGGCAGGATGCCAAGATGCCGCTGATCGACAAGGTCCTTGGGACAATCGGTTTGGCGATGGCCGCTTTTGCGACCTTCTTTCCCTGGTACGCCTTCCTGCATCCGGAAAAATTCTCGATGCCTCTCCTTTGGCAGGGGACGACGCGCGACCTGCCGGAAGGCCCTGGCCGTGAGGTTCTATCGATTTCGCCGTTGGCAATGAAGGACATGGACGGCGAGACTGCCGCCGCGGTCGACCGCCTTACGACGGCGACGGTGCCCGGCATCGGAAATGAGTCGGCATCGGCGGCGGACGAGAAAGCCGATCTTGAGCAGCCCTTCCCTGAGCGATCCAACTTCCGGCTGATGCACGTCGCCAATGGCCGCGCGCTGATCGAGGACGCGAGCGGCATGTATATCGTCCGTGTCGGATCAGCCCTGCCGGACAACAGCCGGTTAGCGACCTTCGAGGAGCGGAACGGCCGATGGGTGATGATCACCTCCAAAGGCGAGATCTACGAAACGAACTAGGCCGGCTGCTGCTGCATAACTCTTTAAAACGCGCAGTGCTTTTAAGGACGAAATTATGCAGCACTCAAAGTGTCACAGCGACCTTTGCGCGTCTGAATAGACCCGCGGCGCCGTAGACGCAGGAAAAACCGGATCGCTTCTTCCGTCCGGCGTTCTCGACAAGTCCCACGCAAGATTACCTGCCTAGGTTCGTCATCATCAGCAGGAGCTCTTGATGGAACCGATTCAGCTTTTCGAACTCGCGTCGCGCCAGGCCCAATGGTTGACGGTTCGCCAGAACGTCGTGGCCGGCAACATCGCCAATGCCAATACGCCTCATTACAAGGCGAAGGACGTTCAGCCCTTCGAGAGCGTGCTGCAGAACACGGGCGTCCAGATGGCCGCAACCCATCGTGCCCATTTCACCGAAGGTCCGGAAGCCGCGCACGTGACGGAGGTCAGCATGATCGATGACGTGCAGGTGCAGCAGTCCGGCAACAGCGTCGCGATCGAGCAGGAAATGATGAAGACCGGTGAGATCAAGCGCGATTACGAGCTCAATGCCGGGCTCGTGAAATCGTTTCACCGGATGATGCTCATGACGGTACGGAAGTAAGAACGATGGATCCATTGACTTCGGCGCTCAAGGTCTCGGCCTCCGGTCTGCAGGCGGAATCGACCCGGCTGCGGATCGTTTCTGAAAATATTGCCAACGCTCGATCGACTGGCGATACGCCTGGTGCCGATCCGTATCGCCGCAAGACCATCAGCTTTGCGGCGGAGGTTGACCGCGCGAGCGGCGCATCGCTTGTCGAGATTCAGCGCCTCGGCACGGACGATTCGAATTTCAACATCGAGTTCGATCCGGGCAACCCGGCTGCCGACGAGAAGGGCATGGTGAAGATGCCGAACATCAATGTGCTGATCGAAATGGCCGACATGCGCGAGGCAAACCGCGCCTATGAGGCCAATCTGCAGACCATCAAGCAGTCTCGCGATCTCATTTCCCAGACAATCGACCTGTTGAGGGCTTCGCAATAATGATCGATGCAATTCAGTCTGTCGGCGCGTTTTCGGCCATGAAAGAGGTCGAGGGCACAAACCTCACCGCCTCGACCTCGCTCGCCATGCCGGTCGCTGGCGCTTCCGTACCCCAGTCGCAGAGTTTCGCCGAAGTGCTCGGCAACATGACGACGGACGCCATCCGTTCGATGAAGTCCGCTGAAGGGGCGTCGCTGCAGGCCGTCCGCGGCGAAGCCAATACCCGTGAGGTCATCGACGCGGTGATGAATGCGGAACAGTCGCTGCAGACCGCGATCGCCATTCGCGACAAGGTGGTGAGCGCCTATCTCGAAATCGCGCGCATGCAGATCTGAAGGAACGAGACATGAAGGCCCTTTCCATCGCAGCCACCGGCATGAACGCCCAGCAGTTGAACCTGGAGGTCATCGCCAACAACATCGCCAATATCAACACGACCGGCTACAAGCGTGCCCGTGCCGAGTTTTCGGACCTGCTCTACCAGACCGAACGCGCTCAGGGCGTGCCGAACCGCTCCAACCAGGCGATCGTGCCGGAGGGTGCGATTATCGGTCTCGGCGTCCAGACTTCGGCCGTGCGCAACCTTCATATCCAGGGCAGCCTCGTCAATACCGGAAACGACTATGATTTGGCGCTCGTCGGCCGCGGCTGGTTCCAGATCGAAACGCCGGACGGAGAAACCGTTTATACCCGGTCGGGCGCCTTCAACACCAACGCCACCGGCCAGCTCGTCACCATTGACGGCTACACGGTCGTGCCCGGCATAACCGTGCCGCAGGATGCGACCGAAATCACCTTCACATCTTCGGGACAGGTGATGGTGCGCATCGGCAACAACACGGAACTGCAGGAAATCGGCCAGCTGACGATCGCGAATTTCGTCAACGAGGCGGGGCTCGAGCCGCAAGGCGAAAACCTCTTCAAGCAGACACCGGCCTCGGGCGAGCCGATCATCGGAACGCCGGCCGATCCTGGTTTTGCGCTGGTCAAGCAAAATTATCTCGAGGCCTCGAACGTCGATCCGGTCAAGGAAATCACCGACCTGATTTCGGCTCAACGTGCCTACGAGATGAATTCCAAGATCATTCAGGCCGCGGACGAGATGGCGGCGACAGTGAGCAAAAACCTCAGGTAAACGGGAGCAGGGGGCAAACATGACGTTTCGCCGATCCGCCAAAAGGGCAGCAATCGAAAGCGGCGTCGCGCCTCGAGCGCGGGCCGTTCTGTTCGCCGCAATCGCCGCCGGCTTCCTGTCGCCGGCGGTCGCCTCCGCGGAACCGCCGACCGCAGTCATTCCCAAGCAGACGATCTATCCCGGCGAACCTCTCGATGCGAGCGTGCTGGAGGTCGTCGACGTGACTAATCCCGACCTCGCCGGCGACTATGTCCGTTCTCTCGATGAAGTTGAAGGCAAGATTAGCAAGCGGACCCTCCTTCCCGGACGGGTGATCCTCGCATCGGCCTTGCGCGAGCAATACGCGGTCGAGCGCGGTTCGACGGTTCGGCTCATCTTCAGCAATGGCGGCTTGACGATCACCGCTGCGGGGTCGCCGTTGCAGGATGCCGCCGTCGGAGAACTGATCCGTGCGCGCAACATCGACACCGGCGTCATTGTCTCCGGCACGGTGATGGCCGACGGCACTATTCATGTGGTGGCGAAATGAAGATGCGTGCCTGTAAGTGGTTGCTTACCGTCACCGTGGCTCTTGTCGCTACCTTGACGCTTGCGCATGGTGCTTCCCGCATCAAGGACGTCGCTTCGCTGCAGGCCGGCCGCGACAACCAACTGATCGGCTACGGCCTGGTGGTCGGTCTGCAGGGGAGCGGAGACAGTCTGCGTTCTTCTCCTTTTACCGATCAGTCGATACGCGCCATGCTGCAGAATCTCGGCATCTCCACCCAAGGTGGCGATTCGCGCACGCGCAACGTCGCGGCAGTCCTGGTCACCGCAACACTGCCGCCCTTCGCGAGCCCCGGCAGCCGCGTCGACGTAACCGTCGGCTCCCTCGGCGACGCGACGTCGCTGCGCGGCGGCACCCTGGTGATGACCTCGCTTTCCGGTGCCGATGGCCAGATCTACGCGGTGGCGCAAGGCTCCGTCGTCGTGACCGGGTTCAGCGCTCAGGGCGACGCAGCAACGCTATCGCAGGGAGTGACGACGGCGGGCCGCGTCCCGAACGGCGCCATCATTGAGCGGGAACTGCCGTCGAAGTTCAAGGATGGATTCAATCTTGTGCTGCAACTGCGCAATCCCGACTTCTCGACCGCCGTCGGCATGGCGGCCGCGATCAACAACTACGCCGCCGCGCAATTCGGCGGTCGTATCGCCGAAGCCTTGGATTCGCAGTCCGTCCTGATCCAGAAGCCCAAGATGGCCGATATGGCGCGCCTGATGGCCGACGTGGAAAACCTGGTGATCGAGACGGATGTGCCGGCACGCGTCGTTATCAATGAGCGCACGGGAACGATCGTCATCGGCCAGGATGTGCGCGTCGCCGAAGTGGCCGTGAGTTACGGCACGCTGACGGTGCAGGTCAGCGAAACGCCGACGGTCGTGCAGCCGGAGCCTTTCTCGCGCGGCGAGACGGCGCTTGAGCCGAATACCACAATCGAAGCGCAGTCGGATGGTGGCACGGTCGCGATCCTCAACGGATCGAGCCTCCGCTCGCTGGTCGCCGGCCTCAACAGCATCGGTGTCAAGCCGGACGGGATCATCGCGATCCTCCAGAGCATCAAAACGGCGGGAGCCCTACAGGCGGAGCTTGTTCTGCAATGACCGGAAACTTGGATCATTTTCTCGGCAGACCGCTTCGGATGCTTGTTGCCTCGGCTGCCGGTGCATTGGTGTTGGCGATGCCAGGCGCCTTCGCGCAGGACGTGACGGCGCCGCCCGCGGACGGCGCCACTGCGAATGAAATCCAGCAGTTCTGCACCAATATCGCCGACGCCGCACGTGACCAGCGCTACCTCCTGCAGCGCAAGGATCTCGAAGCATTGCAGGCGAGCGTCGACGAGCGGATTGCGACGCTCGAGAAGCGCCGTGCCGAATACGAGGACTGGCTGAAGCGCCGCAACGATTTTCTGAAGCAGGCGGAACTCGGCCTTGTCGATATCTACAAGACGATGAAGCCCGATGCCGCTGCCGGCAAGCTCGAGATGGTGCGCCCGGAGATCGCGGCGGCGATCGTCATGCAGCTGCCGCCGCGCCAATCTTCGCTGATCCTCGCCGAGATGAGCGACGACAAGGCGGCGGTGCTGACCAACATCATCTCAAGTGCGAGCGATCCGAACACCTCGAAGGAGCCATCATGAGAATGCGTCTTACGGCCGTAATGGCCGCAGGTCTCCTTGCGGGATGCCAGAACCAGGCCTTCAAGGAGATCGGCCAAGCGCCGTCGATGAGCCCGATCGGCAGCGGCCTGCAATATACGCAGACGCCGCAGCTTGCCATGTACCCGAAGCAGCCGCGGCACGTCGTGAACGGCTACTCGCTGTGGAACGATCAGCAGGCGGCCCTTTTCAAGGATGCGCGCGCGATCAATGTCGGCGACATTCTCACCGTCGATATCAGGATCGACGACAAGGCCTCCTTCGACAACAAGACGGACCGCAGCCGCAAGAACACGAGCGGCTTCAATCTGGGCGCAAGCGGCCAATCGCAGACAAGCGATTTCGAGTGGTCCGGCGACCTGGAATACGGTTCGAACACGAAGACCGAGGGTGACGGCAAGACGGAGCGGGCCGAGAAGCTGCGGCTGCTCGTCGCCGCCGTCGTCACCGGCGTCCTGGAAAATGGCAATCTGCTGATCAGCGGTTCTCAGGAAGTTCGCGTCAACCACGAGTTGCGCATTCTCAATGTCGCAGGCATCGTCCGGCCGCGGGATGTCGATGCCGACAACGTCATCTCCTACGACCGCATCGCCGAGGCCCGCATTTCCTATGGCGGTCGCGGCCGCCTGACGGAAGTCCAGCAGCCGCCTTACGGCCAGCAGATAGTTGATCTCATTTCGCCGATCTGATCCGGGCATTCGCTCCGAGAGAAGATCGGCACGGAACGACACGATGGAAGAAATCGATAGCGCGCAGTCCTCCAAATCTCCATCGACGGTGGTAACGATCGCCATCGTCGCGGTGCTGACGCTTGTCGCCGGAGGTGGCGGCTGGCTTGTCGGGGGGCTGTTGGCGCCGCCGCCGGCAACGGAGAAGGCGGAAGCCGCGGCGGAAATGCCGGCGAATGCCACCGGCGAAGAAGGCATTCCCAAAATTGCGACCGAAGCCAATGGGATCGTCCAACTCGCGCCGATCACGACGAACCTTGCCTATCCTTCGGAAAACTGGGTCCGCCTTGAGGTCGCCTTGCAGTTCGATGGCATTCCAGACGTTGCGATGGCGGAAGAAATACACCAGGACATTGCCGCCTACGTGAAGACCGTGTCGCTGCAGCAAATCCAAGGGCCGCGCGGCTTTCAATATCTCAGGGATGACGTCCAGGAACGGGTTGACCTGCGCTCCGGCGGACGCGTAACCAAGGTGATGTTCCGAACCTTCGTCATCCAATGATTCGCTAGATGCTCCGGATTGCTGCCTTTATAGTTGCCGTGATGGCGATGTCGGGAATCGCCGGGGCTCAGGGCTTTCCCGCCGATATTCTGAATACGCCGGTCGAGGGCTCGGTCGCCTCGTGGATCATCCGCACCTTTGGTCTCCTCACCGTTCTTTCGGTGGCGCCGGGCATCCTGATCATGGTGACGAGCTTCCCGCGCTTCGTCATCGCCTTCGCGATCCTGCGCTCAGGGATGGGGCTCGCAACCACGCCCTCCAATATGATCATGGTGTCCCTGGCATTGTTCATGACCTTCTACGTCATGGCGCCGACCTTCGACCGCGCCTGGCGCGAGGGCATCGATCCGCTGTTGAAGAACGAAATCTCCGAAACTGACGCGTTCCCGCGTGTCGCCGAACCGTTCCGGGAATTCATGCTGGCCAACACCCGCGACAAGGACCTCCAGCTTTTCATCGATATCGCCAAGGAAAAGGGGCAGACCGTCGTCGTCGACGAAAAGGTCGATCTGCGCGCCGTCGTGCCCGCTTTCATGATCTCGGAGATCCGCCGCGGCTTCGAGATCGGCTTTCTGATCATGCTGCCGTTCCTTGTGATCGACCTGATTGTCTCGACGATCACCATGGCCATGGGCATGATGATGCTGCCGCCAACTGCGATCTCGCTGCCGTTCAAGATCCTGTTTTTTGTGCTGATCGACGGCTGGAACCTGCTCGTCGGCAGTCTGGTGCGCTCGTTTACCTGATCCTGTCTTGCGCGAACGCTATCCAGCGCCTAGCCCGCCTCTTTCTTCCAGGATCGGAACTTTCTCAAACGGAAAGAGGCAGGGTTTCCTGCCTCCTGCCGCGACTCCAACACAGCGCGGTTGCGTCTTTTCAGACGCACGAAGGACGCTGTGACACGTTGAACTGCTGCATGGCTTTGTCCTTAAATCGGCTCCGATTCAAGGAACCATGCAGTAGCTTCGCTGATCTATGGCTCGAAAGAACCGTCGCGCGGCGGAAGCGCCGGCACGTCGATGTGATCGGGCGGCAATTTCCGTTTGGCCCGATCGACCATCATTTCATAACCGCGCTCGAGATGACGGCAGAAGCGTTCCGCATCGAAAAGCGGCGTGCGGAAGCGGTTTTCCTGCAATGCGGCCTTATACTCAGCGATCCTGTCTCGGTTTTCGTAAAGCGCGACGGCATCGGAGACGTATTCTTCCGGTCCGGCACTGACGAGTTCCGGCAGCCCGATAGCTCGAAGCAGGCTTTCGCTCACCCGAGAGGCGAAGTTGGTCCCTTTGAAGGTGAGCACCGGCAGGCCGGCCCATAGCTGCTCCGAAGTGGTCGTGTGGCCGTTATAGGGATAGGTGTCGAGGCCGAGATCTGCGGCGGGCAAGCGGTTTATGTGTTCGACATAGGCCGCCTTGCTGCAGAAGATGATCCGCTTCGAGGCGATGCCGCCGCTTTGAAGCTTGCGTAGAATATTGGCCTTCGCGTCTGGCTTGCACATGATCCACAAAACGCTTTCGGGCGTCCGGCGCAGGATTTCGATCCAGAGATTGATCGTCTGGAGCGAGATCTTCCTGTTCGCGTTGAAGGAGGCGAAGACGAATGCGTCGTCAGGAAGGCCGAGATCCTTACGCGCGATACCGTAGGGGCGAGGCCGGTGGTAGGGATCGTTCGGCTGGTATGTTTCCGGAAGGCGGCAGAATTTTTCGTAATAGTGCTCCTGACTTCCGTCGGGCAGCACATACGGATCGCCGATAACGTAATCGACATCGACATTCGTGGCGGTTCCGGGAAAGCCCAGCCAGGTGACCTGAACGGGAGCAGCCTGATGATCGAGTATCTTCAGCCGATTATCGAGCGTATGTCCCTTCAGATCCACCAATATGTCGATACGCTGCGCCCGGATGGCGCCTGCGGCCTGTTCATCCGACATCTCGTTGATACGAACTATTCTCCCCCACTTGCCGCGATTGCCTCTGTCGCGCGCCAGATTGCTTTCCTTCGTGTGGCAGAAGAGCGTGACGTCGAATTTTTCCGGATCGTGCAACTCCATCACCGCTTGCAGCAGCTTCATGGTCGCATGCTGGTCCCAGAAGTCGGCTGAAAGATAGCCGACACGGATTTTTTCTGCCCATTGATGGGGCATATTGCGCCGTGCCTCGGCGATTGCGGAGGCGGACGGCCGTTTTCGCGCGCCGGCCCATCGGTTGAGCTTCTCATCGCCGCACCAGGTGACGTGATAATAGGGGGACTCGGCGGCGAGGATTTCGTAGCGGCCGGCATCGAGCGCTTTCTGAATTTCCGGATAGTGGCGTTCCATCTCGGCAAAGTCGTTGGCTTCGCGAGCAAAGACGAGATAGGCGGCACGCAAGACGCTGCTCTTCGGATTCTTTCGGAAGAGATTGATCACCGCATCGCGATCCTGCGCGTCGTCGATTTCGGCTGTCAGAAGCCTGAAGGCGAGCGTCTGGTGCTGAAGGCTTGGGCTCGTCGAGAGCGGCGCCTTGAAGAGACCGAGAATTTCCTTCTGGCCGCGTTTCAGGAAAATGGACGCGATGATGAAGGCGATCTCCGGGTCGGTTTTTGCCGTCTCCAGAAGAGGCAAACCGATGCTCAGCGCTTCGTCCTCATTGCCGCAGGCAAAATGGAGCTTCATCGCTTCGGCCAGGTAATGTTCGGAGCGCGAACCCTTTTCCTCTCCCGCCAGTTGATAGGCACGCGCTGCGTCAGTCTTGAACCCGAGTTTCAAAAGCACCTTTGCCAGCAGGACGAATGTCTTGGATTCCCTGCTGACGTTCATCAGCTGATTAAGTTGGTCGAGCGCTTCCGTGTATTGGCCTTTCTGGTATTGCCGGGAAGCGGTCGCAAAGAGGGCATGGGCGTTCAATTGCGGCTCCGTCGGATTGCGGGACCAGCGCCGGCAGCCGGCAGCTCGGGCCCTGATTCGATCGACATTTTTCGGAGAGCATTGTCGCGCTGGGACCTTGCCTCAGGCGTGATTTCCAAACGGCCGTGCTGTCTCGCAAGCGGCGTCCCCATGCGGATCTCTGCAGAGCAGAAAAACACGCGCAGTCAGGTATTTAAGACGGCATTAAGCATGAATGGAGTCTCGCAGTGGCGGCTTTCGCATTTAATGAATTTGCAAGCTTTGGCCTCGATATTCCTCCTCACATGACGGGTTTGGTTTCTTCCAAGGATGTTTGTTGGAACCGAGTGGCATGAAGCCGGTCCGTCATCACCGGTAGTGTACGCAGTCCGGTATGTCCCCCAACCGTATTCAGTAAAAAAGGGACAACTCAAATGACCAGCATCATGACGAACTCTTCGGCAATGGCCGCAATCGCGACCCTGCGCTCGATCAATTCCTCCATGGAAACGACGCAGGACCGGATTTCCTCCGGCTACCGTGTTGGCTCGGCCTCCGACAACGCCGCCTACTGGTCGATCGCGACCACGATGCGTTCGGATAACAAGGCGCTCTCGACCGTTCAGGATGCTCTCGGCCTCGGCGCCGCCAAGACCGACGTTGCCTACACGGCGATGAAGTCCGCCATTGACGTCGTCGACGAAATCAAGGCCAAGCTGGTTGCGGCAAGCGAGCCGGGCGTCGACAAGGGCAAGATCCAGAAGGAAATCACCGAGCTTCAGAACCAGCTCGTCAGCGTCGCGAAATCCGCTTCCTTCTCCGGCGAGAACTGGGTCTACAACGATGCCAACAACGCTGCCGGCACCAAGTCGATCGTCGGCTCGTTCAACCGTGACGCCAACGGCAATGTCAGCCTTACGCAGCTTCAGTTCGACACGGCGAAGAGCTCGCTCATCGAAGTCGATGCGTCCGGCGATTACGTCACCAACGGCTCGGGCCTGCTCTCTAGCGACCTGGAGTACACCGACACCGATGGCACCACGACCGTCACGCTGAGCTACAACCTGCTCGAAATGGACATCTCCAGCATGACTGCTGGCGATCTGGCGGAAGCCATCTCCGGTGTCGATGCCGCCCTGCAGACCATGACCGATGCCGCCTCGGATCTCGGCGCTCTCAACAGCCGCGTCGATATGCAGAAGGACTTCGTCGCCGATCTGATGGATTCGATCGAAAAGGGTGTCGGCAAGCTCGTCGATGCCGACATGAATGAGGAATCGACGCGCCTCAAAGCACTGCAGACGCAGCAGCAGCTCGGCATCCAGTCGCTTTCGATCGCCAACAGCAACTCGCAGAACGTTCTGTCGCTGTTCCGCTAATCGCGATGAAGCGCGGGTTGGAACCCGCGCTTCATTCAAAAAGTCCAGAAGCCGCGTCTCGCAAGAGGCGCGGCTTCTGCATTTCCCGACCTAATTCTCGCAATCGAGAAAATTCTGCGCAGGTGACGCTTCGGCTTTAGCCTTCGTTAACCAAGTTGGTGTTTTCTGTGGCCATCGAAACAGCGGGTTAACCAACAAGATTAACGCGTTAGCAGGCATGAAGCTGACCGCCGTTTCCCGGTAATCCCGGAATGTCCCTTTCATCTCGAACTGTCAACAAGGGGCACTCAGCCAATGACAAGCATCATGACGAACACCGCCGCAATGACGGCGCTTGCAACCCTGCGCTCGATCGACGCGTCGATGGAAACGACCCAGGATCGGGTTTCCTCCGGTTACCGCGTTGGCGCTGCCGCGGATAATGCCGCCTACTGGTCGATCGCGACCACGATGCGTTCCGACAACAAGGCACTCTCGACGGTTCAGGATGCTCTCGGCCTCGGCGCCGCGAAGACCGACGTCGCCTACACGGCGATGGAATCCTCGATCGATGTCGTCGACGAAATCAAGGCGAAGCTGGTTGCCGCCAGCGAACCGGGCGTCGACAAGAGCAAGATCCAGAAGGAAATCACGGAGCTCCAGGCTCAGCTCGTCAGCATCGCCAAGTCCGCTTCCTTCTCCGGCGAAAACTGGGTCTACAACGACGCCAACAACGCTGCCAGCACGAAGTCGATTGTCGGTTCGTTCAACCGTGACGCCAACGGCAATGTCAGCCTCACGACGCTTCAGTTCGACACGGCGAAGAGCTCGCTCATCGAAGTCGATGCGTCCGGCGATTACGTCACCAACGGTTCGGGCCTGCTCTCCAGCGATCTGGAGTACACCGATACCGATGGCACCACGACCGTTACGCTGAGCTATAATCTGCTCGAAATGGACATCTCCAGCATGACCACTGGCGACCTGGCGCAAGCCGTTTCCGGCGTCGATGCTGCCCTGCTGACGATGACCGATGCCGCTGCGGATCTGGGCGCTCTCAACACCCGCGTCACCATGCAGACGGACTTCGTCGCCGACCTGATGGACTCGATCGAGAAGGGTGTCGGCCGCCTGGTTGATGCCGATATGAACGAGGAATCGACCCGCCTCAAGGCACTGCAGACGCAGCAGCAGCTCGGCATCCAGTCCTTGTCGATCGCCAACACCAACTCGCAGAACATCCTGTCGCTGTTCCGTTAATAGGAAACCGCGACTGGGCGGGCCGTCCCGCCGATTGATTGGTAGACAAAGCCGCGCAGTTCGAAAGCTGCGCGGCTTTTCTTTTTTACCGGCGAGTCGGCTTAAGACTTCGTCCATCTTTATTTATTTTCATTCATTTTTCTTACCGCCTTGCAGCCATCGTTAACTATTTATTAACCATCAAATCGTTACATCTTCGTTAAGAGCGAAGGGCTGCCTCTTCAGGGCAAATTAGGGGCGGTTCGCATGACGCTGGTCCCGTCGCTGCCGGTAATCACTCCGGAATGCTTTCGAAAATCATCCAGGGCAAACAATAATGACCAGCATCATGACCAATGCCGCCGCCATGGCGGCACTTCAGACATTGCGCTCTATCAACACCAACATGGCCGAGGTGCAAAACCGCATTTCGTCCGGTTACCGCGTCCAGACCGCTGCCGACAATGCGGCCTACTGGTCGATCGCAACGACGATGCGGTCCGACAATGCGGCTCTTTCGACCGTCCAGGACGCTCTTGGCCTCGGCGCCGCCAAGGTGGATACCGCCTATGCCGCCATGGACACGTCCATCGATGTCATTAGCGAGATCAAGGCCAAGCTCGTCGCGGCACGCGAACCCGGTGTCGACAAGCTGAAGATCGACAAGGAACTCACCGAGCTCAAGAACCAACTCGTGGCGGCGGCACAATCCGCTTCGTTCTCCGGCGAGAACTGGCTCTACAATTCAAACGCCGCGGCAGTAGGCACCAAGTCGGTCGTGGCGTCTTTCAATCGCAGTGGCAACGGAAATGTTTCCGTCACGACGCTGGATTTCGATACGGCACAGTCGATGCTGATCGATACGGCGGATGCCACGCGCGGTCTGCTGACCAACAGCTATGACGCCGATCAACTGCAGGCGACACCAAGCGGCACAGCGCGGCTTTACCACCTCATCGTCGCACCACCGGCTACCCCCGTTGCCGGCAGCACCGAGATCAAGCTGACGACTGCGACAACGAGCGTCCAACTCGACGACATGATCAGGGTTGTCGATAAGGTGCTGAGCAAGCTTACCGATTCGGCCTCCACGCTCGGTGCGATCACCACGCGCATCGACATGCAGGAGGGATTTGTCGCGAACCTGATGGATGTGATCGACAAGGGCGTAGGACGGCTGGTCGACGCGGATATGAACGAGGAATCGACACGCCTCAAGGCTCTGCAGACGCAGCAGCAGCTCGGCATTCAGGCACTGTCGATCGCCAACACCAACTCCGAGAACATCCTGCGCCTGTTCCAGCAGTAAGGCGGCAATATCCGTAGGAAGTCGGCTCACTCGTCGGCCGCTTTTCGCTCGCCATGAGCGAATGCATGATTTCTGCCGTGCCGCCGGTCATCGGCACCTGGTGGAAACCGTTGGACCGCGCTACTTGCCCTGGCGCGGTCCAACCCCTTCATTTTCGCACAAGTTTGACCGGATAGCCTCCTTTCGCAGTCTGATCCGACGACTGCCGGCCGAGATGACTCTTGCGCCGCCGCTTGCATCGGCCTTTCGCTCGGACCTGCTTCCGCGAAACCTTTGCACATCGAGAATGTGGGTTCTGTCGCTGTCTCGGGCGGTCGGAACCGATGGAGATATTGCAACCGTGTCAGGCTGTTTGGATTTCCGGGCCATGAGGCGAGCTCTGCCGAGCAGGCGGAGAGCTTCGACAGCCGATGCGCGCAAGCCGGAGGTCCGCCGATGAGCGCCTCGCTCTCCCGCTACCTCAAGGATTTCAGTGCGCCGAAAATCGAATTGTCGAGAGTGTCGCCGAAATATTTCCCGGACCTCGGCGTCGATTTCTCTGATGGCGATCGCACTGGTGCGAGGCAGGCCATGCCCGTGATAGACATTGACTCCGAGCGCCGCGCCGCCTTTGAGCAAGGTCGCGCAGAAGCCAGCGCCGAGCTCGTTTTCGAGCATGAGAGGGAGATCGCCGAACTGAAGGCCCGTCACGCCCAGGAACTCGAGGCGTTGGCGCGGCGCCTGGAAGAGGAGGTCGCCGTAAAGCTTGCTGCCAATTTCAATGAAATGACGGATCGGCTGGCCCTGGCGCTTGGCGACCAGACGGCGCGCGTCCTTGCACCGGTGATGGAGAACGCGCTGCTCAAGCGGGCCATCGAGAGCCTCGCCGCTATGGTCAGGCAGGGTCTCGCCGGCGGCGAAGGTTTTGCCGTAACGGTCAGAGGGCCGCTCGCACTTTTCGAGGCGCTGAAGCGGCATCTCCCGGACGAGGCGACGGCGTTCCGCCACGTTGAAACCGGCGATGTCGACCTCACCGTCGAAATAGGCGGCGCCGTATTGGTGACCCGAATGGCCGCCTGGTCCGATACTGTCCGGAAGGTTCTCGCATGAATGACGAAAGTCATCACAACGGCAAGAATGAAATCATCATCGTCAGGCGTTCTGCGGATGGCCACGGTGAGCATCACGGCGGCTCGTGGAAAATCGCCTATGCCGACTTCATGACAGCGATGATGGCCTTCTTCCTCGTCATGTGGCTGATCAATGCCGCCAACGAGGAGACGAAGGCGGCGATCGCTTCCTATTTCAATCCGGTGCAACTCACCGACCAGAAGCCGTCGGAGAAGGGCCTCAAGGACCCCGCCAAGGACGCCCAGGGCGAACAGACGCAAGAGCGATCGAAAACGGACGGCGAGCAGACAAAATCCGGCGGTTCGGCCAAGACCGGCGACCAACTGACGGCAACTTCCGGCGAGGAGACGAAATACTCCGACGCGGACTTCTTCGAAAATCCCTATTCGGTTCTTTCCGAGATAGCCCGGGAGGTTGGCCACGAGGCCAATATCAGCGTCAAAGGCGATGGCGGTGCCGCACAATCGGGGCCGGCGACCGGTGCCGAGGGCGGCGAGGCCTACCGCGATCCCTTCGACCCGGATTTCTGGACCAAGCAGGTCGAGGTCAAGCATGCGGGCAATGCGGCGGAAACCGACGTGGCGGTCGCAGCAAACCCGGCGCCGGAGGGCGGCGTTGCGCTGCAGTCGCCCGACGGGCAGGAGCTGACGAAGGCAGAAGACGAAGCGGCAAAGGCTGACGTCGCACCTGAAGACCAGCAGAAGGCGGCCGACATTCTGAAAGCCGAAATCGAGAAGGCGCTCGGCGGTGAGGCCGGCCGGCTGCTTGAGGGGCTGGTGGTGACACCGGCCGAGGGCGGTTTGCTGGTCACCATCAGCGAGCAGACAGATGCGCCGATGTTTACGGTCGGCTCCGCCGTGCCGCAGAAGGAATTGGTGCTTGCCATGGAGAAAATCGGCAGGCTGCTCGCCGAGCGCGAGGGAGCCGTCGCCATCCGGGGACACACCGACGGGCGTCCGTTCAAGGACGGGACCTATGACAACTGGCGCCTGTCGGCGGCCCGCGCCCAGAGTGCCTATTACATGCTTGTTCGTGGCGGCCTGAAGGAAGATCGCGTCAGCCAGATCAGCGGCTTTGCGGACAGGCGCCTGCAGGTGCCGAACGATCCCTATGCGGCCGGCAATCGGCGGATCGAAATCCTGTTGCAGTCAGGGCAGGGTTGAGGGCGATGCTGAATCGGCTGCATGCCATTCTTGTGATCTCGGTTTTGTCGCTTCCGTTTGCGACCGGCCTTGCCCATGCGAGCGAAACAGCCGAGCTTGCGCCGTTCAAGATGATCCGGTCGCTGCAATATGTGCAGGACTCGGTGGTCCTCGGAGATCATTCCGCGATCGAGATGCAGCGCTTTATGCTGGGGGCAATCGACAAGCGCCTGAGGGCGGTCGATCCATTGGCCTTTCGGGATCCCCGCAACGTCGACGCGGCCCTTGTTTACGCAATGAGCGGCGGCAACCCGGATACGCTGAAATATCTCGCGGATCGCGATATCGACGGTAATTTCGACAGTCGCGTGACGGATGCGCTGCGACAATATCTGCGCGGCAAGGGGCCGCTGATGGTCGAGAACCTTTCCAAGGCCGCTCCGGAGTACAGGAATTCCCGCATCGGGCCCTACCTTTTCCTGATCCTCGCAAACGCCACGTCGCAGCAGGACCCGGTCGCTGCGATGAAATACTACGATTGGGCCCGCCTGACTGCGCCTGGCACCATCATTGAGGAGGCGGCGCTGCGCCGTTCCGTTTTTCTTGCCACGCGCGCCAACGAACCAGACAAGGGGTTTCGCTACGCTCTGAATTATGCGCGGCGTTACCTGACATCGCCCTATGCGAGCCAGTTCGCCGATGTCTTCGTTGAATTGGCGGTGGCGAATTTCGACGAGGCGGCCGAACAAAGGGTCTCCGAGATCCTCGCCTTCATGGACCGGTCGCGCCAGCGCGAAGTCTATCTGCGTGTGGCGCGCCGTGCCGCGATCGGCGGCAATCAGGCGCTTGCCCGCCTCGCATCGAAGCGTGCGGAGGAACTGGCGGAAGATGCCGGCTCGCAATCCCAGTTGCTCGCGAACTTTTACGAGGGAATCGCGACTGTACCGTCGCCGGACGTCTTCTCCGCGACGCAGATGATCAGCGCAATTCCCGACGAAAAGCTATCGCTGCGCGACCGTGCCTTGCGTGAGGCGGCCAAGGCGATCGCGGACGCGGTGGTGCGGCCGCCGCAGGATGACAGCTCCACGCAAGCGGCCCAGCCTACAACCGATGGATCCGTTCGGGTCGAGAGGCTTACCGACACCGAGGAAACCGGAAGCGGCATGAGTCCCTTTGGCCAGCCAATCGAGACACCACCGCCTGCCCCGAAGGACGGCGGGGGAGCCGAGCTCGCTGCGTCGAACGACCCGGTGCTGGAGGGCTTTCTTGCCAACGGGCGCTCGAAGCTCGAGGAAATCGATGCGCTCCTGAAGGAGGAAGGACAATGAGGCCTCTTGAAGAGAGTTTGCGCGGACAGGCCGCGGCTGTCAGCGGCAGGCCCAGCTCGAAGCAGGGCGGGCGAGAGCAACTCGGAGGAGAAGCTGGTGCCTTCGAGACTGCGGTCGCCGACGCTGGCCGTCAGAAAGCACAGGGACAGGTTCCGGTGCAAGGCACGAAAACAGAGACGGGCAGCAACTCAACGGCAATCGGCTCGCAAGATACGCCCCGCAATTTTGCCATCGGCAATCGCGGAACGGACGTCTTGATCGGAAGCAATGCAGCAGAGGCAGCAGACCGTATTCCGGCCATCTCGATACAGGCCCTGGGACTCGGCGAAACAGAGAGCGCGGCCGACACGGGCGAGACGACGCCATCCGATCCCTTCGAGACCGTCCACGAAAACGCAGCGACGGCGTACCGTCGTGGCGGTTTGATGGGCAGGACTCACGTACCTGCGGCGGATGAGCAAGGCGCCGACGAAACGGAAACGGACGCGCGCGCCACAGCCGCAACGGGCCTGTTGCGCCGGCAGGGGCAGGCAGCCGCCGGTCCGTCGACGGAAGTCCTGACGACCGAAATGGCGGATGGAGATGCTGCTTCCGCTGGGCCTGCGAACGGAACCGTCGACGATATCCTGACGATGCTTGGCGGCGTCGCGATGCCGGCCGTCGGTATGCAGCCGGAGGGCAAGACATCCGTTCCTGCGGGCGAGCGTACCGTCGACGGAATGTCGGTGAAAATCGACGGCGTCTTGTCGGATGCTGCTGGCCAAGATCATCCGCAGATCGAACAGCATAGTGATGATATGACTTCGGACCGGCTCTTCCGGTTCGCCCGCGCCGACGGCAAAGGCCAGGCGGTCTCGATGAGCATTTCGAAGGACGGCGATAGGGTTGCCGTAGAAAGCGGCAAATCGGTCGGCTCCAAGGCCGAGACCGTGACCGTCCTGGAAGCGCGCCGCTATCTCGGAGTGGCGATGAATGCGAGCTCGTCATCGGTCACCGACGCGATTTCTGGCGATGCGGCGCAATCGTTGCAGCCGAGCGCAGCACTGGCGCAACCGGGCGCCTGGAGTCAGGCCGGCAAGACGCTCAACACCCTCAAGATTCAGCTACACCCGATCGAACTCGGGATGGTGACGGCGACGCTGCGGCTGAAGGACGACGAGCTTCAGGTCGATTTGAAAGTCGAGACGGGCGAAGCGTTCCGTCAGTTGAGTGACGACCAGAGCGAAATGGTGAAGGCGCTTCGCGCTCAAGGCTTCGCGGTGGATCACGTGAACGTCGTCTTCAACGCGGGGGGAGACGCATCGAACGGCAGCGGCTCGCAACCGCAGACGCAGCTGGGGCAGCAGAGCCGCGAGGGCGGCAGACAGGAGCGGCGGCAGGATGGCAGCCAGGCTGCGACAGTGGAGAGGTGGACAGGCAATGATGGTACGGATGACGCGCCGGTCGGCGCTGAGCGCCCTCGTGCTGGTCATGTCTACATGTAGCGCTTTGGCGAGCGCGGGCGTCTGCGAACGCGAGATCGTCTCGGCCGCCTCCAAATATGGCATTCCCACCGGGATTCTCTACTCCGTCGGTTTGACCGAGACCGGGCGCAAGGGTTCTCTTCAGCCTTACGCGATGAACATCGAAGGTAAGGCCTATTTCGGAAGCAGTGCCGCGGACGTTCTGGCGCGGTTCGGCGCTGCACGGGCGCAAGGTGCCAAGCTGATCGATCTCGGCTGCATGCAGATCAACTACTACTTCCATGGCGAGCACTTCACTTCGCCGGAGGAAATGCTTGATCCGCGCAAGAATGTCGAATATGCCGCGCGCTTCCTCTCCGACTTGCGCGCCAGGCACGAGACCTGGACGATGGCTGTCGCACGCTACCATGCCGGGCCGAACAATGACCCGGCGCAGAAGAAATACGTCTGTCGGGTCATCGCGAATCTTGTCGCGACCGGCTACGGCAAATGGACGCCGAACGCGACGCAGTTCTGTCAGTAATCAACCTGCAATTGTCTTTTCGCGATCAATGCCGCATTGTGGCGACAATGCGGACAGATTGTGATCGCAAGAAAATTCATGTCCTTGCGTTAACTTTTCCACATCATTTTAGTGTCATGCTTAACGGACACCTACTAGATATAGATCAAATCGGCACGCAATCCTTAATCAACTATTAAAATCTCCCATTAACTTCCTCTAGTTGTTCGTGAATCCTTCGATTCGTACCTCTGTTTCAACGAGGCATCCATACTGATTCGGAGGCGGACGAATGATCGTGGTGGTTGATGACAGAGAGCTTGTTAAAGAAGGCTACACATCCCTGTTCGGGCGCGAGGGCATTCCCTCGACGGGCTTTGATCCGAAGGAGTTCGGCGAATGGGTGAGTACGGCAGCGGATTCCGACATCGATGCAGTCGAGGCGTTCCTGATCGGCCAGGGCGATAGCGCCTTCAGCCTGCCGCGGGCGATCCGCGATCGCTCGATGGCGCCGGTCATCGCCATGAGCGACACGCCGTCGCTGGAGAACACGCTGGCGCTCTTCGACTGCGGCGTTGACGACGTGGTGCGCAAGCCGGTGCATCCGCGCGAAATTCTCGCGCGTGTCGCGGCAATCCGCCGGCGGCTCAAGGCTATCGCCAACTACACGGATATCGGCCCGGTTCGCGTTTTCGCCGATGGCCGCGATCCCGAGATCAACGGCGAGGTCTTCGCCCTGCCGCGTCGTGAGCGCCGCATTCTCGAATATCTGGTCGCCAACCGCGGCCGCCGGGTCTCCAAATCGCAGATATTCAATGCAATCTACGGCATTTTCGACGAGGACGTCGAAGAGAACGTCGTCGAAAGCCATATCAGCAAGTTGCGCAAGAAACTGCGCAAGAAGCTCGGCTTCGATCCGATCGATTCCAAGCGCTTCCTTGGCTACTGCATCGACTGGAATTGATGCGCGTTGATCGCCAGCAGGGCCAGCTTAAGACAGGTTCACGCAAGGCCCGGCTCCTAGTCTCGCTGCAACAAGGAAACGAGGATCCGATATGAGTCTCTACGGTACCATGAGAACGGGCGTGTCCGGTATGAACGCCCAGTCGAACCGGCTCAGCACAGTCGCCGAGAACATCGCCAACGCCAACACGACCGGCTACAAGCGTGCCTCGACGGAATTCACATCGATGATCCTGCCGTCGAGCAACGGCGCGTACAATTCGGGCGGCGTACAGACCCAGGTCCGCTACAGCATCTCCGACCAGGGCGCCACGACCTACACGACGTCCGGCAGCGATCTTGCAATCGACGGCGGCGGTTTCTTCATCGTAGAAGGCGCCAACGGGCAGGAATATCTGACGCGTGCCGGCTCCTTCGTCCAGGACAAGGAAGGCAATCTCGTCAACGCCGCTGGCTTCACGCTGATGGGTTACGAGTATCAGGCCGGCGTCGATCCGACGGTCGTTGTGAACGGTTTCGACGGTCTGGCCAAGGTGAACCTCGCTTCCGAAGGGCTGGTGGCCGAGGGATCGACGACGGGTTCCATGGGAGCCAATCTGCCCTCAGGTGCGGCGGTGGGTGACATCTCCACCACCTCGCTTGTCGTCTACGACAGCCAAGGCAATACGCGCATTCTCGACTTCAACTACGAGAAGACGGCGGCGAATGCATGGTCGGTCGAGATTGTCGACCGTACATCGTCCACCGTTCTCGGTACCAGCGCGCTGACCTTCAATGCCGCGGGTGACCTGACGACATCACCGGCGACCGTTGTTGCTAACGGCGCGCTGATCAGCCCGCTCGCAGGTACAGGTGCCAACCTCGGTGCGATAACGATCGACCTGACCAAGACCACACAGCTCGGCTACGCCTTCAACTCCGATGGCGGCACGATCGATGGCAATGCGCCGAGCAAAGTCGCCGGCTATCAGATCGATTCCGACGGCATCGTTTACGTCAAGTACGAAAACGGCAAGCTCGATCCCCGTTACCGCATAGCGCTCGCCAATGTGCAGAGCCCGGACAAGCTGCTGCCGGAATCCGGCAACGTCTATTCGCAGGGCGTCGACTCTGGCGTCATCATCACCGGTTTTGCCGGCTCCGGAAACTTCGGCGAGATCCTCTCCGGCGCGCTTGAGAGCTCGAACGTCGATATCGCCGAGGAACTGACGGCGATGATCGAATCCCAGCGCAACTACACCGCCAATTCCAAGGTTTTCCAGACCGGCGCCGAATTGCTCGACGTTCTGGTCAACCTGAAACGGTAATCGAAAGAGAGACGGTCCCGCGTCATGTCGCTGTCCACCGCAATTACGATCGCGCAGTCGGCCTTCAACAACACGGCGGCGCAGACCGCCATCGTGTCGAAGAACATCGCGAATGCGGGCAACGCCGACTATTCGCGTCGGCTGGCCTTGCTGGGCAGCACGCCGAACGGAGCGCAGGTCGTTTCGATCTATCGCGCGCAGAACGAGGCGCTGCTCAAGCAAAGCATATCGAGCATCGGCCAGTCATCGGGGCAGGGTCGCCTTCTTTCCGGCCTGGAGCTTCTGAAATCGTCACTGGGCGGCAACGACTACGAAACCTCGCCGGCCACCTTCTTGGCTGCCTTCCGCGATAGTCTGCAGACATTCGCGTCGACGCCCGGAAACACGACGATGGCTGCTTCGGCCGTGTCGGATGCCGGCGATCTGGTGAACTCCATCAGCACCACGGCAAATGCGGTTCAGAACCTGCGGACCGATGCCGACAAGGAGATCGCACTCGAAGTCGAAAAGCTGAACAGCCTGCTTGCCGATTTCGAGCAGGCGAACAATGCGGTCAAAGCCGCGACCGCGCAGGAGCAGGATGCAAGCGACGCCCTCGACCAGCGCGACACGATCCTGAAGCAGATTTCCGAAATCGTCGGCATCTCGACGGTTACAAGGGCCAACAACGATACCGTTATCTACACTTCGGACGGCACCGTGCTTTTCGAGACCATGGCGCGGTCCGTCACCTTCACGCCCAAGACGGCCTATGATGCGACGATTGCCGGCAACAGGATTTATATCGACGGCGTTCCAGTTGCTGCCGGCGCCGGCGCCAATACGACGGCGGAGGGCAAGCTCGCAAGCCTGCTGCAATTGCGCGATGACATTGCGCCGAAATTCCAGTCGCAGCTTGACGAGATCGCGCGCGGCCTTGTCACGATGTTTCAGGAAGGCGGCGCACCCGGATTATTTACCTGGGCGGGCGGAACGGTTCCTGCGACGGCGACAGTGCAGCCCGGCATGGCGGCGACGCTTGTCGTCAATCCGCTGGCCAAGGCCAATCCGCTCCTGCTGCGCGACGGCGGTTTCAACGGGATCGTTTCCAATCCCGGCGGCGCTGCGACGCCCAACGCTGGCTACACCGCGCTGCTCGAAGGCTACATCGCTGCCATGGGGCAGGACATGACCTTCGACCCGGCCACCGGGCTCGACGGAACGAGCTCGATCCTCGATTTCGCGACCTCCTCCATCGGTTGGCTGGAGCAACTGCGCAGCACCGCCTCGACCGCCAGCGACAATAAATCGGCGCTTCTCGCCCGCACGCAGGAGGCGCTCAGCAAGGAGACGGGTGTCAGCATCGACGAGGAGCTGTCGCTGTTGCTTGACCTGGAGCAGTCCTACAAAGCGTCGGCCAAACTGGTCAGTACTGTGGACGCCATGATGGCGGCCCTTCTCGAAGCCGTGAGGTAATCATGAAGACATCCTTCGTTTCGAATCTGGCGGTACAAAACGCCATGCGGCTGACGATCCAGCAGCAGCAGGCGGAGATGCTCGACCTTCAGAAGGAATTGACGACGGGCCGCCATGCGGATGTCGGCGTCACGCTCGGAGCGGCGACCTCGCGCTCGCTCAATTTGCAGCGCGAGCTGGTGCGATTGAATGCGCTGACCAGCACGAACTCGATCGTCAACCAGCGGCTCTCCGCGTCTCAGGAAGCGCTGGAGACGATGTCGAGCGCAGCCCAAAAGGTGCGCGACACGCTGGTCACCTTCAAGGGCAACGATTCAGCGGACAAGCTGGCGATCCAAAAGACGGAGATCGACAGCGCCCTGTCATTGTTCACGGCTGCGGCAAACACCTCCTTCAATGGAGAGTTTCTGTTTTCCGGCATCAATTCGGACGTGAAGCCGCTCGCCGACTATAATTCAGCGGTGCCGTCCGCCGCCAAGACCGCTTTCAACACGGCGCTGTCGACGTTCATGGCGGCGCAGGTT
Source organism: Sinorhizobium numidicum (assembly GCF_029892045.1). Taxonomy (NCBI): domain Bacteria; kingdom Pseudomonadati; phylum Pseudomonadota; class Alphaproteobacteria; order Hyphomicrobiales; family Rhizobiaceae; genus Sinorhizobium; species Sinorhizobium numidicum. The sequence continues at coordinate 709,828 of NZ_CP120368.1, forward strand.
CCGCCGCTGACGGCGATGGATCAGTTCTCGGTCACGCAGATGAACGACTTCATCACGACTGTTGTCGAGCCGATGTATACCGGTGCTGACTGGGACACGGACTGGTCCGACGCCTCGAATCAGAACATGACCAGTCGCATCAGCACGACGGAGGTGATCGAGAGCTCCACGAACGTCAACACGAAGGGCGTTCGGATGTTCGCGCTCGCGAGCGTCATAGCATCGGAGCTGATGGACACGGGGGTTACCTCCCAGGTGCGCACCGCGATCGGTGAAGCCGCGTTCCAATATGTCGAACAGGGCATCACCGACATCGATGCCCAGCGCAGTGCGCTTGGCGTCGCCGAAGCGCGCGTCAAGAAGGCGAACGACTCGCTGGCGGCGCAGACGAAGCTCATTGCGACACATATCGGCGACATCGAAGGCATCGACGAGGAGGCAGCCTCGACGCGGATAAACCTGCTGAAAACGCAACTTGAGACATCCTACACACTCACGTCGCGGATCCAGCAGTTGAGCTTGCTCAACTACCTCTGATTGAGAGGGACCGGACAAACATGAAGGATGTCTGAATGTACCAATTTTCTTATGCCGAGATCATGGAAGACGGCGTTGCCGATTCCAAAGATCGCGAACGGCAGGTACTCGATCGCTCGATCGCGCTGCTGGAGGCGGCGAGAGAGCAGAAGGGTTACTCCAGGGAGGCTATCGAGGCGATCTATTTCACCCGGCGCGTCTGGATCCGCTTCATCGAAGATCTGCGCACGCCGGATAACCAGCTCAACGAAGAGTTGCGCGCCAATCTGATTTCGATTGCCATCTGGATACTGAACGAGACGGAGAAGATCCGCAAACGTGAGTCTTCGAACTTCCAGGGCATAATAGACATAACCACCATCATCAGGGATGGACTGAAATGAAGAGCACACTGCGTATCTCGCTGAAGTCGGGCGAAAGAATCTTTGTAAACGGCGCGGTGCTCCGCGTTGACCGCAAGGTTGCGGTCGAATTCCTGAATGACGTCACGTTCCTTCTGGAAAATCACGTCCTGCAGCCGGAAGATGCGACCACGCCGCTGAAGCAGCTCTATTTCATCGCCCAGATGATCCTGATCAATCCCGAAGGCGCGGAGCAATCGACGGCAATGTTCCGCAAGTCGATCGTCATGCTGCTGACCTGCTTCAAGAACGACGAGGTGCTGGCCGAACTGAAACGCATCGACGGTTTGGTCACGCAGGGTCGCGCCTTCGAAGCGCTGAAGGCGATCCGTGCGCTCTACCCAATCGAGGATCGCATTCTCAACGCCCAGGAAATCACGCCGGCTACGGTCGAGCAGATACGCAAGGAGATCGCACCATGGCGGTAAGCGGCGTCAACAACACGTCGAGCAGCTACACACCAACCGTGTCGGGGGTGGAGTCGGGCGCGGACGCCAGCGCCGCGGCGTTGAACTACGAGAGCTTCCTGAAGTTGCTCGTGGCGCAGATGAAGAACCAGGACCCGACCGAGCCGATGGACGCGACGCAGCAGATCGCGCAGCTCGCGACCTTCTCCCAGGTGGAGCAGACAATCAAGACCAACAAGAATCTCGAAAGCCTGCTTCAGCGCACCTCGCTCAGCGAGGCGGATGCGGTTATCGGCAAGACGGTGACTAGCGCCGACGGCAAGACGACTGGCATCGTCAAGGAAGTGAAACTATACTCGGACGGAATCATCGCGGTGCTCGACACGGGCAAGGAGCTTGTCATCGGTCCCGGCGTTAAAGTGAAGTGACGTCTTCATGAATGAGGCAGATGCCCTCGACATCGTACAGGCTGCGATCTGGACCGTGATCGTCGCGTCGGGTCCTGCCGTTCTGGCCGCCATGGTGGTCGGTGTGGTCATCGCCTTCATCCAGGCGCTGACCCAGGTGCAGGAAATGACGCTGACCTTCGTGCCGAAGATCCTGGCGGTCATGATCACCGTCGCCGTCTCGGCGCCCTTCGTCGGGGCGCAGATATCCATCTTCACCGATCTCGTCTTCTCGCGAATCCAGTCCGGTTTCTGACGTTGCAGCAACCTTTGTGCATCTGAGCAGACGCACGGCGCTGTAATACCACCTTCGCGCAAGCTTGGGCCTTTAGATCTTCCGTCATAGCTTGGGCAGCTTCGCGATCGCTGCCCGCCTCTCATGAAGAGACGGAAGAGACATGGCACAACAGGCGACGCTGACTATCCCGAAACTCGCACCCAAGAGCCGGGACGTCGGCTTTGCGCTCGGGATCGTCGCGATCCTGTCGATCCTCTTCCTGCCTATTCCCCCGTTCCTGATCGATCTGGGCCTTGCATTCTCGATCGCCTTCTCGGTGCTGATCCTGATGGTCGCGCTCTGGATCCAGCGGCCGCTGGACTTCTCCTCCTTTCCGACCATCCTCCTGATCTCGACCATGATCCGTCTGTCGCTGAACATCGCGACGACGCGCGTCATCCTTTCGCACGGGCATGAGGGCCATGGCGCCGCCGGCGGCGTCATTTCCGGCTTTGCAAGCCTCGTCATGTCGGGCGATTTCGTCATCGGTCTGATTGTCTTCCTGATCCTGATCACGGTGAACTTCATCGTCATCACCAAAGGCGCGACGCGCATTGCGGAAGTCGGCGCCCGCTTCACTCTCGATGCGATCCCCGGCAAGCAGATGTCGATCGATGCAGATCTTTCAGCCGGCTTGATCGACGAGAAAGAGGCGCAGCGTCGCCGCCGCGAACTGGAGGAGGAAAGCTCCTTCTACGGCGCGATGGACGGTGCGTCGAAATTCGTGCGCGGCGATGCGATCGCCGGCCTGATCATTACGGCGATCAACGTCTTCGGCGGCATCATTATTGGTTACCTGCGGCATGGCATGCCGATCGGCGAGGCAGCCGACGTCTTCGTCAAGCTCTCCGTCGGCGACGGTCTGGTCTCACAGATTCCGGCGCTGATCGTCTCGCTCGCCGCGGGTCTGCTCGTCTCGCGCGGCGGTACCGCGGGCTCCACGGATCAAGCGGTCGTCGGCCAGCTCAGCGGCTACCCCCGCGCACTGATGGTCGCCGCCGGCCTCATTATCCTGCTTTCGGTCGTGCCCGGTCTGCCGTTCCTGCCTTTTGCTACCCTCGGCGGCGGCATGGCTTTCCTCGGCTGGGCTATTCCGAGGCAGCTCGAAGCCGCCAACGCGGAGAAGCGGGCTCAGGAGGCGGCGAAGGCGCAGCAGACGAAGGAGAGCGACAAGGACTCCGTCAAGTCGGTGCTGAAGACGGCGGAGATCGAGCTCCTGCTCGGCAAACAGGTCTCGACACGGCTTCTCGGCGCGCATCAGGAGCTTGCGTTCCGGGTGGGCAAGATGCGCCGCAAGTTCGCCGTGCAGTACGGCTTGGTCGTCCCGGAAATCAAGGTATCGGACGATATCTCCATTCCCGACAAGGCCTACCACATCCGTATCCATGGCACGACCATCGCATCGAACACCGTTCGCGTCGGCGAAGTCCTGGTGGTGACCGGCGGTGGTCGCCGGCCGAGCGTGCCCGGCGACGAGATCCGCGAACCGGCCTTCGGCATGCCGGCCGTTTCCATCCTGGAGACCTTTACGGAAGACCTGAAGCGCGAGGGCTTCCATCCGATCGACAACGTCTCGGTGGTGCTGACGCACCTCAGCGAAGTGATCCGCAACAACCTGCCGCAGCTTCTGTCCTACAAGGACGTGAAAGTGCTGATCGAGCGGCTCGATCCGGAGTACCGCAAGCTCGCGGACGAGATCTGTACATCACACATATCCTATTCCGGGCTCCAGGCGGTCTTGAAGCTGCTGCTCGCCGAGCGCGTTTCGATCCGCAACCTGCATCTCATTCTCGAAGCCGTGGCGGAACTCGCGCCGCACGTGCGCAAGACCGAGCAGATCGTCGAACATGTGCGCGTCCGCATGTCGCAGCAGCTCTGCGGAGACCTCGCCGACAACGGCGTTCTGCGCGTCCTGCGACTCGGCAACAAATGGGACATGGTCTTCCATCAGGCGCTGAAGCGCGATGCCAAGGGGGAAGTCGTCGAGTTCGACATCGATCCGCGTCACCTAGAGGAATTCAGCGAGCAGGCGACGAAGGTTATCCGTGAACATCTCGATCGCGGCATGCCCTTCGTGCTGGTAAGTTCACCCGAATCCCGCTCATATGTGCGCATGATCATCGAACGACTCTTCGCCACGCTTCCCGTGCTCTCCCATGTCGAGCTCGCCAAGGGCCTTGAGATCAAGATCATCGGCTCGATTTCATGATAACCGACCCCGAGGGTACGGTGCTGGCGCTGTTTGCGGCCTTCTGCCGGATCGGTGCGTGCATCATGATCATGCCGGGATTTTCAACCGCACGCGTCCCTCTTCAGATCAGGCTGTTCATCGCGGTCGCGGTTTCGATGGCTATCCTGCCGGTCATGTGGACGGATATCTACCCGCAGGTCACGGGGAAAGGGCATACCTACATCTATTTCATCGCGACCGAGACGGTCGTCGGTGCCGTCATCGGGCTCATTGCACGTTATTACGTGCTTGGCCTGCAGTTCGCCGGGACGGCGATGACCATGCTGATCGGATTCACCCCGCCGCCGACGGCCGATGTGCTTGAAGATACCGCCGAAAACCAGCTCACCAGCATGATCAGCTTCGCGGGCCTGATGATCCTCTTCATGCTGGATTTCCATCACGCCATCCTGGAGGCGATCGTGCAGTCCTATCGCGTGATGCCACTCGGCGTTGGCTTCGATCCGCAGAGCGTGCTGATCACGCTTACGAACGCGCTGGAACAGACATTCATGATCATGTTGCGGCTCGCCAGCCCGTTCGTGATCTATGGCCTGCTCTTCAACGTCGCTATCGGCATGGTGAACAAGCTGGCGCCGCAGATTCCGATCTATTTCATTTCCCAGCCCTACCTCATCATGGGCGGTATGTTCCTGCTCTATCTCGGGATCGCCGCGATGCTGCGCCTGTTCGCGGATGGCTTCGGGCCGGTAATGCAAGGGGGATAGAGCATGAAAACGCGATCGGAAAAATTGAAACGCCTGGTCGCCGTTCAGCGGCATCTCGAGCAGATGGCGGAGAGCGAACTCGCCGAAACCGCGCGCCAGCGCACGGCGCTTGCCGAAACGATCGATGTCGTCGTGGATGCAATGGGCTCGGCTCACCCGATGCACCGCATGTTTTCAGGGCACTATTCCTCCCAGCTCGGACGCCTCGTGCAAAAGGATCAGATGCTGCTCGGCATTCAGCAGGTGCATGAGGCCCGCATGCTGAAGGAACGCGCAAAGGGCGATCGGCTGAAAGAGAGCATGAAGGACGCCCGCGTCCTAGAGGATCGTGAGGCGGCCGACAACTCTATCCTCGATCTGATCGATCAGCACGTCTCGGGCGGGACGCCAGCTTCCGGTAAGGTTGACGGGCGATAGTACCCATCCGGAGGCGCAGCAAACGACGCCGTTCCGGTTCGGGACACTGACTGCGCCCCCGGACGGCGACGGCCGCCGCTCCGGCTTCGAGAGGATCTGACATGGCAATTTCCCCGCCCAGCGACCTGGTTATGGACGTCGTCCGTGCCGCCGATCCGGCCGAAATTCAGGAGGCCCAGGCGCGGCTCAAGGCCAATCGCGCGGCCTTCCAAGCAACCAGCCTGGCGGAAAACGGCAATGGCTTCGCAGCCGCCGTTTCTGTGCTGAATCCCTCCGACGGATCGAGCGGCCTCGGCGACATCAACAATCGCCTCGAACCGAAGAAGATCCCCGAGACCTATCGCAAGTTCGAGGCGATGGTGTTGCAAAATTTCGTGAAATCCATGTTGCCGAGCGAAAGCGAGAATGTCTTCGGCAAGGGCACGTCCGGCGATATCTGGAAGAGCATGATGGCCGAACAGATCGGCGACGTTCTCGCCAAGGGAGGCGGGATCGGCATTGCCGACCGGATGGCAGGCAACGACGCGGCCGACCGCGTGAACGCTTCGCTTGACGGCGACAGCCGCAATCTGGCTGCGGGCATGGTTCAGGAATACGAGCGCAAGGCGCTCGCCGGTTTTTTGACGAACGACGACAGAAAAAAGCAAGCCTAGAGCGGGCCCTCGACAAGCGCGCGGACATCATCCGCTCGCATCCCGCCATGATTGATCTTGGGAGTTGATTTATGGAAGCAGTGGCATCCAATGACGTACGGATACAAAATGTTCTCGGCCGCCTGGAGATGATCATCGACAACGAGAACAGCCGCATCGGCGTGGACCCCGACTTCGACATAAAGACGTCGAACGCGCACAAAAGCCGCTGCCTCTATGAGCTGACGATGCTCCACCGTGACGCTGTTGCCAGCGAAATCTCACCGGCCTTCGTCTCGCAGACGCGCCATCTCAGAAATAAGCTGCAGATCAATTCCCAGAAGGTGGAAGCGCATCTCGACGCGGTCCGTTCCGTCGTCGACCTTCTGAAGACGGCTGCGCAGGACGCCGATGCGGACGGCATCTATACCGAAGCGCAGTTCCGCTATAGCGATTTCTGATGCTGAAGCTTGCTCTTACCGGGGTTTGGGTCTGTGCCGTTACGCTCGGATCCGTGTATTTTTCGATCCAGCATGCTTCGGCGCCCGTTATCTCGGAGGCCGAAGCCGACCGTCGCGCCGCAGAAGAATATGTCCCGGGAGAAATCATTACCGTCCCGATCATCAGGGACGGAGCCGTGCAGGGATATTTCCTTGCAAAGCTCTCCTTTTCGGCAATGAGGGAAGGAATCGCGAAGCTGCACGCACCTCTTCGCCAGGTCGTCACGGATGAGCTCTATGATCTGCTTGTCGGCTCAAAACTAATCGACGTCGCCGATATGGGGACATTCGATCTTCCGAGCTTCAAGAACGCGGTCAAGGATGGCCTCAACGGCAAGCTCGGAAGCGAAGTGATTACCGAAGTTCTGGTCGAGCAGCTCGAATATCTCACCAAGGATGATGTCGAACGCGTGGCCAACAGCCAAAACAGGCCGTACCAGAAGCCGGTCGCCATCGTCGACCGAAATGGCAAAGTCGCTTCCGATAAGATTCCGGAAGGTGCGGTGAAGGCCACAAGCGGACATTGATCTACCGCACGTTCCTTAATCGGGAGCCGATTTTAAGACATGCAGCAATTCAGAGTGCTGCAGCGACCTTGTGCGTCTTAAACGACGCACGGCGCCGTAGGACTGCGCCGACGCAAGTCACCCTTTCGGCTCGTCGGGGGATTGCTCGCCGACAAAACCGATTTCGGCCATCAGACGGCCCACTGCCACATAGAAGTGATAGAGGCCTGCGGCGGCAAGGCCGGTTTCCGCCCAAAGCTTGAGACCACGCGGCAGCGAAGTCACGAGCAGCGCAAGGGATTTACCAACCGTTTTCAGTCGGCCGGCGAAAGTCGAATCGCGCTGGTGCTCCAGGAGTGTCGAAATCGCGCCAGCTTCGAGGCTGCGGGCACGGGCCCATGACGCCGTCGTGTGATGCGCCGGGACCGTCTCCGCGACCCATGCCTCCGCTGCCCAGGCAAACGAGAATCCCTTGGCCTTGCAGCGGTTGAAGAAGTCCGCGTCGCCGCCACCGGGGAAATTCAGGGCCGGATCCAGAAACGGCTGGGCCATGGCGTTGAGCACAGGCCTGGTCAGAAGGACGTTGCCGGCGGAATAGAGTACCGGCACCTGTCCTGTCGCTTCGTAATGGGGCGCAAAGACCGGATGTCTCTTCCATCTTTGCCCTTTCGGATCCTCGAAGACGGGCAGTTGTGGGCCGCCAACGATGTCCGCTCCTTGCGCTTCCTGGACCGCAGCAAGACAATCGAGCCATTCGGGCGCGGCCACTTCATCGTCATAGATGACGGCCAGGGTGCGCAGATTGGGATAGCGCTCGAGGGCCATCGCCCATCCGGCATTGCAGGCATGGCTGTGTCCACGACGCTGGGCGACGATAATGGTGGAATCGGACGGATGCCCGAGAAAGAAGCCTTTTGCCGCTTCTGCGCCGGCCAGGCCGTCGGCGTCGTTCTCGACCACGATTGTTGCGCAGGGAACGTCAGGCCGTTGTGAAATGATGGTTTTCAGCGTCTTGATGAGGTGATCCGGACGACGAAAGGTCGGCAGGACCACGACGAGTTCGATATCCGCCGCGTCCTCCAGTTCGGTCTGAAAGTGGACGGAAGTATCCTGACCAGTCGGCGTCATCATCAAAGCCCCTGCGCGCAGAGTGCAGACTAGCACTACAGCAGATCTTCCTAAACAGATGTTGAATCTGGAAAGCGGTTTTTGAATGAGAGCTTTAAGCGCAACTTCACCGCGTGCCGCTAAAAGCTGGAGGAACGGTTTTCACCACGCGTATCTCTCTTCACCCGTGCCGGCGCGAATCTTGGGAACAAATGCATGACGAACTCGCTCCTGCGCGGCGCCGCTAAACCGCTCAACCCGACGACCGGCGACATAGCCCCCCGCGACCTTGGATGGGCCGAAGCGCTCGCCTTCGCGGACAGGGCGGTCTCTCGGGCCAAGGGACAGGTGATGGTGACCTTCCTGAATGCGGGCAGTGCCAAGCTGACGATGCGGGACGAAGGGCAGGGGGACGCGCTTCGGCGACAGGAGTTGAGCGGATGCGACGCCGCTCGCGCTTCTCGCCTGTCCTGCGACCGGGTGTTTGCAGCCAAACTGAACGAGTCCGATTTCGTGCCAGCGCTCCTGACTTACGTCGAAAAACCGATGCGTGTCGCTTTGGTCGGTTCGCGCAGCGACGTTCTGCAGTGCGCTGCCGCAGTTTTCCGGGCTCGCACGCCCTGGCACGAATTCGTTCCGATCATGGATGCCTTCTGCGACCATTCAATTTCGCAGAAGGTTCTCGATCGCCTGCATTCGCTTGCGCCGGACATTCTTGTCGTTGCCGTAGAGGGCCTGCCACAACGCAAATGCGTCGACCGACGACTAGGTCAAGACGAGGCGCCTCTCGTCATCACGGTGAGCGCTCTTTTCGATCATGTCACGCAGGAACAGGCTGCGGCGCCGACGCTTCTCCGCCATCCCGGACTGGGGTGGCTCTATCGCCTTCTCCTGGGATTTCGGCGGCTGTGGCGCCGGCACTTCCTGGGCGATCCCGTTGTTTCCTAGGGGCGCCGAGCCGCGGTCGATCCGCTTCCGGCATCTTGGCGCCGGCCGATAAGCCACTCGGACGCTGCGCTCTCGCATCGGCTGATCCACAGCAATTTGCTGCATGCCGGCTGCGACCTTTCACAAATGCAAGGAAATGCGACGCTCGCCGGCCGATCGCGGCCTCGGCACTTTCCGGCTCTTGCATTTATGCGTTTGGGACAGCATAGGGCGCATGCAGGCAATCGCGCGATGCCGCGCGAATTAGAGTGTGCCGCGTTCGAGACAAATCGGGAGATACGCCGTGACGACTGTGATTGATGGCAAGGCCGTTGCCGCATCGGTCATCGAAACCGTGAAATCCGCCACCAGAACGCTGGAGAGCGAGACGGGCGTACGTGCGGGCCTCGCAGTGGTCATCGTTGGAGACGATCCGGCGAGTCACGCCTATGTGTCGTCGAAGAGCAAGATGGCCAAGGAATGCGGTTTTCTCTCCATCCAGCACACGCTGCCGAACGAGACGTCGCAACAGGACCTGGCAAAGTTGGTCGCAGACCTCAATGCCGACCCCGAGATTCACGGCATTCTCGTGCAATTGCCGCTGCCGAAGCCGCTTCAATCGGAGCCGATCATCCAGTCGGTTCTCCCGGAGAAGGACGTCGACGGCCTCCATGTCGTCAACGCCGGCAAGCTCGCTACAGGCGACCTCGAGGGCGGGCTCGTCTCCTGTACTCCGGCCGGCGCGATGGTGTTCGTGCGCCGCACCTATGGCGAAGATCTTTCCGGTCTCAATGCTGTCGTCGTCGGTCGCTCCAACCTCTTCGGCAAACCGATGTCGGCCCTGCTTCTTGCAGCCAATGCAACGGTGACCACCGCGCATTCGCGCACCAAGGACCTCCCGGCCGTCTGCCGCGATGCGGATATTCTCGTGGCCGCAGTCGGCCGTCCGGAAATGATCAAGGCGGATTGGGTGAAGCCTGGCGCGATGGTGATCGACGTCGGTATCAATCGCGTTCCGGCGCCGGAAAGAGGCGAGGGCAAGACGAAGCTCGTCGGCGATGTCGCCTTCGAGGAATGCGCCAAGATCGCAAGCGTCATCACCCCGGTGCCGGGCGGCGTCGGGCCGATGACGATCGCTATGCTGATGGCGAACACGATCATTGCCGCCTATCGCAAGGCGGGCCGCAAGCCGCCGAAGTTCTGACGATCGCGATCGCTTTCACGAAGAAAGGGATGCCTCCTTTCCTGCTACCGGCCGGGCGCCGGTCCTGTCGAAGCTCTGACGATCAGTTCGGCGCGCCACAGCTCCTGTTCCGGATAGTCGCCACTGTCGAGAATCCCGCCGATCAGTCGCGTGGCAATACGAGCTCCGGCCGCCCGGAGCGATGAGCGGGTGGTGGTGAGCGGCACGCTGAAATTCTCCGGCTTCAGCATCGGCAAAACGTCGTCGTGGGCGATGACAGAAATGTCGGCGCCGATGGTGAGGCCCGCCTGATTGATCGCACGCACTGCGCCGAGCGCCAGTACGGTACTGGAGCAGAGAACGGCGGTGGGCGGATCCGGCTGCTGCAGGAAACTCTGCATGCTGCGATAGCCATATTCGTCGGTCATGACCGAGTGATGGACCAGGGCTTCGTCGAGACGGAGGCCCCACTCTTCCAGCGCACGCATCAGCCCCTTTTTTCGACGGATGGAGAAGGTCAGGTATTCCAGCCCGTTGATCAACGCGATCCGCTGATGGCCGAGCTGGAGCAGAAGCTTGGCCGCGTCATAGAACGCACGCGTATTGTCGATATCGAGGAACGGGTAGTCCTGCGGTCCGCCGATCGATCTGCCATGCACGACGAAGGGCATCGAGAGCGATTTCAGCATGGCGATGCGTGGGTCGTTCGCGCGCATGTAGGCGAGGAAGACCGCGTCGACGGTGCCGCTTGCCGCGAGGCGTCGAAATGTTGCTTCCTCGTCCTCCGGCGCGCTCGGATTGAGGACGAAGTGAAAGTCGTGCTTGATGGCCGCCTCGCCGAGGCCGGCGAGAAACTCGCCGAAATGAATATCGGAGTCGATGCCGGGCGCGATTGGCATGACAAGGCCGATGGAATAGGCCTTTCCCGTCGCGAGCCGCTGAGCGGCCCTATTGGGCCGATAGCCGGTCTCGCGCACCGCCTGCAGGACCCGTTGCCGTGTTTCCGCGTTGACTTCCGGGTAGCCGTTCAGCGCTCGGCTGACTGTCGTCTGCGACAGGCCGAGCAGCTCCGCCAGCTGCTTAAGATTAACCGGCATGCTCCGCATTCCTCCCAAAGCGCTTTGAATATTGCTTTTCTTTTTGTTGTCGCGGCAAGCGCTCTTTTTGTCCTCTATCACTCGTCCGGGGCATGAAAAAGCAGAAAACCGTCTCTTCGCGTCGCAAAATGTTGACGCACAGCAAAATTCTGACGCACTGGGGCGCTGGTGGAAAGCTCTTGACTCTTCGTCTGCCGCGATGGTTTCTTAGCAAACTCAAAGCGCTTTGAATTCGCGCTTGGTGATCCGCCCGTGGCGCAACGTCCGGGTTTCATGTTGGGGAGGAGAAGAACGTGAAAAGATCATTTCTGATGGGTGTGGCTGCGCTCGCTCTGATGGCAGGGGCCGCGAACGCCGCCGACCTCAAGTTCAAGCCGGGCGAGGATTCCAAGTTCAACTGGGCGAGCTTCGAGGAGTTCAAGAAAGGTCATGACCTGAAAGGTCAGACACTGACGATCTTCGGCCCTTGGCGCGGCGAGGACGAGGCTCTGTTCAAGAGTGTCTATGCCTATTTCGTCGAAGCGACGGGTGCTGAGATCAAGTATTCGTCCTCCGAGAACTACGAGCAGCAGATCGTCATCGATACCCAGGCCGGCAGCCCGCCGGATGTGGCGATCCTGCCGCAGCCGGGTCTGATTGCCGATCTTGCCTCCAAGGGTTATCTGACGCCGCTGGGCGACGAAACCAAGCAATGGCTGCTCGACAACTATGCCGCAGGTCAGTCCTGGGTGGATCTCTCCACCTATAACGGCAAGGACGGCACGGCGGCTCTCTATGCCTTCCCCTATAAGATCGACGTCAAATCACTCGTCTGGTACGTGCCGGAAAATTTCGAAGACGCCGGTTACGAAGTGCCGAAGACCATGGAGGAGTTGAAGGCGCTGACGGAGAAGATCGCCGCTGACGGGGAGAAGCCCTGGTGCATCGGTCTCGGCTCCGGCGGTGCGACCGGATGGCCCGCAACGGACTGGGTCGAAGACCTGATGCTGCGCACGCAGGCGCCCGATGTCTACGACAAATGGGTCAAGAACGAGATCCCCTTCAACGACCCGGCTGTCACCGGCGCGCTTGACGAATTCGGCTGGTTCGCCCGCAACGATCAGTTCGTCGATGGCGGCGCGGCCGCCGTCGCCTCCACCGACTTCCGCGACAGCCCGAAAGGTCTCTTCACCTCTCCGCCGAAGTGCTATCTGCACCATCAGGCCTCGTTCATCCCGTCGTTCTTCCCCGAAGGGACAGTCATCGGCGAGGATGCGGACTTCTTCTACATGCCGCCTTACGAGAGCAAGAAGGAACTCGGCAATCCGGTGCTCGGCGCCGGTACGCTCGCGCTGATCACCAAGGATACGCCGGCCGCACGCGCCTTCATCGAGTTCTTGAAGACGCCGATCGCGCATGAGGTCTGGATGGCGCAGACGAGCTTCCTTACGCCCTACAAGAGCGTCAATGTCGACATCTACGGCAATCCGCCGCTTAAAAAGCAGGGCGAAATCCTGCTCAGCGCGACGACCTTCCGCTTCGACGGTTCTGACCTGATGCCGGGCAAGATCGGTGCCGGCGCCTTCTGGACCGGCATGGTCGATTTCGTCGGCGGCAAGTCGTCGGCCGATGTCGCGGCCGACGTGCAGAAGGCTTGGGACGCCATCAAGTAAACCTCAAAGTGGCGGACGAACACGGGTGTCGTCCGCCCTTTCCTCACTTCGGGTTGTTCAGCGAAATTGCGGGCCATCCCAAAAACGAGCGGTAGCCGCCGTCACGCGATGCGCTGGAGCGTCCTGCTCCGGCGGCATTTACAGCGCCGCGCGTCTAATTAGACGCGCAAAGGTCGCTGTAGCACTTTGAATCGCTGCATGATTTTGTCCTTAAATCGATTCCGATTTAAGGAATCATGCAGTAAGGGGGAGGATGTGTCATGCAGCTCGTCGCTGCCATTCTGATGATGATAGCCGGTGTTCTGGCCTGCGCGGCGTATTTCTGGAGCACCAATTTCATCCTTGATTGGATTTTTCCCTCGAAGGGGCTGTCGGGTGCCGCTGCATCCCGCAATCTGCGCATCACCAATGCCATCCGGCCCTGGCTGTTCCTCGCGCCGGCCCTGTTTGCGCTGACAATCTATCTCATCTATCCCGTCATCCAATCCGCGATCTTGAGCCTCCATGACAGGGGAGGCCTGAATTTCGTCGGGCTGCGCAACTACGTCTGGATGATCAACGACGGTGAGTTCCGGCAGTCGATCTTCAACAACTTCCTTTGGCTTCTGGTCGTTCCGGCGCTTTCGACGTTCTTCGGTCTGATCATCGCCGCGCTGACGGACCGCATCTGGTGGGGCAACATCGCCAAGACGCTGATCTTCATGCCGATGGCGATCTCCTTCGTCGGCGCCGCAGTGATCTGGAAATTCATCTATGACTATCGGGCCGAGGGGTCCGAACAGATCGGCCTGTTGAACGCGATCGTCGTCGCCTTCGGGGGCTTGCCGGAGGCGTGGATCACGTTGCCCTTCTGGAACAATTTCTTCCTGATGGTGATCCTCATCTGGATCCAGACAGGCTTCGCAATGGTGATCCTGTCAGCGGCTCTGCGCGGCATTCCCGAGGAGACAATCGAAGCTGCCGTCATCGATGGCGCCAATGGCTGGCAGATCTTCTTCAAGATCATGGTGCCGCAGATATGGGGCACGATCGCCGTGGTCTGGACGACCATCACCATCCTGGTGCTCAAGGTCTTCGATATCGTGCTGGCGATGACGAACGGGCAATGGCAGAGCCAGGTGCTCGCGAACCTGATGTTCGACTGGATGTTCCGAGGCGGCGGTGATTTCGGCCGCGGCGCCTCGATTGCAGTGGTGATCATGGTGCTCGTCATTCCGATCATGATCTGGAATATCCGCAACGCGACCAAGGAAATGGGGGGCCGTTGAGATGAACCCGTCCACGCGTTCCCCGCTCACTTGGGCCGTGCATGTCTCGGTGCTGCTTCTGGTCGTGCTCTGGACCATGCCCACGGCCGGGCTCTTGATTTCATCGCTGCGAGACAAGGATCAACTCGCCGTCTCCGGCTGGTGGACGGCGCTTGCCACCTCGTCACGCAACAGCGTCGCGCGCGCGCCTTCCGCCGACAGCCAGGTCGAACGCGACGGCAAGTTCGTCATCTCCGGCAACTTTCTTGGCGGACAGCCCGGCCAGGTTTCCGCCTTCGGTTTTTCGAGCCGCGAGCCCGCCAAATTCAAGCCTGGAGAGACGGCGGAGCTCAATGACGGCGAAAGACTCACCGTGCAGGAGGACGGCAGCTTCGAGATCGTTTCGGACAAGAGGATGGAAGGATCGCGCGGCCAGCGTATTTTCTTTACCTCCGCGACGCCGCCACGTTTCACCCTTGAAAATTATGGTGAGGTGCTGAGCGCCGAAGGCATCGGCCGGTCGTTCATCAACTCGCTGACGGTCGCGGTTCCCTCGACGGTCATCCCAATTCTGATCGCAGCCTTCGCGGCCTATGCACTCGCCTGGATGCCCTTTCCGGGGCGCGCGATTCTGCTCGCTGTCGTCGTCGGTCTGCTGGTCGTGCCGCTGCAGATGTCGCTCATTCCGCTGCTGAAGCTCTATAATGGGGTGGGGGCCTTCTTCGGCGTTCCCGCCAAAACCTATATGGGCATCTGGCTTGCCCATACCGGCTTCGGCCTGCCGCTCGCGATTTATCTGCTGCGCAACTACATGGCCGGCCTGCCGCGCGAAATCATGGAATCCGCGCGCGTCGACGGCGCCAGCGATTTCGACATCTTCGTCAAGATCATCCTGCCGTTGTCGTTCCCTGCGCTGGCATCCTTCGCCATCTTCCAGTTCCTGTGGACCTGGAACGATCTTCTCGTCGCCATCGTCTTCCTCGGTACGGGCCAGGATCAACTGGTCCTGACGGGCCGTCTCGTCAATCTTCTCGGCTCACGCGGCGGCAATTGGGAAATCCTCACCGCCTCCGCCTTCATCACCATCGTCGTTCCTCTGATCGTCTTCTTCGCTTTGCAACGCTACCTTGTTCGCGGTCTGCTGGCTGGCTCGGTCAAGGGCGGCTGATTTCATTCAAGGCAAGGACATTTAACGCGCATGACAATAACCGAAACGACCGGCTCCATTCTGCAGCCCGACAGGGATTGGTGGCGTGGAGCGGTGATTTACCAGATCTATCCGCGCTCCTTTCAGGACACGAATGGCGATGGCATCGGCGATCTGAGAGGCATCACCGCCCGCCTGCCGCATGTGGCGGCGCTCGGCGCGGATGCCATCTGGATCTCTCCCTTCTTCACCTCGCCGATGAGGGATTTCGGGTACGACGTCTCCAACTACACCGATGTCGATCCGATCTTCGGGACGCTCGAGGATTTCGATGCGCTGATCGCGGAAGCGCACCGGCTCGGCCTTCGGGTGATGATCGATCTCGTGCTGTCTCACACGTCGGATCAGCATCCGTGGTTCATCGAGAGCCGATCGAGCCGCAGCAATGCCAAGGCGGACTGGTACGTCTGGGCCGATTCGAAGCCGGATGGTACGCCGCCGAACAATTGGCTGTCGATCTTCGGCGGTTCCGCCTGGGCCTGGGATCCGACGCGACTGCAATATTACCTGCACAATTTCCTGACCTCGCAGCCGGACCTCAACCTGCACAATCGACAGGTGCAGGAGGCGCTCCTCGGTGTCGAGCGCTTCTGGCTGGAGCGCGGTGTCGACGGTTTCCGGCTCGATACGATCAACTTCTATTTCCATGACAAGCAGTTGCGCGACAACCCGGCACTGGCTCCGGAGCGGCGGAACGCCTCGACGGCGCCCGCCGTCAATCCGTACAACTATCAGGAACATATCTACGACAAGAACCGGCCGGAGAACGTGGAGTTCCTCAAGCGCTTCCGCGCGGTGATGGACGAATTTCCGGCGATTGCCGCCGTCGGCGAGGTCGGCGACAGCCAGCGCGGTCTTGAGATTGCCGGCGAATACACATCCGGCGGCGACAAGATGCAAATGTGCTACGCCTTCGAATTCCTGGCGCCCGATGCGCTGACGCCCGGAGGGATCGCCGAGGTGCTGCTCGATTTCCAGAAGGCCGCTCCGGAAGGCTGGGCCTGCTGGGCCTTCTCGAACCATGATGTCGTGCGCCATGTCAGCCGCTGGGGAGGTGGCGTCGCCAATCACGACGCGCACGCTAAGCTGCTCGCCAGCCTGCTCATGTCGCTGCGCGGCTCCGTCTGCATCTACCAGGGCGAAGAGCTGGGGTTGAGCGAAGCGGAGCTCGCCTACGAGGACCTTCAGGACCCCTACGGCATCCAGTTCTGGCCCGACTTCAAGGGCCGCGATGGTTGCCGGACCCCCATGGTGTGGGAGAGCTTGCCAGATGGCGGCTTCAGCAGCGCGAGACCCTGGCTGCCGGTTCCGGAGAGCCATCTTTCCCAAGCGGTTGCAGCGCAAGAAGGCGATCCGGCCTCAGTCATGCAGCACTACCGCCGCTTCCTATATTTCAGGAAGGCACATCCGGCTTTCGCCAAGGGAGAGATCGAATTCGTGCGAACACGGGCGCCGCTTCTTGGCTTCCTGCGGACCCACGGCGATGAGAAGCTGTTCTGCCTGTTCAACATGAGCGAGGAGCCGGCGGCCGCGGAACTGCCAAGTGGAGGGCTGAAGCCGCTCGAAGGTCACGGCTTCATCTCTGATATAAAGGACAACGGGATCAATCTTCCGGCTTGGGGCGCGTTCTTCGCGCGTCTGGCCTAAAAGGAGGGGAGGGTGCGATGACGGGCCTGCTGCTTAAAGATATTCGCAAGTCCTATGGGGCGGTCGATGTCATTCACGGCATCAATCTTGAGATCAAGGAGGGCGAGTTCGTCGTCTTCGTCGGACCGTCCGGCTGCGGGAAATCGACGCTGCTCCGGATGATCGCCGGGCTTGAGGAGATAACGGGCGGCGACATGTTTATCGACGGCGATCGGGTCAACGACGTGCCGCCTTCGAAGCGCGGCATTGCGATGGTCTTCCAGTCCTACGCGCTTTATCCGCACATGACGGTCTACGACAACATGGCCTTCGGCATGCGGATCGCCAGGGAATCGAAGGAGGAGATCGACCGCCGCGTGCGCTCGGCGGCGGAGATACTCCAGCTCACAAAATACCTCGACCGTCTTCCCAAAGCCCTCTCCGGCGGTCAGCGCCAGCGTGTGGCGATCGGGCGGGCGATCTGCCGCAACCCGAAGGTCTTCCTTTTCGATGAACCACTCTCGAACCTCGACGCTGCGCTGCGCGTTGCCACGCGTATCGAGATCGCCAAGCTCAGCGAGCGCATGTCGGGCACGACGATGATCTATGTGACGCACGATCAGGTGGAGGCCATGACCCTTGCCGATCGCATCGTCGTTCTCTCCGCAGGTCACATCGAGCAGGTCGGCGCTCCGCTCGAGCTCTACGAACGCCCGGCGAACCTCTTCGTCGCCCGCTTCATCGGCTCGCCGGCGATGAATGTGTTCCCGTCGACGATTTCAGCGGCCGGTGCGCAGACGACGGTGATGCTGGCGGGCGGAAAATCCGTGACGTTGGACATCTCGACCAATGCCTCCGAAAACGGAACGGAGGCAAGCTTCGGCGTCCGGCCGGAAGACCTGCGCGTGACGGACTCCGAGGATTTCCTGTTCGAGGGGACCGTTGCGATTGTCGAAGCGCTCGGCGAAGTGACGCTGCTCTACATCGAAGGGCTCGTCGAAAACGAACCGATCATCGCGAAAATTCCGGGAATCACGCAGGTCGGGCGCGGCGACAAGGTGCGGTTCACCGCCGACAGGGCAAAGCTGCATCTCTTCGATGCGGCCGGGCAGAGCTATCGCCGCTAGATTCGACTAAGGCCGCAGGCGAGAATGCCCCTCACCCTAGCCCTCTTCCCGCAGGCGGGGAAAGGGGACTAAAAACACCGCGCTCGTACTTAGTCTCCCGAAGCGCGCGCCACGCGCGTCCTTCTCCCCACGTGCGGGGAGAAGATGCCGGCAGGCGGATGGGGGCCGCCGAACGGTGGAACACCGCGCGTCGCCTCGTCCCCATCATCGCCTTCCCTCTGACCCTTCCGGCAGCCGCCGCGCAGCTTTTTCGTGTTTTCGAGACCGGCCAAACTCTCTGTTAAATTTCAGGGGTTAGCGTGGTTGCAAACAAAATACGAAAGGCGAGTTCGATGAGCAGCGCAGCTCCCATGATGCACCGGCACTTTCTCAACAAGGAAGAGTCGTTCATGTACGATCGGGAGGTAAACTTCCCGATGGAAGATACGCGAAACGAGGCGCGTATCGAGTTCACGGAGAAGGCTGTTCAAAATCTTTCGTCACGCCGTTGCGAGATTATCAAGCTCTCCAAGAGCAGCGCCGTCATCAGCATTCTCACGCAGTTTCAGCTCCCGCAGAACTTCTACCTCGATATCCCAAGCGCCCGCATCCCGCTGATCGGCTGCCTGCTGAAGCGCGTTCACGCCAACAACATCATTGAGGCCCGCTTCCTGCGGCTGCTGAGCGATCGCGATCTGAACCGGATTTTCGTCTACAGCACGCATCCGAGCCACCGAAATCGCACGCTCGACATCTATCGATAAACGCGGAAAGCTCGATCGACACATGATCGATTGACCACATGACGCAGCGCAAGCGAGGGAGCCGCCATGCAACGACCCTATCGTCTTTCCTGTCACTGCGGCGGAATCGCGATCGAGGTCGAGGCTGAACTTTCGCGGCTCGTTGAGTGCAACTATTCGACGTGTCGGCGCTCGGGCTTCCTTCACTGGAAGGTGGATGCCGCCGCTGTCAGGCTCGTCACGGAAAAGCGCCGGATGTCGACCTACGTCTGGCGCGGCATCACGGAGGGCCATCATTTCTGCCCGACATGCGGCACCGCGATCATGCGCAGTGGCTATCCAAACGCCAGCGTTTCCCTCAATGCCGGGTGCATTGAGGGCGTGGATGTGTATTCACGCTCGAAGTCGAGCGCTACGACGGTCGGAATGATATGCCTCCCGGGCCGATCCCGTAACGCTGTGACGGTGCCGACGCCTCAGTGAAAGAGTACGCTTGCTCCATGATCGGCCGAGCCGGCGATCTGGCGGAATGGGGCGAAGAGTTCGCGGCCCATGCCGAACTCGTTATCGGAGAGATCGATATGCGCGGGCACACGCGTCTTCAGCGCGATATCTTCGACCAGCACCTCGATCGTTCCGTGAACGGCATCGATGCGGATGATATCGCCTTCCTGGATGCGGGCGATGGGACCGCCATCCTTTGCTTCCGGCGTTACATGAATGGCGGCCGGAACCTTGCCCGATGCGCCCGACATGCGGCCATCCGTGAGGATTGCGACTTTCTGGCCGCGGTCCTGCAGAATGCCGAGCACCGTCGTCAGTTTGTGTAGTTCCGGCATGCCGTTGGCCTTGGGACCCTGGAAGCGTACGACGGCGACAAAATCGCCTTCCAGCTTGCCCGCCTTGAATGCGGCGTTCAGTCCCGCCTGATCGTGGAAGATCTTGGCCGGCGCCTCAATGACGTGGCGTTCCGGCTTGACGGCTGAAGTCTTGATGACCGCCTTGCCGAGATTGCCGGTCAGCATCTTGAGGCCGCCGGTATGCTGGAACGGATGGTCGATGGTTGCGAGCACCTTCGAGTCGCCGCTTTCCTCGGGCGCCGGCTCGCGCCGCACGCCGCCGTTGGCGCCGAGCTTCACGTCGATCGCATAGGCATTGAGGCCCTGACCGAAGACCGTCCGGACATCGTCATGCAGCAAGCCTTTCTTGAGGAGCTGGCTGATCAGGAAGCCCATGCCGCCGGCCGCGTGAAAGTGGTTCACGTCCGCAAGCCCGTTCGGA
The DNA here is from genome assembly GCF_029892045.1 of Sinorhizobium numidicum. Classification (NCBI taxonomy): domain Bacteria; kingdom Pseudomonadati; phylum Pseudomonadota; class Alphaproteobacteria; order Hyphomicrobiales; family Rhizobiaceae; genus Sinorhizobium; species Sinorhizobium numidicum. Next base: position 730,085 of record NZ_CP120368.1, read on the forward strand.
TAGACGCGCGCGAGCAGCGGCACGATGTCGGAGAGTTCCGAAATGTCCTGCCAGGTGAGCACGATGCCGGCGGCGCGCGCCATCGCGACGAGGTGCATCGTGTGGTTGGTCGAGCCGCCGGTCGCATGCAGGCCGACGACGCCATTGACGATCGACCGCTCGTCGATCATCTCGCCGGCGGGTGTGAATTCGTTGCCAAGTGCGGTGATCGCCAGCGCCCGCTTCGCCGCCTCCTTGGTCAGAGCGTCGCGAAGCGGTGTGCCGGGATTGATGAAGGAAGCGCCGGGCAAGTGGAAGCCCATGATTTCCATAAGCATCTGGTTGGAGTTGGCGGTACCGTAGAAGGTGCAGGTGCCGGGACCGTGATAGGACTTCGACTCCGCCTCCAGCAACTCGTCGCGGCCGACCTTGCCCTCGGCGAAGAGCTGCCGGACGCGGGCTTTCTCGTCATTCGGCAGTCCCGAGGTCATCGGGCCTGCCGGAATGAAGACCGCGGGCAGGTGCCCGAAGGTAAGCGCCGCGATCGCCAGGCCCGGGACGATCTTGTCGCAGACGCCGAGATAGACGGCGGAATCGAACATGTTGTGGGAGAGGCCGATGCCTGCCGCCATCGCGATCACGTCCCGCGAAAAGAGCGACAGCTCCATGCCGGGCTGCCCCTGGGTGACGCCGTCACACATCGCCGGCACGCCGCCGGCGACCTGCGCGACGCCGCCGGCCTCATGGGCCGCCTCCCGGATCAGCGCCGGATAGGTCTCGAACGGCTGATGCGCCGAGAGCATATCGTTATAGGAAGTGATGATGCCGAGATTGGGAACGCGGTCGCCGGCGAGCGCCACCTTCTCGGCGGGGGAACAGACGGCAAATCCGTGCGCGAGGTTGCCGCAGCCGAGCACGCTGCGGTGCGGTCCATTCGCCGCGGCGCTGCGGATCCGATCGAGATAGGGTTCGCGATAGGGCTTCGAACGCTCGACGATACGGGCGGTAATGGCGGCAATGCGGGAATCGGCGGACATGGCAAATCCTATTCCGGAGTCTTGGGACTCCTCATCTTCATCCTGTCATCGGCTTACAGCGGCATCGCTTTTGCAGAGGCGCACGTGCCGGTGTAACGCTTTGAATTGCTGCATAATTTACCGTCAATTCGGTCGTGAATTAAGGAATTATGCAGCGAGAATCGCTCCTTCGTGCTGGAGCATCCCTCCGCTCCGGTGATCCCACCGAAAAAACCGGGACACTCCAAATCTCCCCGCCGGACCGTGTTACGGCGCCCAATAGATCTGCAACGGCGATCTTGCGCGCCTCAGCATGGCACGGATCGGCATCTCCATCTCGTCGCCGGGCGCTTCCGCCCGGGCAAGGACCTCTTTCTTGCCGTCGCCTTCAATATGCAGGACCAGAAACCCGGCATCCTGAAGGCTCGAAAAGGTAAAGGTGAGGCGCGTTTCACCGGCGCCGTCGGCGTTCATGGTGATCACGCTGCGTGGCGTCGCCGGATCGATCGCCTCCCTGAGGCGTGTCCCACCGGGAAAGAACGAAGCCGTATGGCCATCCGTTCCCATCCCGAGAACAACGATGTCGAAAGGATTAGCAAAGCCTGCAGTCGCTTCGCTTGCCATTGCCGCAGCGTGTTCCGCGGTGGCCGCGGCACGATAGAGCGGCACGAAACGCGCCGCTGCAGCCTTGTTTTGCAGGAGGTTGGCGGCGACAAGCCCGTGATTGGAACGATCGTTTTCCGGCGGCACGAAGCGTTCGTCGACAAGCGTGACGATTACTCGCGTCCAATCGAGCTCGCGCTGCGAAAGCGCCTGGAAGAAAGCCTTGGGTGTGGAACCGCCAGAGACGGCGATGCTTGCCGTCCCGCGCTCTTTGATTGCCGCCGCGAGCCTGTCGCCGACTGCGTCTGCAAGCGCCTCAGCCAGCGCGGTTCCGTTCTCGAATGTGTGCAGGGTTGCGCTCATGGATCGGCCCTAGATCGCATCGTTCCAGGTGCGGCCGTCGCGCTCGATCAGCGCGATCGACTGGCTCGGGCCCCAGGTGCCGGCGGTATAGCCCTGCACCTGCTGTCCCGTCGCTTCCCACGCCTTGAGGATAGGATCGATCCATTGCCAGGCGGCCTCTACCTCGTCGCGGCGAACGAACAGCGTCTGGTTGTTGCGGACCACGTCGAGCAGCAGCCGCTCATAGGCATCCGCGTTGCGCACGCTGAAGGCCTCGGCGAAGCTCATGTCCAACGGAACGTTCCTGAGGCGCATGCCGCCCGGTCCGGGATCCTTGATCATCAGCGATTGCTTGACGCCCTCGTTCGGCTGCAGGCGGATCATCAGTTGGTTGGCCGAAATGCGCCCGGCGCTGTGGTCGAAAATCGAGTGCGGGATCTGTTTGAAGGTAATGACGATCTCCGACATCCGGCCTGCCATGCGCTTGCCGGTGCGGATATAGAACGGTACGCCGGCCCAGCGCCAATTGCTGACCTCGGCCTTGATCGCCACGAAGGTTTCGGTGTTGGAAACGCCGCCTTCAAGCTCCTCGAGGTAGCCCTTGACCGGGCCGCCCGCGGATGCGCCGGCGCGATACTGGCCACGCACCGTCACCTGCTCGACATTGCCGGAGGTGATCGGCCTCAGTGCGCGAAGCACTTTGAGCTTCTCGTCACGCACGGCCTCCGCGTCCATCGAGGTTGGCACTTCCATGGCGACGAAGCAGACGAGCTGGAGAATGTGATTCTGCACCATGTCGCGCAGCGCGCCCGCTTTGTCGTAATAGCCGGCACGGTTTTCGAGGCCGACCGACTCCGACACCGTGATCTGCACGTGGTCGATATGGGCGGAGTTCCACAGCGGCTCATAGAGCGCATTGGCGAAGCGCAGCGCCATCAGGTTCTGCACCGTTTCCTTGCCGAGATAGTGGTCGATGCGGAAGATCTGCTCTTCGCGGAACACCTTGCCAATGGTGTCGTTGAGTTCCGTCGCCGAGGCAAGATCGCGCCCGATCGGCTTTTCGACGACGATGCGGGTGTTCTTGGTGATGAGCTTATGATCGCGGATCTTTTCCGAAATATCGCCGAAGATCGCCGGGCCGACGGCGAGATAGAAGGCGCGGATGCGATCCCTGCCTTCTTCGAGAGCTTTCTTGAGCGTATCCCAGCCCTGATCGGACTTGGCGTCGACCGAGACGTAATAGAGACGAGAGGTGAACTTCTCCACTTCCGCCTCGTCGAACTCGCCCTGCTTCAGATGTTCCTTCAGTGCGGCGGTCGCAAATCCGCGATATTCCTCGTGGGTGAGGGCTGCGCGCGAGGCACCGATGACCCGCGTCGGTTCCGTGAACTGGCCCTCGATCTGCCGGTGGTAAAGCGCCGGCAGCAACTTGCGCTCCGCAAGATCGCCGGTGCCCCCGAACACGACATAGTCAAAAGGTTCGACGGGTATGATCTGGCTGCTCATGGGATATCTCGATCTCGTTCAGTCTGGGGCCAGGTATATTCTAATCGATTTAAAAAGGCTAGGGTGCGGCGCAACAAAATAGCGGCGCTGTACACTTAGTAGTGCATCCTACCCCCAGGTGGAACCCGGATAAAATGCTCCGGACGAACACGTCGAAGAGCTATTTGCGCGTTCGGGTGGCGCCTGCGTTTCAGAACCGGTCGCGCAGGGCATACCAGCTGAGAGCGAGAAAAAGGAGTACCGAGCGGAATCGCATTCCCCCCGGAAAGGCCGGTATTTTCAGATCCCCAAGAAGATCAAGTTCGGTCTTGTTGCCGAGCGTCAGGTCGGCGAAAAGCTTGCCGCAATAGTTGGAGAGCATGACGCCATGGCCGGAATAACCGCCAATTGTGGTAACGCCCGGAATAACCTCGCGGTAAAACGGCTGTCGGGGCATGGTAATGCCGACCGAGCCGCCCCAGGCATGCGTGATCTCGATATTGGCGAGCGCCGGATAGATTTCGCTGATCTGGCGGCGGATGTGACTGGAGATGTCGCGGGGGTTGTCGGCCGTATAGGCCTCGCGACCGCCGAAAAGCAGCCGTCCGTCCTTCGACTTGCGGAAATACCGCACCACGAAACGCGAATCATCGACCGACTCGCCGCCGGGAAGAACTTCCGGATGATCGGATAGAGCCGTTGTCGCACCGATGAAGGAACGGATCGGCATGACATGGCTGGCGGTTACCGGCTCGAGATTGCCGATGTAGGCATTGCAGGCGATCAGCGCGCGATCCGCCGTGATGGTTCCGTGGGTCGTCTCTATGACGATCGCGCCACCCTGCTTTTCTATCTTCAACGCCTTGGTCTGCTCAAAGAGCTTGGCGCCTGCGAGCGCTGCCTGTTTTGCCAGGCCGACGAGCAGCTTCATCGGGTGGATATGGCCGGTGCCCGTGTCTCTTATGCCGAAATGATAGTGGCTCGACCCGAGCCGGCTCACGGTCTCCTCGCGGTCCATGAAGGTAAGATGCGGATAGCCGAACCGCTCGGCCATTGCGTCGACGTGATTACGGTAGTCTTTTTCGAGGCTCTTCTTATGGCTGACGGAGAGTTGACCGGGCACGAACTCGATGTCGATACCGTGTGTTTCTGCGAAATCCAGCACATAGCGCTTGGCATTTTCCGCCATGCCGAAAAGCAGTTGCGCGCGCTCATGGCCGAGCGCCTCTTCCGCCTCGTCGGCCCAAGCGCGCTGGCCTGTTCCGAATTGACCGCCGTTTCTCCCCGACGCGCCATCGCCGAAACGGCAGGCGTCGATCAGCGTGACGTCGGTGCCGGCCCGCGCGAGATTGTATGCCGCCTGCAGGCCGGTATAGCCGCCGCCGATGATTGCGACATCGGCCTTGCGCGAGCCCGGCATTGTCGGATAGGGCGGTCGCTCCGGAACTGTCGCCTCATACAAGGAGGTTCCAGGAGAGATAGGGCTTTGCCAGATCATGGGGACGTCTCGCGGATCAGACATTCAGAAGCAGGAATTCGCGTTCCCAAGGGCTGATGACCTGCATGAAGGTTTCGAATTCCCCGCGCTTCACGCCGGCATATATGGCGATGAACTCGGCGCTGAACACGTCGGCGAGCGATGGCTCCGATTCGAGCAGCGAAACGGCCTCGAGCAGTCCGCGCGGCAGATCGATTTCGCCTTCGTTGGCGGTATCGTCGCTGGGCGGGCTCGGATGCAGGCCCTCGATGATGCCGAGATAGCCGCAGCCGAGCGAGGCGGCGAGCGCCAGATAGGGGTTGGCGTCGGAGCTCGGCAGGCGGTTCTCGATGCGTCTGGCGGCCGGATCGGAAACGGGAATTCGGAAGGCCGTGGTCCGGTTGTCGTAACCCCAGGCGGTGTTCACGGGCGCGGACATGTCGGGGGTCAGCCGCCGATACGAATTCACGTAGGGCGCCATCATCGACAATGTTTTCGGCACGTAATGCTGCATGCCGCCGATGAACGAGAAGAACTCCTTGGAAGGCGCGCCGTCCGCATTGGAGAAGAGATTGCGGCCGGTATTCATCTCGATCACCGACTGGTGGATGTGCATCGCGGAGCCCGGCTGTCCCTGCATCGGCTTTGCCATGAAGGTGGCATAGATGCCGTGCTTCAGCGCTGCTTCGCGGATCGTGCGCTTGAACAGGAAGACCTGATCGGCCAGCTCGATCGGATCGCCGTGCCGCAGATTGATTTCGAGCTGGGCCGGTCCCTCTTCGTGGATCAGCGTGTCGATCTCCAGACCCTGCTTCTCGGAGAAATGATAAATGTCGTCGATCAGCTCGTCGAATTCGTTGATGCCTGCAATCGAATAGCCCTGGCCGCCAAGGATCGAGCGGCCGGAGCGGCCCTTCGGCGGGCGCAGCGGATAATCCGGATCGTCATTCTGCGCGACGAGGTAAAATTCGATCTCCGGCGCTACGACCGGTTTCCAGCCTTTCTGGCGGTAGAGATTGACGACGCGCTTCAGAACGTTGCGGGGCGTGTAGCTGATCTGCTCGCCCTGCGAGCCGGCGATATCGCAGATCACCTGCGCCGTCGGGTCGGTTTCCCACGGAACGATGGAAAGGGTGGAAAGATCCGGCACCAGCTTGATGTCGCTGTCGCGCGAATCGTAGCGGAACTGACCGGTTTCCTCGGGATATTCGCCGGAAATGGTGTGGCGGTAGATCGCTGACGGCAGAGCGAGCGAGGTGTTCGAGGTGAACTTTGAGGTCGGCATCATCTTGCCGCGCGGCACGCCGGCAAGGTCGGGAGTGATGCACTCGATGTCTTCGATGCCGCGGATCTTGAGCCAGTCGACCGCCTCCTTCCAGGTCTTCACGCCTCGGGCAGAATGGAGCGCGACGGGTATTTTCGAACTTTTGCTGATCCTTGTTGTCTGTTGGGCAACACTTCTCTTGGATGGCATAAATCACCGGATTTCGCTTCGGATAGCGCATCATAGCCGCAGATTGGTAATTGGCTACTGCATGTTTCCTTAAATCGTAGCCGATTTAAGGATGAAAACATGCGGCAATTCAAAGTGCTGCAGCGACCTTTGTGCGCCTGAGAAGACGCACGACGCTGTAGAGCGGTTGACGATTGACTCTTGCGTTCGTCATCGGGAAGGAAAGCGGAAACGTGAAGAGGGCACTGCGTGGCAGAGAAACAGGACGTGGTAATCATCGGCGCGGGCGCCGCCGGCATGATGTGCGCCATCGAGGCGGGTAAGCGCGGGCGCCGCGTGCTGGTGCTCGACCACGCCAAGACGCCTGGGGAAAAGATCCGTATTTCCGGCGGCGGCCGCTGCAATTTCACCAACATCCATGCGGGCCCGAGGAACTTCCTCTCCGACAATCCGCACTTCTGCAAATCGGCGCTCGCCCGCTACCGGCCGCAGGATTTCCTTGCGCTTGTCGAGCGGCATGGCATCGCCTGGCACGAGAAGACGCTGGGGCAGCTTTTCTGCGATCACTCGGCCAAGGATATCATCCGGATGCTGCTCGCCGAGATGGAGAAGGCAGGTGCGGAACTGCGGCTGGAGACGGCGATCTCGGCCGTCGAAAGCGCAGAATCGAGCTTCCGCCTGGCGACGAATTCCGGAACGATCGAGGCCACGTCGCTGGTCGTTGCTAGCGGTGGCAAATCGATCCCGAAAATGGGAGCGACGGGTCTTGCCTATAAGATCGCGGAGCAGTTCGGTCTGCCGGTCGTGGAGACGCGGCCGGCATTGGTTCCCCTGACCCTCGACCAGGCCCAACTCGAAAAGCTCGCCGCCCTTGCCGGCGTCGCCGCCGATGCCGAGGCCCGTTTCGGCAAGGCTGCCTTTCGCGAAGCGGTGTTGCTCACTCATCGGGGGCTGAGCGGGCCGGCAATCCTGCAGATTTCCTCCTATTGGCGCGAAGGCGCCGAGATCGTGCTGCGGCTGATGCCGGATATCGATATCGCGTCCATTCTCAGGGGAATGCGCCGGACGAACGGGCGTCACGCGGTGCAGACCGCGCTGGCCGACATCCTGCCGCGACGGCTGGCACAGTTTTTTGCCGAGGAAGCAAAGCTGACGGGGCGGTTGTTGGCCGATCTCTCGGACAAGGCCATCGATGCGCTCTCGACCTCCATTCAGGCCTGGACGCTCAAGCCAGCCGGCTCGGAGGGCTACCGAACCGCCGAAGTGACGCTCGGTGGGGTCGACACGCGCGCACTCGATTCGAGAACAATGCAGGCACGGAGCATTCCGGGCCTCTATTTCATCGGCGAATGCGTGGACGTTACAGGCTGGCTCGGCGGCTATAATTTCCAATGGGCCTGGGCCTCCGGTTTTGCCGCCGGTCAAGACGTGTAACCATCCGCCAAAAATGGTGATTTGCACCTTCAGCCATTGTTAAGGGAAATGGCTGAACCTGCTTTCATGGCTGCAAGGCCGGCCGAACGGTCCACGAATGGAGACCACACTGTTTCCATTTCATGGACTTACCCTGGCGGCAGGATGGTTGCACCATGATGCGCATGGGCAAGGCGGCATCGGCCTTGCCGGCCAATGACAAGGACAGGAATGCCATGACCCAGCAACGCCGCCGTCCCCGCGCTATCGCCATCAGCCGCACCGGTGGAAGCCGTTCGCAGAATGAGCTGATCGCATTTGCTGCCGTTCTCGCCCTTTTTACTGTCCTGGCCTACGCGATATTTCCCTCTTTCTGAGAGGCGAGGCAGGCGCTTCCCGCGTCTGAAAGGATTCGCGGCGCTGTGGGGCGGCTTTCAGTAACCGACCGCGCTTATACAAATCTTAATCGTTCAAAATGAATATGAGCAACAAGTGAGTCCGTCAGGGCGTCGCTGCCCGTGAGGTGGCGCGGTCCCGCAATGATTGCCGACGGACTGGCGGCGTGCTCCGCATGACTTTCCAAAAACATCAGCCTGTTTGCGCACCGGGTGCGCCCGCGCGTTCGCCTCGAATTTCGGCCTTCGAGACGATTGGACGCTTCGAGCCACCGGGGGAGGCGAAATGCTAGCTGGGAGCCAAGGTGTTTTCCATGTTCATTGATCGGATTCTTGCCCGGTTCAAGATTCAGACGAAGGTGCTGTTCTTCATCCTGCCGTTCGTCGTCAGCATTTCGGCTGTCGGCATTACCGGCCTCTATGCCTCGGGTTTGCTTCAGGGCCGCATGGAGATTTCCAACAGCGTTCTGCAGACGCTGAGCGGCTTCAAGGATGTTTATGCCGGAATGAACAACTTCCTGCACAAGACCACCGAAGAAAGCCGGCAGGCAGTTCAGGCCACGATTGGCGCGCAGAAGGACATTCTGGCGCAGACGGCCGCGCAGGTCGCCGGGCAGAACGGGGAAAACGAACTGGGTGCCGCGATTTCCGCGACGACCGATATCGAAGCGCGCATCGACGAGCTTTGGACGCTTCATGTCGGTGAGCAGCAACTGCGCGGCGCGACGAAGGCCAATCTGGAGCGCCTGGTCGCCGAACAGGTGAAGATCAATGACGAGGCGAACCGACTGCAATACGCCGTGCGCAAGGATGAGAATGCTGCGAAGACGATGCTGCGAAACGCCGAGAAGCTCATGCGCGCGAGCCGTTTCTACACAGAATTCGCGACCGAGGTCAGCAAAGTCACGACGATCGAGGAGAAGCTAAAGGTCGCAAAAGACCGCTTTCCAATGGTCGGCCGCACGCAGCGCGACATTTTCGTGCTGCTGCCGAAGGGCGAAAAATCTCTCGCAGATACCGTCAATTCGTCTGCAAGCGCGATCGGCTCACTTGTTAACAAGCCGGCCGGCCCGGAAACCCTCGCCGGTCTTGCGAAGTATGTCGATCGCTTCCGCACGGCGAGCTTCCGCCTGGAGGCGGCTTCCGTCGGCAAGATGCGCGAAGCGACGCAAATCTTCAGCGAACTCGACGGCAAGATAGCGAGTACCGAATCCGTCCTGACCGCGACACGCAGGCTCTCGGCATCGATTACCGATATCCAGATCGCCGCCGCCGCGTTTCTCGGCAGCACGACCGAGGAAAACCGCCAGAAGCTTCTGGACAAATTTCTCGCCGTTCAGGCCAACTTGACGACCTTGCGCGGGGTCGCCAAGGGCATGAGCTTCTTCGATGTCACAGCCGATACGCTTCTGCCGATCGTCAACGTGATGAAGAAGGATGGCGTCGCCCTGGTCGAGATCACGCAGAAGCGGACCGCCGAATTCAATGCTGCTGGCGCGTCGATCAACGCGATCTGGGGCGATCTCACCGTGTTTGCCGAGCAGCAGAAGGTTGCCGCAGGCACGGAGAGGGAGGAAGCCAATCAGATTTCAGTAGCCGCGACGATCGCCGGCGTCGTGATCGCTCTTCTCGCCGGCATCGCGCTGACGCTCACGCTTAAGAAACCGATCGGCCAGATCACCGCCGCCATGCGCCGGCTCGCCGACGGCATGCTCGATACCTCGATCGACGGCGATGCGCGACGCGACGAGATCGGCGACATGGCGCGCGCGCTTGGCGTCTTCAAGGAAAATGCCCTTTCGAAAGTACGCATCGAGGCCGAAAGCGAGGAACAGCGCGCCCGCTCCGAGGCCGAGCGCAGCCGCAACGATACGGAAAAGCGTGAACTCGACCGGCAGATCGATCTGGCCGTCAGCGAGCTTGCGGCGGGCCTCGGACGGTTGGCACAGGGCGATCTGTCGCGGCAGATCGCGGTTCCGTTCCATGGCCGGCTCGAGCAGTTACGGATGGATTTCAACGGGTCGCTTATCCGTCTTCAGGACACGCTGGCGCAGATCCGCGCGAACGCCCAGGCGATCCAGCAAAGCGGAGCGGACATGCATCATTCCGCCGACGCGTTGTCCAAGCGCACGGAAGCGCAGGCTGCATCGCTCGAGGAGACGGCGGCCGCGGTTGACCAGATCACCGTAACGGTGCGCTCGTCAGCCGAACGTGCGCATGAGGCGAACCACGCCGTGTCGCAGACCAAGAAGAGCGCCGACAGCTCGGCGACAGTCGTCACCAACGCGATTGCCGCGATGGGGCGTATCGAAGGGGCCTCGCGGCAGATCGAGCAGATCATCGAGGTGATCGACGATATCGCCTTCCAGACCAACCTGCTCGCCCTGAATGCCGGTATCGAAGCCGCACGCGCCGGCGAGGCCGGAAAAGGCTTTGCCGTGGTCGCGCAGGAAGTCCGGGAACTGGCGCAACGCTCGGCCGAGGCGGCCCGGGAAATCAAGGGCCTCATCAACAAATCGACCGAAGAGGTCAATTCCGGCTCGTTGCTTGTCAAGGAGACAGGCGCGGTGCTCGCCTCGATCAGCGCCCAGATCGTCTCCGTCAGCCAGCATGTCGAGATGATCGCGACCGCAAGCCGCGACCAGGCGATGGCGCTGAACGAAGTCAACGGTTCCGTCAACCAGATGGACCAGATGACGCAGCAGAACGCCTCGATGGTGGAAGAGGCGACGGCCACCAGTCGGGCGCTGGCCAACCAGGCGGACACGTTGATGATGCTGGTCGAACAGTTTCGCCTGGAGCCGGAAACCGGAGCCGGCCAGGTTTATCGCGCGGCGTAGCGGAACAACCGCAAGGCGGATGGATGCTGCTGCAAGCAAGATGGAGCGCCGCGCATCCCACTGCATGTTTCCTTAAATCGGAGCCGATTTAAGGATAAAAACATGCAGCAATTCAAAGTGCTACAGCGACCTTTGTGCGTCTGAAAAGACGCACGGCGCTGTAGATGCGCGGCGCATTCATTTGATGCCACCTTCGCAGGAAGCGGTCCGAGTGCTTTCATAATCCCTGCACGTCTCCACCGGTCGCCGCTTGCGGATGACCGTGGACAGCAATCGTGTCGCGAGCCGCTCGGTCCGGCTTGGCGGGCGAGGTTCGAACGCCTCATCCCACGGGCGGTTCTTCGAAAGCAGGTCGAACATATAGGCCATTGCCATCATATCCATGGTGATGCTCCTTGTGTTTGGGCATCCCCTTTTTATGCATCTGAAACTGGTTTACATACAGTTGATTTCCCCATATGTTTTTCACTCATGAAAAACGTTGACTGGGACGTATTCCGCTGTTTCATGACCGTGGCGCGCGGCGGCGGGCTGACCGGAGCAGCACAGATTATGGGGCTCAGCCCTGCCACCATCGGCCGGCGCATGCTGGAACTCGAGGAGCACACCGGGCGCGCACTCTTCATCCGCAGCCAGACCGGATACACGTTGACCGCGGACGGCCGGTTCCTCTTCGAGCAGTTGCAGGAGATGGAGGCGGCCGCCCGCAAGGTCGAGAGTTGGCAGAAGGAGGGCGAGGGGGCTACCGTCGTCCGCGTTGCGGCTGGCACGTGGGGTTCGTGGCTGATCGCCGAGAACTTTCCCGCGATCTGCACGGAGCGCGACACATTCGGCATTTCGCTGTCGATCGGTGAGGCGCGGGCGAACCTGGCCTACCGCGAGAGCGACGTCGGTATCCGCGCCTTCGAACCGGAAGAGGCTTACCTCGCTTCGCGGCTGATCGGCGAAGTCGCCTATGCCGCCTATCGGCAGAAGAACACGTCCAGCGGAACGGAGCGCTGGGTAGCCGTTGCCGAAGAGGAAGCATTGTCGGCCTATCTGCGCTGGCCGCACGAGCATGCGTCTGGCCGCATCGTTGCGACCGTCAGCCGCCCCCGTTCGCTGCTTGATCTCGCGCGCGCCGGCGCCGGCAAGGCGGTGCTGCCCTGTTTCGTCGGCGATCTTGATCCGCAGCTCGAGCGGGCGGGCGACGAAATCGAGCCGCTCAGGCACCGGCAATGGATCGTCATGAACAATGAGGACCGCCACCGGCGGGACATCCGCACCGTCGTCGATCGCATGACGCGTCTGCTGCGCAGCCATGCGGATCTCTTTGCCGGCAAGCGGCCGCGGCGGAACTCTGCTTGATCCGATAAATACTTTTCGGCCGACGTTGCCGCCGGCCGATATGGCATGATCGCCGGTTAGGCCGTCAGTTCAGGCTCGGCCCACGCGGACGGCCTAGTGGGATGGAGCGAGCCTCCAGCCTCCTACTGCATGATTCCTTAAAATCGGAGCCGATAAGGACAAAACCATGCAGCAGTTCAAAGTGTTACGATGTCCTTTGCGCGTCTGAAAAGACGCACGGCGCTGTAACGCGCATTTCCTGCCAGCTTACGGAGCAGAGCAGGAGCGCGGCCGCAGCCGATGCGAGCGCAATCATCACGTCCGTCCCTGGGTGACGATGACCGGGATCAAGAGATCGCCCCAGTTGCCGTCACCGCCGTGATGGCGCGCCGAGCGCACGAGCTCGACCGAGACGCCCGCGTCGACCGCCTTCATGACCGACTGATTGAGGCGATGCAGGTCGTTGGCGACCATACGGATGGCTGCCTGCTGTTCCGTTGTCATGGCCGATGACTGTTCCTCGGCCCGTTCCTTGACGCGTGTCTGTACTGTCATTGGACTGCTCCCTTAAAGTTGTGTCGCTTCGGTTCGAGCTTCCCGCCAGGCGCGCGACGGGCAGGGATTGCCGCGCGCCCCTCTTTTTTCATTCGGCCGCCGGAAGGAACTGGTCGTGCTCGGTCGATTCCTTCATGGCGGTCGTCGATGACTGCCCGCCGGTGATCGCCACCGACACCGCGTCGAAATAGCCGGTGCCGACTTCGCGCTGGTGCTTGGTCGCGGTGTAGCCGTTTGCCTCGGCGGCGAATTCCGCTTCCTGCAGCTCCGAATAGGCGGCCATCTGCCGTTCCTTGTAGCCGCGCGCCAGTTCGAACATGCCGTAGTTCAGCTGATGGAAGCCGGCGAGCGTGATGAACTGGAACTTGTAGCCCATCGCGCCGAGCTCGCGCTGGAACTTGGCGATCGTCGCGTCGTCCAGGTTCTTCTTCCAGTTGAACGAGGGCGAGCAATTATAGGCGAGCAGCTTGCCGGGATGGGCCTTGTGCACGCCTTCGGCGAATTTGCGCGCCTGCTCCAGATCAGGCTTCGAGGTTTCGCACCAGATGAGGTCGCAATGCGGCGCGTAGGCGATGGCGCGGGCGATGCAGGGCTCGATCCCGTTTTTCACCTGGTAGAAGCCTTCGACCGTGCGGCCGGCGTCGTAGTCGACAAAGGGCCGGTCGCGCTCGTCGATATCCGAGGTCAGAAGCTTAGCCGCTTCCGCGTCGGTACGGGCGATGACCAGCGTCGGCGTGCCCATGACGTCGGCCGCAAGCCGCGCGGCATCGAGATTGCGGATATGCGCCGCGGTCGGGATCAACACCTTGCCGCCGAGATGACCGCATTTCTTTTCCGACGCAAGCTGGTCCTCGTAGTGGACGCCCGCCGCACCCGCCTCGATGAAGGCCTTCATGATCTCGAAGGCGTTGAGCGGCCCGCCGAAGCCGGCCTCGGCATCGGCGACGATCGGTGCGAACCAGGTCTCGACCGAGAGGCCCTTGCCTTCCGCGGTCTCGATCTGGTCTGCGCGCTGCAGGGTGCGGTTGATCCGCTTCGCCAGCTCCGGCGCCGCATTGGCCGGATAGAGCGACTGATCCGGATACATGGCGGAAGCCGTATTGGCGTCGGCGGCGACCTGCCAGCCGGAGAGATAGATCGCCTTCAGGCCGGCGCGAACCATCTGCATCGCCTGGTTGCCCGAGAGCGCACCGAGCGCGTTGACGAAGTCTTCCTCATGAATGAGTTTCCAGAGGCGGTTGGCGCCCATTTCGGCAAGGGAATAACGGATTTCGATCGAACCTCTGAGCCGCTTCACATCGTCGGCGGAATAGGGACGTTCGACGCCTTCGAAGCGGCCGGGTGGCGCGGTGAGGACGAGCTTGTAAAAATCAGTCATTATTTTTTCCTCGCGAAATTCATAATTCTTCGACCTTCGTCTAACGCCGTTTCAGGCGATAAGATCATGTGACAGTTTTTACATTGCGCTGCATAAGGACGCTATGAAAAAGGGTGGAGCGCCAGGATCAAAAAGGGTTAGCTTGTCTTGTGTTTGACAAGGCGGATCTGTAATTTTGTAAAAGTTGTTAAACAGGTTCGGATCGTTGATCTGTAAAGGAAGTTACAAATGGCCGAGAACAAGATTTTCGCCGGGCCACGGGTCAGGAGAATCCGCAATGGCCTTCAACTGACGCAAACGGCGATGGCGGAGGCGCTCGGTATCTCGCCGTCCTATCTGAACCTGATCGAGCGCAATCAGCGGCCGCTCACGGTGCAGCTGCTTCTCAAGCTCTCCTCGGTCTACAAGGTCGACCTGGATGAATTGCAGGGCAAGGCGGGTGGCGGGCTCGGGCAATTGCGCGAGGTCTTTGCCGATCCGCTGTTGGCCGGCGAGCTTCCGGGAGATCAGGAACTGATCGAAGTTGCCGAAGCGGCGCCGAACGTCTCAGGCGGCATCGTCAAACTCTATCGAGCCTATCGCGAACAGGCGTCGCGCCTGAAGGACCTCGCGGATCTTTTGGCGGGCCAAGGGCACATGGCGGCGCTTTCGGATGCGCGATTGCCGATCGACGAAGTGCGCGAGGCGTTCGAGGCGCGGCCCAATCATTTCGCGCGCATCGAGGAGGCGATGGAGGCGTTCCACGCACATCTCTCGCCCGGTGACGATCTGGCCGGAGCCCTCAAGAGTTGGCTGAAAAAGGAGCATGGCCTTGTCGTCAGGACCCTGCCGGTGCACGCAATGCCGAACCTGCGCCGCCGCTTCGATCGCCACTCCATGCGCCTCTTCATTTCCGAGCGCCTGTCGCCTTTCGATCAGACACGGGAAATCGCGATGGAAGTGGCGTCGATCGCCGGTCACGAGGCAATCGCCGCTGAACTGGAACACTTCCGCTTCTCGACTGCCGAAGCGCGACGGATCGGCCGTTTCGAACTTGCGCGCTACGCCGCCCATGCGCTGCTGATGCCCTATGCAGCCTTCCATGCGGCCGCACAGCGCGCAAAATACGATGTCGATGTGTTGAGTGCGCGTTTCCAGGTGTCCTTCGAGCAGGCCGCCAATCGCCTGACGATGTTGCAGCGTCCCCGTGCCGTCGGTATCCCATTTTTCCTGATGGAAATCGACAATGCCGGCCATCGATTGCGTCGCGCCGGAGCGCAAGGCTTCCCGCATACCCGTTTCGGCGGCTCCTGTCCCAAGCTCAACATTCATGCCGCCTTCGCGGTCCCTGGACAGATCCTCGTCGACCACGTGGAAATGCCGGACGGCAGCGAGTTCCTGGTGATCGCGCGGGCGCTCGACGGGCCGCAGGCGGGTTTTCAGGAGCGGGTGAGACGCACGGCGCTTCTCATCGGCTGCGAGGCCGGTTTCGCTGGGGACACTGTTTATGGTGCAGCGCGGATGGCGGCAGTCCCCGTTGGCCCGGCCTGTCGCCTTTGTGAGCGGCAGGGCTGCCTGGCGCGCGCTGAGCCGCCCGTCACCCGTCCGCTTGGGCTCGATGAAATGGTGACGGGGCTGAGCGTCTTCGATTTTCAGTAGCTGGCGGGATGCTGGCTTGGCAGCAGCGGCGCGTTCGACGCGAAGCATTCCGCGGGAAGCCCGGTCGTATAACCGCGCGTGATATGCGCTTTTGCCGCATAAGCTTCGTTTCGCATCAGGATCGCGTGCAGTTCCGGCAGATTGTAGTAAGGCACGCCGGGATAGAGGTGATGCTCCAGGTGGTAATTGATGTTGTGGGGCGCGAAGAACAGCTTCTCCCAGGCATGCGGATAGACGGTTCGCGAACTGGTCAGTTCGTCGCTGTAGTCCATGCTGCCGAAATGCTCGGCGACGCTACGGACATAGAGAAAGAGGCAGAAGAAAGTGAAATACGGCACGAGCCAATAGATCACGAACTCGCGCCAGATGCCAAGAATGGTGAAAACCACGGTGGCACCGAGATAGAAACCGAGCCGAAGAGCCTTGTAGCCGCGCGTGGAACGGTCGCTTTTCCCGATCCGCCTGGCCATGTGCATGAGGTCGCGAATCGAATTGATTGCGACGAGGTAGCCGAGCAGTTGGGTGATACCGCGCGCCAGCTTCTGCGGGAAAGTGAATTGCGCCATGCCGACTTTCGACGTCCAGTCCGGATCGTGGTCGGTGTTGGCGTGCTGGTGGTGGGCGAGATGGTTCTGCCGGTAGCCGTCGACCGTTCCGAGGATAGGCCAGGCCAGCAGAACGTCACCCATCCAGTCGCTGACTTTGCGATCGCGAATGATGCGGTAGTGGGCGGCTTCGTGGACAAGACAGCCGAGCGCGTGCATTCGACCGGCGATCAAGGTGACGGCGATCACATAGACGATGGGATGGCCGGCATATTCGCTGGCGGCGATCGCCGCCGCGATAATCGCCCAATCCGAGGCGATTGCAGTTAGTGATTTTCGCGGTTCCAGCACGGAGAGGCGTTTCAGTTCCCTCGGATCGATCCTGCGGTCTCGCTTACTCATGACTTGGGGCCTGGACGCTGATGCACAACCGTCGGTAAAGAAGCATCTCCGGTAGGGTTAATCAATGGTAAACGCGCGCTTGGCCTGGGATGTTGCTGCCATGGTTAACGCCGGCACATGCTTCAGATCGAGACAGGCGCGCTGTTGATCCGCGGCGGTAAGTGCCCGTTTTTGCTTGCGCTTGCCAAAGCGCATCCGATCCGGGATCGTATCTTCGTCCGGCGTGAAAGCGCTTGAGCTTATTGCGAAACATGCCTAACTTCGGCACCGGAACGATCGACAGACGGGGCTCGACCGCGCGGGAACAGGCGGCTTGTCTCCAACCGACAATAAGAGGGGAGTTGCATGTCCAAACTCATCGTCGCAACCTTGGCGGCCGCAGTGCTGGCGGGATCGGCCACGCTCGCCTACGCACAGGAGCGGGTCGTCAATGTCTACAACTGGTCTGACTATATCGACAGCAGCATTCTTGAAGACTTCACCAAGGAGACCGGCATCAAGGTCGTCTATGACGTCTTCGATTCCAATGAAATTCTCGAAACGAAACTGCTTGCCGGCAGCTCCGGCTACGATGTCGTCGTCCCAACCGCATATTTCCTGCAGCGCCAGATCGCCGCGGGCGTGTTCCAGAAGCTCGACAAGTCGAAGCTGCCGAATCTCTCGAACATGTGGGACGTGATCATGGAGCGTACGGCCCAGTACGATCCGGGCAACGAATATGCCGTCGACTACATGTGGGGGACGACCGGCATCGGCTACAATGTCGAAAAGATGAAGGAAATTCTCGGCACCGACGAGAAGCCGAACTGGGACGTCATCTTCAATCCTGAGATCGCGGCGAAATTCAAGGATTGCGGCATCCATCTCCTCGATTCGCCGACCGACATTATTCCTTCTGCGCTTGCCTATCTGGGGCTCAACCCCGACAGCCATGATCAGGCTGATCTCGACAAGGCCGCAGAGGTGCTCACGAAGATAAGGTCCTATGTGCGCAAGTTCCACTCGTCGGAATACATCAATGCGCTGGCAAACGGCGACATCTGCCTCGCGGTCGGTTTCTCGGGTGACATCTTCCAGGCGCGCGACCGCGCGGCAGAAGCCAAGGCGGGTGTAACCGTCGACTATTCGATCCCGGTACAAGGGGCGCAGATGTGGTTTGACATGCTGGCGATCCCCGCCGATGCGCCGCATGTTGCCGAAGCGCATGAGTTCATCAACTACCTGATGAAACCCGAAGTCATCGCCAAGGCGTCGAACTACGTGTTCTACGCCAACGGCAACAAGGCCTCCCAGCAGTTCCTGGACAAGGAGGTGCTCGAAGACACGGCCATCTACCCGTCGGACGAGGTGATGCAGAAGCTCTTCACGGTTACGCCATTCGAGCCCAAGGAGCAGCGGGTGCTAACCCGGCTCTGGACCAAGATCGTCACCGGTCAATAGAGCGGAAACATAAATGCCCGGACCTGAAAAATCCGGGCATTTTCTTAGAGTGGATGAGGAACGAGAGCTGCTGCCGCGGGGAGCGGGCGCTGCCCCAATCCGCTCTTGAAATACAACGGGCACCGGACAGGCAGTGACCCCGTTGGCTGTGGCATTCGGGGATAGATGATGAAGTCTCTCGGTAGTATCCGGCGTTCGTTCGCACCATGGGCGGACCCCGCCTCCAAACCGTTCATTTCCGTCAAAAACGTGACCAAGAAGTTTGGTGACTTCACCGCCGTCGACGATCTTTCGCTGAATATCTATACGCGCGAATTCTTCGCCCTCCTCGGCGCATCGGGTTGTGGAAAATCTACCCTGTTGCGCATGCTCGCCGGCTTCGAGCAGCCGACCTCTGGGGAAATCATCCTCGACGGCCAGAGTCTCGCGGGCATTCCGCCCTACCGGCGGCCCGTCAACATGATGTTCCAATCCTACGCGCTGTTTCCGCACATGACGGTTGAGAACAACATCGCCTTCGGTCTGAAGCAGGACGGCATGCCGAAGGCGGATATCGCCGGGCGCGTGGCGCAGATGCTGAAGCTCGTCAAGCTCGAGAAGTTCGCCAAGCGCAAGCCGCACCAGCTTTCCGGCGGTCAGCGCCAGCGCGTGGCACTCGCCCGCTCGCTCGCCAAGCGCCCGAAGGTCCTGCTGCTCGACGAACCGCTCGGCGCGCTCGACAAGAAGCTGCGCGAGGAAACGCAGTTCGAACTGATGGATCTGCAGCAGGAGCTCGGCCTCACCTTCGTCGTCGTCACCCACGATCAGGAAGAGGCGATGACCATGGCCGACCGCATCGCCGTCATGAGCCACGGCAAGGTTGTTCAAGTGGCGACGCCGGCCGAAATCTACGAGGCCCCGAATTCGCGCTTCGTTGCCGACTTCATCGGCGATGTGAACATATTCGACGGGACCGTGGCTTCGGTCGAGGCGGGCTATGTCCGTGTGGAAACCACCGGCGGGATGCCGATCCGCATGGCTTCGTCGGAGCGGTTAGCGAACGGCGCCAGGGCCGCCGTCGCCGTTCGGCCCGAAAAGATCAGGATCAGCCGGCAGGCACCCGCGCACGCGCCGACAAACGCGGCCGAGGGGGAAATCTGGGACATCGGCTATCTCGGCGACATGACCGTCTTCCACGTCCGGCTGAAGGACGGCAAGGTCATCAAGGCATCGTCGCTCAACGCCGTGCGCGCGATCGAGGATCCGTTCGGCTATGACCAGCAGGTCTGGATCTCGTTCGGCGAAGACGCGGGCGTCGTGTTGAAGGATTGAAACCATGGCGAAACTTGCCTCAGCCCTGTTCAGCCGCCTGGTCATCATCATTCCTTATGCCTGGCTACTGTTCTTTTTTCTCATTCCGTTTTTCATCGTCTTCCGCATCTCGCTCTCGCAGACGGCGATCGCCATGCCACCCTACACGCCCGTCTTCGACCTTGCCGGCGGCGTCTCGGGCGTTCTCGAGAAGATCAGGGAGCTGTCGATCGACAACTATGTTTGGCTTACAGAGGACGCTCTCTATTTCAACGCCTATGTGTCGAGCATCATTATCGCCGGCGTTTCGGCGTTCCTGACGCTTCTGATCGGCTACCCGATCGCCTACGGGATGGCGAAGGCGCCGCGCTCGATCCGGCCGACGCTGCTGATGCTGGTGATCTTGCCTTTCTGGACGAGCTTCCTGATCCGTGTCTATGCCTGGATCGCTATCTTGAAACCGGAAGGCTTGCTCAATCAGTTCCTGATGTCCGTTCATGTCACCGGTCAGCCGCTGATCATCCTCAACACCAACTCGGCGATCTACATCGGCATCGTCTATTCCTATCTCCCCTTCATGGTGCTGCCGATCTACTCGGCACTTGAAAAGATGGATCACTCGCTGACCGAGGCAGCGCAGGACCTCGGCTGCACGCCGAGCACGGCGTTCTGGCGCGTCACATTCCCGCTGTCGCTGCCAGGCGTCGTGGCGGGCTGCCTGCTCGTCTTCATTCCGGCCGTCGGCGAATTCGTGATCCCCGATCTGCTCGGTGGCTCGGAAACACTGATGATCGGCAAGACGCTCTGGAACGAATTCAATTCCAACCGCGACTGGCCGGTCTCCTCCGCCGTGGCGACGATCCTTTTGCTGATCCTCGTCATCCCGATCGTCTACTTCCAGAATATCCAGGCGAAGGCCGACGGCGAGGAGAAATAGAAATGGAAAGATGGTCGCGCTTCAACATTGCCTCCGTCGTTCTCGGCTTCGGCTTCCTCTACCTGCCGATCGTCCTGCTGGTGATCTTTTCGTTCAACGAGTCGAAACTCGTGACGGTTTGGGCCGGTTTCTCTACCAAGTGGTACGCCCAGCTCTGGCACAATCAGGGGCTCCTGGACGCCGCCTGGGTGACCATTCGGGTAGCGTTCCTCTCGGCCACTTCCGCGACGGTGCTCGGAACGTTGGCGGCACTCGCGCTAGTGCGCTACACGCGTTTTCGCGGCCGAGTGCTTTTTTCCGGCATGGTCTACGCGCCGCTGGTGATGCCAGAGGTGATCACCGGCCTTTCGCTACTCTTGCTCTTCGTGGCCATCGGGCTCGACCGCGGCTTCTGGACGATCACGCTTGCGCATATCACTTTCACGATGTGTTTCGTCGCGGTCGTCGTGCAGTCGCGCCTCTTGAGCTTCGATCAGTCGATCGAGGAGGCGGCGCTGGACCTTGGTGCGACGCCGGTAAGAACCTTTTTTGCCATCACCCTGCCGGTGATAGCGCCGGCCGTCTTTTCAGGCTGGGTGCTTGCCTTCACGCTTTCGCTCGATGACCTGGTGATCTCAAGCTTTACCACCGGCCCGGGCGCCACGACCCTACCGATGAAGATCTACAGCCAGGTTCGTCTCGGCGTGACGCCGGAAATCAACGCCATCTGCACGATCCTGATCGGTGTCGTCGCCTTGGGTGTGATCATCGCTTCGATCGTGACGAAGCGGCGGGAGGTCCAGCGCGAGAGGGATGAACGGGCGGCCTTTGCCGCAATAGGTTGACGGCATTTTCAGCCGCACAAAGGTCGCTGTAGCACTTCGAATTGCTGCTGCTTCCTTGAATCGGTGCCGATTTAAGGAAGCATGCAGCATCTCATTTCGGCAGAACGGAGAGCGGAGAGATCACAGCGTTCGGCCAGGAGCCGCCGACGAAAAAGCGCAATGGCTCGCTCGCGGTTCCTGCGGTTTCCAGCGCTCCGGCGAGTGCCAGGCTGCCGTTGCGATAGGGAATGATCCCGGTCACCGACATTTTGCTGGAGGATCCGGCAAAATCCGCCCGGTCCAGCCGAGCCGTGCCGGCTTGGAAGCTTGCTTCGAACTCGGCAGTCTGGAAGTCGAAAGTGCCCTCACTTGCTTGCGACAGCGAGAAGAACTCGCCTTTCCGGACGAGATCGGTAAACGCGTTGACATCGAATCCGGCAAGGCTGCCATTTGTCAGCGAGTAAGTAAGACGGCCCGAAACATCCGCCAGGCTCGTCGCCCAGAAAGCATGGTCCGTCGCGATATCGATGTTGAGAATTCCCCTGCCGCCGGGGACCGGGCCCTTGAGACCGAAACCGTCGAGCACGGCGGCGAAATCGGCATCTTTCAGGCTCATCTGCAGCCTGCCGCCATGCTCGAGGCCTTTGTCCGAGAGAACGGCGCGGCCGCTGAGGCTGCCGTTCGCATAGGTGCTGTCGCCGATATCGAGCGACGCGCGGCTGCCGTCGATCATCACGCCGGCGGCAACGTCCGTCAGATGCAACGGGCCGACAAGCACCTCTTGAGACGAGAGGCGAAGATCGGCGCGCCAGGCGCCGGCAAGGGCTTGCGCCATCCGCCAAACGCGATCGTCGCCGTCGGTCCGCTCCAGCGTCGGCGGGCGTAGGCCGTTGAGATCGATGCGGTCGAAGGCGAGCGTCCCTTCGATGCGCGGCGTTTGACCGGCCGGAAGCGCAATATCCAGCACTCCGGTGGCGCCGGCGCCGCCCATCGCAAGCTGCAGTTCCTCGAGCTTGAGCGCCTTCTCAGCGGTGGTCACCTTGGCGTCGATGCTGAAGGCACCTGCTGGGAGCGTCGTTTCCGAGCCGCCGCGGTACCATGCGACGAGCGTTGCAAGCGAGGGCGCGGACATCTGCAAATGGCCGGAGGCGAAGGGCTGCATCGAAAGATTGCCAGTACCTTCGAACGAAAAGGTCAGGAGACTAGAGGTCAGCGATGTTTTGAGCGGCGAGTTGCGCCTGGCAAAAAGAGCCAGCGGTTCCTCACACACGAATGCCCAGGCGATTTCTTCCCCGCCGACGTTCGCCGACACCTGCGCACTCAACCGTCCTGCGAAGGAAGGCCACTTGACCGTGCCGGAAATACCGGGAATGTCGACGCTGTTATCACCGGCCATTCGATCGATGACGCGAAGTCGGCCGTTCTCGATCGCGATGTCGCCGAATGGGCTATCCTCTTCCGGGATCGCCGTTTCCGGTGGAACGAGCCAGTGCGGCCTTTGCCAGTTGATCGTACCGTCGGCTGCCCGCTCGATCGTGATGACCGGATTGACGAAGCGAATGTCGTCGAGCGTATGTTCGCCGCGAAGAGCCGAAAGCAAGCTGAACGAGGCGGTGATGCGGCCAATGCTCGCAAGCTCACGCGAGTCTGGCCCTTGCGATTCGATGGTCGCGGAGGGGAGCGTCAGCATGGGCTCCGGCCAGAACCGGATTTCGGGCTCTCCGCTGATCCTGCTCTTGCCGCCCGACCAGGCGTCGAGCATCCGCTCCATCGTCGCGCGGGCGCCGGTCGTCGAAACGAGCAAGGGCAGCGCCACATTGTAGCCGATAGCGAGACCCACTCCGATCGCCGCCGACCAGACGAAGTAGCGGCGGCGCAGCCGCGACCGCAGGCTGGAAGCGCGCAATTTCTGCAGGATCTGTCTTGTCATTTCGATCGGATTGCCGTCGCCTTGGATGAAGCTCGTCTGGATAGGCCTTCAGCTTGCATAAAGCAAATCCGGCTGACATGGAAATGTCGCCGTCGCAACGCCGGGGCCGTGCGCATGCTGTTTATTTTGCGTTGCAGCATGATATAGATCATGGGAG
This sequence comes from Sinorhizobium numidicum, assembly GCF_029892045.1. Classification (NCBI taxonomy): domain Bacteria; kingdom Pseudomonadati; phylum Pseudomonadota; class Alphaproteobacteria; order Hyphomicrobiales; family Rhizobiaceae; genus Sinorhizobium; species Sinorhizobium numidicum. The sequence continues at coordinate 753,489 of NZ_CP120368.1, forward strand.
AGGAGTGGAGGACAGCATGCAAGCAGATAGACCTTTGTGGGTTCCGGACAGCGAGACGCTCGAACGAAGCCCGATGGCGCAATTCATGGCGTGGTGCGGGCAACGCTTCGGTCGGACATTTGCCGACTATGACGCCTTTCACGAGTGGTCGGTGTCAGAGCGTGGCGATTTCTGGACTGCGGTCTGGGAGCATTGCGGCGTCGTGGGCGAGCGAGGCGAGCGAGCCCTGATCAATGGCGGTCGGATGCTGGATGCGCGCTTCTTCCCGGACGCAAAGCTCAACTTCGCCGAAAACCTGCTGCGCAAGAGCGGCAACGGCGATGCGCTGGTCTTTCGCGGCGAGGACAAGGCGTCCTACCGGCTTTCCTGGAACGAGCTACGCGCGCTGGTCTCGCGGCTGCAACAAGCGATGAAGGCGCAGGGCGTCGGCGTCGGGGACCGTGTTGCGGCAATGATGCCGAACATGCCGGAGACCATCGCCCTGATGCTCGCCACCGCTTCCATAGGCGCCGTCTGGTCGTCCTGCTCTCCTGATTTCGGCGAGCAGGGCGTTCTCGACCGCTTCGGCCAGATCGGCCCGAAGCTGTTCATCGCCTGCGACGGCTATTGGTACAACGGTAAGCGGCAGGACGTGGATGCCAAGGTGGGCGCGGTTGCCAAAGTTCTTGGCGTGCCGACGCTCGTCGTTCCTTATGCCGGAGACAGCGGCTCTCTCGCCGCCACGGTCGAAGGCGGCGTGACGCTTGCCGATTTCATTGCCGGCTTCGAAGCGAAGCCGCTTAAATTTGAGCGGCTGCCATTCAGGCATCCGCTCTACATCCTGTTTTCCTCCGGCACGACCGGCGTGCCGAAATGCATCGTGCATTCCGCCGGCGGAACCTTGCTGCAGCACCTGAAGGAGCACCGCTTCCACTGCGGCCTCAAGGACGGCGAGAAGCTCTTCTACTTTACCACCTGCGGCTGGATGATGTGGAACTGGCTGGCGTCCGGCCTGGCGACGGGAGCAACGCTCTGCCTCTTCGACGGCTCGCCTTTCCATCCCGACGGCAATGTTCTCTTCGATTTTGCTGCGGACGAGAAATTCGCGGTCTTCGGCACTTCGGCGAAATACATCGACGCGGTGCGCAAGGGCGGTTTCACCCCGGCACAAACCCACGACCTTTCCGCCCTGCGGCTGCTGACCTCGACCGGTTCGCCGCTTTCGCCGGAGGGCTTTTCCTTCGTTTACGGGGGCATCAAATCGGATGTCCAGCTTGCCTCGATCTCCGGCGGCACCGACATCGTCTCCTGCTTCGTGCTCGGGAACCCGATGAGGCCGGTGTGGCGCGGCGAAATCCAGGGGCCGGGGCTCGGCCTGGCTGTGGATGTCTGGAATGACGAAGGCAAATCCGTCCGCGGCGAGAAAGGCGAACTCGTCTGCACCAAGGCGTTTCCGTCGATGCCGGTCATGTTCTGGAACGACCCTGACGGCGCCAAGTATCGGGCAGCCTACTTCGAACGCTTCGATAACGTCTGGTGCCACGGCGACTTTGCCGAATGGACGCCGCATGGCGGCATCATCATCCATGGCCGCTCGGACGCGACGCTCAATCCGGGCGGCGTGCGGATCGGCACGGCCGAGATCTACAATCAGGTCGAGCAGATGCAAGAGGTCGCCGAGGCGCTCTGCATCGGCCAGGATTGGGAAGGGGACGTTCGCGTCATCCTGTTCGTGCGCCTGGCGCCCGGCGTGGAACTGACCGATGGACTGACCAAAGCCATCAAGAATCGCATTCGCAGCGGCGCCTCGCCGCGCCATGTGCCGGCAAAAATCATCGCCGTCGCGGATATTCCGCGCACCAAGTCCGGCAAGATCGTCGAGCTTGCCGTTCGCGATGTCGTGCATGGGCGCCCGGTGAAGAACAAGGAAGCGCTGGCGAACCCCGAGGCGCTGGATCTCTTTGTGGGACTTGAGGAGTTGAAGAGCTGAAAGAGGGAGACGCGAGAACTCCTACAGCGTCGTGCGTCTTTTCGGACGCACAAAGGTCGCTGTAGCACTTTGAATCGCTGCATGTTTTTTTCCTTAAATCGGCTTCGATTTAAGGAAACATGCAGTAGTCCCTCCGATGTCCGCGAGCTCACGTTAACCCACTGGCGCCGCCGGAATTAACCAAGTCTGCCGACTTCCGGCACATCCCCTAAGATTGTCGGAGAAAAAAGTAAGGTCTTGTTTACGTTTAGCGGCGCATGGTCAAGCCAACTTGAGGCCGACCGATCAAGGGCCGGTGCCGCAGCAGCGATGTTGCCGCAGACATGACGTCACCTTCTCGAGCATTTGTTGGTTAGCATTCAATTCAAGGGTGGCCTCCCAGCCGCCCTCTTTTTTTGTCCATAACGGCCCAGGCAGTCCCCAGCCGCCCGGAAGATGGTTTTACGATCGGCGTTCCATCGACCGCGATACCAGAATGACCGGAATCATCCCGGCGACAACGATGATCATCGCGGCGACCGATGCATCTTCCACCTTCGCGCGCGAGGCGTCCTCGTACACGAGCGTTGCGAGAGTATTGAAGTTGAAGGGGCGCAACATGATGGTCGCGGAAAGCTCCTTCATCGTCTCGATGAAGACGAGGAGCGCCGCCGTCAGCACCGCAGGCCGCATCATTGGTAGGAGCACCGTCCGCAATGTCTGGCCGCTCGTGCGGCCGAGCGCGCGCGCGGCCATATCGAGATGCGGTGACAGCTTATGGAAGCCCGCCTCGAGCGTGCCCTCCGCCATGGTCAGGAAGCGAACGCTGCAGGCATAGACGATCGCAAAACCCGTTCCGCTCATCAGCAGCCCGGTGGAAAACCCGAATGCGCCCCGCATTTGTGCGTCGATCGCATTGTCGAAAGCGGCGAGCGGAAAGAGTACGCCGATCGCCAGCACCGTGCCCGGCACCCCATAGCCAAAGGAGGCAAGCCGGCCGGCGACGTCAGTGATACGCGAACGGCCGGTTCGGGCGGCATAGGCGAGGACGAAGCCCAGGAGGACGGTTACGAGCGCTGTCAGGCCGGAGACCAGAATGCTGTGCAACAGGGCGTTCAGGAGGCGCGGTGCCAGAAACTGGTCGAGGCGCTTCAGCGCGTAATTGCCGAGGATGAAGAAGGGGATGGCAAAGCCCGACAACATCGGCAGCAGGCAGGCAATGGTCGCGCCCCACTTCTTCCAGCCGGAGAGCTTCAGTCTCACGACGTCGTGGACGGCGGCGGTTGTCTTCTGGCTTGAAAAGCGCTGCCTGCGCCGCGCCGCGCGCTCGATCATCATGAGGGCGATGACGAAGACCAGCATGATGCAGGCGATCTGCGCCGCCCCGGCGAGACTGCCGCGGTTGAGCCAGGTATCGAAAATCGAGAAAGTCAGGGTCTGGACGCCGAGGAATTCGACGGCGCCGATGTCGTTCATGGTTTCCATGGCGACGAGCGTGAGGCCGATCATGATCGCCGGTCGCGCCATCGGGATCTGGATGCGAAAGAAAACCTTGAGCGGCCCCGCACCGAGCGTTCGCGCCACGTCTGCCGCCGCGCGCCCCTGCATCAGGAACATCGAACGACAGGCGAGATAGACATAGGGGTAGAGGACCGAACTCAGCACGAGTACGGCGCCGCCGAGCGAACGCACGTCCGGGAACCAATAGTCGCGGCTTGTCTGAAATCCAAAGATCGCTCGAACAAGCCCTTGAACCGGACCGGTGAAGGTGAGCAGCTCGCCGAATGCATAGGCGGCGAGATAGGCGGGTATCGCAAGCGGCAGCACAAGCGCGGCGGAGAGGAAGCGGCGCAGCGGAAATTCGCAGCTCGCCACCAGCCAGGCGGTGAGAATACCGGTGAAGGCGGTCGCCGCTCCCGTCAACAGCACGAGCTGGATCGTTCGCCCGGTCGCTCGCGGGATCACGTTCTCGATGAGATGCGGCCAGTCGGCGCTGCCGCCTGAAATCGCAAGCCAGGCGATCGCCACGATCGGCATCAGGACGATGGCCGAAGCAAGACCTGCCCAGGTCGCAAGCAGCGGGTGCGACAGGCCCGTCCCTGAACTCGCATATCGTCGGAGGCTTTTGGGCTTAGATTGCAATCGATCTGTTCCGAGGCGAAGCGGCCGCCCGTGCGGCAATCTTCATGCGTCCGGCAGGACGCAGGCGCTGTGTTCCCTGCCGAGCCAGCAAACTGGTTTCTGCAGGTCAACATTTCCTTTACAGCATTCGTCCTTAATTCGCCAAGACGCGTTGTGACGGGAAGGATATTTCCACCAATGTGCCTTCGTTCTGCGCCGAGCTGATCGCGAACTGGGCACGGTTCGCCTCCGCCATCGCCTTCGTCAGCGGCAGGCCAAGGCCGGTGCCGTCGCTGCGCTTGCGCCCGCCGGTCGTCACCTGGCGGAAGGGCTTCATCGCCTGATCCAGCTCGCTCCGAGTCATGCCGATCCCCGTGTCGCGTATCCGAAGGATGACGCCTCCATTGGCCTCGTAGGATGTCGACACGACGATCTGCCCGCCCGATGGCGTGAAGCGAATGGCGTTTGCCAGAATATTCAGCGCGATCTGCTTGATGGAGCGGCCATCGGCCACGACCTCCGGCACCGAAGCCGAAAGCGAGGTGCGGATAATCACGCGCTGGCTGTTGGCCTGCGGCTGCACCAGCGATACCGCCTCGGAGACCGCGTCGTTGAGATCCACGGCGCTGAAATCGAGATCCATCTCGCCGGCCTCGATCTTCGAGATATCGAGCAGGTCATTGACGATATCGAGGACATGCCGGCCCGACCGGCCGATATCGCCCGCGTATTCAACGTAACGCGGGTGGCCGGCAGGGCCGAAATGTTCGCTCGCCATCATATCGGAAAAGCCGATGATGGCGTTCAGCGGCGTGCGGATCTCATGACTGACCCTTGCGAGGAATTCCGTCTTGTGGGCGTTTGCCGTCTCGGCCGCCCTCTTGGCGTTGCGCAGTTCTTCCTCGGTCCGCTTCCACTGGGTGATGTCGCGTATCACAGCGCAATAGCCGTTGGAGGACGAAAGCCGCCCGATCGTCATGAACAACGGGATGAAGCCGCCGCCCGCTTCGCGGCCGATCACTTCGCGACCGTCATTGAGGACGCTCGCGACGCCATGGCCTGAGAGCCCCTGGAGATAGTCGATTACCGCCTTCTGGCTCTCATGAGCGAAGAGCGCGCCAAAAGGCTTTCCGCGGATCTCGTCCTCATCATAGTTGAAGAGCGCGCTTGCCGACCGATTCATAGTACGCACATCGCCTTCCTGTCCCAGGATCACGACGCCGTCGGTGGCAGTTTCCAGGATCGAGCGAAGCTCGTCGATTTCCATGCGAAGGCGGGTTTCTTCCTTTGCCGCGGCGTCTCCGTCCTCCGCCTCGTTTTCGGCGATGCTCCCGCTTACCGGGGCGAGCGCAAGCATGAGCGCGCTTTTGCCCTCCCAGCGGATCGAGTGCAGATGTGCACTGACCGATGTGAGTTGGCCGTTCTCGCGGATCAACGTCATCGTTCCGTCCGGCTGCTCCTCGCCGGCTTCGTCGCCGTGTGCGAAAAGGGCTTCGATACCACCTTCGCGTGCGAAGGCTTCGAGGTCTTGATAGCCCGTCAACCGCAGGAATTCCGGATTGGCATGCAGCAGCTGGTCGCCATGGTGGACGAGCAGTCCCAAAGGCAGTCTGTCGAGAATCTCGCTGCTCATGCTGACAGCCGTGCGCGCGGCGGGGACGGCCTCGTCATCGGCTGCCGGCGTGGCATCGTCTTGCGCGACCGTCGTCTCGGGTTCGCCCGCTTGCGTGCCGTCCGCCGACGCTACTTCGGTGGGAGTTGCTTCCTGTGCCGGCGGCGCTGTGGTCACCGATTGGCCGCTGTCTTCACCCTCCGCGGGTGCCTCTGCCGCAGGGGTACCGAAATGCTCGCCGAGCTGCCTCGCGATTTCGCGGAAGGCTGCCTGCTCGCCTCGCGTCAGCGACGCGGAAGGCCTGCGTTCGTGGAGTGCGATGACCTTGTCGGTTGACGGACGTTCCGGCGTATCGACAACGCGAAGTGCCGGCTGTTCGCCGCGGAAGGGATCTTTCGACGCGGCCGGCGCCGCCGGATCGCCGGACACCATTTCCGGCGCTTGCGGCGTGTCGGAGGCAGCCGCATCCGAGTCGAGTTGCGTCGCCACCTCATCGTCGGCGCGCCCCGCGATCCTATCCTGCCCTTCCGTATCCGATGGGATGCTGTCTTGCTGGGGAAGCGCGAGCCCGCCGAGAGCTAGCCCATTGGCCTTTTCGTCCACGATGGCGTCTGCGAGCCTGACGATGCCGAAGCCACGGAAGCCGTCGAACTCGCGCGACCGCGAATAGGTGGGAAGGGCGGCGAGATCGACCGGCACCTTGAGGCTGGTGCCTTCGACCGGCCAATAGATCGTCTTGCCGGACCAAGTGTCGCGACGATGGAGGAGCTCGTTGATCTTGTTGTCGGGGTCGAGGTCATAGCGGGCGGCGAGGTCGGCAAAGGTCACCCCGATGACGTCGGCCGCTTTCGGGCCGACCGCGGACGCGAACTCCTCGGAGATTTCGCTGAAACATCCCTCCGCGTCGATCTTCCAGACGAAACGGACGGCACGCCCGCCAGCCGCGAACGCAAAGTCCGAAGCTGTCCGGTCTGCCTCTGCCGTCGGATTGACCGGTTCGGATTCGGGAAGTTCCCCGCCTCGCGCCGGTTCCGTGGCCGCTTCGTCGCCAGCCTCCAGCGTCAGTTCGTCCTGCGTATTGGCGGAGCCACTCGGCGTTTCTGGCTCGCCCATCGAATCCGTATCTGCTGCCGAGGCGTCCGTCGAAATCTCCTGCGTCGGCGCCTCGGCGGGCTCTTCCGGCTCGGCAGGCGGGGAAGCATCGTCTGGCGTCTCCGCTTCTACGTTGTCGCTCGCCAAGGGCTCGTTCGTTGCAGTCGGCTCCTGGCCATCAGCTTCCTCGAGGAGAGCCTCCACCGCAAAGAGAAGGTGAAGTGCCGGATGGTCGGAAATCTTGCCGATCGCAGCCGGAAGCTCGCCCTTCTCGGTCGCGACCGGACGCTTGATCAAGCGGTCCTCGTCGCGCGTTACGGCTGCGACAAGGCTCCGGCGAGTCTCTGCCGGAAGCCCCAGGCCGTCGAAGCCCGGCGACTGGGCAATGATCGCTCCGTCGCTGTCGAGCACGGCCATGTGCGTGCCAGGGCCGTCGAGGCCGGCGATCATTCGGGCGGCACGGTCTTCCGTCGAAAGCGCCTTGCCGTTATCCGGGACAGTGAAGAGAATGCCGTCTTCACCGGGCCGAATGCGGACCATCTCCACGGTCGCATTGAGCGGGAGCCGCCGGAAACCGGCCGCTATGCGGATCAAGAGCTGCCGGCGATCGCCGACGGCCGTGAGCTGCGCCGCGGCCGCGCGCAACTGGCGAAGCGAAAGGTCGTTCGGGTTCAGCGCCGTATCGATGAAATCGTAGACAGAGGCCGCGCCGAACAGGTTCGCCCCCTGATCGTTGGCCCATAGCACGCGCGCGAGATCCTTCGAAAACAGGACGGATGCGTCCCCCCGGGCAAAATGCTCCCGGACCCGTGCATGCACGGCAATGTCGATGAATGGGTACTGTCTCGCGGGCATGGGCAGGCCTATTGACGGATCGCTTGCGCGTTAACACTATATTAATACCCGGCCCACCTGCGAGGGTCCAGCAATGGCTCCCGGTCGGCAACGGCTTTCGACGCGCAAGGTTAATGGCAGGGATTTGTGCGTTGCACAATTATGTTGCATTGCACAATGAAATCGATTATAGAATGCGCAGCAAGCAACCGGCGCCTCTGAAGAGGGCCACACCAAGGAGCGCATACCATGGCTACCAAGAAGACCGACGACGCATTTTCGCTTTCCTCTTTCGACCCGGCCAAGTTTGCCGACAGCTTCCGCGATTTCGCCGAAAAGGGCGCTGCGCAGTCGAAGGAAGCTTATGCCAAGATGAAGACGGCCGCCGAAGAGGCGACGAAGACGGTGGAAGCCACCGTTGAGAACGCTCAAGCCGGCACCGTCGAGCTCGGCCTCAAGGCCATCGATGCGCTGCGCACCAACGCCGAAAATTCGCTGTCGCATATGGAAGCGCTGCTCGGCGTCAAGTCGCTTTCGGAACTCGTCGAACTGCAGACCGCTTTTATCCGCAAGCAGGCTGAACTCGCCGTCGAACAGGCCAAATCGATGCAGGAAGCTACGAAGAAGGTCGCCGAAAACGTTGCCAAGCCGGGCAAGGATGCCGCGGAAAAGGCAATGTCCAGCCTGAAGAAGAGCTGATCGGCAAGACTGCCATCTTCAATCTGATCGCAGGGACCGGATGGCTTGCCATCCGGTCTTTTTGCTTGATAATCTTAAGTTAAGGCTTGCAAATCATCGGCACTGCCCGTATGTGAGCCGCCAAGCGACGTGGTCGCGGCGTGCGGTTGTAGCTCAGTTGGTTAGAGCGCAGGTTTGTGGCACCTGAGGTCGGTGGTTCGAGACCACCCAACCGTACCATTTCTCTTTTTCATGCCCAGTTCACATAAAAACCTGATGCTCCGCCGTCACCAGTTCCTGCAGGAATGAGACGACGGTGCGCACCCGCACCAGATCGCGTGCGCTCTCGTGATAGGTCGTCCAGTAGGCGCGCCGGATCGTCGTCTCCGGCAGCAGCCGCTTGAGCTCCGGATATTGGCGGGCGATGTAATTGTGCAGGATGCCGATGCCGGCGCTGGAGCGGACCGCCTCGGTCTGTCCGGTGGCGCTGGAGATCTCGAAGGAGGCGTCCCAGCTGCGCATGATCTCGGCGGAGAAATTGAGCGAGGGCGTGAAGATCAGGTCCTCCACATAGCCGATCCGGCGATGGTTTTTGAGGGCGTCGATCGTCTGCGGCGTGCCGTAGTGGTCAAGATAATCCGCCGATGCATAGAGCCCTAGTGTATAATCCGTAAGCTTGGACGAGACGAGACGCCCCTGTTCCGGCCGTTCGATGGTGATGGCGATGTCGGCCTCGCGCTGCGACAACGAGAAGGATCTGGGCACCGGAACGAGTTGGAGCTTGAGCTCAGGATAGCGCGCCGTGAGTGCCCCGAGGCGCGGCGCCAGGAAGGAGACGCCGAAGCCGTCGGGGGCGCCGATGCGTACGGTGCCGGCGATCGCCGTGTCGATCCGTCCGATCTGCGACTGCGCCGCGAGCATTTCGGTTTCCATGCGCTCGGCCGCTGCCAGGAAGACCTCGCCTTGGGCGGTCAGTTCGCAGCCACTGGGACGACGGACGAGAAGCCGCGTCCTCAGCGTTTCTTCCAGCGCCGTGACCCGGCGGCTGAGGGTGGCATGATTGATGCCGAGCCTCTTCGAAGCGGCGAGGATCTGGCCCGTTCGCGCCACAGCGAGAAACACTCTGACATCGTCCCAGTCCATGTTGTTACTCTGAGGCTTCGATTTTTGCACAACGGTTCCTGAATATCGGAAATTGAATTGTTTAAATCGTAGTGCCATCATGCGCCCGAGATCAAGACCAGGAGGAACACTCGATGTATGAGATCGGACATTTCATCAACGGCGAGCGCGTCGCCGGCAAGAGCGGGCGCACAAGCAACATCTTCAACCCCGCGACCGGTGAAGTTCAGGGCACCGTGGCGCTCGCAAGCGATGCGGAACTCGCCGCAGCCGTCGAAAGCGCCAAAGCCGCCCAGCCGAAATGGGCCGCCACCAACCCGCAGCGCCGCGCCCGCGTTTTCATGAAGTTCGTCCAGCTCCTGAACGAAAACATGAACGACCTGGCCGAGACCCTTTCCCGCGAGCACGGCAAGACCATTGACGACGCCAAAGGGGACGTCGTTCGCGGTCTCGAAGTCTGCGAATTCGTCATCGGCATTCCGCATCTGCAGAAGAGCGAGTTCACCGAAGGCGCGGGGCCGGGCATCGACATGTATTCGATCCGCCAGGCTGTCGGCATCGGCGCCGGCATCACCCCGTTCAATTTCCCCGCCATGATCCCGATGTGGATGTTCGCGCCGGCGATCGCCTGCGGCAACGCCTTCATCCTGAAGCCGTCGGAGCGTGATCCCTCCGTGCCGATCCGTCTTGCCGAACTGATGATCGAAGCGGGCCTGCCTGCCGGCATCCTCAACGTCGTCAACGGCGACAAGGGCGCGGTCGACGCGATCCTCACGCATCCGGACATCTCCGCCGTCTCCTTCGTGGGCTCGACGCCGATTGCCCGCTATGTCTATGGCACGGCAGCGATGAACGGCAAGCGCGCCCAGTGCTTCGGCGGCGCCAAGAACCACATGGTCATCATGCCGGACGCCGATCTCGACCAGGCGGCGAACGCCCTGATCGGAGCCGGCTACGGTTCCGCCGGCGAACGCTGCATGGCGATTTCGGTGGCCGTGCCAGTGGGTGAGGACACCGCAAACCGGCTGATCGACAAGCTGGTGCCGATGGTCGAGAGCCTGCGCGTCGGCCCCTATACGGATGAAAAGGCCGACATGGGTCCGGTCGTCACCAAGGAGGCCGAACAGCGCATCAGGAGCTTGATCGAGAGCGGCATCGAGCAAGGCGCGAAGCTCGTCGTCGACGGCCGCGATTTCAAGCTGCAGGGCTATGAGAACGGCCATTTTATCGGCGGCTGCCTATTCGATCACGTGACGCCGGATATGGATATCTACAAGACGGAGATTTTCGGCCCGGTGCTCTCGGTCGTGCGTGCAAAGAATTACGAGGAGGCCCTGTCGCTGCCGATGAAGCACGAATACGGCAACGGCGTCGCGATCTACACCCGTGATGGTGATGCCGCACGCGACTTCGCCTCCCGCATCAATATCGGCATGGTCGGCGTCAACGTTCCGATCCCGGTTCCGCTCGCCTACCATTCGTTCGGCGGCTGGAAGTCCTCCTCCTTCGGCGATCTCAACCAGCACGGCACGGACTCGATCAAGTTCTGGACCAAGACGAAGACCATCACCTCCCGTTGGCCTACGGGCATCAAGGATGGTGCCGAGTTCTCGATCCCGACGATGAAGTAACGGGATAAAGATCCTCCCTCCACTCGGGCCTCCTTCGGGAGGCCCTCTTTGTTGCATCGGCCCACAAACGAAAACAGCGGGCTCGCGCCCGCTGTTTCGTATTATCTGTCTACCTGCGTATCAGTCCTGCGGACCGTCGTTGTAGCCGACTTTGTCCACCAGTTCCGATGCCTTCTTGCGGTTTGCCGCGATCTCGGCAAGCGGCAGCGTATCCGGCTTGATCGCTCCGAAGGACTTGACGACGTCGGACGGCTCGGCGCCCGGCAGGACCGGATATTCGAAGACCTGCTCGGCGTAGATCTTCTGGGCTTCGCCCTCGGACAGGAATTCCATCAGCTTGAGCGCGTTCTCTTTGTTCGGCGCGTTCTTCGCAAGCGCCATGCCGGAGATGTTCACATGCGTGCCGCGGTCCTTCGCGTTCGGGAACAGGACCTTGATGGCGGCGGCCCATTCCTTTTGCTCGGGCTCCTTCTCATTGGTCATCATCAGGCCGACGTAGTAGGTGTTGCCGAGCGCGAGGTCGCATTCGCCGGCGAGAATGGCTTTCGCCTGATCGCGGTCGCCGCCGTCGGGCTTCTTGGCGAGATTGTTCTTGAGACCCGTCAGCCATTTTTCCGTCTCAGCCTCGCCGTGATGCGCGAGCATCGAGGCGAACAGGCCGATATTATAGGAGTGCTGGCCGTCGCGGGTGCAGATCTTGCCCTTCCATTTCGGGTCGGCAAGTTCCTCATAGGTAATATCGTCCTCCGTCACGCGCTCCTTCGAAGCGTAGACGACACGGCCGCGCGTGGTCAGGCCGAACCAACTGCCGTCCGGATCGCGGAAATGGGCGGGAATGTCCTTGTTGATCGTCTCGTTAACGACCGGCTGCGTCACGCCGGCGTCCTTCGCCTCCGTCAGGCGGCTGATGTCGACGGTCAGGATGACATCGGCAGGAGAATTCGCGCCTTCCGCCTGGATACGCTCGACCAGGCCCTTGTCGAGGAAGAGCACATTGGTCGTGATGCCGGTCTTCTTGGTAAAGGCGTCGAGCAGCGGCTGAATGAGATCAGGCTGGCGATAAGAATAGATGTTGACTTCGCCATCTGCCCGGACCGATGCAGTAGAGGCAAGAATGGTTGCCGCCACGGACAGGGTGCCGATCAGCGCTTTTGAGACGTGCATGGTGTTCTCTCCATTTTCATGCTTATAACTTAACTATGTCGGTCATATTTCTGACTTCGGTGCGCCTGACAGTCAACTGCGAAACGGTGAAGATGAGCACGGCCGCAAGTTTTTTGCGTTTTTGGAATTGTTCCAAACTATGATCCATCCTATATGATGAAGAACGAATTTTTCGATTCCGGAGTGAACTATGCGTCTGACGAAGCAAACAAACTACGCCGTTCGCATGTTGATGTACTGCGCTGCGAATGGTGAGAAGCTCAGTCGCATCCCCGAGATCGCCAGGGCCTACGGTGTCTCCGAGCTGTTTTTGTTCAAGATTTTGCAGCCGCTGACCAAGGCGGGCTTGGTCGAAACGGTGCGTGGCCGCAATGGCGGCGTACGGCTGCCGAGGCCGGCTTCGGAGATCAGCCTTTTCGACGTCGTGAAAGTCACCGAAGACAGTTTTGCCATGGCCGAATGCTTCGAGGCAGGCGAGATCGACTGCCCTCTGGTCGACAGTTGCGGCCTCAATTCCGCATTGCGCAAGGCGCTGAATGCTTTCTTCGAAGTGCTTCAGGGCTACTCGATCGACGACCTGGTCAAGGCCCGGCCGCAGATCAATTTCCTTCTGGGTATCGAGGAAACGGCACGCCCGCAGACCTCCGCGGCCTGAACGCCCGAGCTGCTGTACGGCCGCTGCTGCGTTTGCGGTAGCTATTCCCTTAGATAAATCGATCACTGTCGGACCGATTTCCGATCTGTCGAGCTGGAAATCCGCTCAGCCGCTTCACTGAAAGCTGCTTCCCTATCGCCGCTAGACCAATTGCGTCCGACTAAGCACGTCAAGCCTCTTGATGGGTGGCGGTGCACGAATTCACCGTGTGTTCCGGGGCTGAGACTATCAGGCGACCTCGCCGGCTGTGCTTCCCAGCCGCGACGGCGAGGTCAGCTCAGCATGGCCGGAATTGTTGAAAAAAGCGCCACAACCAGCCTTAATGGGCAGCAACCGACGGTCAGCATGGCCGACCGCGCCGGCCGTGTTCGAAAATAGTGGAAAGCTCGGCTCGGTTCTACTTGCGGAAGAATTTTTCGCATAGACAAATTTCTGAAGTGACTTATTGCATTGCGACGCCAAATGTCGTTCCATCCGCCCTTGACCGGGCGGTAAACGTCCGCGTCAGGAAGAATACGAGAACAAAAAACAAATCTGGGAAGCAAGCTCATGAAAAAGCTCACTACTCTCTTCGCAGCGACGGCGCTCGCCACGCTGATGGCCGGCGCCGCCTGGTCGAAGACGTTCGTCTATTGCTCGGAAGGCTCGCCGGAGGGCTTCGACCCCGGCCTCTTTACCGCCGGCACCACATTCGATGCCGCCGCGCACACCGCGTATAACCGTCTGCTGGAGTTCAAGAAGGGCACGACCGAAACCGAGCCGGGTCTTGCTGAAAGCTGGACGATTTCGGACGACGGCCTCGAATATACTTTCAAGCTGCGTCCAGGCGTCAAGTTCCAGACCACCGAATACTTCACGCCGAGCCGCGATTTCAACGCCGACGACGTGATCTTTTCGCTCGAGCGTCAGTGGAAGTCCGACCATCCGTGGCATGGTTACGTGACAGGCGGGTCTTGGGAATATTTCTCCGGAATGGGTCTGCCGGAAGTACTCGAGTCGATCGAAAAGGTCGACGACATGACGGTCAAGATCAAGCTGAAGCGCAGGGAAGCGCCATTCCTCGCCAATCTTGCCATGCCCTTCGCCTCGATCATGTCCAAGGAATATGCCGATAAGCTGCAGGCCGAAGGCAAGATGAACCAACTGAACCAGATGCCCTTGGGCACCGGTCCCTTTGCCTTCGTCGCCTATCAGCAGGATGCGGTCATTCGCTACAAGGCGCATCCGGATTACTGGGGCGGAAAGCAGAAGATCGACGATCTGGTCTTCTCGATCACCACCGATGCAGCCGTCCGCTTTCAGAAGCTTAAGGCAGGTGAGTGCCACCTGATGCCCTACCCGAACGCGGCCGATGTCGAAGCGATGAAGGCCGATCCGAACCTCAAAGTGATGGAACAGGCCGGCCTCAATGTCGCCTATCTCGCCTATAACACGACGCAGCCTCCGTTCGACAAGGTTGAAGTCCGCAAGGCGCTGAACAAGGCGATCAACAAACAGGCGGTCGTCGACGCCGTCTTTCAGGGGCAGGCTACCCCGGCTACGAACCCGATTCCGCCGACGATGTGGTCTTACAATGATGCCATTGAAGACGACACCTACGAGCCGGAAGTAGCAAAGAAGATGCTTGAAGATGCCGGCGTCAAGGATCTGTCGATGAAGCTCTGGGCGATGCCGGTCGCGCGGCCGTACATGCTGAACGCACGTCGCGCCGCGGAACTGATGCAGGCCGACTTCGCAAAGATCGGCGTCAACGTGGAAATCGTCTCTTACGAGTGGGCCGAATACCTTGAGAAGTCGAAGGCGAAAGACCGCGACGGTGCGGTGATCCTCGGCTGGACGGGTGATAATGGTGACCCGGACAACTTCCTCGACACGCTGCTTGGTTGCGATGCTGTCGGTGGAAACAACCGAGCCCAATGGTGCAACAAGGAATTCGATGATCTAGTGACGAAAGCCAAGGAAACGTCCGACGTCGCTGAGCGCACCAAGCTCTATGAACAGGCGCAGGTCGTGTTCAAGCGCGAAGCGCCATGGGCAACGATCGACCACTCGCTCTCTATCGTCCCGATGCGCAAGAACGTTGAAGGCTTCGTGCAAAGCCCGCTCGGCGACTTTGCTTTCGACGGCGTTGATATTGTAGAGTAATCTGACCAACTGACCGAAGGGGGCGTTTGCGGCTGGCGAGCGCCCCTCTTCGTTTTTTGCCAGCGCTGCCGCTCAGCGAGACCGCGGCGATGATGGCATGAGGTTTAACATGTTCCGATTTTTCCTGGGGCGATTGGCGGTCCTGATCCCGACCTTCATCGGGGTCTCCATCATCGCCTTCTCCTTCATTCGCCTTCTTCCTGGCGATCCTGTCGCCCTTCTTTCGGGCGAACGCGTGATGTCACCGGAGCGGCACGCAGAGATTTCACATCAGTTGGGCTTCGATCGGCCCATCGTTGTTCAGTATCTCGATTATCTCTGGGGTGTCCTGCAGGGTGATTTCGGCCTTTCGATCGTCACCAAGAGGCCGGTTATCGATCAGTTCTTCGAGCTCTTTCCGGCGACGGTCGAGCTTTCGCTTTGCGCCATCATCTTTGCCGTTGTTCTCGGCATTCCAGCTGGCGTCATTGCGGCGATCAAGCGCGGCTCCTTCCTGGACCAGCTCATCATGGGTACCGCTCTCGTCGGCTTCTCCATGCCGATCTTCTGGTGGGGTCTGCTGCTGATCATCGTGGTTTCCGGCATCCTGCAGTGGACGCCGGTATCGGGCCGTATCTCGCTGATGTTCTTCTTCCCGTCGGTCACTGGCTTCATGCTGATCGATTCCTTGCTGTCGGGGCAGGAGGGGGCTTTCCAATCGGCTTTCAGCCATCTCATTTTGCCGACGATCGTTCTTGGAACGATTCCGCTTGCGGTGATCGCACGTCAGACGCGCTCGGCGATGCTCGAGGTGCTGTCGGAGGATTATGTTCGGACCGCACGCGCCAAGGGACTCTCGACCTTCCGAGTGGTGGGGATACATGCCCTGCGGAACGCCATGATCCCGGTGATTACCACTATCGGCCTGCAAGTTGGCGTCATGCTGGCGGGTGCTATCCTCACGGAAACGATTTTCTCGTGGCCAGGCATCGGCAAGTGGCTGGTGGATTCCGTTTTCCGCCGCGACTACGCCGTCATTCAGGGCGGACTTTTGATCATTGCCGGCGTCATCATGCTGGTGAACCTCGCCGTGGACTTGCTCTACGGTCTCATCAACCCGCGTATCCGGCACTGAGGAGGGCGACATGTCTGAAGCAACAGCAACCAGCCCCATTTCGACCGACCCATCTCGCCGAGCAAGACTAGCCGAGTTTTGGTTTTACTTCGCCGAGAACCGGGGCGCGGTCATGGGACTTGTGTTCTTCGTGTTTCTGGTGCTGCTCGCACTATGCGCTCCGCTGATTGCCCCGCACGACCCGAGCATCCAGTTTCGCGAAGCCGTTCTGGTGCCGCCGTTCTGGGAGGAAGGCGGGCGCGCCGACTTCCTCCTCGGTACCGACGCCGTCGGGCGCGACATGCTTTCCCGTCTCATCTATGGAACGCGGTTTTCTCTGTTCGTCGGCGTCATCGTGACGACGCTGTCCTTGGTCGGCGGGATATTCATCGGCGTCATCGCAGGTTATTTCCGCGGATGGGTCGATACCGTCATCATGCGGCTCATGGACATAATCCTGGCCTTTCCGTCGCTGCTGCTGGCGCTGGTGCTGGTCGCCGTCCTCGGCCCGGGCCTGACCAATGCGATGATCGCTATTGCTCTCGTTTTCCAGCCGCATTTCGTCCGCCTGACCCGGGCAGCCGTGATGACCGAGAAGACGCGCGACTACGTCGTCGCGGCCAAGGTGGCCGGCGCGAGCCACCTGCGGCTGATGTTCAAGACGATCCTGCCGAATTGCATGGCGCCGCTGATCGTTCAGGCGACGCTGTCGTTTTCCAGCGCAATCCTCGATGCTGCGGCGCTCGGCTTTCTCGGTATGGGCGCGCAGCCACCGACACCGGAATGGGGGACAATGCTTGCGGAAGCACGCGAATTCATCCTGCGAGCATGGTGGGTCGTTACCTTGCCCGGTCTCGCCATTCTCGTGACCGTGCTGGCAATCAATCTGATGGGCGATGGCCTGCGTGATGCTCTCGACCCGAAGCTGAAGAGGTCCTGATATGGCGCTTCTCGAAATTGAGAATCTGGTCGTCGAATTCCAGACGGCAACCGGCCCGTTCCGAGCCGTCGACGGCGTCTCGCTCAAGGTTCATGAGCGCGAAGTGCTGGCAATCGTCGGAGAATCAGGCTCGGGCAAATCGGTGTCCATGCTTGCGGCGATGGGGCTTCTGCCCTGGACCGCGAACGTTACGGCTGACAAGCTCACCTTCAACGGGCGGGATCTGTTGAAGATGTCGCCGCCCGAGCGACGCAAGATCATCGGTAAGGAAATCGCGATGATCTTCCAGGAACCGATCGCCAGTCTCAATCCCTGCTTCACGGTGGGCTTCCAGATCGAGGAAGTCCTGCGCATTCACATGGGGCTCGACAAAGCGGCGCGGCGTAGGCGCGCAGTCGAACTTTTCAAAGCGGTCGGCATTCCCGACCCCGAGGAGCGGCTCGGCCACTATCCGCATCAGATGTCGGGCGGGCAGTGCCAGCGCGTGATGATCGCCATCGCCATTGCGTGCAATCCGAAGCTTCTGATCGCCGATGAACCGACGACAGCGCTCGATGTCACGATCCAGAAACAAATACTGGACCTGTTGATGAGGTTGCAAGCCGAGTACGGAATGGGCCTCATCATGATCACTCACAACATGGGCGTCGTTGCAGAAACGGCCGATCGGGTGGTCGTGCAATACAAGGGTCGCAAGATCGAAGAAGCGGACGTGCTGTCGCTGTTCGAGTCGCCGAAAAGCAACTATACCCGCGCGCTTCTCGCCGCGCTCCCGGAGAACGCGACGGGCGACCGGTTGCCGACCATTTCCGAACTCTTCAATGACCAGCAGATCCTCGAGGGAGCCGCTCGATGACCCATGTTCTCGAAGCCAGGAACCTGGTGCGCGACTATCACGTTCCCGGTAGCCTTTTCAAAAAGGCCCGGACCGTTCACGCGCTGAAAGGCGTCAGCTTCACCGTTGATGAAGGAAAGACACTGGCGATCGTTGGCGAGAGCGGTTGCGGCAAGTCGACGCTTGGACGCATCATCACGCTGATCGATCCGGCGACCGCAGGCGAGTTGCTGATCGAGGGAAAGAAGGTCGACATCGCAAGAGACGGCCTGACGCCGGAGATGCGTCGCAAGGTGCAAATAGTCTTCCAGAATCCCTACGGCTCACTGAACCCGCGTCAGAAGATCGGCGATATCTTGGCAGAACCGCTGATCATCAACACCAAGGCACCGGCCGACGAGCGGCGCGAGCGTGCCATGGCGATGTTGAAGAAGGTCGGTCTCGACGAGAAGCACTATAATCGCTATCCGCACATGTTCTCCGGCGGACAGCGCCAACGCATCGCAATTGCGCGCGCGCTGATGCTCAACCCGCGGCTCCTCGTGCTCGACGAACCCGTCTCCGCGCTTGATCTATCCGTGCAGGCGCAGGTGCTCAATCTCCTCGCAGACCTCCAGGATGAGTTCCAACTGACCTATGTCTTTATCAGCCACGACCTGTCGGTGGTGCGCTACATTGCCGACCATGTGATGGTGATGTATTACGGCGAGGCGGTGGAGTATGGCAGCCGCGACGAGGTTTTCGCCGACCCGAAGCACAGCTACACCAAGACACTGTTTGCCGCCACTCCACGCGCTGACGTTGCCAGCATCAAGGCTCGCCTTGCCCGAAAGGCCGCGTAGCTTCCCCGGCCCCGCCGCCCCATCATCGGCGGGGCGACTTATCGCCCGTGCGGTAAGGCGCAAGTGTTTGGACAGCTCCTTGGACTCGTTTCGCCTTTAGTGTAGAGCTTCGTCGCTGCCATTTACTCCTCGCCTTTCGGCAGCGGACAAACCCTATTTGGCTGGACGAAATATGTTCGGCCCAACCTTCAGGAACGACGATTATGGAAATCAAGCGCTTCGAAACCGGCCCGCGAATGAGCCAGGCCGTGGTCTATAACAACACGGTTTACCTGGCCGGCCAGGTCGGCAATGCCGGAGATGACGTCGTCACTCAGACCAAGCAGGCACTGGCCGAAGTTGACCGTCTGCTTGCGCTCGCCGGCACAGATAAGACGCGCATTCTTTCCGCAACGCTCTGGCTTGCCGACATGGCGGATTTCGCCAAGATGAATTCCGTTTGGGACGCCTGGGTGCCCCAGGGCCATACGCCCGCCCGCGCGACCGGCGAAGCCAAGCTCGCAACGCCGGAATACCTCGTCGAAGTCATCGTGACGGCAGCACTCTAAGTTCTTTCTGCCAGCCGCTGGAGCGGGACAGGAAGCCTGTAAGCAGTGTGCGCCCATCCTGCTGCAACGCCTCGGAGCCGGTCTCGGCCAGCTTGGTCTATTCAAGCGAAATCATCGCGATGCGACGCAGGCTGATACCGTCTGCTCAACGCCGCTGGGCTCTGTGCCCGGCGGTTTTTTTGGTCTCCGCTACTGCATCTATCCTTAAATCGGAACCGACTTAAGGATAAAAACATGCAGCAATTCAAAGTGTTTACAGCGATCTTTGTGACGCGCGGCGGCGTAGTGCTTCCGTCAGGAACCAATCTCATCTTTGCACGTTTATCGCTCATTCCGCATGTGGAGGAATGAACATGCTCTACTGGCTGCCACGGCTTTGCTTGGTTTTGCTTGCCGGGGCGGTAATCGTCTTCGGTCTCGTCCCGCAGACGTCGGAGGGTGTGGCCTATACTTTGCTGATAATCATTCTGGGCTTGGGGCTGCTCTCCCTGACGCTCCACATATTCCCGCCTGAGAAGCATTGAGTGTGGGC
Source organism: Sinorhizobium numidicum (assembly GCF_029892045.1). NCBI lineage: Bacteria > Pseudomonadati > Pseudomonadota > Alphaproteobacteria > Hyphomicrobiales > Rhizobiaceae > Sinorhizobium > Sinorhizobium numidicum. Next base: position 773,281 of record NZ_CP120368.1, read on the forward strand.
GCGATGCGGCTTGCCGAGCTACGGCGTGTGTTCACGGCGGCGCGGTGTCTTGCGGCGGCGTTTTGTGCACCGTCGGAAGAGTGCTGGGTCGATGGGTTCGTTTGACGAAGGATACCGATGGACACGGCAAGGCGCATAGCGGCTGCCCGCAGCCGCAAGCGGGATGCTGAGAAAGAGATCGCCTTGGCCAAGGCGTCGAAGACCGCTGTGCGAAAACGCGACGGAATTGACCTGCTCGTTGCGTGGAGCGTAATCGGCCTGTTTGTGGTCGCCAGTTCTGCAGCCGTCTATTCGATGGAAGCGATCCTGATGCCGGTCACCCTTGCGATCATCGTCGGCATCGTTCTCGGCCGGGCGGCCGATGAATTGGCGCGATTCGGTCTCCCTCCGTTATTCGGCGGCCTGTTGCTGGCGCTCTTCTTCGTTCTTGCGCTGTCGTCGCTGGTGAACGCTATTCTCGGCCCGATAACCGAGGTCGCGCGCGAGGCGCCGCGGTTGGCAGAAGGCGTCATGAAGCGGATACTGCCGTTCATCGATCGTTTCGAATGGGTGGAAATGGCATTGGCCCGTGGCGCCGGTGAGGATGCATTCGCCGATGTCATCGTAGAGAACGCGGGGCCCCTGATCGGGACGGTTGCGGCGAGCGTGACGCCAGCGCTCATCCAGACGCTTATCTTCCTGGCGGCGCTCGTCCTTTTTTTGCTCGGCCGCGTTCAATTGCGCACCACTATCATTCTCGCGTTTGCCACTCGCGAGGGCCGCCTGAGCGCGATCCGAGTCATGAACGCTACCGAGGATGCGCTTGCTCAATATTTTTCAACGGCAAGTTTGATCTATTTGGCGCTGGGCGCGTCGACCATGGTGATTGCGCTCGTCGGCGGGCTTACAGTACCCCCACTATGGGGGCTCTTCGCCTTCGTTTCCAGCTTCATTCCCTACCTCGGCGTGACCTTCATGACCCTGTCACTACTGGTCGGCGGCCTTATGACGCACGACTCGCTGTCTCTGGGGATCGCGCCGGCTGTCGCCTTCTTCCTCCTTCATCTCGCCATGGAAAATCTTGTCGTGCCCGCAGTTCTCGGCCGCCGCTTTGAAGTCAATCCGTTCTTGATCTTCGTGGCGATCATCTTCTGGACGTGGATGTGGGGTGCCGTCGGAGCGATCCTCGCCTTGCCTCTTTCGCTGATTGCAATGACCATTTTCGAACAGATGCGTGAGCCACCGCCGGAACCGCAACTGCCCGGTTGAGATGCAGCCACTCGACCGACTCATTCGGCCCTAGCGATCGCCCGTGCGCGCGTGCTCGTCGAAGAACAGAGCCTGACTGATCAGTGCCTTTACCATCTCCGGATTGAAAGGCTTGGTTACCAGAAAAGCCGGCTCCGGCTTCCTGCCCGTCAGCAGTCGCTCCGGGAAGGCGGTAATGAAGATCACCGGAACAGAGGTATGGGTAAGAATGTCGTTAACTGCGTCGATGCCGGAACTGCCATCGGCAAGTTGAATGTCCGCAAGAACCATCCTTGGTGATGTTTCGTGGTAGAGAGCGAGAGCCTCGTTGCGGGTGCGGGCGATCCCGGTGACCCGGTGACCGAGGCTTGTCACCATATCCTCGATGTCCATGGCGATCAGCGGTTCGTCTTCGATGATCATGATGTCCGTCGTCACCTGACGCGAAATCTCTTCCGAAGCGCTGGCAAGGAGCTTGGAAAAGGCGCCTTGGTCGACTGCCATGATCTCGGCCGCTTCGCTCGGCGAAAACCCTTCAACGGCAATCAACAGAAACGCCTGTCGGGGCGCCGGCGAGATAAGCGCCAGATTGGCTGCGGCGTTCTGCTCCCAGGCGTAAGGCGAGGTAAGGCTCGATCGGTCGACGTCCAACTTTTCGAACAGCGAACAGAACAGCTTATAAAGGCTGATTCGGTCGCTGGACGCGGCAGGGAACAATTCGATGTCGTCGATCAACGCTTCGAGGACAGCGGCGACATAGGCATCGCCGGCCGCCTGCGAGCCGGTGACGGCACGGGCATAGCGCCGCAGATAGGGCAGGTGGGGCGCAATCCTTGTGGAAAGTGACATTTAGGCCTTCCTAAACTATTGTGCGGTATGGTCCGCGTCTTGCGGACCATGGACGTGCAGCCGGATACGTCAATGGAGCACGTCTTTCGCATTATGAAAAGTCTTGAGCGAGCAGATGACGGGATATGGATTGAGAACGGCCGCGAGAGGGGGACAGCGCGCCTCCGCGCACGGGACTGGAAAATGAACGAGTCATTGAGAGGGCCTGGCGCGCGCGGTGCGGCTGCCGGCCGCGTTCAGAAAACGGATCCCAACGCCCGGATCGCTTCGAAGCTGAAGATGCTTTATCAGGCGCTGGAGAACGAGCCCGTTCCGCAACAGTTTATCGAGCTCCTCGAACGTCTTGACCAAGCGGAGAGAGCGCAATCACGCGATTGATGGCTGGTGTCGTAGCGGCTGTTGGCGCCACACCGCTGCACGATCTTTGTGGTTGGCATCACGTAGCATGATGCAGCGGTCCATACAGCGCCGCGCGTTTTTTTAAGACGCGCAAACGCCATTGTAACATTGTGAATAGTACACAAGTTTGTCCTTAAATCGGCTCCGATTTAAGGAATTGCGCAGTACTGCATCTCCGGAAAGACGCACAGCGCCCGGGTTCCTTGTGGGATCGGTCGCGTTTCGATCAGCAAGCCGCGGTATAGCGGCGTCCGTAGCGGTCGCGGTAGATGCAGCGGCCAGGTTCGCTTGCACTGCCGATGAGAGCGCCGGTGGCGCCACCGACTGCTGCACCGACGGCAGCTCCCCTGACATCGTTTGTTACGGCCCCGCCGATAATTCCGCCAGAAGCGGCGCCGATTGCCGCACCTCTCTCCGTTTGCGTGCAGGCCGCCAAGGGAAGAACAAGGCTTGCGACGACAAGTATCTTCTTCATGATGCGTTCCTATCTCAGGTTGGGTTTAAGGATTGTGGGAAATGGCAAACGGTGCCGCCCGATCGGTGAAACGCCGACCGGCCGACAGGAGTGGGCGAAATCACGCACCGGGGGTAATCTCGGTGATGCTCACGATCGCCGCGTATTTCTGCGATTGCTGGGATACTCGTAATAGGCGCACCTGAGGCTCGCATTCCCATCTCCCATGGACATGGCCGCCGCCGCGGCGCTTGTTATTGCTGCCAAAACGCCGATTGCCGACTTTTGTTCCGCGCCTCCGGCCCGCGGCGCGCGCGATGGTTGCCGGTCGGCCCTGTTTCGGTCCGGGCACCGACCGTCGGCGGATGGAGCCGGCGACATTTGCATCAGCTTTCCAGAATATTTCTGATCTTCGCTCAGGAACCGGCGACGGGTCTGTTCCGTTTTCTTCCTCACGTAAGCGTTGAGGAGCACGCAAATGGAACATGTTGCGGCCATCATGATCCTCGTCGGCTGCATGCAGGGCGCTATGGCCTGCCGCGAGGTGCCGTCGCCGGTCGTTGGTTTCGAGACCGCCAAGGAATGCCAGGCGTTGCTTTCGCCTGCAGTGGAGGAAGTCGGCAAGGTGTTCAAGGAAGCCTATGGCAAGTGCGCCCCTGTCGATCCCGCCCTGTTCGTCGAAAACGTGGTCATCGAATGGGAGGTCACCTCCGCGCGGGAGCTCCAGGTCCAGATAATCCCCGAGGAGGAAGCGCCCTACGCCATTGCTGAGCGTGGTCTGCGGCCGACCCCTCCAACTGAACCTTCAACGATCTCGCCTCGGCGATCCGGCCTCGGCTGGGCAGTCTCGAACCCATAGACGGAAAGGAAGAGGCAATGAACTGGGATATGATCGAAGGCAAATGGAACGAGTTCAAAGGCAAGGCGCAAGTGCAGTGGGGCAAGCTGACGGATGACGATCTCGACATCATCAACGGCAGCCGCAAAGAGCTCGCGGGGCGCATCCAACTGCGTTACGGAATTGCCAAGGATGAGGCCGAGCGCCAGATCGACGAGTGGGTGTCGCGTCACTAGCGCGGGATGAGGAAAAGTGTGCGCGGTTTTCCGCCCGCATCCCGCGCTAACTTATTAGAATCGATCACGTTCATGATTTTAGGTCGATCCGACCTAAAATCATCGTGATCTAGCGCGTGAGGACAAGAATCGCTCCCGCCAGGGCCTGGCGGGCGCGCGCTTGCGCATGTGGCGAAGGCCCTTGATGACCTACCTGCGAATTTTGCGTTCGGCTTTCTCCAACTCCTCGAGCAGGCCCTGAAGTCGCGCATTGAGCTTTTCTTCCGTATGCATCTGAAGATCACGGATGGTTCTGCCGATATGCAGATTATGGTTGCGGAGATCGGACTTCTGCCGAGCACTGTCGGTCACCGATTTCCATATATGTCGCGAGGGGATCTTCATTTCATTCCCGAGAAGCCTGTTACCGAAACAACGCCAACCCCTATCGAAGGTTCCTGGCCAATTTCGTTGTGGCGTCTCGATTTTCGAATGTTTTCGTTTTCGTGGTTAACCGACGGTTTCCACTCGTGAATTACTGAGCCGTCTCGCAAGGAAAGTGCTTGCACTGGAACAAAGGCGAGACGCCGTGCGTTTCGATTCCCAGCAACGTACGCAAGGAGATTAGAAATGCTCTATTATGCGCTCGTCTTTTTGATCATCGCCATTATTGCCGGTATTCTCGGCTTTGGCGGTATTGCAGGCGCTTCGGCCGGCATTGCTCAGATCCTATTCTTCTTGTTCCTGATACTCCTGGTAATTTCGCTCGTGGCAGGCTTTATTCGCCGAACGTGAGGCAGCGAGGGTCAGCGAGCTCCGATGGCAGCGGGAGAAACCTGCGCGGCCTTCCGCTATAATTCGTTAGAATCGATCGCATTTACGATCTTGACTGGTTAGGCGGAAATCATTGCAAGCCGGGGCGGAGCGATCAGCTTTGCCCCTTTTCCATTTTCGCGTGACACTCTGTTCCCTTGCTCCGGCCAATGCGCTTGGCTATTCATGCGGCGACACCCGCCTCACACGTCAGAACAGGCGCGGCGATGATTTCGAGCGGGTAGCGGGGCAGCGGATATGAAGACTGACATAGTGGTTCTTGGCGCCGGCATTGTCGGCATTTCCGCTGCCATCCATCTGGCGCGACGCGGTAAGTCGGTGGTGCTGCTCGATCGCCGCGGGGCGGGAGAAGAAACGTCCTATGGCAACGCGGGCCTCATTCAGCGCGAGGGTGTCTTTCCCTATGGTTTCCCGCATGATTTCGGCGCTCTTTTCCGCTACGCGCTCAACAACACCATCGATGCCAGCTATCACTTTCGTGCATTGCCCGGGCTCGTGCCCTTCCTGGTGCGATACTGGTGGCATTCCGGATTCACCCAGCACCAGAGGATTGCGCATCTTTATGCGCCGCTCATCGAGAATTCGATAGCCGAGCACAAGGATCTGATCGAAGCATCCGGTGCGGGCGAGCTCATTCGCAAGGACGGCTGGATGAAGGTGTTCCGCACGGAAAAAGAACGCGACGCCGCGTACAAGGACGCCGAAAAGCTTTCCGCGGCATTCGGTGTCAATCATCAGAAGCTTTCGACCAGCGAGATGAAAACCATTGAACCGTCTATTCAGGTCGAACTCGCCGGCGGTCTGCGCTGGACGGATCCCTGGTCTATCCGCGATCCGCACAGTCTCAACAAGGCCTATCTCGACTATTTCCAGTCGCTTGGTGGCCGGCTCGTTTCGGGCGACGCGGCAACACTTGAGCATATTCTGGAAGGTGCGGGCTGGCGCGTGGCTACACCGGAAGGCCCGCTGGAGACCCGCGAGGTCGTGGTCGCCCTCGGCCCCTGGGCAGACACGGTGACACGCAAGCTCGGTTACCATTTTCCTCTCGCAGTCAAGCGCGGCTACCATATGCATTACGGCGTGCAGGACGGTGCCCAGCTCAACAACTGGGTGCTCGACGCCGAGAGGGGCTATTTCCTGGCGCCGATGCTGCGCGGCATCCGCTTGACGACGGGCGCGGAATTCGCGCTTCGCGATGCGCCGAAGACACCGGTGCAATTGACCCGCGCGGAACGGGTGGCGCGCGAATTCTTCCCACTGGCCGAACGGCGCGACGAGGAGCCGTGGATGGGGGCGCGGCCCTGTACGCCGGACATGATGCCGATCATCGGCAAGGCCCCGCGGCACGAAGGCCTCTGGTTTGCTTTCGGTCACGCGCATCATGGCATGACCCTCGGCCCGGTCACCGGCCGCGCACTTGCAGAAGCGATGACGGGAGAGAAGACCGTCATCGACATCGCTCCCTATCGGCCGGAGCGGTTCCTCGCCTGACAGACAGACTGGCTCCATCGAGAGACGGCGGCCATGTGCCGCCTTTTTCGTTTTTCGCCGGAACCAAAGCGGCGCCCGGGTGTTTCCCGGATGGCTGAAGCAGGGGGGCTCGGTCCGCTGACGGATGTCCAGCGAACCGGCTTCAATGCGGAAGCGCCGCGGGAGGAGCTTCATATCCATGAGCAAGCAGACGATCGAATTCGCCGGCGAGGCCGTCGGTGCGCTGATGCCCGATAACGGCCAGTTGCGTTTTGTCGCCGTCAAATACAGCGTCTGGCCGCTGGATGGCCGGCTGTTCGCCACCCCGGAGGATGCCCGCAAGGCCATTGCGACCTTGCATGTTCTTCGACAATGGGGGCCGCCCAGTGCGACTCCCTCTCCCGCCGGTCGGATCATCGGTCCGTCCTTGCAAGGATCGGCTTAGTCCCTGCACCAATTTTTCCGCTATCGTTCTCTCGAACCGGCGGCAACGCTGTCTTCAGGACGTTTGGCGGTACTGTTTTCGCCCGAGGGTTCCGGCACCTTCCATTGCAAAGCAACTTCCAAACGGCCGAGGATGAAAAGCACGATCAGGCTGGCGCCGGTGGCGAAGGCGGCGATCCACCAGAAACCGAAACCGATCGATAGGCCGACAGCACCGGCGAGCCACATGCCGGCGCCGGTCGTCAACCCTTTGATCTCCCCCCTCGAAAACACGATCATGCCGGCGGCAAGAAACGCAACGCCGGCCGTGACCGCCTCGACGACACGGATCGGGTCGATGCGGACTTCCGGGCCGGAAAGGCTCACCATATGCACGCTTTCGACCGCGACCACGGCAAAGATCGAAGAAGCGAGGCTGACGAGAATATGGGTTCTGAGGCCGGCGGGGCGCTGCCGCTTTTCCCGTTCGATGCCGATGAGCGCGCCGAGCAGGATGGCGCCGCAGAACCGCGCGAAGATCACCGGATAGGGGGTCCGCGTTGCAACAAAAATATCAGCGACGATCTGGTCCATGAACGGTGAAACCCGATCGGAACGTCCGACCTGCTCGCATTATAGCGCGGAGGCGGGAAAAAGCTCTCCCCGCTCTCCGAAACGCTTGGTGACCGCGCCTATTGCGCCGGAGGGCTCTGCGGCTGCGGAGCCGGCGTTGCCGGTGTTTGCGGGGCCGGCGGAGTCTCGGGTGCCGCGGGAGTCGTCTCTGTGGCCGGCGGTGTTGTTGGCTCGGCGGCCGGCGGCTGAGTCGTCGTAGACTGATCGGACGTTGCCGGAGGCTGAGTAGTATCCTCCGCGTCCCTGGTCAGTTCGGCCGGCAGCCAGGCTATCAGCGCGAGCACCAGGCCGGCGAGAAGAATGATCAGCAACGGCCAAGTGCTGCGGCCCGACCATGCTCGGCGCGTCTCGGTCTCTCGCGGTGTCGGCTGTCCGGTCGCGGGATCGATCGGCGGTCTTTCCTTGAACTCTTCAGGCTGAGTCATCGCATTAACATCCTTTCTGGCCATCATCTGTTGCCGACAGCATTTGTCGGTATCCGACTCCCTAAATCAGCGATGACTGAAGGAGGGACACAGGGCCATCGCAAGTATAGTTGCGACCTCGCCGCAGCCAGATAGACCCACGGCGAAATATTAAACGCTCAAGAACTTGCAAGGTTCCGTTGCACCGGTTGCGCGTGCACAATTTGTCTATGAAAGGTGCTTTACAGATGGGCATTGTACCTGCGAGAACTCGAGTAGGATGCGGCGAAGACGCCGTACGAGGAGCGAGTGACAGAAAATGACTGACGCATATGAGACCGGAACCTTTGTCGGACGAGTTTGGCGGCCGGATGTCGCCGGACCGAGCCTGGTGGTCGTCAAAAATGGCGAATTGATCGACATCACGTCGAAGGCGGTGCCGACGATGCGCGACCTTCTCGATCTTGACGATCCCGTAGCGCATGTTCGCTCCGCTCCGGGCGAAGTGCTTGCTCCTCCGGCGGCTGTCATGACCGCGGCGGAACAGAGGGGCACGGACGAACTGCATTTTCTCGCCCCTTGTGACCTGCAGGCGGTGAAGGCCTGTGGCGTCACGTTCGCCCGCTCGATGATCGAACGTGTGATCGAGGAGCGCGCCGCCGGCGACGCGGCGCTGGCCGAGGCAATCCGTGGCCGCGTCACGGCGATCATCGGAGACAGCCTTAGAAACCTGAAGGCGGGGTCCTCCGAGGCGGCGGACGTCAAGGCGGCGCTGATCGAAGAGGGCCTCTGGTCGCAGTACCTTGAAGTCGGGATCGGTCCCGATGCCGAGGTCTTCAGCAAGGCGCAGCCGCTGTCGGCGGTCGGCTGGGGCGCGTCGGTCGGGCTCCACCCCATTTCGCGCTGGAACAATCCCGAGCCGGAAATCGTCGTCGCAGTTGCCGCCGACGGGCGCGTCAAGGGCGCAACGCTCGGCAACGACGTCAATCTGCGCGACGTCGAAGGGCGCTCCGCGCTGCTTCTCGGCAAGGCCAAGGACAACAATGCCTCCTGTGCCATCGGTCCCTTCATCCGCCTCTTCGACGAGACCTATTCGATTGACGACGTGCGCAATGCCGAACTCGATCTCTCGATCGAGGGGATCGACGGCTTTCGCCTGAAGGGCGCGAGCAGCATGCGGGAAATCAGCCGTGATCCGCTCGACCTCGTCGCCCAGACCATCGGGCCGCATCATCAATATCCGGACGGGCTGATGCTGTTCATGGGAACGCTGTTCGCCCCTGTCGAAGACCGTGGCGAGCCGGGCCAAGGCTTCACCCACAAGCTCGGCGACGTCGTGACGATTTCGAGCCCTGCGCTCGGCAGTCTGACCAACACCGTGCGGCTTTCCACCGAGTGTCCGCCATGGACTTTTGGTACGGCCGCGCTGATGCGCAATCTGGCGCGGCGCGGCTTGCTTTAGAACGAGCGTGGTCCTTGCAAGCATTGCAAAAGGTTGCACCAGAGCACAGTTACGCGCAATCTTAAGTGCACTGAATCATTCTGTTTGCTAAGAACAGAGGGCTGGATCGACATGAACGTTGTTGCAGGATTAGCTTTGACCGGAGTGCTTCTCGTCTCCACAACAGATCAGCTACGGGCGGAACCGCTGAATACGGTGGAGGACCTGGGCGCCGCACTGAGCAACTGCTGGACCCCGCCGCCCGGGATCAAGAACTCCTTCGTCACGCTGAGGTTCGGCTTCAAAGCCGACGGAACGCTGCTTGGCCGGCCACAACCAACGGCCATCAATGTCACGGGCGACGAGAAGCAGCGCCAGGCCTTCGTGGATGCCGCGACCGAAGCCATGCAAAACTGCGTGCCGCTGGAGTTTTCGAACGAGCTTGGCAAGGAGATCGCTGGAAACGTGTTTACGCTGCAGTTCAGGTCGAGGGAATGAGTGAGGCGAATGCGTTAGAGCAAGCAAGCATCGCAACCGGAGGTCATTTCACGAATGATGGCAGCGGCTTGAGATTGGCGGGGGCCGGGATTCTCACATGATTCAAAGGCCTACTCCAATCGCCTTTGATTCCCTTGCGTTTTTTTCGATCGCGAGCGACGATGGATGCCACCTTTGCGCCCTGGGTTCGGGCCTCAGTCAACACGTGTGGTGAGCGGCGATAATTTCCGCTTTTGGGGCCGAAGCGGGCCTTCGCTGGCTGGTCAGCACCAGCAGAAATGGGTGGAGTGCGGAAGTTCGACGCTCGAGCATATGGCGGCGGCTATGGCAAATACCGGACATTATAGCTGTCCCAGTTCGACCGATATGAGGGGCTATCGAGATCGGTACCGGAAAGCCGCGACAAAGGCGCCAAAGGCCGGCGAGAGATTGCGCCGGCTGGGATAGTAGAGATGATAGCCCTGAAAGGTCGGGCACCAATCCGCGAGGACCGCCTGCAGCTGACCACTCTCAACGTATGGTCGGACAAGCTCCTCCGGCGCATAGGTCAAACCTACGCCGTCGAGCGCGGCATCAAGCGCTGGTCCGACATCGGTTAGAGTCAATTGCCCGTCGACGCGCACGCTGAACTCGTGTGCATCCTTCTTGAACTCCCAAGCATATATCGCGCCTGACGTTGGAAGCCGCAGGTTAATGCAATTGTGGTCGGTCAGGTCCTGCGGTCTTCTCGGCGCGGAACAACGCGTGAAGTAATCGGGTGAGCCGACCACGGCATAGCGGACATCGGGACCAATGCGAACGGCCACCATGTCGCGCGCGATTGCCTCGCCGAGCCGAACGCCGGCGTCGAACTGGCGTTCGACGATATTCGTGAAGCCATTGTCGACAATGAGTTCCACGTTGATGTCTGGGTGATCGCGCAGGAACGCCGGCAGCCTAGGGCGAAAGACCAAGCCTATGGCATCGTCGGGGCACACGATGCGGACGTGACCCGATGGCTTGTCACGCAAGGCGCTGATCGCACTGATCTCGGCAGCGATACTCTCAAAATGGGGTTCGATGCCCTCCACGAGGCGCTCCCCGGCCACGGTAGGTGCTACGTCACGGGTCGTACGGGAGAGGAGACGGGCGCCAAGCCGTTCCTCGAGTGCCCTGATTGTATGACTAAGGGCAGAGCGGGTCACGCCCAACTTAGCGGCCGCGCGCGTGAAACTCCGCTCGCGAGCAACCTCGAGAAACGCTCGCATCTCGGTGAACTCGTCACGCCGCATTGTTGAATCTCCTTCACCTCAACATGCAGATTATAGCTGCTAGTCGGCCAAAACCAACCCGGCTATTTAGTCTGGCAGCGGACAGGAGAGCATGGGATGACCATCGAACTGACACTGGATGAAACCCCTTCAGCCGAAAGGACGACGACCCCATGGGCTGCCGTTACCTGCCTCTCGCTGCTGACCTTTCTCCTGGTGGGGTTGGAGTTCATGCCGGTGAGCCTTTTGACTCCGATTGCCCAGGACCTCTCCATCTCAGAGGGTCAGGCCGGACAGGCGGTTACCGTCTCCGGCTTCTTCGCCGTGATCACCAGCCTTTTCGGCAACGCCCTCTTGGCCACGCTCGATCGGAAAACGGTCGTCTTGCTCTATACGGCCGTTCTGGTCGCTTCCAGTTTGGCTGTGGCTCTCGCTCCCAACTTCGTTGTCTTTCTGGTTGGACGGGCACTGGTCGGCATTTCGATCGGCGGTTTCTGGTCGCTTTCAACCGCTGTTCTGGCACGCCTGGCCTCGGGATCCGACCTGCCGAAGGCTATCGCCTTGCTCCAGGGCGGCACCGCGTTCGCGCTCGTCCTTGCCGCGCCGCTCGGCAGTTTCCTCGGCGGGCTGATCGGGTGGCGGGGCACGTTCTTTATCACCGTGGCGATGGGCCTTGCCGCGCTTGCATGGCAGTTGGCCGTACTGCCGAAGATGCCGGCAACGGCGCCCGTCTCAGTAGCCAGAATCTTCGGGCTGCTGCGCAACCGCACATTCGCGGTCGGAATGGCGGCGACCAGTCTCGCCTTCATTGGCCAGAACTCGCTGTCGATTTACCTGCGTCCCTTCCTCGAAGGCGTCACGGGCGTCGAGTTGAACGTTCTGTCGATGATGCTGCTCGGGCTGGGTTTGGGTGGCCTGGCCGGAACGTCGATCGTTGGCTTCGTCCTCCGACGGCATTTCACTGCTCTGCTGATCGGACTGCCGAGCGCGCTCGCGATCCTCGCCCTCCTGCTGATCGCTCTTGGACCCGTCGCGACCGTCACGGCTGCTCTGCTGGTGTTGTGGGGATTTTTCACGGCCCCCATTCCGGTGGCCTGGAATACGTGGATGACCAGGATCATCCCCAACGAACTTGAAGCAGGCGGCGGATTGCAGGTGGCACTGATCCAATTTGCCATCGCGGGCGGCGCTTTCGCTGGCGGAGCGCTGTTCGACATCGCTGGGTGGTGGAGCGCCTTCCTTCTTGCCGCCGTTCTTCTGGCAGGATCGGCCCTCCTCGCCACGTTCGCTAACCCTCGCACGTAAGTCCTCAAGGCCGAGATAGGAGATCGTCATGTCTCAAGGAATCGAAAATAAGGTCGTGGTCATCACCGGCGCAAGCAGCGGACTTGGTGAGGCCACGGCCCGTCATCTCGCCGAGCGGGGTGCCGTGGTCGTCCTTGGCGCGCGTCGAAGCGATCGCATCGAGGCACTGGCCGCCGAGCTGACGGCCAAGGGATACAAGGCTAGGGCTGTTGCGACCGACGTCACCGATCAGAATCAGGTCAAGAACCTGGTCGATACCGCGGTCCAGGAGTTTGGCCGCATCGACGTGATGTTGAACAACGCGGGTCTAATGCCCCTCGCTCCACTCGAACGGCTCAAGATTGACGAGTGGGACCGCATGATCGACGTCAACATCAAGGGCGTGCTCCACGGCATTGCCGCAGCGCTCCCGCACATGAAGGCCCAAAAATCGGGACACATCATCAACGTGTCCTCCGTCTACGGCCATGTGGTCGATCCGGGCGCCACGGTCTACTGCGCCACCAAGTTCGCTGTACGCGCCCTATCCGAGGGCCTGCGGAAAGAAGTGAAGCCGTACAACATCCGCACGACGATCATCTCTCCCGGCGCGGTCAGCACCGAGCTCCTTGAGCACATCAGCGAAAAGGACATCCAGGCGGGCACGAAGGAGTTCGTCAGCAAGATTGCGGTCGGTGCAGACACCTTCGCCCGGACGGTCGCGTTCGCGGTGAACGAACCCGATGACGTGGATATCAACGAAATCCTGTTACGGCCCACGGCTCAACCCGTCTGACGTGAGGCGCGCTATGTCTATGACATCCCAGTTCATGAGCCGTCGCGCGGTGCTGGGCGGAGCCTTGGCGGCTGCCGCTATACCTCTGCTGGCCCACGGGCAGGAAGGGCGCGACCCCGCCAGTCAGGAGCCGACAGACGTCAGGATCAGGATAGCCTTCAACGACCTGACACTGACCGCGACGCTCTATGACAATCCGTCCGCGCGTGATCTGGCCTCGATGCTCCCCTTGAATCTCAGGATCGAGGATTACGGCGAGAACGAGAAGATCATTCATCTGCCGCGCAAACTTACCGAGGAAGCCAGTGGTCCCTTCGGAAACGAGCGGCCAGGCGACCTTTGCTACTTCAAGCCTTGGGGCAACCTGGCCCTGTTTTATGCCGACTACCGCTGGGACGGACTGATCCGGCTTGGCCGTTTCGACAATGGCTTTGATCCGCTGCTGGTGCGCGGCGAGTTCCCGGTTCGCATCGAGCGCATATGACGGTGGCGTTCACGGCCCAGAACCTTGATTTCTCTGCCTCCCAGAAGGAAAGGACTAAACATGAATTCGGCGGGCTTTGTCTTTCAACGATCGCACGGGCTGGACGGCTATCGTGCGGGCCACATTCCTTACCTAAGCGAAACGACGTCTGGAGTTCGCGCTCTGTGCCATCGGCTCAAGCTACGACACTGGTGATCGTTGATCAAGCGGCTGCGCACTGCGTTAAACAATCACTTCGATTGCCCCTCCGCTTATTTGCCACCAACCTAGTAGCGGCTGGGGTCTTTCGAGAACGGCCGACCCGACATCGGCAGAGTTATCCCGGCGCTGCCGCGCTTAAAGTATTCATCGCCTAAGAGCCAGTGATAGAGGTTCACGTAAGAGTAGTCGGGGTGAATTTTGAGCCCCACGCCCCCAATCCGGCCTAGATCTGATCGCAACGTTGACCTCACCGGCCCAAAGATGGGCGCAGCGTATTCCGTATGGCCCGCCACCATCGCCGTTGTAATGGAGACGACCAGATCAGCGACTTGAAGCAGTCGGGAATTCTGGAACGGCATCGTTAAGACGTTAGTCGCCAGATTCGTGAACTTCGCGTAGTCACTCCCATTGGTGACCAGTTCGGCGCATTCAGCTAGAAATTTGTCTTCATCGGTTCGACCACCCGACGGGCGAGCGACTATCACGATTCCTAAGTCGCCCCTGATTGAATAGTTGAAGCGCTCCAGAGCCATCAAAAGCACGTCTGTCTCGTGCTTCACCGAATTCTTAGAGGCCAGCCCTTTCGTGGTGTCCGAAATGGTTACCTGCCCTCTGGCACCGTAATCGCCCGCAAGCGTCAAGACCCTCTCAAAGAAGGCCACCCGATCCGCGCCGATTAAATTCTCGCGCATCCAATGGTCGCGATTAGGTGACCACTTGAAGGGCTCTCGCGAGGGAAAGCCTACTTCGTCGCAGAATGCGTTCAGAACGCTTTCAAGGTCGCGAGCCGCCGCAGCTTCGATTGAGACGCCGCCAACGGCTACAAGAGGTCCGCGCGCTGGCGAGAAGGTTTGCGTTGGGCGGCGTCATCGAGAAACAGCAGTTGCATGCGGACCCTTTTCGATTCGTTACGGCCCCTTCTTTTAGCATGTGGCGAAAAGCGATTCCTCCACGACATTACGCGCTGCCCGCAATTCACAGCCCCGGTGAAGATCGGCGGGCTTTTCTATATCTTGTCGATGGACGAATCGGGTGAGGTTACGTGGAAGACGACGGTGCAGAGCAAATCGCGGCAGAATGGGGCGTGAGCGTTGACGCGTTGCGGGAAGCAACATGGGAGCTTGAGGAGCTGGGATGGCAATGAC